>JAGRPI010000014.1 GCA_019449635.1 Candidatus Ferrigenium bremense
TGAAGCGTCGTTCGGAAGCCGCGCAGGTCGCCGTGTCCAGGCTGGGCACGATGTTCAGCACCTTGCGCTTGTTGCCGAAACTGGCCAGCGTGATGTCCTGCAGATCCTTGCTCACCAGCGAGAAGGCCGGTGCGGTTTGTCCCACTTTTGGAAAGTCGCCGTTCAGTTGCACGGGGGTGCCGCCGAGTGTCGTGCTGTGTGCCATATTGTTCTCCTTGGTGAAGTTAGTGAAGTGTGTGGCGCAACGCCGCCACCTAGCGTTGTAAATCTTCAGTGGCCATAGCTTAAACGGGTTTCAGCCCGGGAAACCATGACATACATCAACTAAGTCGCTTTAAGCTTGAAGTGTCGCTATTTCAGTTAACAATATTTCGAGACGATGCATTTTCCCGACGCAGCTCCCCGATCACTTTCTGGGGCAACCCTCTCTTGAAGCCGCGCGTGATTTCCGTTTGAAGCCTGCAACACTTTCGGATACAATGCGCCCCCATTAGGCGCGTAGCTCAGCTGGTTAGAGCACTTGGTCGACATCCAAGGGGTCGTTGGTTCGAGTCCAATCGTGCCTACCAACATTTCGAGTGCGGCATTGCCGCACTTTGTATTTTTGGAATAGCAATATGCCAGTCATCACTTTGCCGGACGGTTCGCAGCGCAGTTTTGCGCAACCTGTCACCGTTGCCGATGTTGCGCTCAGTATCGGCGCTGGCTTGGCGCGCGCCGCATTGGCCGGCAAGGTGGACGGCAAGGTGGTGGACACCTCGTATTCGATTGCACAGGATGCCGCCCTGGCGATCATTACCGACAAGGATGCGGACGGCGTGGAGATCATCCGCCATTCCACCGCGCACCTGCTGGCCCATGCGGTGAAGGAATTGTTTCCCGATGCGCAGGTGACTATCGGGCCGGTCATCGAAAACGGCTTCTATTACGATTTTTCCTACAAGCGCCCGTTCACGCCGGAAGACCTGGCGGCGATCGAGAAGCGCATGAGCGAGATCGCCAAACTGGATCTGCCGGTGGCGCGCCGCGTGCTGCCGCGCGACGAGGCGGTGGCCTATTTCAAGCATATCGGTGAGCAGTACAAGGCCGAGATTATCGCTTCCATCCCGGCGGATCAGGATGTCTCGCTGTACAGCGAAGGCGAGTTCACCGATCTGTGCCGCGGTCCGCATGTGCCTTCCACCGGCAAGCTGAAAGCCTTCCGGCTGATGAAGCTGGCCGGTGCCTATTGGCGCGGCGATTCGAAGAACGAAATGCTGCAGCGCATCTACGGCACGGCCTGGGCGAAGAATGAAGAGCTGGATGCCTATCTGCATCAGCTCGAGGAAGCCGAGAAACGCGATCACCGCAAGCTGGGCAAGCAACTGGAATTGTTCCACATGCAGGATTCGTCGCCCGGCATGGTGTTCTGGCACCCCAAGGGCTGGACGCTGTGGCAGGAGGTCGAGCAATACATGCGCCGCAAATTCCGCGAGCATGACTATCAGGAAGTGCGCACGCCGACCATCATGGACAGGACCCTGTGGGAGAAATCCGGCCACTGGGAAAATTACCACGACAACATGTTCACCACCTGTTCGGAGAATCGCGATTACGCGGTGAAACCGATGAATTGTCCGGGACACGTGCAGATATTCAATCACGGCCTGCACAGTTACCGCGATCTGCCGTTGCGCCTTGCGGAATTCGGTTCCTGCCACCGCAACGAGACATCCGGTTCGCTGCACGGTTTGATGCGGGTGCGCGGCTTCACTCAGGACGATGCGCATATCTTCTGCACCGAAGACCAGGTGCAGCCCGAGGTGTCACGTTTCATCGTGATGCTGAACGAGGTGTATCGCGATTTCGGTTTCAACGAAGTGCTGGTCAAGCTGTCCACGCGCCCGGAGAAGCGCGTTGGCTCCGACGAGACCTGGGACAAGGCCGAGGCCGGCCTGGCGTCGGCGCTGCAGCAGAACGGACTGGCTTATGACATCCAGCCCGGCGAGGGCGCGTTCTACGGACCAAAGGTCGAATTCACGCTGAAGGACAGCCTTGGCCGCCTGTGGCAGTGCGGCACGATCCAGCTGGATTTCAATTTGCCGGCGCGACTGGATGCGGAGTTTGTCGATGAGGACAACAGCCGCAAACCACCGGTGATGCTGCATCGCGCCATACTCGGTTCGATGGAACGCTTCATCGGCATCCTGATTGAGCACCATGCGGGCGCGTTCCCGCTGTGGCTGGCGCCGGCGCAGGTGGTGCTGATGAACATCTCGCAGGCGCAGGAGGAATATGCGACGCAAGTGGTGCAGGCATTGCGCGAAGCCGGATTGCGTGTGCAACTGGATTTGCGTAATGAGAAGATTACCTATAAAATACGCGAACATAGCTTACAGAAATTGCCTTATCAGCTGATTGTCGGCGATAAGGAAGTGGCCGGAAAACTGGTGGCCGTGCGTGCCCGTAGCGGTGAAGATCTCGGACAGATGACGCTGGAAGCATTGCTTCAGCGTTTTAAATCCGAGATGAAGACGGGTAGCACGGCTTAATATTGTTCAAGTGGAGATATTGCAATAGCACAAGATAAATCGCAGCGCATCAATGAGATGATTACCGCACCGCAGGTGCGCCTCATTGGTGTCGAAAAGGAGCCCCTCGGGATTGTTGCCATCGCGGAAGCGTTGCGTTTGGCTGGCGAAGCAGAACTGGATTTGGTAGAGATTTCGCCGCTGGCGGAGCCGCCGGTGTGCCGCATCATGGATATCGGCAAATTCAAATATGCCGAAAGCAAGAAGCAGCACGAGGCCAAACTCAAGCAGAAGCAGGTTCAGATCAAGGAAATCAAGTTCCGCCCGGGTACGGACGAAGGCGATTACAACATCAAGCTGCGCAACCTGATCAAATTCCTGGAAGACGGCAACAAGACCAAAATCACGCTGCGCTTTCGCGGCCGTGAGATGGCCCACCAGGAAATCGGCATGCGCCTGATCGAGCGCGTCAGGGCGGACCTGGAAGAGCATGGCGTGGTCGAGCAGTTTCCCAAGATGGAAGGCCGGCAGATGGTGATGGTGTTGTCGCCCAAAGCCAAGAAGAAATAAGTGAAGAAATTCACTTTTGCGGGATGAAGCACAAGGAGCCGCACAGTGAATGACGAGGCATATCGCAAGATAGACGAGGAACGAGCGAGCACGCGACACCGCGATTCGCCCGAAAAATGAATTTTAATTGTCTCGACAGCAAGGGGATGGTCGAGGCGATGCAGCAAACAGTTCCCCGATAAAAAGTGGTGTATGGGTCATCAAGTTTTTCCACCGGAAAACACCTCGCACCATAACTTAAGGAGTAGTCATGCCTAAGATGAAAACCAAGAGCGGAGCGGCCAAGCGTTTCAAGATCCGCGCCGGTGGCAGTGTCAAGCGCTCGCAAGCGTTCAAGCGCCATATCCTGACCAAGAAGACCACCAAGAACAAACGTCAGTTACGCGGCACGGCTGAAGTCCATGCAACCAACACAGCATCGGTTCGCGCCATGATGCCTTACGCATAAGGAGTAGAACATGCCAAGAGTAAAACGTGGAGTAATAGCGCGCGCCAGCCATAAGAAGTTATTGGCGCAAGCCAAGGGGTATCGCGGTCGCCGCAAGAACGTCTACCGGATCGCCAAGCAGGCGGTGATGAAAGCGGGTCAGTATTCATACCGCGATCGTCGCCAGAAAAAGCGCCAGTTCCGTACCCTGTGGATCGCGCGTATCAATGCGGCAGCGCGTGAGATGGGCCTGAGCTACAGCGTATTCATGAACGGGCTGAAGAAAGCGGACATCCAGGTCGACCGCAAGGTGTTGTCGGATATCGCCATCTTTGACAAGCCGGTGTTTGCGCAATTCGTGGCGCAAGCCAAAGCCAGTCTCGGTGTGTAGGTTGGGTTAGGCGCAGGAAACAGCAAGTGCTTTTCACGTTTACCTCCTCTCCCGCAGGCGGGAGAGGATTGAGGTGAGGGTCTGCGCCGTAACCCAACGTATGGGTGTCAAGGAGGCGTATTTCGCCTCCTTTTTTGTTTGTGAACCCCTCCCAGCCTCCCCTTCCCAGGGGAGGGGAGCTATAAAATGCAAGAGCTTCAACAAATTCTCGATCAGGCCCTGCAGCAGTTCGCCGCCATCGGCGATGAAGCCGAACTGGAGCAGGTCAAGGCAAAATACCTCGGCAAGGAAGGCAGCCTGACGGCCCTGCTCAAGGGCCTGGGCAAGCTGTCTGCGGAAGAACGTCCTGCCGCGGGCGCGCGCATCAACCAGGTCAAGCAAAGCATCGAAGCCGCATTGCAACAGCGCCGCGATGCGTTGCAGCAGAACAAACTGGAACAGAAGCTGGCCGCGGAAGCGCTGGATGTGACTCAGCCCGGGCGCGGCCTGGGTACGGGTGGACTGCATCCGGTGACGCGCACGCTGGAGCGCATCGAGCAGTTGTTTCACTCGCTGGGTTTTGCCGCTTCGTCCGGCCCGGAAATCGAACGCGATTTCTACAATTTCACCGCGCTGAACATCCCGGAGAACCATCCGGCGCGCGCGATGCACGATACCTTTTACATCGATCCGCAGCATGTGCTGCGCACCCATACCTCGCCGGTGCAGGTGCGTTACATGGAAGCGCATCAGCCGCCGCTGAAGATCATCTCTTCCGGACGCGTCTACCGCGTCGACTCCGATGCCACTCATTCGCCGATGTTCCATCAGGTCGAAGGCCTGTGGGTCGATGAGGAGATCAGTTTCGCCAATCTCAAGGGCGTGGTGCAGGATTTCCTGCAGCGCTTCTTCGAGCGGGACGATCTGCGCGTGCGCTTCCGCCCTTCGTTTTTTCCGTTCACCGAGCCCTCGGCCGAAATGGACATGAGCTGGAACGGCGGATGGCTGGAGATCGGCGGCTGCGGCATGGTGCATCCCAACGTGCTGAAGCACGTCAACATCGACAGCGAAAAATACCTCGGTTTCGCGTTCGGCCTGGGCGTGGAACGCCTGGCGATGCTGCGCTACGGCGTGAACGACCTGCGCCTGTTCTATGAGAGCGATCTGCGCTTCCTCAAGCAATTCAACTGAGAACATAGCGATGAAATTTTCCGAGAATTGGTTAAGAACCTGGGTCAATCCGGCGCTCTCCAGCGATGAGCTGGCGCATGCGCTGACCATGGCCGGACTGGAAGTCGAGGCGCTGGAGGCCGTCGCTCCTGCGTTCGATAACGTCGTGGTCGCCGAAGTGCTGGAAGTCGTCAAGCATCCCAACGCGGATCGCCTGAACGTGTGCCAGGTGAATGTCGGCGAAGCGCAGCCGCTGACCATCGTGTGCGGCGCGGCAAATGTCGCGGTCGGCGTGAAAGTGCCGTGCGCACGTATCGGCGCGCTGCTGCCCGGCGACTTTGCCATCAAGCGGGCCAAGGTGCGCAACGTCGAATCGTTCGGCATGCTGTGCTCCGAAAAAGAATTAGGGCTGGCCGCGGAAAGCAACGACCCTTCGACTGAGCTCAGGACAGGTCTGTGGCTGCTGCCGAGCGATGCGCCGGTAGGCAGGACGTTGCGCGAATATCTGGAGCTGGACGACAAGCTGTTCACGCTGAAGCTCACGCCGAACCGCAGCGATTGCTCCGGCATGGCTGGGATAGCGCGCGAAGTCGCGGCGCTGACCGGCAGCCCGCTCAAGTCGCTGGAAATTCAGACACAAGCGGTTACCTTGTCCGAGCAATTGCCGGTGCAGGTTGCCGATGCGCAGGCCTGTCCGCTGTACTGCGGTCGCCTGGTGCGCGGCGTGAATGCCGCTGCGCCCACCCCGGCGTGGATGCTGCGCCGCCTGGAGCGCAGCGGCTTGCGCGGCATCAGCGCGGTGGTGGACATCACCAACTACGTGATGCTGGAAATGGGCCAGCCGCTGCACGCCTTCGATCTGGCAAAACTCTCCGGCGGCATCACCGTGCGCCGGGCGCGCAACGGCGAAGAACTGACCCTGCTCAACGAACAGACCGTAAAGCTCGACGCGGAGGTGCGCGTCATCGCCGACGACGCGCGCGTGCTGGCGCTGGCGGGCATCATGGGCGGGCAGGGTAGCGGCGTGGAAACTGCCACGCGGGATGTGTTCCTGGAGAGCGCGTTCTTCCATCCCGATGCGATCGCCGGCAAGGCGCGCCGTTTCGGTTTGGCGACCGATTCTTCGTTCCGCTTCGAGCGCGGCGTGGATTTTGCGGCGACGCGCCTGGCATTGGAGCGCGCCACGCAACTGCTGCTGGAGATCTGCGGCGGCAGCGCCGGGGCGGTCAGTGAAACACGCGGCGAACTGCCGAAGCGCGCGGTGATCGCGCTGCGCCGCTCGCGCGTCGCGCGGGTGCTCGGCATTGAACTGGACAACGCCGAAATCTCTTCATTGCTGCAACGGCTGCAATTCGAGTTTACGGCGAATAGCCCTCTCCCCAACCCTCCCCCACTTGCGGGGGAGGGGGCAATCGCCGCCTCTGCGAGGCCTTTGTCGGACGACGACTTCCGCGTCGTGCCGCCGAGCTTCCGTTTCGATCTGTCCATCGAGGCCGACCTGATCGAGGAGCTGGCGCGCCTGCACGGCTACGACAACATCCCCGCGCTGGCGCCTCAGGCCGCGCTGACCATGCTGCCGTACAGCGAGTCGCAGCGCCCGCTGGCGCGCATCCAGCAGATCCTTGTGACGCGCGACTATCAGGAGATCGTCAGTTATGCGTTCGTCGAGGAACAGGCAGAGCGCGATCTGTGCGGCAATGCCGAACCGGTTGCGCTGCAGAACCCGATCGCCAGCAACCTCGCGGTGATGCGCAGCAGCCTGATCGTCGGGCTGGTCGGCGCGTTGCGCTACAACCTGAACCGCAAGCAGGCGCGGGTGCGCCTGTTCGAGACCGGCGCGTGTTTTGCCAGGGCAAACGACGGTTACCTGCAGAGCCAGCGTCTGTCAGGCCTTGCCTGCGGTGCGGCTTATCCGGAGCAATGGGGCACGCCCGCCAGACCGGTCGATTTCTACGACGTGAAGGCGGATGTCGAAGCCCTGTTCGCGCCGCAACCGCTACGGTTCGTCGCGGCGGCCCACCCGGCCTTGCATCCCGGGCGTTCCGCGCAGATCCATTGCGGCGGGCAAACGATCGGCTGGATCGGCGAGCTGCATCCGCACTGGCAGCAGCAATACGACATGGCGCAGGCCGCCGTGTGGTTCGAAGTCGACCTCGGCGCGCTGACCCGGGCATCCGTGCCGCGCATGAGTGAGATCGCCAAATCCCTGCCGGTGCGGCGCGATGTGGCGGTATTGGCAGACGAGGCAGTTGTCGCGCAAACCTTGCTGGACACCATGCGCCAGGTTGACGCGCCTTATGTGCAGGAAATCGCACTGTTCGACGTGTATCGCGGCAAGGGTCTGGAGCAAGGCAAAAAAAGCCTTGCATTCCGTGTGTTATTACAAGATACTCAAAAAACGCTGACAGATTCGGAAATCGAACAAAGCGTCGCGCTGCTGGTGGATGCGATGCAGCGGCACGGCGCGCAGCTGCGCATGTAACGATCATGGCGCGAACACACAAAATGATGAACACTACACTAGCGCCATGATCGTTCCCTCACCCCCGTTCCCCCTCTCCCGCAAGCGGGCGAGGAGTACAGGTGGTTCGCTGCGCGAGATTTATATGATTAAGGGAGAGAAATGACAACGACGTTAACCAAAGCCGAACTGGCTGATTTGCTGTTCGAGAAAGTCGGCTTCAACAAACGCGAAGCCAAGGATATGGTGGAAGCGTTCTTCGAAGAGATCCGTGCACAACTGGAGCAGGGCGAGAGCGTCAAGCTGTCCGGCTTCGGCAATTTCCAATTGCGCGACAAACCGCAGCGTCCCGGGCGCAACCCAAAGACCGGCGAGGAGATCCCGATCACCGCACGGCGCGTCGTGACGTTCCACCCCAGCCAGAAACTGAAGACCATGGTGGAAAAGTCCTATCATGGAAAACCACAAACCTAATTCAGAGCTTCCGCCGATTCCCGCCAAGCGCTATTTCACCATCGGTGAGGTCAGCGAATTGTGCGGGGTCAAGGCGCATGTGCTGCGCTATTGGGAACAGGAATTCACCCAGCTCAAACCAGTCAAGCGCAGCGGCAACCGCCGCTACTACCAGCACCATGAAGTGCTGCTGATCCGGCGCATCCGCGAGTTGCTGTACGAGCAGGGCTTCACCATCAGCGGCGCGCGCAACCGCCTGGATCATTCCGGTGAGATTGAGACCCGTGCTGCCGTGCCTGCGACAGGGGTGAATGTTGCCGCATTGCGCCACGAGATTCGCGAGGTTATTGCGCTGTTGAGCGCGTAAAAACGCTTCAGTATTTACGCTGCTCTGCTATAATCCGCGCCCTCGGGGCGTAGCGCAGCCTGGTAGCGCACTTCGCTGGGGGTGAAGTGGTCGGAGGTTCAAATCCTCTCGCCCCGACCAGTCAAAACAAACAGTCAAGGCCAGCAGAAATGCTGGCTTTTTTGTTTTCCAGTTTCCAGTATCAGGGTTGATCGGGGGCGATTCGAGTCGCCCCCGAATTGTCTTTTTCAAAAACCTTACTATAATCGTTCGCGTAAGGATTAAAGGAGATTGCAATGCCAAGCGATGCCACACTTACCAGTAAGGGCCAAACGACGATACCCAAGGAAATTCGGGATGGTCTGGGCATGAAAGCCGGGGACCGGATCACCTTCACGTTGATGCCCGATGCAACGGTCGTCATGCGCCTTAAAAACAAGAGCATTACCGAACTGGCCGGCACGCTGTACAAGAAGGGGAGAAAGCCTGTTCCTGTCGAACAGTTGTCGCGCTGATGCTGGGAATCGACACCAATGTTCTTGTTCGTTTCCTGGTTCGGGACGACGAGATCCAGTTTGAGAAGGCGCGCAAACTGATCAGGCGTGAAGTTGCAGCAGGGCAGCGTGTTTTCGTCAATCAACTGGTTCTCATGGAAACGGAATGGGTGCTGCGCAGCCGGTATGTCGTGCCAAAGAATCAGATCATCGAAGCCATTTCCGGCTTGCTGAATTCGACCGATATCCAATTTGAGGATGAGCCGTCCGTCGAGGAAGCCCTTTTCATCTGGAAGGAATCAGATGCCGATTTTGCCGATTGCCTGATTGGCGCCAAGAACCGACGGGTGGGATGCCGGGCGACGGCGACCTTCGACAGGAAGGCCTCCAGATTGCCGGGCTTCATGGCTGCCTGACAATTCAACCATTTCAAAAACCCAGAATTCCGCTAACCGCGAATAAGTCCATAGGCCGAAATACCTAGATAATTCGGCCTATGGTCAGGCGCCGCCGCTTGTTGCAGAATCGCGCCATAGGCTCCGGTTGCGGAAACAGCCAAGCCTGGGCCGCGTTCATTCGCATGATGCCTGGCTAACGCTTGACCGATGGATTTCTTGAGAGGGCAGGAGATGCGCTATTCCGGGCAGGACATGTTGTGGCTGATCGGCAGCCTGTCCCGCGTGTTCCGCCTCCCGTTCGACCCGCAGCTCGTCCGCCAGCAATTCCCGCCGCCGTATTCCCGCACTGCGTTGCTCAACGCCCTGCAGGCCCTGGACTTCAAGGTCGGCGAGATGGAACTGGACGAAGAGGGCATCGCCACGCTGGAGCGCATCCCGTTTCCCGTTATCGCGTTTGTACGCGAAGACGAGGCGAAGGAGCCGGACTCTTCTTTGCCCCCTCTCCCGCTTGCGGGAGAGGGTGGGGGAGAGGGTGTCGAAAAGCGCGAACAACCCGCACACCCCGCGCTGCTCATCAAGGCGGATGAAGAGCGCGTGCTGTTCTTCCGCGCCGGGGCCGAGCAGCCGGAGACCGTGCCGCTCGCCGAATTTACCAGGCACTTCCGCAACGACATCCTGCTGGTCGCGCGCGACACCGCGCAGACGGCGGCCGATCTCGAAGCAGAGCAGGCTAGTTCCTCCCCGCAGCCTCCCGCACCCGGCCACACCCCGTTCGGCTTCCGCTGGTTCATCCCGGAGCTGATGAAACACAAGCGCGTCTGGCGCGATATCCTGATCGCCTCGCTCGCCATCCAGCTCGTCGGCCTCGTCACCCCGCTGTTCACCCAGGTCATCATCGACAAGGTCATCGTCCACCAGACCCAGAGCACCCTGATCGCCATAGCCGCGGGGCTGGTCATGTTCATGCTGTTCAACAGCGCGATGACCTGGCTGCGCCAGTACTTCGTGCTGCACACCGGCAACCGCATCGATGCTGTGCTCGGCAGCCAGGTGTTCCGCCACCTCTTGCACCTGCCGCTGCCGTATTTCGAGCACCGCCCCACCGGCACGCTGGTCGCGCGCCTGCACGGCGTCGAGACGGTGCGCGAATTCATCTCCGGCGCCGCCGTCAGCCTGCTGCTCGACCTGCCGTTCCTGTTGATCTTCCTCGCCGTGATGTTCTGGTACAGCTGGCAGCTCACGCTGATCGCGCTGCTGCTGCTGTCGCTGATCACCGCGATCAGCTTCGCCGTCACGCCGGCGTTGCGCAAAAAACTCGACCACCAGTTCCTGCTCGGCGCGAAGAACCAGGCCTTCGTCACCGAATACGTCGCCGGCATGGAGACCGTCAAATCGTTGCAGATGGAACCCGTGCTCGAACAGAAATACGGCGATCTGCTATCGAACTATCTTGCCGCCGGTTTCGCCACGCGCCAGCTGTCCAACAGCTACAACGTCGCCGCCAACGCGCTGGAGCAGATCATGACCCTGTCCATCCTCGTGGTGGGCGCGCTGCTGGTGATGCAGAACGAAGGCCCTTCGACCGAGCTCAGGACAGGCTTCACCATCGGCATGCTGGTCGCGTTCCAGATGTTCGCCGGGCGCATGAGCCAGCCGATGCTGCGCCTGGCCGGCCTGTGGCAGGAATTCCAGCAGGCCGACATCGCCGTCAAGCGTCTCGGCGACCTGATGGACGCACCCGCCGAACCGCATGCGCTGGTCCCGGCACGCGCGCGCGGCGGGGCAGGGGGCAAGGTCGAGCTCAAGGAAGTCAGTTTCCGCTACAGCGACAGGCATCCCTGGCTGTACCGCAACCTCTCGCTGACCCTCGAACCCGGCAAGCTCACCGTGCTGATGGGGCCATCCGGTTGCGGCAAGAGCACGCTGGCCAAGATGCTGCAAGGCTTCTACTGGCCGAGCGACGGCGGCATCCTGCTCGACGGCTACGACATCCGCCACCTCGCCGCCAACGAACTGCGCGCCAACTTCGGCGTCGTGCCGCAGGAGACCCGCCTGTTCTCCGGCACGCTCTACGACAACCTGCAACTGGCCAACCCACATGCCGCTTTCGAGGAGATCGTCCACGCCTGCAAGATGGCCGAGATCCACGCGGTCATCGAACAGCTCCCGCAGGGCTACCAGACCCCGGTGGGCGAGAACGGTATCGGCCTGTCCGGCGGGCAGCGCCAGCGCATCGCCATCGCGCGCGCCCTGCTTAAGCGGCCGCGCGTGCTGATCTTCGACGAGGCGGTGAGCAGCCTCGACCAGGCCACCGCCGAGCACTTCGCGCACACCGTCAACAGGCTCAAGGGCAAGGTCACCATGCTGTTCATCACCCACCAGTTGCCCAAGGCGCTGCAGGTGGACGAGGTGGTGCATTTCGGCCAGGAGGAGGCGGGAGCGCGGCCGGCGCCGGCTGCGAATTGACGCTTGCGGGCAATCCCCAACCCTGGGGGGCGAATATCATAACCAGCCTTTTTCCGATACCTGTCAGAAATGACTAGGCCGGATTATCTAGGTACTTCGGTATATTGTTTAATGCCTGTCATGAGCTTATGGTCGCGCCTGCGTAAATGAACGGCAGGCAACGGGCACCACAATCTCACGGGGGTAGCAGATGCGGGCCAAGCGTTGGAAGAAACAGCTCACCGGCGTCGACCCGCTCGACTTCTCTCCCGGCCTGCTGCGCATCCAGGCGCAACCGCCCACCCCCTTCGCCCGCGCCCTGCTGTATAGCCTGCTCGCCCTGCTGGGATTGCTGTTGATCTGGGCCATCTTCGGCAAACTCGACGTCGTCGCCAGCGCCGAAGGCAAACTCATCCCGCAAAGCTATCTCAAGATCGTCCAGCCCTCCGAGCAAGGCGTCATCCGCGACATCCTGGTGAACGAAGGCGAACTGGTCAAAGCCGGCCAAGTGCTGATGCGCATGGATACCACCCTCACCGAAGCCGACGGCAAAACACTGGAAGCTGATACACAGGGCAAGCGCCTCACCCTGCGCCGCATCGATGCCGAACTCGCGGGCCGCCCCTTCGCCAAACAACCGGGTGAACCCGGCGATCTCTACAACCAGACACGTGCCCAATACCAGGCCAACCGCATGGCCTACGAGACCGCCTTGGCGCAGGAACGCAGCCTGCACGACAAAGCCCAAAGCGACCTGTCCGCCGCCGGAGAGATCCGCACCAAGCTGCTCAAGACCCTGCCGCACTACCGCCAGCAGGACGAGGCTTACGAAAAACTCGCCAAGGACGGCTTCGCCAGCAAGATCATGGCCAACGACAAAGCGCGCGAGCGCATCGAAAAGGAACAAGACCTCAAGTCTCAGGAATACCTCATCCAGAGCGCCCAGGCCAGCCTCACCCAATCATCCCGACGGCTCGCCCAGATCACCGCCGACTACCGCCGCCAGCTCCAGACCGAGCGCGCCGACATCGAAGACAAACTCGACAAGTCCCAGGGCGAGCTCACCAAGCAGCAATACCGCTATAACCTGCACGAACTCAAAGCCCCGCAGGCCGGGATCGTCAAAGACCTCGCCACCCACACCGCCGGCACCGTCATCAGCCCCGGCACCATCCTGATGACCCTCGTCCCCAGCGGCGAGATCCTCCGCGCCGAAGTCTGGGTCGGCAACCAGGATGTCGGCTTCATCCACACCGGCGAACCTGTCAAGATCAAATTCGCCGCCTACCAGTTCCAGAAATACGGCATGGTCGAAGGGAAGGTCGCCCACCTCAGCGCCGACGCCAGCGACAACAACCAGCAGCAACAGCAAACCGGCAACAAGACCGGCAGCAACCTGCCGTTCGCCTACCGCGCACTGATCGACCTCAAACAACAACACCTCACCGCCGACGGCGTGCGCCACAGCCTCACCCCCGGCATGCAAGTCACCGCCGAGATCCATCTCGGCACAAGAACCATCCTCGAATACCTGCTCTCGCCCGTGCTGGGGGCGTTTCAGGAGGCGGGGAGGGAGCGGTGAGTGTGGTGAATCCAGAATTGATCGCGCCTATAACCGGCGACTTGGCCGCTGTTGTTAGAAATCAACCGGGCCTGACCCTATCGATTTTCGCGAAACAACGAAGGGAAGGGGCGAACAAATGAATAAATCACCACATGAAATAGTACGGCAGACGTGCGGACGTAACGCCGGCACCAGATTCCTGAAATTTTATGAACAGGAAGATTACGCCGGGCAGGTATCTACCACCAACTGCTTGCCGCAAGCAGCAAGATACCGCCGGATCGTCGTCACCGAGGGCGAATGCTTGCCCGATGCCAAGGCGCGTTCGAGCCGTGCCACAGCGGGAGCTTGCGTCCCCATACGCTCGGCCACTTCGGCTTGCGTCAGGCCTGCTTCATGGCGCGCCTTCAGCAACAAATCCAGCAAGGCAAACTCTTCCTTTTCCAGCCGCTCGTACTCTTTACGAACTGCGGGATTTTTCAACATCTTGGTTTTTAATTCATCGTGCGTCAGCATGTTTAATCTCCTTCATGCGCCGTATCGCGGTTTCCAATTCCGCCCGCGGCGTTTTCTGGGTTTTCTTGATAAACCCGTGCAACATCACAATCCGCCGACCGGACAACGTGCAATACATCACGCGCGCAATCCCTTCGGCACCCATCAAGCGCAATTCAAACAATCCGTCGCCCATCGCCTTGGTGTGCGGTTCTCCCAAATTTGCGCCAACCATTCGCATCCGATCCGTCAACCCGATGTAACGAGCCTGCAGCGCGGCAGGCAAGCCAAGAATAACTGCCTGAACAGCCCCGCTGTAGTAATGGATCGAATAACTCATGGCGCACAGCATAACAAATATGTTACTGATGTCAACGCAGGTGTTGACGAACGATTCTGCCAATTGGGTAAATCAAACATGACGAAAGCAGCAGTGAAATGGGGACAGAGTCCAATTGAAATTGCCCAACACCATCAATTGCAAAGGAACTGAACTATGCTGCGCCGCGCAAGGATAACCGTTGGGCAGCGAGCGGTTCAGTAAGGCGATGTGTGCGGCAACGGGCATTCGGCGCAACCGGAAAAGGCCAGGCCGGCCAGCAGCCATACCAGATCAGACGACAAGCACCGAAACGCAACCAGACTTTGGATTTTGAACAGGAGATGCAAAATGCAAAAACATAATGCGAAGCTGACCTCTTTAATTCTTGAACAGGAGATGCAAAATGCAAAAACATAATGCGAAGCTGACACCTTTAATTTGGAAGCAAATTATGAAACTCGGATTGATATTGATGATGGGGGCGAGCATGGGTGCGAATGCGGGGTGGCTCGGCCTATTCGGTGGCAGTGAAGAATGGAAGGAAGAAGTTCAGTTAAGCGATAGCAGGATCATTGTTGTTGGGCGCGAGCAACTCAACGAAAGCGGAGGTGATGAATGGGCATTAAATCGTGGCGGAGGCAAGCCCAAGGAGTACAGGATTCGCTTCGCAAACCCCGATGGGATGGGGATGATTGAGTGGCGATCAGAGAAAAAATCCCCAAGAACTTGGCCGGAAGTGCCTTTGGTCCTGGATTTCTTTTCCGGGCAGCCGACTGTATTTTCTTTAGATGCAATATCTGCTGGATGTGAAGTTTATTCCAAGTATGTTTATCACCATGGCACTTGGCGGGAAGAGCCGCTTCCCGATCAATTTGAAGCGCATCCGACCAATTTGTTTTATGGCAATCGCAAGAACATGCCGTCGTTTCTGGATTTGGCGGAGAAGGCCAAACGACAGTCCGACAGTGGCTATCGGCGAGCACTTAAAACAGTTGGTCCGAACCTAAAAGTCTGCGGTTAATCATTTCAGAAAATTCACGAACTCATTTGGAGACATGTCATGCCTACCACCTTCGAATATATGCAATTTGCAACAGGTGTTTATGCAGCTTCAGATAGAAATGCGCTTGGTGATCCCACTGGATGGACACTAAACGCTTGGCAACCGGATACGAACTCTGGATTTTCTGCGGGCTATTACTTCAATAGCCAAACCAATGAGGCTGTCATCTCCTACACGGGCACCAATGGGGCGATGGATGCCGTAATTAAAAAAGGGGTCAGCATCGCATTATTTCTGGAGCAACCATGCCACGACGTCCACGCATTAAATTAGCCGGAGTCCCGCAGCATATCGTGCAACGCGGCATCAATCGCGAGCCCTGCTTTTTCGCCGATGAGGATTATCACTGCTACCTCCATTGGCTGGAAAAAGCGGCTGGCGATTGGCACTGCGCCATCCACGCCTATGTGCTCATGACCAACCATGTCCACCTGCTGCTCACTGCCGGGAACGAGGCAGGGATCGCCAGGATGATGCAGGCGATGGGCAGGCGTTACGTGCAATACATCAACCGCAGCTATTGCCGCACCGGCACCCTGTGGGAAGGACGCTACAAATCCAGCCTCGTGCAGGCCGAGACCTATCTGCTCACCTGCATGCGCTACATCGAACTCAACCCGGTGCGCGCCGGCATGGTGGACGACCCGGGCCAATACCGCTGGTCGAGCTATCGGCACAACGGGCTGGGGCAGGCTGACACCCGCATCACCCGCCATCCGCTGTACACGGCACTGGGCGCGGATGAGTCGTCCAGACAAACCGCATACCGTGCGCTGTTCCGCAGCCAGATGGATGAAGAAGCGCTAGCGGACATACGACTCGCGCTGACCCAAGGGCAGCCGTTGGGCAGCGACCGGTTCAGTGAAGCGATGTGCGCGGCGACGGGCATCCGCCGCAGCCGGAAAAGGCCGGGCCGGCCGGCAGTCGTATCAGATCAGACCACAAGCACCGAAACGCAACCAGACATTGGATTTTGAACAGGAGATGCAAAATGCAAAAATATAATGCGAAGCTGACCCCTTTAATTGCCGAAACCACCGAAACAAGAACGCTGGTTCGAAGCGTGGGATGGACTGCTGATGGGGTATGAATTGAGGCGTTGAAAGAACCGTTCACCCTGATGTATAGAAGGGTGAACACATGTAGCGAAGGCACTGGAAGTGTCCGCGACAAATCGCGCCTAAGGCGTAAAACGGGCGGCTGAATAATGGAAAACGAGCAGAACGAATAGGAATATTGGACGAGAGAGCAAACATCAACCGCAAAAACTGAGTGAAAGGACGAAAAAAATGAAGAAATCACCACATGAAATGGTGCAGCGGACGTGCGGACGGGACACCACCCTCGAAGTGTTCAACGGCAGGGGATTTTTCAGGATGCCGTGGGAGGGGGCGGGAGCGGCGGCGAATGATGTGGTGTTTGAGGGGAGGAGGGTGGGATGAATGTTTTTATGGGAATCACATGGTGGATACCAGTTTCATTGACTTGCCTTCAATTATTAGCATGGTTGAACGGAGAATATGCTGGTGAGCCATATGAAAAATATCGGGAAGTGCTTCATGAACGTCTCATTTTAGAACGCCCTGATGCCACCGCTTCTTTACCGAAAAAATCAGGTTACTTACTGCGTAAATTAATTTATTCGTTTTATCTTTGGCCTTTTCGCTTTATGGCTGTAAATCTGAGCATCATCGCCATTCATTTAGTGGCAAACCACTATTTATTGACATATTAGGAGCGCAGCTATGACTTGTACAACTCAACCTTCAACTTCAATCAACCAAATCAATATGGCAATGGGAGCCGCCAATTTGCTTGCGGGGTATATTGCTAAACGATATGGCCTACCAGTTCCTGCTTTAATCACAAGCAAATTGAATTTTGCAACACAAACTGGAGTAACAATTGTCTCAATAAGCGATAGTTCAGGCACGACAACCATACCATTCACTGACATTCCGGTAAGCGGCCCGGTTTTGGCAGAATTTGCGAAGATTGGTGGAATAATTGCTGTAACCGCAGTTGCTGCAGGGGTTACAGTGGGTTCGGCTGGATTGATTCCAATTGGGATGACTGTTCTTGCAGGACTAACTGCTGCCAAAGCAAATAGAACAGTATACGAAACCCTGACTGACCCAGGTTTCTATGATGTATTGCTTACTGGAGGCATCGAAAATTATTTGCAGCAACACTTTGGAATAACTGCAAACGAGCTCTATCATGCCTTGTTAGAAGGAACGCTCAATGGGGAAATTACTGAATTAAAAAAACGAATTGATCCAGAAGCAGCATGTGACTTCAACACCGCCACCTCCGCCGTCCAACGCTTCGGCGATCCGCTGACCTTGGACCTCAACGGCAACGGCATCGAGACCGTTCCCCTCAAGCGTCCGCCGCTGCTGTTCGACATCAACGCCAGCGGCATCAAGGTCAGCACCGGCTGGATCGCCCCCGACGACGGGTTGCTGGTGCTGGACCGGAACGGCAACGGCATGGTGGACAATGGCGCAGAACTCTTCGGCGACAGCACCCCCGCCTACGATGCCGCAGGCAATCCCACCAGCGGTAAAACAGCAGACGGCTTTGCCGCCCTCGCCCAGGAAGACAGCAATGCCGATGGCGTAGTGAACAACCTCGATGCCAACTGGGCGAACCTGCGCGTATGGCAGGATTTGAACCAGGACGGCATCAGCCAGAGTAACGAACTCACCACCTTGGACCAGCAAGGCATCGCCAGCTTCGACACAGGCCGCACCCTCAACAGCCAGATGCTGCCCAGCGGCAACCAGATGGCCGACCTCGGCACGTTCACGCGCGTGGACGGCAGCACCGGCGCCACCGGCGCACCGCAAGGCATGGCCGACATCAACCTGGCGCTCGACACCTTCCACCGCACCTTTGCGGACACCATCCCCACCACCACCCAAACCGCCGCACTGCCCGACATGCAGGGCAGCGGCCTGGTGCGCGACATGCGCCAAGCCGCCAGCCTGCAAACCGCCGCCGGGCAAACCTTCGCCGCCGCACTCGCCAACTTCAGCCAAGCCGCCACCCGCGAAGAACAACTCGCCCAACTCGACATCCTGCTGGCCGACTGGGCCGACACGGCGGAATTCGGCACCCAGCAAAGCCGCGCCGCCGCACACGGCTACACCTACACCACCAACCTTGGCGTGGATTGGCAACGCAAACTCACCACGCTGGAAGCCTTCAACGGCAGGGGATTTTTCAAGATGCCGTGGGATGGGGCGAGGGGGGCGGCGAAAGATGCAAGCTACAACCCATTTGAAAGGAGAGTCGCATGAGCGCGCCGACACCGTTGCAGCGAATCACAAGACTGGGATTGATTCTGATGATGGGAGTGAGTATGAGTGCGTGTTCCAGCGACCAGAAATGGAAAGAGGAGGTCCAGTTGAGCGATGGGCAGGTCATCGTTGTCGAGCGGGAGCTGATAACCGAGAGTGGAGGGGATGAGTGGGCGTTGAATCGGAGTGGCTCTAAACCAAAAGAATACCGGCTTAGATTTGAGTATCCGGAAGGATCAGGAAAATTGATTGAATGGAAATCAATTAAAAAGTCTCCTCAAACTTGGCCAGAACTTCCTTTAATTTTGGATGTGGAGAACGGGAAACCAATTGTGTTTTCGAATTCTTACAATTTGGTCGGATGCCAAATTTACATCAAGTACATCTACCTGGCAGGTGGCTGGATTGAAGAGCCACTCCCGCCGCAATTTGAGAAACGCACAACGAATTTGATGATTTTCAGTAACAAAGATGGTTTGTCTCTCATCAATCTGGAAACCAAGCGCAAAAAAAACTCAGATGTTCGAGCACAAGATTTTAAGCAGGTTGGCCCTAAACATCCCTATTGCAGATAAGCATTCAAACAAATTATCGAACTAATTTCACAGGAGAATCACCATGGCCTCTACCCTTGAATACATGCAGTTTTCAACTGGTGTTTATGCTGCATCAGATAAAAACAAAATTGGCGTCCCCGCTGGCTGGACATTGAACGCATGGCAACCGGATATGTCGTCCGGCTTTTCTGCTGGCTATTACTTCAACAGCCAAACCAACGAAGTTGTCATTTCCTATACCGGAACCAATGAAACGGCTATTGACCCTCTCTTTGGTTGGACGGCTGGAACAGGCATCCCCGCCCCGCAAATATTCGATGCAGTGGCTTACTACTTCAGTGTTAAGGCGGCGCATCCAGACGCGAATATCACTTTCACCGGGCACTCGCTCGGCGCAGGCCTGGCGTCGCTGATGGCAGTATTCTTTGACAAACCTGCAACAGTGTTCGACGAAGCGCCGTTCGGGCTTGCCGCCATCAGCCCGGCTGTGCTGCCTTATGTGGCCGGACAAATGCTGGCTTATGGCTATCAGGATGCGGCTTTCTCAACCTATATTTTATCGGCGGGCATACTTGCCATCCCCAGAGCATCAAACGTGACGCAGTTTTATGTGAGCGGCGAAGCACTGCAATATATAAGGGCGCTTTCGGCGAACTTGTCGGGGTTCGACTATTCCATTTCATTGGACAATTCTACTGCCGGGATGAACGAGCGGCACTCGATGGCGTTGATGACGGCATTGCAGCTCTCCGACTCGTTTCATCAGGTCGCGCAGAAAATCCCTGATCTGGTTTCCATGGTATTGGATCCAAATCTGTTTGCTGCAAATTCTTCTCTTGATACCAACGCCGATTTGCTCCGTACACTCCCGCGGAACCAAAGGTACCGGAGTCGATTTCTTTTTGATGAATTGAGATAAGAGGAAGACATGCCGCGTCGTCCGCGCATCAATCTGGCAGGGCATCCACAGCATGTGGTGCAGCGTGGTCACAACCGCGAAGCCTATTTCTTTGCGGACGAGGATTACCTGTTCTATTTGCACTGGCTGCGTGAGGGCGCAAGGAAATACGCTTGCGATGTTCATGCTTATGCACTGATGACCAATCACGTGCACCTGCTGCTGACGGCGCATCGCCCGGATGCCATTTCACGCCTGATGCAATCCCTGGGACGGCGCTACGCACAGTATGTGAATCGGGTCTATAGACGCAGTGGCAGTGTTTGGGAAGGGCGATTCAAGGCGAGCCTGATACAGGCAGAGGAATATCTGTTGACCTGTTACCGATACATCGAATTGAACCCGGTGCGTGCGGACATGGTGCGTGATCCCGGTGCGTATCGCTGGTCAAGCTACCGCTGGCACGGGCTGGGGGCGAGCAACGAACTCATCACAGACCATCCCTTATACACGGCGTTGGGGCCGGATGAGGCGGTGCGGAAGGCAGCGTACCGTGCGCTGTTCCGTGCGCACCTGGACGAAGAGGCGCTGGATGAGATACGCAACGCAGCGAGTCGAGGCTTGCCGCTCGGCAGTGATCGCTTCAGGGAGCAGGTGGAAGCGGCATTAGGCAGGCGGGTCGGGTTGCGCCCGCGCGGCAGGCGCGAGGCAGAATCATCAAACGCAGTGCTGCCTGGGCAGATGGGTTTGGATTTATAGGAGGGGAATAGTGATGTGCGAAGAAAAGAAATCGACTCCGGTACCTTTTGTCTTGAGACTTTGGATTTTGAACAGGAGATGCAAAATGCAAAAACATAATGCGAAGCTGACCCCTTTAATTGCTTGCGCCATCCTTACCACCAGGGAGCTGCTGGCGCGTGGCTTCGACCTCGACGGTACGGCGGGAGACGGGCGAATACGATGGCAAAACAGTACTGCGAACGATGACGCATGGAGGGTCGCAGCATGAGAGCACTCCACTCAATACTGAAACGCATCGTTCAGTTCGGAATGATTCTGACACTGGGGGCAACCATGAATGCAAATGCCGGCTGGTTCGGGTTTGGCGGTGATAGCTGGAATGAAGAGGTGCTACTTCACTACGGCCAAAAGATCATCGTTAAGCGATCACAAAGCTATGGTGGCATGGGAGAGATAGGACAAGGAGCGCCGATCAAGGAATACCACCTTGTCTTCGTACTGCCTAATTCCGGCAAAAGTATAGAGTGGAAGAGCGAATACAGCGAAGACGTTGGGCGTGCCAACCTGCATCCGCTCGCGTTACATGTTCTGAATGGCATTCCTTATGTCATCGCCGAACCCAACCTGTGCTTGGCCTACAACAAATGGGGGCGTCCCAATCCGCCTTATGTCATCTTCAAATACGGCGGCAAGGAATGGCAGCGCATCACGATTCAGGAACTGCCAATCGAGTTCAAGACCATCAATCTGGTGAACAACACCAAGAGTCATGCCGAGCAACTGGAAAAATCTTCGCCGGTGTCGGCAGAGGCCGTTCAGG
This sequence comes from Candidatus Ferrigenium bremense, assembly GCA_019449635.1. Lineage (GTDB taxonomy): Bacteria > Pseudomonadota > Gammaproteobacteria > Burkholderiales > Gallionellaceae > Gallionella > Gallionella bremense. The sequence continues at coordinate 21,410 of JAGRPI010000014.1, forward strand.
AATTTAATCGCAGCCTCCCCCAGCCCGAGTACAAAACCATCCTGCGGGAGGCATTGGCGAAGGAGCGGATAAATGAGATGTGTATGGAAATGATTCGCTACAAAGGCTATTGGATTATGCCGAATGATCCAGTAGCTCGTGGCATGGTTGATAGGAAGACAAAGTAAAGAGCGCTCATTTCAAATTCAATTACACAGGAGATACATCATGGCAACGACAATCGAATATGCATTGATGGCAGGCGCTTCTTATTACGATACTCGCCGCGACCTGAATCGTTTTCCATTGCCCAATGGGTGGAATTGGGTTTCTCGGAACCCGCAAGACAATGTGACCGGCTTCGAAGCTGCTGCCTTCACCAACGGTACTGAAATCGTCATCTCCTACGCAGGCACCTATCCCAAGAATCTCGACGGCACCAGCATGCCGCTGCCCATCGATCTCCAAGTAGATGCGGACCTGGCTACAGGTAAAGGTTCCCGAGGCTTTGCCCAACTGTTGCAGGCCGCCGAGTATTATCTGGACGTAAAGCGCCAGAACCCCGGTGCGACAATCACCTTGACCGGACACAGTCTCGGGGGCGGATTGGCCGCGCTGGTGGGTGTGTTTTTTCATGTGCCGGTCACGGCGTTCGACCAGGCCCCGTTTGCCAATTGCGCCCAATCGAATTCGCTGCTGTCCAATCCGCTGAACATTTTCACTCCGGACATGGCGGCAGACCTTAAGGCTAGCCTCATCAGTGCGGGGTACTCCGAAGCGGAGCTTTCATCGTTGTCCAACTTCCTGCTGATACGCCCCACCGATGGCAGCATTCCCAATTCCAACCTGGTCAATAACATTCGAGTGGATGGCGAATTCATTTCCGGCACATTTCCAGCCGACCAATTTTCTACCATTGGAAATAATCCGATCAACGATCCCAATGCCGCATCAAGATTGCTCACGCATGGGCAGACGGATATATCAGCCTTCACCGGGCTGCATGACATAACGCTGCTCACCGCTTTCCTGCAAAGCGAGCAGGGAGCCACGACAAATCAGGCCACCGGCAAACTGAAATCCCTGAGCGAGGTGACATACAAGCTGACAGATTTGCTGGGAATGTTATTTGACAAAAATCTTTACACATACGAGACAGATACATCCGATCCGAATTTCCGTGAACACCTCGTCCGCCATCAAGCAGGCGGCGACGCCATGGTCGCCCGCTTCACCTCCGACCTGTGGAAACTCGCCCAGGACGGCGGCCTGACGCTGAGCGAGAACTACAGCTACGCCAACTGGAACAACGTCAGCAAGGCGCTGATCGCCTTCGCGATGCAGAAATACTACGAAGAGAACAACCCCAACATTACCTACGGCACGGAGATCTTCACCGACCTTGGTTCGGCTGGATTGGGCAGCAACGGCATTACCTTCGACATCGCCAACGTATCCCAAACCCTCAACACAAAAATCCAGACCGGCAACGTCAAGTACGAGGACCTGGTGACCGACATCAAGGGTTTCGGACAATACTTCCAGACCTACCTCGACCAAACAGGCTTGCTCTCCCCGGAAGAACGCACCATGATCAAATCCATGCTGCCTGTGCTGCGCGACTGGTATGTCCAGGCTGGGGCATCTGGCATGATTGCCACCGACACCCTCAACCGTGGCGCCTTCATGCTCGGCGGCAACGGAGCCGATGCACTCGTCGGAGGCACGGCAGCAGATTTGCTGGTCGGCAACGCAGGCGAAGACCTGCTACAGGGTGGAGGCGGCAACGACACTTTGCTGGGCGGCTCGGGCAATGATACTTACGTCTACACCACCGGCGACGGCCTCGACACCATCCTCGACACCAGCGGCCAGAACACGATTGCGATGGACGGAAACGTACTGGACGGCGGCGCCCAATACGGCGATAGCCATGTCCACCGCAGCGCCGACGGCAAGCACCTCTACGTGGATGCCGGGCAAGGCAACCTCATCATCGATGGCAATATCGTCATCCAGAACTACGGTACAGGCGGCACGTTCGGCCTCACCATGAATGGCCCGGCAGCTGATACCACCCCGGCTCTTACCATCACCGGCGACCTCGCCCCGAAAGATCAGGACCTTTCTGCTCCAGGCGTTCAGCGTGGCTTCGACAGCCTCAACAACGTCATCACCGACCCCAACACTCCCGAACCGGGACGTGCCGATTGGCTCTACGGAGGAAGTGGCAACGACGTGCTTATCGGCAAAGGTGGCGGCGACGTACTTTATGGCTCGTCGGGCGACGACCGCCTCTACTCCGATACCCAGATTGACGTTGCATCAGCCATTGCCCAAGGTAATTTGCAAACCGGCAGCGGACTCAAGGGCGACTGGCTGGCTGGCGGCGCTGGGGACGACACCCTGGTCGGCGGCACTGGCAGCGACGTGTTATCGGGAGGCGGTGGAACCGACCTGCTGATTGCGGGGGCAGGTGACGACAACATCCTCGGCGATACCAACTACTTGGCGACCAGTTTCGACTGGACGGTGACCGACACCAATGGCAGCCGGCTGTTTTCTCCGGTGATTGAATTGCCGTCCACGGGCGGGGCGGACGTGGTCTACGCCGGTGAAGGCAACGACTATGTCTGGGCGAATACCGGCAACGACGTGGTATTCGGCGAAGGAGGCAACGACAAACTTCAGGGAAACGAAGGCAACGACATCCTCATCGGTGGCCCTTCGACAGGTTCAGGACAGGCTCAGGATAACGACATCTTGTGGGGCGGCGCGGGCAGCGACTACCTGGATGGCGGCGATGGCGTCGATGAAATAGTGGGTGGCACCGGCGACGACATCATCATCGGCGGTGCGGGCATCGACACGTTGTTTGGCGAGGAAGGCAAGGACACCTATATCTTCAACCGGGGCGACGGCAAAGATACCGTCATCGACACCAGGGCCGACAACAACATCTTCCGCTTTGGCGCTGGCATCAGTGCAAACGACATCACCCTGCGCCTTGGCTCCCTCATGCTCGACCTCGGCAACGGCGACGAAATCCACATCGGCGACTTCGACCAGAACGACGTTTTCAACAGCTCATCGATTACCGGCTTCGAGTTCGAAGACGGCACCATCCTTACCACCACCGAGCTGCTGGCGCGCGGCTTCGACTTGGACGGCACGGCGGGGGATGACCAGATCATCGGCACCAACACCACCGACCGCATCACCGGCTTTGAGGGCAACGACGCACTGTTTGGCGGATTGGGCAGGGACACCTTGTTGGGTGGCGCTGGCAACGATCAAATCGCCGGCGACAACGGCGGTTTCGACACTTCGGGCGATGCCGACACTATAGATGGCGGCAATGGCAACGATGCCATTGACGGCCAAGGCGGGAACGATACGATTCTGGGCGGCGCGGGCAATGACGCGATCGCTGGGGGGCTAGGCAATGACATGCTGGACGGCGGCGTGGGTGCCGACACCCTGTACGGCGAAGCGGGCGACGACACCTACGTGCTGGATAACGTGAGCGACATCGCCGCAGAAAATGCCGACGAAGGTATTGACACCGTCCAGTCCGGCGTCAGCTACACCTTGGGCAGCAATATCGAGAACCTTACCCTCACCGGGACGTCCGCGATCGACGGCATGGGCAACGCACTCGACAACGTGATCGCCGGTAATACGGCCAATAACGTCCTGAGCGGGTTTTCCGGCAACGACACCTACCTGTTTAATCGCGGCGGCGGCTCAGATAACATCGCCGACAACGGCGATCCTTCGACAGGCTCGGGGCAGGCCTCCGTCGACACCCTGCAATTCGGTGCGGACATCCTGCAAAGCGATGTGGCGATCGCCCACCTCGGGAATGGCGACCTGTCGTTCGAGATCATCGGCACGACAGATAAGGTGGTAGTGCAGGGCTATTACAACAATGCGCTCAACGGCATTGAGCGCGTGGTGTTTGGCGATGGGACGGTGCTGACCGATGCGGATTTTTCCGGGCTGCCGATTACCGGCACGCCAGGCGACGACACGCTGGTCGGTCTCGGCGGTAGCGATACCATTATCGGGTATGCGGGCAACGATGTGCTGGACGGCAGCACGGGCAACGACACCCTCATCGGCGGGGAAGGGCAGGACACCTACCGCTTCAGCTACGGCATGGGTAGCGACACGGTGATCGACGCCTCCCTTGGTGGCAACACCATCGAACTGCAAGCCGGTTTGGCCTTCAACGACCTGCGCGCCACGCAAGGCGGCAACGACCTCTTGCTGACGGTACGCGGCACGGATCAGGGCATGACGCTCAAGGACTACTACACCACGCCGCAGGACTGGACGGTGCAGGGCAGCGCGGGCGCGCAGCAAAGCATTGCCGATATCCTCAATGCGACGAATCAGGATGAATACAGCGCGTTGCGCGACGATTTCTTTGCGGCGACCAAGGCGAACATTGCCAACAACTATCTGGCGCAAGGATACCAATGGCAGGCGGATGGTTCGCTGCTGAAGTCGCCTGTCGGCCAGAACATCACCAAGCAGATATTGCAGGGCACGAGCGTCAACACCATCACCTATCACTGGCTGAACGGGAATCCCGATTCCTCGACATCGAGCACCACCGTCAGCAACGGCGACAGCTATATTCTTCCGGAATATCGGTCAGTGCTGTTAAGCGAGCGGATATCGATAAACGAATCGGCCATTTCAAGTGACGCGGCCTTTATTCAGGCTAATACGGGCAGCAATGGTTCGTATTCCGTGCAGAACGTCAAGGCGCAGGTCAGTTGGGGCGGCGTATATGGCGAGCAAAGCAGCACCTCGTCGTGGATCAACGGGATGGGCACGATAACGGATGGCTACGGCAACGTGATCGGCACGACAGTCAGCGAGACCCGATTCACGGATTACCGCGCCTTTCAAAACGGCACGATCACGGCACTTTATCCGGCCACGGCGGTTGTCAGTGGGGCGATAAGTGCGCAACTCTACTCTTCCAGTGATACCCGCAATCTTCAGGAAATCATCGGCGGCGCTTCGGGCAATACGATCGATGCCTTTAACAATCCTTACGCGGTGGTGAACGGCGGACTGGGGAACGACACGCTACAAGGTGGCGCACTTTTGTATGGCGGGGAAGGGAATGACGCTCTCTATGGCGGAAAGATCCAATACGGCGGCAACGGCAACGACTCGCTGATGTTCGGGAATGTGCTGGCCGGCGGCGCGGGCGACGACACGATGGATGGCGGGAGCTACGGCACGGGCGAGACGCGCTACCTGATCGACCCTGCGCAGACCGGCATCGACCTGATCGGCGATACGGGGAACTCCGAACAGGCGTACAAGGACTGGTTTTATGCCTCGCAGGGTGTCACCAATGTGCAGGATAGCTATTACCACGGCGGCAAGTGGGCGTTGTGGTATGGCGAGGGCGGATTTTTCAATTCCCTGGATGCGGTCACGGCATTTTTTGCCAACAGAGGTGAAACGCAGGATATCAATGCGCTCATTACCAGCGGAGATTTGTACTATGTCCCGCCACTGCCCGACTTCAAGCGTCCCGCCGCAAACGACTACGCGGCGCTGCAATCGGCCTACGACGCAGGCGTTATTCCAGTAGATACGGTGGAGTTCGGCGCCGGCATCGCGCTGGCGGACTTGTCGCTGTCGTGGGGGCAGGAAGCTGGACGTCCGACGCTGGATTTGAGCTGGAACAACGGTGCGAGCCAGGTGCGGCTGGTGGTTCCGAATGCGGACGACCCGCTGGGCTTCGGCGTCGAGCAGGTGAAATTTGCAGACGGGTCGGTGGTCGGCATGCAGGAACTGATCGCACTGGCTCCGCCGATGGACTTGTATCTGGAGGGTACGGCGGACGCGGATATGCTCGGCGGGAATGCCGGCAACGACACGCTCATCGGCCTGGGTGGCGACGATACGCTCTACGGCGGCAGCGGCAACGATACGCTGATCGGCGGCGCGGGCAACGACGTGCTGGAGGGCGGCTCCGGCAACGACACCTATGTGTTCGAGGCGGGCAACGGCGTGGACACCATCATCGATACAGCCGGGGCGAACAAGATCGTGTTCGGCGCGGGTGTCGATCCCGCTTCGGTGACGTTGGGTCTCGGTTCGCTGCTGATTCGGACGGGCAGCCCTTCGCCCCTCGATACCTCAGGAGGCTCAGGACAGGTTCAAGATGCGATCCACATTCAGGGCTTCGACCCCAGTGATGTGTATGCGAACCCGGTCATCGAGAGTTTCCAGTTCGCGGATGGCACGACGCTCAGTTACACCCAGTTGCTGGAGCGCGGCTTCGACATCACTGGCACAGCGGGAGATGATGCGCTGACGGGCACCAACATCAACGACCGGCTGGATGGCGGTGCTGGCAACGACATTCTGAGCGGCGGGGCAGGCAACGACGTGTTGATGGGCGGCGCGGGCAGCGATACCTATATGTTCAGAGCCAACGGCGGGCAGGATACGATAGTCGAGACCTTCGATCCCGGTTCGCTCGACAAGATCGTGTTTGCGGCAGGTATCGGGGCATCAGACGTCTTCTCTTCGCGTGGGGGTGCGGATAATAACGACCTGATCATTGTTGTTCGGGGAACGAACGCTTCGCTGACCATTCAGGGATGGTTCGATCCGGCAACACCTTCAACGGTCAGCCAGCTCGAATTCGCCGATGGCAGCGTTCTCGCAATCGATGCGGTGGAGAATCATGCCCCGACTGTGGCGGGTGCATTATCGGATCAACTCGCCACCGAAGGCCAGGCATTCAGCTACTCGGTGTCAGGCCAGCAATCTCAGGTCGGCTCCTTCCTGAATGACGTCGCGGACGTCTCGACAGCAGACCAGGTATGGGCAAGCTACAGTAATTTTCTCGATGGTAGCGGCGCCAACGACACCTACAGCTTCGCTAGCGGCGACGGGAATGTGTACGTCAATGATTGGGATGACACACCCATGGATACCGTGCAGTTCACGGATATATCTGCCGCGGACGTGACCGTATCACAGAACCAGTACGGCGATGTGTCGCTGTCGGTGAATGGAACCGGCGACAGCCTGACCCTGAGCGGCTGGCTTTATTCCGATACCGCCAAGATCGAGCAAGTGGTTTTTGCGGACGGCACGGTGTGGGGTGCGGCCGAGATCCAGGCGATGGCTTCCACCGTACAGACTTCCGGCGACGACTATATCACCGGCTCGGGCATGGACGAGACGTTCGTGAGCGGTTCGGGGAATGACGGGCTGGTAGGTGCCGGAGGCAGCGATCTATTGAGCGGCGGGACCGGTAACGACATGTTGGCAGCAGACTGGAGCAATGCCGATAATGCGAACGATTTGCTGATGGGAGGCGATGGTAATGATGATTTGATCGCTTCCGTCTCGAACGACCTGCTGATCGGCGGGGCGGGAGACGATTACATTCCCGGAGATGAAGGTAACAATGTCATTTTGTTCAACCGGGGTGATGGGCAAGATGAGTTCGATCTATGGAGCAGTAGCGGGGGTATGCGAACAAATACCATTTCATTGGGCGGTGGTATCAACTATGCAGACCTTTCCTTCATTTGTAGTGGAAACGATCTGATTCTGGATATGGGGGGTGGCGATTCCATTTGTCTCTATGGCTGGCTTGATTCCTCGTGGAATAACAAGGTTGTCAGCACCCTGCAAATCGTCGCCGAGGCGATGCCGGGCTATAACCCCAATTCAAGCGATCCACTGCTGAGCAAACGCATCCAGCAATTCGACTTCGTTGCGCTGGCTAATCAATTCGAGGCGGCGCTCGCGGCCGATCTATGGCTTACCACATGGCAAATCGCGCCGCATCTGGCCGATTTCTCGCTGGGCGGTTTTGACTCGGTGGCCATCGGCGGCGACATGGCTTATCTGTACGGCAAGAACGGCAACCTGGACGGACTGAGCGAAGCCGAGGTGCGCGCGCAACTGAACGATGCCGGGTTTGGGACTGCAAACCAGTTGCTGACCAGGATCGACGGTGCGTCGGGCCTGTTCAACGATACCGATTTGATCCGCGGCGATAGCCTGACCTACAGCGCGACGCTGGCCGACGGCTCGGTACTGCCTGCCTGGCTTGCATTTGATGCATCCACACAGACCTTCACCGGAACGTCGGCCAGCGCTGATGCGGGCATCCTGAACGTGGCGGTGACCGCCACCGATACCGGCGGGTTGTCCGCAACGACTAATTTCGTGCTGACTGTGACGGGCAATGAACCGGTAAATGTCGCTCCGGAATTGGTTCAGCCGCTGCCTGATCAGGGGACGCAGGAAGGTGTCGCATATGTGTTCACGGTCCCTCTTGATGCCTTTGCCGATGCCAATCTGGCGCAAGGCGATGTGCTCGCTTACAGCGCTACACTGGCTGATGGCAATCCGTTGCCGGATTGGCTGGTCTTCGATGCGGCCACTCAAACCTTAAGCGGTACCCCCGGAAATCCCGATGTGGGGGGGCTGAATGTGACGGTTATGGCCACAGATGCCGGCGGGTTGTCTGCCAGCGGCAATTTTGCACTGAATGTGGCCAACGTGAATGACGTACCCGTGACGGTTGCGCAGATTGCCGACCAGATGATCGCGCAAGGCACACCATTGAGCCTGGCGATCCCTGCCGGGATGTTCACCGATCAGGATATCATTCATGGGGACTGCTTAGCTTACAGCGCGACGCTTGCCGATGGGTCAGCCTTGCCCGCCTGGCTGAGCTTCGATGCAGCGACTGGAACGTTTAGTGGTACGGCAGGCATGGGTGATCTCGGCGTGCTGCCGATCAAGGTCACCGCCACCGATACGGGCGGGTTGTCGGCTTCTGGCTGCTTCGATCTTACCGTTGCCAATGCCATCAATGGCACGATCTACAACGACACCATCAATGGAACAGCGGGACTCGACTATATCAAGGCCATAGCCGGAAACGACGTGGTCAACGCGGGAGAAGGTAACGACATCATCGAAGGCGGGACGGGCTCCGATGTCCTCGCCGGCGGCGCAGGCGACGACACCTTCCTGATAAGCGGGACCAATGCAGCCTATGACCGTTTCCAGGGCGATGCCGGCTTCGACACCATCCTGGGCGGCGAGGGCGACGACACCATCCGCGTGAACTACTTTAGCGGACCCTCCACCGTCGAGAGAATCGACGGCGGGCTGGGGCTCAACGTCATTGCCGGTACCCAGTACAACGACACCATCGACCTGTCCGCTACCGAGCTGGTGAACATCGCGAACATCGACGGCGGTATCGGCAACGATGTCATCA
>JAGRPI010000015.1 GCA_019449635.1 Candidatus Ferrigenium bremense
CCCGATTCTGGCGCGTGATTTTTCATTTAACCGCAATCTCACTCGTCTCGATCAGTCTCGCCACATCACCATGACACTCCGAACATTTGCCAACAAGCAACAGGTCGCCCGCCTTGACGGCTCCGGTAAAATTGGTGATGGCGACCGCATGACGGCATTTCCCGCACCAGACATTCGCGAGCAGTCGCTTTCTGGCATCGACTGGAATGGCTGCCCATAGCCTGGCTGCCGGGGCAGTAAATTCAGGGAGAGATTCGATTGTCATTTGTGGTCCACCCGTTCTTTCAGTTCCTTGCCCGGCTTGAAATGTGGCACATACTTGGCAGGCACCTTCACCTTCGCGCCGGTCTTGGGATTCCGCCCTTGCCGCGGTGGCCAGTAATTCAATCCAAAGCTGCCGAAGCCGCGAATCTCGGCGCGCCCACCCTTCGACAGCGCATCGGAAAGCGCATCCAGAATCACCCTGACGGCAAGCTCGGCATCTTTCAATTGCAGTTGGGGGTGCAGATCGGCAATGTGTTCAATAAGTTCTGAGCGGGTCATTTGCAAGGGCTGTAGAGTGTGTGCGGTCATGATTAAAGCTGGCGGGATTTTACTTCAAGCATAAGCGTGGTGCGTTACGTGATTTGTCACGCCTGAAGGAGGCCACTTCAGCTTCAGCGCAACGCCATAACACGAGTTTGCTTACCGGCCAGATGATTGAGCCAAAGAATCTGCCAATACGATAAGTCTCATACCTAACTCCTTCATGTCCGCAAGCGAAATTGAACTTGAATTTAATACAAGATCAACGTCCCCCCGCCTCAAGACACAATAGGAAGCGATTTCATCCATGATTATCCTATTGGGCTCGTCATTCCGTGAACCGCCGGGTAGATAGGTATCTATCACTTGATAGATAAACTGACTATATTTCTCGCGTGACCATTTCAACGACTCATCGTCCACCCACGCCTCTACCATTTTGTATCCATCACCTGATGGTTCAAATTTCAAGAACCACCAGCATTGCCCGACCCATCTCGAACCTCGATAGATATATAACCAAGGCTCCTCAAAATATTCAAACCACTTGTTATCTTGGTCGCCAATGAAGCCATTTCGAATTCGTTGAAATTGCTCAAGTGTGAACTGTTGAGCATCGAAAGCAACTCGAACTGCTTTGTCTGGAAGTGGAACAGTCTGAAGTAGATGGTGTTCATAAACTTTTGCTATTGCCTCATCACGTACAACAAAGCGAATTAATTTAAGACTGCCGAACGCAGGGCTTTCTTCCTTGATAGTAGTAATGCAAATTTGTGTAGCTTCTTCGATAGGAAATCCATATGCGCCGGTTGAGATTGCCGGAATGGCAAGAGCAGTAATTTTGTTTTGGCTCGCAATCTCCAGCGTATTCCTGTAGCAGGATGCCAACTTCCCTTGGGGGTCTGAATCCTTCTTGTACTGTGGCCCGCAGCAATGAACAATGTAGCAATTGGGCAGCAAAAAACCCGGCGTGATGACTGCATCACTAACACTAATGGGGGCAATTCCCCCACATGCATTAGCTAGTTCGACGCCTGCGGCACGAAAGATCGCTGCACTGACGCCTGAGCCAGAAAGCAATTTTGAGCTGGCGGAATTCACTACCGCATCCATATCAGGTTGCTCGGCAATATCCCCAATCACAATCTGAATTTCGGCAACTCCAATATTTCTACTTGCGAAAACTGTGGTCATACGCCTTACCATTGTGAACAACCCTTGCCTAAAGGCGAGGGCTTCGTATTACGGCTCAAGCCGATTTTTTCGGCACAAGGCCGACTGAAGTCAAAGAAAAAAGACTCACTTTCCATAGGCTCGTGATAATAGTACGAAGATCAAACCATACCGCCTGAAGGCGGGGGATTTACGGATCTATGAAAAGCGACTTTAAATTCTATTTGCTAATGCTGGATGATCGTCTACGCTTATCTGAGCTCGTGCGCGCCGGATCAGTGCCTTCCATTCCGGATCGCTCCCGATATTCGCACCGTATATTTTCTCGTCGAATGGGGCATCGCTTAACAACCAAGTCAGAAATTCACGTTTGCCGATTATGACTTTTCCGCCCTCCTTGCCGTGTGAGTATCGGCCATCCCGCCCAGGATAGTTGATGATCTTATCGCCATCATCGTTGAGTTGAGATTCATTCCAGTTGAACAGAATTTCGCCGACATCATCGCGCCCCAGCCCCTTGGTTATGGCGTTGAATGCTTTGCCAACAGCCAGATTGCTCATAGATGATACCGACACGGAGTCACTCATCATTCCCCCAATGGTGATGGGCTGGCTATCTGCTTGATGCCACCTTCTTTAATCCATCGGTCGATCGAGTTCTGTGCTTCGTTGAAGTAATCCATCAGATCGTCCGGCATCCCTTCGTTTTCATCGCGTCCGCCGTAGTGGTCCAATAAGGCTTGCATTACATCATCCTCGCAGAAACCACCATAGCAGTTTGCGTCCACGTAATCGTGAAGAGCGGAAAACGAGGGGCAATCCGCAGGTACTCGTCCGCTTTTAACGTCCTCAATAATTTCCTTCTTCATAGTTTCGATGGACTCTTCCAGTGTTGGTGTGGTCGCAATCATTTCATTGCTCCTTATGTGTGTTGCGGAAAGTTGTTCCAGCATTTCTACCTATCTGGTATTTATACAGTTCTTCATCGAAGAATTTCCCGGATCAACGTCCATACCGTTTCCGGCATCGGACGAAACCCCTTGGAGTCGGTGGGGAGCAGCCAGTTATCGAGTGCGCGTTTGCTTGCTCCGATACGGTCAGCGAAATTCTGTCGGGTCATGTTAAGTTGCCGCATCGCATCACGCAAAAAATCCTGCTGGACTCGCTTGGCCATTTTTGTTCAAACTCCAAAATATATATACTCAGCGAGTATTGTACTCAATGAGTAGTGGCAAGGCAACTAAAAACACAGGTGGGCAGCATTACCCAAGACTGTAAATTCGAACTGGGGTGATGCTGGCGCATTCCAGTACGACATTCCATACAGACAGGGTAAAATCCGCGACCATGCCAAATTTTATCCGATGCCACTATTGATGCGGCCTGATTTATCCGTGAATCACACAAGTAGAATGAACCTTGATGCTTGTGTTTGTTAGCTTCCGCAAGCAAATCGAATTCGACCATCACGGATAAATCTGGCCGAGTCTATAATGCTTCTCAGTTACCTATTCAAACACAACAATGGCTGGCAAAGAACCATATAAAGTAATCGACGTTTTTGCGGGGCCGGGAGGTCTGGGAGAGGGCTTTGCTGCCTTAAACCAAGGCTCGGGAAAGTCGTCATTCAAGCTCGCCCTTTCCATCGAAAAAGACCCAGAAGCCCACAGCACATTATTGCTGCGCAGTTTCTATCGGCAGTTCGCTCCGGGAAATGTCCCGAAGGAATACTGGTCTTATGCCAAGGGCGAGATCACCAAGGCTGCGCTATTCGAGTTATACCCACAGCAAACCAAGGCTGCCAGCGCCGAGGCCCAGTGTATTGAGCTCGGCAAGACCCCACATCTGGAGGTTAAGAACCTCATCAGCCAGAGACTGGATGGCAGTGAAAAATGGGTGCTGGTGGGAGGTCCTCCATGCCAGGCATATTCGCTGGTCGGACGTGCGCGTATGAAGAAGAACAACCCCGATTTCGAGGACGACGTCAGGCACCTCCTCTACAAGGAATATCTGCGGATCATCGCGGACCACCGCCCTCCCGTGTTCGTGATGGAGAATGTAAAGGGGATACTTTCCGCGCAACATTCTGGCGCAAATATCATTGAGAGCATCCTAAGCGATCTGCGCAAACCCAGCGCAGTCGTAAGCGATCGCAAATCTGGCCTCGGCTACAAGCTATATTCGCTGGTGGATAACAAGCCTCCCGAAGACTGCGACCCCGAAGATTTTCTGGTTAGAGCAGAACTGTATGGCATTCCGCAGGCAAGGCACCGCATGCTCATCCTGGGTGTCAGGGATGATATTAATATCACGCCAGGAATACTGCAAAAATCGGATACGACAACCGTTGCGCAGGCGATAGGAGATCTTCCAAAAATACGCAGCAGAGTATCCAAGGAACCCGACACGCTCGAACTCTGGCAGAAGATTCTAGGCTCGATATCATCGGCGGCATGGTATCGCGAAGGACGGAAAAACAGCCTGGCGGAAACGATCAAAAAAATCGACTCCGCTTTGGTAGAAATCCAGAAACAGGAGCTGAAGACGGGTGCGGAAGCCATGAGCTACACCGGAATCCCCAAGATATTTGCCGACTGGTACCGGCACGGCTGCGGCTTGGTTGTGACCAATCATGCGGGAAGAAGCCACATGAGAAGCGATCTGCATCGCTACCTCTTCGCATCCGCCTTCGCGGCTGCCAACGGAAGAACCGCCCATCTTAAAGATTTTCCGAAAGAGCTTCTTCCCAAACATACCAACGTGCAGGAGGGAGTTAAGAACAATCACTTCTCGGATCGTTTCAGGGCCCAAGTGGGCGGGAGCCCATCTACCACAATAACCTCACACATATCCAAAGACGGACACTACTTCATCCATTACGACTCAGCCCAATGCCGCAGCTTGACGGTCAGAGAAGCCGCAAGGCTACAGACATTTCCCGACAGCTACAAGTTCGAAGGCGGAAGGACATCGCAGTATCATCAGGTCGGCAATGCCGTGCCACCGCTTCTATCCATGAAGGTCGCCGAAATAGTCCACGATATTTTAAAGCGTATGAAGGTTTAGCATGGATACGCTGCCCCCCGGACAACGCAGCTGGAACATGTCGCGCATCAGGGGAAAGAATACCAAGCCCGAACTTGCCGTCCGCTCAATGCTCCATCGTTTGGGGTATAGATTCAGAATCGCGGATAAAAAGCTACCCGGTAAGCCGGATATCGTTCTGCCAAAATACAGAGCGGTCGTTTTTGTCCACGGCTGCTTCTGGCATCGGCATACTGGGTGCAAATATGCCTATACACCCAAAACGAGGTGCGAGTTCTGGAGCCAGAAGTTCGAAGCGAATGTCCTGCGGGATGAAACCAACCTGTCCTTGCTCAAAACGGCAGGCTGGTTACCCATCGTCGTCTGGGAATGCGAAATCAAACACGATGCCGTCGCGACACTGGGGCGAGTATCTAAAGTTCTACAGCGCCGCCTTAAAAAGCTGTCCGTTTGAGAAAAAGCATCAACGCACTTCGGGAATGTTATCGGCAGGCTCGGAGTAGGTGGAACCTAACACGGCTTCCCGGCACTCGGGCTTCTTGGCCCACTCGGAGACCATGCGACCTCCCGCAGTTCTGTGAAGGACGTCGTTGACTTCCCTTGCCCAGACGCCTACCTGCGCGAGCAACTCCTGCGAAACACCCTGACGAATCCAGATGCGGTCCAGATCGATTTTATCCCCCAGCCTGTCTGACAGGACGGCAACCACGTAGGCGGCAACGTTGGCTTGGAATGCTTGGAACATCGGACGCACAAGCTTCTGCGTGTCCTTGAATATCTTGGTCTTGGCTATCATCGCCTTGTATTGTGCGACATCGGGCATCGGAACCTCTACGCCATCTTCACCAGATAAGGATGCCATGAAACGGTCGAAGTTTTTCTGCGAGCCGAGACTTACCACATCGGGCTTTCTATCCCAAGCATTGATGTATTTTGCCAGATCCGTCTTGGTGATTTTCCTAGACGGTGGGATGGCCTCCTTGAGAACCTTAAGCTTGGCAGGTGTCGTGCCCTCTCGACTCAGAAGAGTGTTGTAGCTGCCCGCCGCGCGTTCGTAGAACCAGCGACCGATCCCGTCGGGACAATAGACGGTCAGCGATAGCTTTTCTACCTCGACGTGGAATGGCTTGTTGGCGGAAAGATCGGACTGCCTGACCGCGTTCTGGCTGTTGGCGAAACG
The DNA here is from genome assembly GCA_019449635.1 of Candidatus Ferrigenium bremense. Taxonomy (GTDB): domain Bacteria; phylum Pseudomonadota; class Gammaproteobacteria; order Burkholderiales; family Gallionellaceae; genus Gallionella; species Gallionella bremense. Next base: position 5,924 of record JAGRPI010000015.1, read on the forward strand.
CGAGATGTCGGAGACCAACGCCTCCTCCTTGGCCGGATCCTGCACGCGCATCACGATGATCTTCGCGGGCACCCGCACACGGCTCAGATCCGTCTCGGGAAACTTCTTCTTGGCGAAGTAGAGCGAGGCCGTCGTCTGCCCTCCGTTCACTATCTGCATGCCTTTCAACCAGGCGATGCCTATGGCCCCATCCTTGGTTTTTTCGTATCGAACTTCATCGGCCACGAGCACGATCCCGTTGTTGTAGGCCATGAAGTGGCCGGGATTGGTTCGCAGGGTATTCTGTATCCCCGCATTCACACCCTTTCCCTTAACACTCAAAAACGAGCGCACGTTGGCTTCCAAGAGCCTGGAACCGAATCTCTCGTAGACGAACCGCAGTGCTTCGCCGGGAATAGCAGTCAGGGCGTAGTCGTATTCGTCGGCCTCTCCCGGAACGTATACACATGGCAGCGGTGAGCCCGACACCTCGTTGAAATCGATGACCAGTTCGTCGCGCGGCTTACCCTCGGACCAGTGGCGGAAAAGGCGTTCGATGTCCATGACCTCAAGGCGCACAGATTTTCCGGCTATCTCCCTGGTTTTGAAACTCTTGGCCTTGGCTACCTTGTCGGTCAGGACGAAAACCCTGACCTGTTCGAGACCGTTGTATATCTCCTGAATGGTGAGTGCGAGCGAATAGACGTCGCTCGAAGGGTCCAGTTTTGGGGCCATCTTCCCCTCGGCGCAGAGACTGAGAAAACGTATGCATTGCTCTACCGCCATCTTGGTATCAGCATCGGGAACGTGGGTGAGCTCGTCGACACCCTCGTATAGACTCACGAAAAGATCCAGCTGGTCGGCCTCGTCGGACATCGCGTAACCGGAGAGACGCAGGACGGCATTAGCGACCTTTCCAGTGAAGTGACAGACGACGGGCTCGAACGTCATTCCGATCTCCGACATGTGCTGCATTACCACCTCGGAAAACACCATTTCCGCGAATGGGCTGCCATCGCTCATCTGCGCTCTGACTTCGGCCTGCGTTTCCAGCAGGAATTCGGATAGTTCCATTTTCAAAGCACTCCCAGTTTCTTAAACGCACATTCAGGGCCCAGGTTCTCACCCAAAGCCCTGTCGAAATCTATCTCGTATTTTGCTTTCCTGATCCCATTCGGGACGGTTCCATGGGTGAGGCGCGGAAAACCCTCTCCCACCTCCACAACCCTCGTGCCAACTACTGCGAATCGCCTCAAATACCTGTCTACGTGGGCGTCGAAAAAGCCTGCGACCAGAAGTCTGTCGGCAAACAGCCTTTGAGCCTCCGCGTCACCATTCAATAGCACACGGACGTATTCTGCAAACTCCGGCAGATTCCTCCCCGACCCTGTTTGGGATAGTCGCACACCTGCGAGGAATAAAGGCTGGCGAATGGAATCATCCAGCTGTTCGAGCGAACCTATCTTGGCGGGAAAACCCGTAGCCGACAGGGTCGCCTTCACCTCCACCGCCCCCGTGCCCACCTCGAAATCCTGAATGCCGTCCAGAGGCCCCATCCAGGATTCCACCGCAAGCGATGCGGGGATGCCCGCATCCAGCATGGAAGCCAGAAACGACAACTCCCCGATGAGTCCAATCTCGGCCTCGGGCTCCAACCCCTGAATACCTTTACGCATGAACTCCTGCCAGGCCCTGACGCGCCCCAGGAAAATCGTCAGCAGCCGCTCTTCACCAGATGCCGCCTCCGTGTCCATGACTCCGACCACGTCGCCAATCATAGCCACGAAAAGCTCGATGCTGCCCGACTCTTTTCTGGTCAATGCCAGCCAGGTTGTTCCATCACAGTGAGGGTCCACCCGTTCGATGGTGAAGCCATGCCCCTCGGGCAACTTTTCCGCGACGGGAATCTTGACCGTGGGGAAATGCGCGAGCAGCGACTCTTCGTTTCCCGGAAACCGTCTGGCTGCCATCAGTTGGTAGGAGCCCGCTGGGGCGACGGGAATGCTGCGCCAACCATCCTGCGTGGAATCGCCCGCAAGGGATTCCCAGGCAACCATAAACTCGTCAGTCGGCCGGGCCATACTCTTGCTCCCACTTAAGATGATCGACTTTATATGCCACCTTCACAGCCGAATTGCTGGAAGGAAAACTGATGGCAAAGGCCATGATGGGCTCGCTCCATTCCTTGGAGACGGACTCGCCTGCGCCTTCAGGGTTGAGCGGGTACAGCAGCAGCACGCCGCGTTCCGGTGCCGCCTTGATGTCATCCCGGCCTAAACCCCGCACATCGCGTATCCTCTTCCCGCCAGGACGTGTGGGCTTCGTTATACGATTGCGTGCGAGATCGGGTTTCCATTCCGCTAGGGTCCAGTCCAACGCCTTCTTCCATGCGTGGTAATCCAGGTCGATGGCTTCGTCGCTGGGATCCGTCAGAACACCTATCGAGTAGGTTCCCTCCACTTTAGTGTCGGTTCGGGAAGGCATTGCTACGATCTGAAGTCCGTTGGCGAAAGCGTAAGGTTTCGTCGCGTGCCCCTCGCCAAGCAGAGCAACGGTCCAGGAGGTCAGTTCACCGGCCGCTACCATCTGGCCCACGAACTCGGCCATGACAGCACTGTTCGCCCTGTTCGCCTTCGGATGCGTCGAGAAGGATGTCAGGAAGTCGGTGATGAGATTCGCACCGACTCCGTTCCACAGGAACGAGCGCTTCCATTCGTCGGGATTTCCGTCGCGAATCCTCGATATCCCGCGCTCCGCAGGATCCCCCATGGCGGTCAGCAATCGATTGGTCGTATCCAGGTTGCGGCGCAGATTGGCAGGATCGCGGAACATGGAGACGATCTGGACCAGGCTTCCGCTGTATGAGAGCAACAGGGTTTCCGCACTGCGCATTTTAAGAGGAGAGGTCACCATCAAAATGGGATGGGACTGGACTTTGAGTCCGTAATCTTTGGGTGTTCCGCCGCTTTCGACCATGGCATCGAACTCTTCGCGCAGCTCCTCCGACGCATCGGCTATGTGGCCGAACCACTCGACGAGTTCGGAAGTTGTATAGAGCCGGCAAAGATCGATGTAGCCCGGACGGTAACCGAACCAGCGGCCCATCTGCATCAGCGTGTCGTACATCTTGGAGGTCCTGACGAAGTAGCTGACGCACAAGCCCTCCAATGTGAGACCGCGCGCCAGCTTGTCTCCACCGATGGCGATGACCTTCAATCCTTTGGTCTGGTTTTCGGCGTAGTCGAGTGCGTCCTTGGCACTGCCGTTGATCATCTTGACCGTTATATCGGACAGAACGTCGGGCAGAACGGCAAGTATTTCCTCCCAGGCCGGGGTAGCGGGATGGTCGTCCTCCTTGGGGAGGCTGGCTGTTATCTCCTCGCAGGTAGGCAGGAAGTCGTTAACCCAAATGGCGCGCAGTTCGTCAAGCACAGCCTCGTGATCCACACCTCTTTTTATCCTCTGCTTCATCCGTTTCACGATTTCCTCGACCTGCCGATGCACCTCCTTCTGGACCAAGTTGTAACGCGTGACGTGGATAAGCATGGATGAGTGCTCCAATCCCTGCCCCCGGCAGACGCGGGCAGCGCTGGCGAGAACGAAAGAGCAGATGGCTTCCCTTAAAGATGGTGGCACCATATCGTGTCCACCGTAGAGGGGAACGTGTTCCTTGTTGTGCTTGGACGGCATCCATCCGCCCAACCCGTCGCCGCTTACATGGTCCGCGATGTCGCGCGTCAGGGGTAATCCACCGGTGCGTCCATCGGGAGAGTTCAAACCGAACACGCGGGCGGGGCCGACGTAGTTGGAAGGTGCCGCAAGGTTGATGATGAAGGATTGCGGGAAAAGGTCGGGGCCCTCTTCGGTCGTCGCGTTGCGACGGTGGATGAAGATGTTGGCGAACGGTGTTGCCGTATAGCCGACGTAGGCCGATTTGGCGAAGGAGTGCAGAATCTTGCGGATGCGGCTGTTTATGGCCTTCGGCTGGTGATCGTCGTCGGGCGTGCCGTCGGGGTTGAACAGCTGCTCGCCTGTATCGACCGATGCGTGGTCGGATTCGTCGTCGATGAGCAGCAGCGGAAGGTTAGAAACGAACCTGCGCCCGGTCGCTGCGTCGGTAGCATCGGCAACGTGCAAGCGTATCCATTTCAGCAGACGCTCCAAGACGGTCTTGTTCTTCTTCACGACGAAAAGCCACGGTCTCTGTTCGGGTGAGATGGCGAGATGTTCTGCCGCCTTGGTGTTGAAGTCGCCGGTGTTGGATCGGTTTGTTGCACAGTTGGGCTGGATCTTTGCATCGCTGTCTATCTCGCCGACACCTATGTGCTTGACCAACTCCCCGGCGGATGAAGTCTCGTAGCCTAAAAAACTTTCCTCCAGGCGGATCTGAGTTTGGGAGCGCAGGTTGTTGTGCAGGCCCGCCAGCACGATGATGATTTTGTAACCCGCATCCGCAGCCTTACAGACGAGCCCCGAATAGTTGCCCGTCTTGCCCGACTGAACGTGTCCTACAACCAAGCCACGCCGATCCCACGAGCCTTCGCGTTCCGGGTCTTCGAGCAGCTCCAGTATCTTATCGGTGGATACGTCCAGAGCCTCGACCGCCGTTGCGGACATCTTCCTTTCCAGATAACCCTGATACCGAGCCCAGTAGCGCCAGTCCTTCTTCCTGGATGCGTTGAGCCAGTTCTCGTGCCCGGCCGCATCGTGCAGGGTGGAATCCTTCCCTATCCAAAGGCTGAACCTGCGGACGAGTTCACCGATGGCGGCCTGCCTGTCGCTCTCCACCGTTCCTGGTAGTAGCCCGACGGCCACATCGACCTTCTCCGCTATGAGTGTGGGAGTGATCGGCTTCTTGTCCTTTTCTATGAGCAGGAGGGGCTGGGCGATGCTCACTATATTGGTGACATTATTTTTGGTTACAGGCACAGCACACTTCCTTTGATTTATTGCCCGTCTTGGGCCGGTTCGTCGGGCAGTCCGGCTACGAGTCCCAGATAGTTCTGAAAGGGCTCGGTTACGGCAAGCATTTTTTTGGCGCTATCAGACGATATCCCCCGCCGTCCGACCATATCCGCGTAGATCGTTTTCAGCACCGCAACAACCTTTTCTGGAGGTTCGCCTAGAAATCCCGTTCGTGGCGTTTCCTTGTTTTCAACGGTATCCAGCCAGATCCTCTGAACCGGAACCGTCTCCTCTACCACGCGCAACATGGCCTTAACCATAGGAAGCAGCTCGCCTGCACCACCCAACACGGCGGATACGACGGGATGCTTTTCATCTATCTTGTATCTCGCACCGGATTTTGAATGTTCCACGCGCCAAGCCTGTTCGACGGAACTGCCTCCTAGCCCCGGAGCAGGACTTCCCCGGTAGGCAAAAACCCTTCTGGCACGTTCGCGGGTATCCTCAGCCAACCTTGTCAGCCAAGGGCGAAGAGAGACTGGGGGCCTGGCAGTGGATTTGCGAATATCTATCTTCCACTCGGCGTCCGCTGTGTTCGGAATGTCGAGGCGGATGCGCGCCAGACGGTATGCTTCCTCGCGGTTCCATGCCCGCCCCTGTCCTAGGCCCAGCCAGCCGCCTGCCACCAGTAGGCGCTCGTTGCGGTAGACGTAGATGCCCTGTTGGGCGGTCCACCCTTCGGGGCCGCCGCCCGCATCAAACTCGGCAGGTGTCAGTTTGTCGCGGTGGGGCAACACATGGCATTCGACCTCGACGATACCAGATTGCGTCGCAGTCTTGGCGATGGGTGAGTCCCAGGTTTTCGCGGCATGGCCCGTCATGAAAGGGTCCCATGGCACTACAGGTTTTCCATTCAGAAGAATCTTAAGCCTGGCACTGGGTCCTTGTATGAGACGGTGGAACACCATGGCGAAGTGCTGCTCGACGCGGTCTATCAGATCGTTGAAGTCATCGGAGGTGTAGCCATCCGTCACTATCCGATCCATGGTCTCCCAGAGGACGATGGTTCCCGATTTCATCTGGGAGATTGGTGCAAGATACGATTCGGAACCTTGCGAAGGTCCTTCGAACAGGAGCCATCCGCCGTCAGGCTTTGCCGCCAGCGCATCGAGATCCCAGCGCAGGCAGGATGTTGCGCCGTTCTTAACTGATGCCACCGTAAGCCTGCGGCATTGTGAGAAAGATGCCGTTTTCAGGCCCATCCCGAAGCGCCCGAGATCGGCCCGCTCGCGTTTTTCCAGAGGGTTCCTATCGCCTAACCGCATGGCACTTTCGAGTTCGGAATCTTCCATCCCCCAACCATTGTCGAGAACCATCACCCAGCTTGATGCACCGTTCCAGTTGAAATTGAGCCTGACTTCGGTGGCTCCTACTGAGATACTGTTATCCACGATGTCGGCCAAGGCCGCTGCGGTCGTATATCCCAGCCCCCTCAAGGATTCCAGCATCGCTCCTGCTCGTGGCGGCGCGTTTCTGAAAGTCGTGTTCATTGTTGGCATTCCAGCGACTCGTCAGTTTCCACCGCCGATAGGCCATTCAGCTTTTTCAAGCGGATGGCTTCTCTGGTTTTTTCCGACAGGACGGTTTCCAGCTTTCCCGAACGGGATGGATGTTTCAGCTTGCGCAACGCCTTGGCTTCGATCTGGCGGATGCGTTCGCGCGTGACGTTATACTTCTGGCCCACCTCCTCCAGCGTATGGTCGTCATCCATATCAATGCCGAAACGCATGCGCAACACTTCTGCTTCTCGCGGCTCTATCGAATCGAGAACCTCCTTCACGACTCTTCGCAACCCTTCCTGCGCCATGGCATCGAACTGAGGCATCAGGCTCTCATCTTCGATATCGCCTTCCAGCGTCTCCAGCGATACAGGCTCTTTGGCGATATTCAATATTTTGAAGATTTTTTCCTCGGGCATCTCCATCTCCACCGCAAGCGTCGCGGCATCGGGCTCCGAACCGGTCCTTTGCAGGGTCTGCCGTGAAATATGTTCCTTCTTGTTGATGGTCTCCACCATATGTACCGGGAGGCGGATGGTGCGTGCCCGATCCGCGATGGAGCGGGTGATGGCCTGGCGTATCCACCAAGTAGCGTAGGTCGAGAACTTGTAGCCCAAGCGATGCTCAAACTTGTCCACCGCTTTTATCAGTCCGATATTGCCTTCTTGGATGAGATCGAGAAACGGCAGTCCCCGGTTGTTGTATTTCATGGCGATGAAAGTCACTAGGCGCAAGTTGGCTTCGACCATATCGCGCTTGGCCCGCAGAACTTTCGCCTCACCATCGGACAACTCCCCGTCCACCTCTTCCAAAACTTTGATGGGTATTCCGATGCGACGTTGCAGACCGAGCATTTCTTTCTGCCGTTCTACGATGGCATCCCGGAAAAAGGCCAACGACTCACTGTAGGGTTTGTCCGCCTCGATCTCCTGCGCTACCCAGCCCGGATTCTCATCGTTTTTCGCGATGGCCTTGAAGAAGTCCGTTTTCGGCATATTCGCTTTGGTAACGCATAACTCCATCATGTCGCGCTCATGGTAACGTACTTCTTCAGCCAGATCGCGAATGGTACCGCACAGCGCATGAACTTGCTTTGTAGCGAAGCGAAACAAAATCAACTCGTTGGAAATCTGCTCTTGCAAAGAAGTGTATTGCGGGCTCCCGTAGCCTGAGTTTTCATAAGCATTACCCATCTTGGTGAATAAACCGGAGATAACGGCGAAATGCTCCAAGGCCTTAGCTTTGAGCTGTGCCAGATCTGCCGCAGCAAGAGCTTCCCCACCCTCGTCAGCTTCATCAAGCACATCCTCGATGATTGGCTTTAGACCATCAGATTCGGCATCGATGAAACCGTCTATCACCTCATCTATGCTCAACTCATCACGGGTGACCTTATTGGCCAAGGCAAGTATTTCAGCAATGAGCACGGGGCACACGGACATGGCCTGGATCATGTGTTTGAGCCCCTCCTCGATGCGTTGGGCTATCACTATCTCGCCTTCGCGCGTCAGCAGTTTCACCTTCCCGATTTCCCGCTGGTAGTACCTTAAAGGCTCGTTCCTGCCCGACGAAACATCGTCCAGGAATGCCAATGCATCGGATAGTTCACCCTCTTCTTTGGCGCTGATATTCTCAGAAAGGTAAGGAGCCTCAATCTCCAGCCGCTCATCCGTTTCCGCCCCTAGGTCGTGAAGAACCAGATTCAGCAGGTCTTCCACATCATCGTGAGTCGAACCGTCCGCACCATCACTAAGAAACTGAACCGTCAGTTCGGGAACGCTGCCCTCCCTTAACGCTCTCAAAAAGAGATGGCGAAGCTCAACTCGCCCTTCCTCATCATCGGGCGTAAGCAATGGGACGGCAAACTCGGGAAGGCAAATATCGAAATCCTCCCAGTCCTCTGCCGTATCCAAAGGCTTATGCAGGGTGATAACCTGGTGGAGTTTCGTCGCCGCCAAGGCCAAGGTTTCGTCACCGATGGGAGGCGGGCCGTCCTCCTCCACCCCCCAGGAAGAAAGGTCCAGGCTGGTTTCTTCCTCGTCCAAATATCCCAGCGGTATATCGCCTTGACCAGATACCTCGATATTCTTAAGGCCGCCATCGTTCCCTGTTGGAATATCCGGTTCGATGGTGTCGGTTGAAGGGCTAGGGGTTGCCAACACGATTACACTGTTCAGTACGACAGAATCATCAGCTGGAGTTTTCCGGGTGTTGGCATCTTCGATGATAACTGCGGCGGCATCTGAGGCTGCGGCTTCATGGGCGATGGCGAGAGCATTTCGACCCGAGTGGTCCAACAAGTCGGGATTGACTCCAGCTCCCAATAGAAGACGGCAGATATTTGCCTTGTTGCGACTTGCGGCCAACATAAGCGGGGTGAAGCCACCACCATCACGGGCATCTAGATCATCGCCACGACGGATATGAAGTCGTACCGCCGTTTCGACTCCAGCAACAACGGCCATTCTTAGAAGCGGGTTCAGAGGCTGGGCTGGCATAATCAATCGGACTCGATCACATCGATCGAGCGGATAAGCCTACTTCTTTTCCAACCGCGTAACGAATGTAGCATCCAGCAATAAGGATCCAGCCTCGTGCTGGATGATAACCGTCGGTGACGATGCGGGAAAAATCTTCGTTGGTTGATTGCATGGGGCATGAGATTAACACAGCTCCAAACAATCTTGGTTATGCTTTAGGAGCCGCCGCAACAGTAACCTTATAGATGCATTGGCTTATCACTTAACTGTAGCAGTAATGGGTCAATATGCTTTCGCAAGATCGACTTCCGGAATGGATATAGCTCATGCGGGTCGAAAGTGACGGTTCGAAAAATTCGATTGCAGACATCCAAATACGCTACACCGACAGCCATTTCATAAAATCGCCAGCGTCCGGTAAGGCCGATTATGCAAAGTGATCGATTATGCAAAGTCGACCGGCGAATATGCGGCAAAGGCAGGAGGATTGCGACATGGGCATTTATTGCACTTTCCATAATCAGCCAGCAACAACCGGAGCGACCAGTGCACAACAAAGCCCATAGCGGCGACTCCCGAGGCGACTAGGCCCTGCTCATCATTGGAAGGGCCAGGTGAATCAAGGCCTAGCATGGTTTGGCGAAATGGCGAGCAGGTATGAAACGTCGCCTGTACATTATTTTCGGTACGATTAACAAATAAAAAATTATGTCTAGCCGCCGCCAAGTTTGCCATCAGCAGAGTGGCTCTGATCAAGGCTTTCAGACAAGTCTGCATTCGGGACTTTCCATAATCAACGACTTTGCATAATCGGCCTTATGTAGCGCTCCACATAAGGCCGAGTACCTGTCATTCATAGCAATCTTCTTGATCGACTCCTTTGGCACCTAGCACCCCACCGCGCATGCTGATCGCCCTCTTGCAAGCGGATGTTGGATTTCCCTCTTGCACCAAATTTAGCAGACCACTTGGTAGCGGGACGCTGGCGATTTGCAGCCATCTGTCAACCATCGGCATAGATATTACGCACCATTCATTTTCATTCATCCCTTGGCGGGATTTTGGCGGGATTCACCCCGCCAAAAGATGAATAATCTTGAATAACTCTGAACAACTCTGAATAACTCAACAGGCAGAAACCCCCGTATTTATTGTGTTTGGTGCCCGGAGCCGGGGTCGAACCGGCACGCTGGTTTTACCCTAGCGACGGATTTTAAGTCCGTTGTGTCTACCAATTTCACCACCCGGGCAGGTGTTCGGAGGCAAGCGCAGGAATCGAACCGGCATCAACGGATCTGCAATCCGTCAAACGAATTACATTAAATCAACCGGTTGAGTATGTATTGCGATGCGGTTCTTGCTCGCCTCTGGAGCCCGCATTATATTTGATTAGCGCAAAGACTTTTGCACAAATTCAGTCAAGCCTGCACAGCTAGGCAAGGGCTGCGCGCAGCCCGAATGGGTTACAGCCAGTAGAAATAAATGAACACCAGCAATCCCGGAATCACCACCGCGAAATTCCAATACCAGCTTACGAGATCCAGTCCCACGCGGCTTTCGGCCTTGAAGTGGCCGTGAAAAGCGCGCAGCAGCAGCACCGCCAGCATGATGATCCCGGCTAGCAGGTGCGCGCCATGCACCCCGGTCAGCATGTAAAAATTCGTGCCGTAAATTCCGCTGGCGAGGGTGATGCCAAGCTCGGCGGCATGACGATACTCCATCGCCTGCTGGAACAGGAAGGCCACGCCCAGGGTAAGCGCGATCGCCAGGCCTGCAACCATCTGGCCGCGATTGGCGGATGAGAGTCCTTTGCGCGCCCAGATCAGTGCCACGGCGGATGCCAGGATGAGAAGCGAATTGACTGCGGGGAGCCCCCATGCGCCCAAGGGGGTGAATGCCTGCGACTTCGGGCCGCCCGACAGCCAGGTTCCCTTGAAATCCGGCCACAGCGTGAAGTGCGGATCCATGGATGCCAGTTCCGGCAGGGCAAAAACACGCACGTACATCAGCGCCAGCAAAAAGGCGCCGAAGAATGCAAGCTCGGAAAGAATGAAATAGGCCATGCCGATGCGGAAGGAGCGATCTTCCCACAGGTGGTAATTCCCGCTTTCATCTTCGCAGATGATTTTCCCCACCCAGCCGAATGTGCCGTAGAGAACCATGGCAATTCCCGCCAGGATGGGAATGATGCCGGAAGCGATGGCATTGATCCTCAGCGCAAGCCCCAGCGTCAGGATGAAAAGCCCCAGGTTGATCGTCACCGGGTAGTGGCTGGGGGGAGGCACATAATAATGGCTGTCACTTCGCATTTCGCTCATGATGGTCTCCTTATGCGTTCATCCGGAAACAGGAAAAAGGGTGTAGGAAAGGCTGATCTCCTGCACGTCGGCAGGCAGCTCCGGACTGACGAAGAAAACCAGCGGCATTTCCCTCACCTCTCCCGGCTTCAGTTCCTGCCGCTGAAAACAGAAGCATTCGATCTTGTTGAAATGCTGTGCCGTCCACCCGGGGCTAACGCTCGGCACCGCCTGCCCGGCCATCGTCTGGTTGGTCGGATTCTTGGCCAGATAGCTGATTCTGGCAGTCTCTCCGGGGTGCACCCGCATCCTGGTTTGTGCGGGGCGGAATTCCCAGCTCATGCCCGGCATCACGGTGCTGGTGAATTCCACCGTCACCCAGCGCCCGATATCCACTTTCGCTGCCTGCGCAACTTGCACTGTTCCACCGGTTTTGCCGTTCAGGCCCGTCACCTTGCACAGCAGGTCATAGAACGGCACCAGCGCAAACGCGAACCCGGTTGCGGCGGCCACCATGAGCAGCAGCTTGATGGTCAACCGCCGGTTCTTTTGCCTGAGCGCTTCATCCATCGCGACCGCCTTTCACTGCAATGCCGGCAGCCATACCGGCAGCTTGATAAAAGTCATGGCATAGATAAGCGCCACGAACAGCATCAGCGCTACCACCAGCTGCACCGTGCGCCGCTCCCGCTTTTCATGTTCATTCATTGCTTCAGGCTCGTTCATCATTTGACCTCCGGCGGTGTTTCAAAAGTGTGGTACGGCAGCGGCGAAGGCACAGTGAACTCCAGCCCCTGCGCACCCTCCCATACCTGACCGGTGGCTTTCGGACCATCGCCGCGCACGCACCTGACCACGATGTAGACCAGCAGCAGTTGCGACAGCCCCAGCGAGAAGGCGCCCACCGAGGAGATCAGGTTGAAGGTGGAAAACCTGAGCGCGTAGTCCGCAATATGGCGCGGCATGCCGTCCAGCCCGGCAAACCATTGCGGGATGAAGGTCATGTTGAAGAAGATCGTCGTCAGCCAGAAATGCAGCCGGCCGAGCTTTTCGTCGAACATGTGGCCGGTGAATTTGGGCAACCAGTAGTACAGCGCGGCCATCATGCCGAAGATGCCGCCGCCGAAGAAGGTGTAATGGAAATGCGAGACGATCACATAGCTGTTGTGGTACTGCGCATTGACCGCGACATCCGGCAGGATCAGGCCGGTCAGCGCCCCCATGCCGAAATGGGCGACAAAGCCCAGCGCAAACAGCATCGGCGTCTCAAAGGTCATTGCGCCGCGCCAGATCGCGCCCAGCCAGCAAAATACCAGAACCGAAGTGGGGATGGAGATCGCCATGGTGGCATACATGAAGTACACCTCAGCGGCCAGCGGCAGGCCGGAAGTCAGCATGTGGTGAGACCACACGATGAAGCTGAGGAAACAGATCGCCCATAGCGCATAGACCTGCGCCCGGTAGCCGTAGACCGGCTTGCGCGAGAAGGTCGCCAGGATATGCGGGATCAGCCCCCACGCCGGCAACAGCACGATATACACCTCCGGATGCCCGAAGAACCAGATCAGGTGCTGCAGCAGGATCGGGTCGCCGCCGTTGGCGGCATCGAAGAAATGCGTGCCGAAATGCCGGTCGGTCAGCAGCATGGTGGCCGCAGCGCTGAATACCGGGATGACCAGGATCAGCATGAAGGCGGTGATCAGCCATGCCCAGACGAACAGCGGTATTTTCATCAGCGTCATGCCCGGCGCACGCATGTTGAGTACCGTCACCACCACGTTGATCGCACCGGTAAGGGAGGAGAGTCCCAGCAGATGGATCGTGAAGATCGCAAAATCGATCCCGATCCCGCTCTGCAAGTCCAGCGAGGTGTTGTGCATCACCCAGCCCGCCGCGGTGGCGCCGCTGCCGATGCCGAAAAATTGCAGAAAAAACGGGATCAGCAGCAAGACTGCGGCAAACGGCAGGATCCAGAACCCCCAGTTATTGACCCGCGGCAGCGCCATGTCGGGCGCGCCTATCATCAGCGGGATGAGGTAATTGTTGAGGCCGGTGGCGAACGGCATGATCGCGCCGAACACCATGATCAAGGCGTGCAGCGTGAACAGCTGGTTGTACATGCCGGGTGAAAGCAGTTGCAGGCCCGGGAAGAGCAATTCGGCACGCACCGCCATGATGAAGGCGCCGCCAATAAAAAACATGATGCCGCCAAAGCTCATGTACAGGATACCGAGATCCTTGTGGTTGGTGGTGGTCAGCCAGCGCATGATGCCGGCGGGCGGATGTTCATGCTGGTCATGCGCAACGGCTGTGATGGCTTCAGTCATATACCCTCCCTCTCCCCAACCCTCTGGATGAAACAACTAGCCATTCGACTAGGCTACAAACAACCGCAGCCAACTCGCTGGTTATCCCGCGCGCGGGCGAGGGGGCAAACGAATCGCTGCGCGAGTTTTACATTATCGCAACGCCTTGACTTGCGAAGGCTGTACCATGTCGCCCATGTGGTTGCCGAACGAGTTGCGCTCATAGGTCACGATCGCGGCAATCTCGGTATCGGAAAAGGTATTCTTGAAAGCCTGCATGGCGGTGCCCGGTTTGCCGTTCATGACCCGGTCCAGATGACCGTCCTTGATCAGGCGTCCGCCCTTGTCGAGAAACGGCCCGTTGACGATCTTGCTCCCCGCCAACGCGGGGAAAGCTCCTGGAATACCCTTGCCGCCAGCCTGATGGCAAGTGATGCAAATCCCGTTATAGATTTCATCCCCTTTGGCCATCAACTCTTCCCTGCTCCAGACCTTGTCGGCAGCGGTCTTCGCCGTCGAGCCTTCTGCTTTTTTCTTCGCGACCCATTCCGTGAATTGCGGCTCGGCAATCGCCTCCACCACGATCGGCATGAAGGCATGCCCGTCACCGCATAACTGGGCGCACTGGCCGCGGTAGGTTCCGGGCTTCTCGATGTTCACCCACATCTCGCGCAGATAGCCGGGAACGGCGTCACGCTTGACGCCGAAAGAAGGCACCCACCAGGAGTGGATCACATCGGTGGAGGTCAGGAGGATGCGCACTTTCTTGTTGGTGGGCAGGATAAGCGGATTGTCCACTTCCTGCAGATAATGCGCGCCCTTGGCCTCCTTGTTATGGATCTGGTCCTGCTTGGTCGCAATCGTACTGACGAACTTGATATTTTCTTCGGGATATTCGTACTGCCATTTCCACTGGCTGGCAGTCACCTTGACCACCATTTCGGCAGCGGTCCTGGTGTCTTCCATCTTGGCGATGGCATGGAAGGCGGGGATGCCCATCCAGATGTAATCGATATAGATCAGCAACAGAAAAGGGGAAATTGCCAAGGCCCACTGCCACTTGGTGCCGGGCTTGGTGAAGGTTCCCGGTTGAGCGCCTGAACTTTTGCGATGCTTGAAGAGGGAATAGGCGAAGACGGCGAAAACGACGACATAGATGCCCATGATGATGCGCAGAAAATCCACGCTCGCCGCTATCGAATCACGGGCAATGGGTGTGACGGGTTCCTGAAAGTCCCAGATTGATTTTGCGCAGGCCGGTTCGGAAGCAAAAAGGAAGAAAACCATCCCGATCCACAGCGGCAACTGTTTTGCTATCTGTCTTATCTCGCGGGAACTTGCAGTTTCATGCCTTGGGTTGCAACAGGAAAGCGGGGCGAGCCACATTTGAATGGCGGATTCATCATGGATTGCCGCATCGGTTAGTTCCATGGCATAGCCTCCACTGAGAATGCTTCAGTTTCTCGCGTCGCTTGTACCCTCAACGCCTGCGCCCAACATACCCCCCGTAAACCTCCCCGTCAAGTGGGCCTTGGGCATGCTGTTCTGCCTTCGTTTTCTGGCGTAACCTGCCAAGTTGAGTGGAGGCGAGACCCAGAATCGAACTGGGATAGGCGGATTTGCAATCCGCTGCATAACCATTTTGCTATCTCGCCGTAACGCATACCTACAGCTTGAAATGATTGAGGGAAAGCCAGAATGCTTTCCCTCAGATTTGGAGCGGGAGAAGAGTCTCGAACTCTCGACCTCAACCTTGGCAAGGTTGCGCTCTACCAACTGAGCTACTCCCGCGAAACGAGTTGCGCATTATAGGGATATTCGAATTCCTGTCAATAATCTTGCCAGAATTTTGCCAAAAATCGCCAAGAACTTTGCTATTAGATCGCCTGCAATCCGAATAAGCGTATGAAATTCTCCGTGGTGCGCCGCCCCACTTCATCTACGCCGATACCGCGCAACAGGGCGATCTCCTCGGCGACATGTTTCACATAGGCCGGCTGGTTAAGCTTGCCGCGATGCGGCACAGGCGCCAGATAGGGCGCGTCGGTTTCGAGCAATATGCGCTCCAGCGGCACGCGTTGCGCCACGTCCTTGAGCTGTTTGGCGTTCTTGAAGGTGACGATGCCGGAAAAGGAGATGTAGAAACCCATCGCCAGCGCGGCTTCGGCCACTTCCCAGGTTTCGGTGAAGCAGTGCATCACCCCGCCCGCTTCGGCGGCATTCTCCTCCGCCATGATGCGCAGGGTATCCGCCGCCGCCTCGCGGGTATGGATGATGAGCGGCTTGCCGCATTCGCGCGCGGCTCGGATATGGTTGCGGAAGCGCGTGCGCTGCCATTCCAGATCGCCTTTCAGGCGAAAATAATCCAAGCCGGTTTCGCCGATGGCGATGACTCTGGGATGCTGCGCCAGCTCGACCAGGCGGGCTGCATCGGGCTCTTCGACTCCCTCGTAATCGGGATGTACCCCCACCGAGGCATAGAGGTTCGGATACTGTTCGGCGAGCGCCAGCACCTGCGGAAAATCCGCCAGGTTGACCGAAACACATAGCGCGTTGACGACTTCGTTCTGGCGCATTTGCTCCAGCACGCCGTCAATGTTTGCGGCAAGTTCGGGAAAATCGAGGTGACAGTGAGAGTCGATAAAGGACATGGTTATCCTGAAAAAGCAGTTTGAATTTGCAGGAGCGGGCCATGCCCGCGAATTTTTTGGTCGCGGGCATGGCCCGCTCCTACAGAACAGTTCTCCCAATGGGGATCATTGCAGCATTCTGGTTTGTTTCGTGTCTTTCGTAGGTCAATCAAAGTTTTCAGGTTTATCCGAGCATAAGCTGGCGATAGGAGAACAGCAGCGACTCCAGGAACAGCTTAGGATTAAGCGTATGTTGTGCCTCGCGTTTCGCGCCTTGCAGGTAGCTCTGCAGCCGCGCCAGGTTCAACGGCGCAATGGGTTCGACCAGTTTCCCGATGGCGACCTCTTCGCCGGGATGGTAGCGCAGCTTGCCTGCCAGCTTCATCGCGCTCAAGTCATAGCTCCATTGTTGCAGCCATTGCACGACTACCACCTGCTCGGTTTTCTGCAATGCCTCGGCCAGCGCGAACACATCCAGTGCGGCGGGCTGGCGCACGGCGCGCAGCAACTTGTCGCGTTCCTCGCTACCCAGTTGTTCGTCCAGTTGGACGGCCTGCAGCGGCGCAAAGCCGGAGGCTGCGTAAGCTTCGGCGGGGTTTTTCACGCCCTGCTGCGCCAGCCAGCGCATGGCCTCTGCGGCATCGGGCGCGGACAGTGCGAACGGAAGGCAGCGGCTCAGGATGGTCGGCAGCAATTGCTGCGGCTTGTGCGACACCAGGATGAACAGCATGCCCGGCGGCGGCTCCTCGAGGTTTTTCAGCAACGCGTTCGCGGCATTGGTGTTCATCGCCTCGGCGGGATGTATGACGACCACGCGCCTGCCGCCCTGATGCGCGGACATCCCGGAAAAATCCGCCAGCCCGCGCACCTGGTCGACGGAGATCTGCTTGCTGGGTTTCTTTCCGGTCTCACTTTCTTCGCCATCCAGGCTCAACGCCTCCGGTTGCAGCAGGCAAAAATCCGGGTGCGACCCTTGAGCGAACCAGTGGCACGACGGGCATTGCCCGCAGGCAAAACCGGCTTCATCCGGCTGCTGGCACAGCAGGCTGCGGGCGAAATTCATCGCCAGATCGAACTTGCCGATCCCCTTTCCTCCCTTGAACAACAGGCCATGCGGCGAGCGCATGCGCAGCTCCTGCAGGCGCATCCAGTCATTCTCTTGCCAATGGTATATGCTATTCATATCAAAGCGATAGGATTATTTTTTCGAGCTTTTGCTTAACCACATCCAGAGGCTGCGCCGCATCGATGACGATATAGCGCCGCGGGTTCTGCTGCACGCGTTTGTGGTATCCGGCGCGCACCCGTTCGAAGAAATCGGCCTGCTCCTGCTCGAAGCGATCCAGCGGGGCGTTGTTCGGCCTCGTGTTGTCAGGCGATCTCAGGCGCTGCCTGGCTACCTCGACCGGGACATCGAAAAACAGCGTGAGGTCGGGTTGCAGGTCCGGGTGCACCCATTGCTCGAGCTGGCTCAATCTATCCCAGTCCAGCCCCCTGCCGCCGCCTTGGTAGGCGAAGCTGGCATCGCTGAAACGGTCGGAAATCACCCATTTTCCGCCGTTCAGTGCGGGCTTGATAACTTGTTCGATATGTTCCAGGCGCGCCGCAAACATCAGCAGCGCCTCGGTACCGATGCTCATCGGCTGGTTCAGCAGTATCTCGCGCAGTTGTTCGCCGAGCGGTGTGCCTCCCGGTTCGCGCGTGACCAGCACATCGGGGCCGCGTTGCCGCAACGCATCGGCGAACCACGCCAGATGGGTGCTCTTGCCTGCGCCGTCCACCCCTTCAAAGGTAATAAATTTGCTCATTATTGTTAGTCGGTAGTCGGTAGTTGGTAGTCGGTAGTTGGCGTTGTCCGCTGCGCGGTTTTTTTGTTTTAACTAGCGACTAGAGTCTAGCGACTAACGACTGCCTTTCCTCATTTCTGGTATTGATTCACCGCCCGGTTATGCACAGCCAAAGTGCTGGAAAATTGCGAACTGCCATCGCCGCGCGCGACGAAGTATAGCGCGTCGGTCTGTGCCGGATGCAAGGTCGCCTGCAACGCGGCCATGCCCGGCAAGGCGATCGGCGTGGGCGTCAACCCGCCGCGCTTGTAAGTATTGTAAGCGGTATCGGCAAGCAAATCGCGCTTGCGCAGGTTGCCGTCGAACTTTTCGCCCAGCCCGTAGATCACGGTCGGATCGGTTTGCAGCAACATCCCTTTGCGCAGGCGGTTCACGAACACCCCGGCGATCATCGCGCGGTCGCTGGGTGTGCCGGTCTCCTTCTCGACGATGGAAGCCAGGATCAGTGCATGGTAAGGGGTATGCAGGGGCAACCCCGGTTCGCGTCCGGCCCAAGCCTCCTGCAAATGACGCTGCATGGCCTGGTAAGCGCTCTTGAGTATCGCCAGGTCGCTGCTGCCGGAAGCGAAATGGTAGGTGTCGGGGAAGAACAGCCCCTCGGGGTGGCTTTCCGCCGCGCCGATGCGTTGCAGGATATCCGCATCGCTCAGGTTCGAGGTGCCATGCGCGATGTCCGGATTGGCGTCCAGCGCGGCGCGCAATTGCCTGAATGTCCAACCCTCGATGACGCTGACCTGCCCTTGGACGACCAGTCCCTTGTCGAGGATATTCAACAGTTCCAGCGGCGAAACCGGGTGCTCCAGCGCGTATTTTCCTGCCTTGAGCTGCCCCGATTTGCCCAGCAGGCGCACCAGCCAGACGAAAGCCCAATCCTGCTCCAGCAGCCCGGCCTGCTGCATATCCCGCGCCATGCCCTTCAGGCTGCTGCCCTGCTTCAGGGTGAACTCGAACGGCGTGGCGGGCAGCGGCAACGGGCGGTAAGCGTAAAAAGTCAGCCCTGCCGTGGCGAGCAGCACCAGCAAAATCAATAGATTAAATATCCTTCTCATAACCCTGAATCCGGCGTAGGAGCGGGCCATGCCCGCGAGCCTTTAGGTCTCGGGTATGGCCCGCTCCTACAAGTATCAACAGCTTTTTTTTGATTCATACGTCCTGCTGTTCAAGGCCGAGGCGGATCCGCATCGCAACCGGAAAACTGCTCCACTGGCGCTGTTCCAGCTCGCGTATCGGCCACAGCCCGATGACGCTGTTCACGATGAACAATTCGTCGGCCTGCAACGCCTCCTCCAGCCCGATATCGCGCACCTGCAGCGTGATGCCATGCTGCAGCGCCCATGCCATGACCCGCCCGCGCTGTATCCCCGCCACGCCGCAACGCGACAGATCGGGAGTCGCCAGCCGCCCTTGCGAAACCAGGAACAGGTTGCTGCGTATGCCTTCGATCAGATGTCCCCCGGCGTCCAGCAACAGCCCTTCTGCAAGCCGACTGTCATGCGATTGCGCATCCAGTTCTGCTGCCGCCAGCACGTTTTCCAGGCGGTTGAGATGCTTGACGCACGCCAGGCGGGGCTGCGCGGGGAGGCGCAAGCTGCAGATGCGTGCCTTGATGCCTTGCGTCGCCCACTCCGGCGGGTAGTCCGGCAAGGGCGAGAAGTCCCAGATGCGCGTGGGCAGTATATCGACGGACGGCGTGTAGCCCCGCGCACCCGCGCCGCGCGTGACGATCAGCTTCACCACGCCATCTGGATGCTGCAAGAGCACTTGGTCCAGTTCGGCGCACAGCAGCGCCTCATCCGGGCAGCTTATGCCCAAGGCTGTACAGTCATGTTTGAGTTTCAGGTAATGCAAAGGCCAATGCAGTGCCTTGCCTTGGGCGGCGCGCAGGGTGCGGAACACCCCGTCGCCGTAGAGCAGACCACGATCGCGGATGCTGATCGAGCTGCCGGGGATGCCGTTGACCAGCATTGATGGAAAATCAGACTTTGCGGAACACTAAGGAACCGTTGGTGCCGCCAAAGCCGAAGTTGTTGTTCACCGCAACGTCGATCTTCATGCCGCGCGCGGTGTTCGCGCAGTAATCCAGATCGCATTCCGGATCCTGCTCGAGGATGTTGATGGTCGGCGGAGAGATCTGGTGGTGTACCGCCAGTGCGCAGAATATTGACTCGATTCCGCCCGCACCGCCCAGCAGATGGCCGGTCATCGACTTGGTGGAACTCACCACCAGTTTTTTGGCGTGGTCGCCGAATGCCAGCTTGATCGCATCGGTTTCGTTCTTGTCGCCCAGCGGCGTCGACGTGCCATGCGCGTTGATGTACTGCACGTCCTGCGGATTCAGCCCCGCGTTGCGCAATGCATTCAACATGCTGCGTTTCGGCCCGTCGGTGTTCGGCGAGGTGATATGGTAAGCGTCGCCGCTCATGCCGTAACCGGCCAGTTCCGCGTAGATCCTCGCTCCGCGCGCCTTGGCGTGCTCGTATTCTTCCAGCACCAGCACTCCCGCGCCTTCGCCGATCACAAAGCCGTCTCGGTCCTTGTCCCACGGGCGGCTGGCAGTGGTAGGATCATCGTTGCGCGTGCTGAGCGCACGCGCGGCACCGAAGCCGCCCACCGCCAACGGACTTATCGTCGCTTCGGCTCCGCCGGCGATCATCACATCCGCATCGCCGTACTCGATGATGCGCGCCGATTCGCCGATGCAATGCGTGCCGGTGGTGCAGGCGGAGACCATCGCCAGGTTCGGCCCCTTCAATCCGTACATCACGGACAGATTGCCGGAAATCATGTTGATGATCGTGCCCGGGATGAAAAATGGCGAGATCTTGCGCGGCCCCGCAGCCAGAAAATCCGTATGCGTTTCCTCGATCATCGGCAAGCCGCCGATGCCGGAACCGATGTGTACGCCGATGCGTTCGGCATTCTGCTCGGAAACTTCCAGCCCGGAGTCCTTGAGCGCTTCCATACCGGCCACCAGGCCGAAATGGATAAAGCGGTCCATGCGGCGCGCATCCTTGGCGGGAATGTATTGGGTAGCGTCAAAATCTTTCACTTCCCCGGCAATTTGTGCGGCCATCGTGCCGGCATCGAAGCGGGTGATTTTGGTTATGCCGGACTTCCCCGCGACGATGTTCTGCCAGGCAGCGGGAATCCCGACCCCGACCGGGGATACGATCCCCAGCCCGGTAATGACGACTCTGCGTTTAGACAAACTGGCTCCGTTTTGAAAACAGAATAAAGAAGGGAATTATTTCTGATGCGCCAGGACGTAATCGATGGCTTGCTGAACAGTGGTGATTTTTTCCGCGTCTTCGTCGGGGATTTCGCATTCGAATTCTTCTTCCAGAGCCATCACCAGCTCTACGGTATCCAGAGAATCTGCACCCAGATCGTTGACGAAAGAAGATTCATTCTTGACTTCCGATTCGTTCACGCCGAGTTGCTCGGCGACGATCTTTTTAACGCGTTGTTCGATAGACATTTATCTCTCCCACCTTGTTGTAAGTTAAAAAAGCGGACGCGATTGTATCAAAGTTGCCGGAAATTCCAAATGAAAACCGCTAAAAAATCGCCGATTCGAACCTGATTCTGCTGCCATCTATTTGATTAGTCGGCATTCCTGCCTTCATGCAGGAATGATGGAAACCTGTTCTTAATCCAGCGGCGGCGCGATTTTGATGATCTCTTCAGCCGTGGTCAGCCCCGCCGCGACTTTTTCCGCTCCGTTCAGGCGCAACGGCTTCATGCCCTCATGTCGCGCCAACGCCTTGATCTTGGCAAGATCGGCATCCCTGACCACCAGTTTCTTCATCTCCGCGCTGAACGGCAGCATCTCGTAGATGCCGGTACGCCCGCGATAGCCGGTCATGCGGCATTCGAGGCAACCGGTGGCGACGTTGACCTGCGCGGGTTTGGCGGCTTTCCACGGGCTGACCAGCTCTTGCCAGGTCTCGTCGCTGATTTCGCCGCTTGTCTTGCAATACGGGCAAAGCATGCGCGCCAAGCGCTGGGCCATCACGCCCAGCAGCGTCGAATTGAGCAGATAGGCGGGCACGCCCAGCTCGAGCAGGCGCGTGATGGCGGAAGGCGCATCGTTGGTATGCAGCGACGACAGCACCAGATGCCCGGTGAGCGCCGCCTGTATCGCCATTTCGGCGGTTTCAGCGTCGCGTATTTCGCCGACCATGATGATGTCCGGGTCTTGCCGCAGCAGGGTGCGCACGCCGTTGGCGAAGTTCAGGCCGATATTGTGCTGCACCTGCATCTGGTTGAACGCCGGTTCGATCATTTCGATCGGATCTTCCACCGTGCAGACATTCACTTCCGGCTTGGCGAGCTGCTTCAGTGTGGAATACAGCGTGGTGGTCTTGCCGGAACCGGTCGGGCCGGTCACCAGGATGATGCCGCTGGGCTGGCGCGTCCAGTCGTTCCACAGCTCGGTCTGTTCGCGCGAAAAGCCGAGGTCGGCAAAATTCTTCACCAGGATCTCCGGATCGAATATCCGCATCACCAGTTTCTCGCCAAAGGCGGTCGGCATGGTGGACAGGCGCAGTTCGATCTCGTCGCCATCCGCGCTTACCGTCTTGATGCGCCCATCCTGCGGCCTGCGCTTCTCCACCATGTCCATGCGCCCCAGCAGCTTGATGCGGTTCGTGATGGCATTGGTGACCGTGGTGGGAAGCTGATAGACCTGGTGCAGCACGCCGTCGATACGGAAGCGCACGATGCCAAGGTCGCGGCGCGGCTCCAGATGGATGTCGCTGGCGCGCTGCTCGAAGGCGTATTTAAACAGCCAGTCCACCAGCGTCACCACATGCTGCTCGTTGGCATCCAGATTCTTGTTCTTGCCCAGCTCGACCAGTTGTTCGAAGTTCTGCACGCCGATAGCCTGCCCAGCCTTGGCCTTGCTGGCGAGCTGCACAGACTGGGCGAGGCTGTAGATTTCCGGCAGGTAGTGGTTGATATCGAGCGGACTGGCCAGCACCAGCCTGATCTTCAGGTTCAGCACGCGCTCCAGCTCCGCCACCCAATCGGTGACGAACGGCTCGGCGGTGGCGATGGTCACCTCGCGGTCATTGATCCTGACCGGCATGATCTTGAGCCGCTCGGCGTAGGACTTGGAAACGATATTGGCGATACCGCCGAAATTCAGTTGTAACGGGTCGATATGAAAATACGGTACACCGATATGCGCTGCCAGCCATTCGGTAAGGAACTCGATGCTGAGCAGCTTGTTGGGCGGCAATGGACTGCGCCATTTCTGTTCGCCGATGATCACCAGCGGGTGGGCATGATCGCCCCTGTGATTCCTGACGAGCTTCTCCGCCTCTGCCGCCGACACCATATCGTCCCGCACCAGCCAGCGCAGAACGAACTCCAGCGTCAATTTCTGCCCCAGCTGCGCGGCGATGAAACTCTCTTTAGTCATGGCGAGCCATGCGGATCGATGGTTCAGGCAGCAGTTGTCTCGTCAACCGGCGGCGGCTGTGAGCCATCCTGGGGCTGTTCGCCCTGTGCTGCGGCTTTCTTCTGCCGCTTCTCCTCCTGCTTCTTTTTCTTGGCGATCTCTTTCTGACGCTTCTCGTACGAGTAATTTGGTTTGGCCATTTGCGAGTCTGCTCCTGAAGTTTGAGGACGACATGATAACAAGTCCTCCGGCATTGTAGTGCTTTGATATTCATGAAGCGGGATGGCGCAGCGTCTGAACAACCCGATGTCGCCCTCTCGATGGCGCAGAGAAAGGCGCTATTGCGCATGCCGGCGTCAGGATGCGTGCAGCCCTCTGTTATCATTGCACCATGCTCAATATTCAGAATCTGACCTACCTGCAGGGCGGCGTTCCGCTGTTCCAGCAGGCGAATCTGCAGGCGTTCGCCAACCAGCGCATCGGGCTGGTCGGCAAGAACGGCTGCGGCAAAACCACCCTGTTCCGTCTGATACGCGGCGAACTCAAACCCGACGGCGGCGAGGTCTCGCTGCAAAGCGGCAAGACCATCGCCCATGTCGAACAGGAGATCGCCAACTCCGCGCAGCCCGCGCTGGAGTTCGTGCTGGATGGTGATGTCCGGCTGCGTCAACTGGAAAAAATTCTGGCGCGGGACAATCATGATGCCGCGTGGTTCGAGGCCCAGCAGCACTTCGAGGCCATCGACGGCTATGGCGCCAAGGCGCGTGCCGCGCAACTGCTGAACGGGCTGGGCTTCGCCAGCGACTCGCTGGAGCGCCCGGTCAACAGCTTCTCCGGCGGCTGGCGCATGCGCCTCAACCTGGCGCGCGCGCTGATGCACCGCGCCGATCTGCTGCTGCTCGACGAGCCCACCAACCACCTCGACCTCGAAGCGATCCTCTGGCTGGAGCAATACCTGGCACGCTACCCCGGCAGCATCCTGCTGGTGTCGCATGACCGCGAATTCCTCAACGCCACCGTCAATCACATCGCCCATGTCCACGACTGCGTCATTGACAGCTACGCCGGCGACTACGACGACTTCGAGCGCGCCCGCGCTGAAAAGATCGCGCAGCAGAACCAGGCGTTCCAGACGCAACAGGCGAAGATCGCGCATCTCGAAGACTTCGTGCGCCGCTTCCGCGCCAAGGCGACCAAGGCCAAGCAGGCGCAAAGCCGCATCAAGGCGCTGGAGCGGCTCACGCGCATCGCGCCCGCGCATGTCGCCGACGGCCATTTCGAACTGGAGATCGAAGCGCCGGAACGCAGCCCCGACCTGCTGTTGCGCGCGGAGAACATGGGCTTCGCCTATGGCGACAAGCAACTCTTTAAAAATATCGGACTGGTGCTGCGCGCCGGTGCGCGCATCGCCTTGCTCGGGCCGAACGGCGCGGGCAAATCCACGCTGATCAAGCTGCTGGTCGGCGAACTCGCGCCCACCACCGGCAAGCTGGAACTCACCCCGGACATCCGCATCGGCTATTTCGCCCAGCACCAGCTGGAGAACCTCGACAGCCAAGCCACGCCGCTGCAGCACATGGAACGCATCGCGCCCAAGGAAACCACGCTGGCGCTACGCACCTTCCTCGGCCGCTTCGGACTGGCCGGCAACGACGAAGACCGCCCGGTGGCAAGCTTCTCCGGCGGCGAGAAGAGCCGCCTCGCACTCGCACTGCTGGCCTGGCAGAAGCCGCACCTGCTGCTGCTCGACGAGCCCACCAACCACCTCGACCTGGACATGCGCGACGCCCTCACGCTGGCGCTGGAGGAATACACCGGCGCGGTCGTGCTGGTGTCCCACGACCGGAGTTTGATACGCGCCGTGGCCGACGAGCTGTACCTGGTAGCCGACGGCAAGGCCCAACTATTCGACGGCGATCTGGAAGACTACAAGACCTGGATCGAAGCCCGCCGCCCGCGCGAGACCGTGCAGGCCAAGCCGGAAAAACCACTGCAGAAAGCCGCCCCCAAGCCGAACAAGAAGGCGCTGCTGTCGAAACAGACCAAGCTCGAAACCGAGCTGAATAAAGCACAGACCGAACTGGCGGAGATCAACAGCAAATTAGGCGATCCGGCCACCTACGCCGGTTGCAGCGGCGGTTTCATCGCCGATCTGAATGCACGGCGTGAAATCCTGGAAAGCAAAGTTGCAGAACTGGAAGAAAGCTGGCTGGAACTGGAGATGAGTTTGGAAGAGGCGATGTAGCTACCGCCAACCGTAGAGCGCAATAACCAACGGGCATTGCGCCGCATGTGTATTTTTCATCCGGTGCAATGCGCTACGCTTATTGCACCCTACGCGAACTGATCCATCACTCGGATCGGGGCAGCCAGTATGCCAGCCATGCGTTCCAGGCCAAGCTGGCCGAGTACGGCATGCGCTGTTCGATGAGCCGCAAGGGGGATTGCTGGGACAACGCCCCGACCGAAAGCTGGTTCGGCAGC
>JAGRPI010000016.1 GCA_019449635.1 Candidatus Ferrigenium bremense
GACAAACCGCACCGGCCTTCTCGCTGGTGAGCAAGGATCTGCAGGACATCACGCTGGCCAGTTTCGGCAACAAGCGCAAGGTGCTGAACATCGTGCCCAGCCTGGACACGGCGACCTGCGCGGCTTCCGAACGACGCTTCAACCAGATCGCCGGCAGCCTGGACAATACCGTGGTGATCACCATCTCCGCCGACCTGCCGTTCGCGATGGCGCGTTTCTGCGCCAGCGAAGGCCTGGACAACGTGACCAACCTTTCCCTGATGCGCGGCCGCGAATTCCTGCGCAACTACGGCGTGGAGATCGCCAGCGGCGTGCTGGTCGGGCTGGCGGCCCGCGCGGTGATCGTGCTGGATGGCAACAACGTGGTGCGCTATACCGAGCTGGTCAGCGAGATCAAGAACGAGCCGAATTACGATGCGGCCCTTGCTGCATTGCAAGCCTGTTAAGTCCGGTATCAGCCATGTTCCGGGAGCAACCCTGCTTCAGGCTTGTTCCCGGCGGTCCAGCAGTCAGTATGGGTCGGATCAATAGCCGCCGGAGGCCAGGTTATCGAAGCGCGTGTATTCGCCCCGGAACGCCAGTTCGACTTTGCCGATCGGGCCGTTACGCTGTTTGCCGATAATGATTTCGGCCTTGCCTTTGTCGGGGGAATCGCTGTTATAGACTTCATCGCGGTAGATGAACAGGATCAGGTCGGCATCCTGTTCGATCGCCCCGGACTCGCGTAAATCGGACATCACCGGACGTTTGTTGGGGCGTTGCTCCAGGCTGCGATTCAACTGCGACAGCGCAACCACCGGCACATGCAATTCCTTCGCCAGCGACTTCAGGGAACGGGAGATCTCCGAGATTTCCGTGGCGCGATTTTCGCTGGCCTTGCCTGCGCTGGAACTCATCAGTTGCAGATAATCCACCACGATCAACCCCAGTCCGTTGTTCTGGCGATGCAAACGGCGTGCCCGCGCGCGCACTTCGAGAGCAGACAGCGCAGCACTTTCGTCGATATGGATCGGCGCATCGTTGAGCCTGCCGAGCGCATGCGTCAATCGCCCCCAATCGTCATCCTGCAAACGCCCGGTACGCAGGTCGTGCTGGTTGAGCTTGCCGACCGAGCCGAGCATACGCATCGCCAGTTGCGAGGCGCCCATTTCCATGCTGAAAATCGCCACCGGCAACTTGCCGTCCAGTGCCACGTTCTCGGCGATGTTGATGGAGAAGGCGGTCTTGCCCATGCTCGGGCGCCCCGCCACAATGATCAGGTCGCCACCCTGCAAGCCGGAAGTCATGCGGTCCAGGTCGGTAAAACCGGTGGCCGTGCCGGTCACATCGCTCTGGTTGTCGCGCCCATACAGCGTCTCAATGCGTTCCACCACCTGTGTCAGCAGCGGCGGCATGGGTATGAATCCCTGCTTGCCGCGCGAGCCTGCTTCGGCGATCTCGAACACCTTGCTTTCTGCCTCATCCAGTAATTGTGCGGCATCGCGCCCGGTTGGATTGTAGGCACTGCTGGCGATATCGGTTCCGACTTCGGCCAATTTGCGCATGATGGAACGCTCGCGCACGATTTCGCCATAGCGGCGGATATTGGCTGCCGACGGCACGTTCTGCGCCAGGCTGCCCAGATACGGCAGGCCGCCGACCTTGTCCAGTTCACCGGAAATCTCCAATGCCTCGGCGACGGTGATCACGTCCACCGGCTTGGCCAATTCACTCAGGCGCACAATCTGGCGGTAGATCAGGCGATGCTCATGGCGATAGAAATCATCATCACTTATCAGATCGGCAATCTTGTCCAGTGCACTTGCCTCGAGCAGCAGGCCGCCCAATACCGATTGCTCGGCTTCCACCGAATGAGGAGGCAATTTGATCTGGTCGATTTGTGCGTCCGAACTGGAAAAATTTTGCATTTGATTGAACCGATAGCCTACCGTTGTTCGACAGGCATTTTACCCGCCCTGTTTAAAAT
This sequence comes from Candidatus Ferrigenium bremense, assembly GCA_019449635.1. Lineage (GTDB taxonomy): Bacteria > Pseudomonadota > Gammaproteobacteria > Burkholderiales > Gallionellaceae > Gallionella > Gallionella bremense. Next base: position 1,967 of record JAGRPI010000016.1, read on the forward strand.
TATGGAAACAAAAAAGGACTGTTGCCAGTCCTTTTTGTATTGCCTTGATGCAGCGGCAAATTACTGTTCGCCGAGCACCGCAACGGTGATATCCACAACCACATCGGTATGCAACGCGATGCTGATGTGATGGTCGCCGATCTGCTTGAGATGGCCTGTCGGCATGCGCACCTGCGCCTTTTCCACGTCGAAGCCTTGAGCTGCCAGCGCGGTTGCAATGTCGGCATTGGTGACGGAGCCGAACAGCTTGCCGTCCACACCGGCCTTTTGCACGATCTGCACGGTCAAACCGGCCAGCTTTTCGCCGCGCGCTTGAGCATCGGCCAGTTTGGCTTTCTCGGCCGCTTCGATCTCGACGCGACGCGTTTCAAATTCAGCCATGTTGGCTGCGGTCGCGCGCTTGGCCTTGCCTTGCGGGATCAAAAAATTGCGGGCAAAGCCGTTCTTGACCTTGACCACATCACCCAATTGGCCGACGTTGGTCACTTTTTCCATCAGAATTATTTGCATGACTGCGCTCCTTAGTGCAAATCGGTGTAAGGCATCAAAGCCAGGAAACGCGCGCGCTTCACGGCAGTGCTCAATTGGCGCTGATAGCGTGTCTTGGTGCCGGTGATGCGCGCCGGGATCAGCTTGCCGTTCTCGGAGATGAATTCCTTGAGGATATTCACATCCTTGTAATCCACTTCGGCGATCTTCTCGACCGTGAAGCGGCAGAACTTGCGGCGCTTGAACAGGTTGTTGCGGGAAGAACGTTTGTTCTTGTCATCTTTCTTTTTGTCTGGACGTGCCATGATGTTTCCTTATTCCAAAATTATGCTGTCGGTATATCCGCGAACCTTCCAGCGCGATCAACCAGACACTTACCCATCGCATTTTGATGGGTTAGTGGAATGGCTAAAGCCAACTCGCCGCTGATAAAACCCGGTTGCGCGCCAATTGCAATGATTAAACAGCTGCCGCCGCGCCTTCTTCAACCTGGACCGCAACGGCGGCGCCTTCGGTCGGCACGGAGCGGGATTTCTCTTCCTTCATCATCGCGGACGGCTCGGTGATGGCCGCCTTGGTCTTGACGGTCAGGTGGCGCAGCACGGCATCATTGAAGCGGAAGGCATGCTCCAGCTCGTCCAGGGTCTCCTGGTTGCATTCGATATTCATCAGCACGTAATGTGCCTTGTGGATCTTCTGGATCGGGTAAGCCAATTGACGGCGTCCCCAGTCTTCCAGCCGGTGGATCTGACCGCCCTTGGAAGTGACCAGCGTGCGATAACGCTCGATCATCGCGGGCACTTGCTCGCTTTGATCGGGGTGCACGATAAACACGATTTCGTAATGTCGCATTACATCTCCTTATGGTTAAGCCCCCCGCTTGCGGTGCGGTGGAGCAAGGTATGTGAACTGCCCATAACAAATTTACAGGCACAGTCTCACAGGGGCGCGCATTATAGCGGAATAAGCTTATGCGTCAAGGGATTTGGGGGTTCGGCAGGGATGGGAGATGGTCAACCAATGCAGGCTTGATGATTCCGGGGCATCAGGCCGGCGCCGCTACTCTCCGCCCAGCACGCTCACCACTTCGTCGCGCAATTCGGCGAACTCGCTCTCGGAAAATTGCAGGTGCTTCAATACCTGCGGCCGCCAGGCGGCCCAGCCTTCATTGCGCAAACTCAGGTGCGAATCCACGACGTATTCCGCCGCATGAATGATGCTTACCCAGTTGCAGATCTCGATCGAAACCTGGTCGGTGATCGAGGAAAAGACCGTGCGGTCATGATGGTAGAGGATCGCGCGGCACATGTTCGGTGGCAACAGCCAGTTGAGCGCCAGCAGATTGCCCACTGCCGCATGCGTGGTCGAATAGCAATCATCCTCCGCTTCGCAAATATTCCCGCTGATATGCGACTCCACACCGATATTCTCGAGGTAATCGGGGAACCTCTGCATCATCACGGGAATACCGCTATCGTGAAACAATCCTACGGTATAAGCATCGTCGCATGACACACCGGGGATCTGCGCCGCAATGCGGGATGCGGCCATGGCGGTCATGCCGGAACGATCCCAGAATTCATCCATGCCGGGCAGGTTGCACACCACATTGGCGCGCAATGCGAGATTGCTGAGCAGGTTGACCGTGTTCCGCAGCCCCAGCACAAAGATAGCCTGCTGAACCGATGAAGCCCTGTTGCGCAGGCCGAAATACGGCGAATTAGCGAGCTTGAGCATCGGCGCGGACAGGCCGACGTCCTGCCCGACCAGACGCGCTATCTTCCCCAGATCCGCACGGGGCGAACGCGCCTCTTTCATCGCCGCCAGCAATACAGCCGGGCAAGGCGGCAAATGGATGCCGTTGAGCACCTGCTCGCCAACATTCGTATTCAACTCAGCATGCATATTTTTCGTCCTTTATTATTGGTTGCATCATCACATTGACACGTTCTGATTACAGCAATATTTCCGGACAAAGTGTATATGCCAAAATACCTATGTAATTAGGCCTAGCGATACAAATCGGAATAGAACCACGAAGCAGAATGGGGCTGATGCTAGATGCGCTGCCGCACCGCCTCGAACAGGCAGATCGCCGTGGCCGCCGCGGCATTCAGCGATTCGACCTTGCCTGGCATCGGAATGGCGATGGTTTGCGTGGCAAGTTTCAGCAATCCGCCAGACAGGCCTGCGCCCTCGTTGCCGATCAGGAACGCCACTTTGCCGCGCAAATCGCAGTCGTACAGGCTGTGCGTGGCCTGCAGGCTGGCCGCCAGCAGCATGCCGGGGAATGCCCTAGCCACGCCCGGCAAGTCCTGCCGCGTGTGGATATCCAGTGCAAAATGCCCGCCCATCGCGGCGCGCAGCACCTTCGGCGACCAGGCATCGGCGCAGCCTTTGGAAAGGAACACCGCATCGCACCCCGCGGCGGCCGCAGAACGCAACATCGAGCCGAGATTGCCGGGATCCTGAACATCCTCCAGCAACAGCGCAAAGCGGCTGGCGGCTGCCGTTCCAGACGGCTGCGGCAGGTCGATCAAGGCGAGGATACCGGTCGGCGTTTTAAGTTCGCTGAGTTCTACGAACAGCTTGTCGTCCAGTTGCGTCACCGGCACGCCGGCGACGCGTTCGAGCAATGTCGTTATTTCCGCATCGCGCAGGGCCGCCGCATTCAGCAGGAGGTGTCGCGGCTGTTTTCCGGAATCCAGATATGCCGCCAGCAAATGGATGCCGTCCAGCAAGGTCTGGTCGGTTTTGCCGCGTTGCCGCGCCGAACCGCCGAGTTTAACGAGCTCCTTGAAAAACGGGTTGTCGCGGGATTGGATATGCTTCATGCAAAAACAGGCTTTATCCTGTCGCAACTCCCATAAGGGGATCACCGGCGGGAACGGCGTTGCCTGAGCCAGGATCGTCCGACGAATCGGCGCCTGGTGGCGTTCCCTTTACGTCGGTGAGCAGCGCCCCTTCCGCAACCGTTCCCTGCTCCAGCAAAGCGCCGATTTCTTCCAGCGCTGGCAGTTCCTGCAAGGCGCGCAGGTTCAGGTCGTCGAGCATCTGTTTGGTGGTGGCGAACAATTCCGGTTTGCCCGGTGTGTCGCGCGTGCCGACCACTTCCACCCAGCCGCGTGCTTCCAGTGTTTTCAATACCTGCGAGGAAACCGCCACGCCGCGTATCTCCTCGATGTCGCCGCGCGTGACCGGCTGGTGATAGGCGATGATGGCCAGCGTTTCCAGCACCGCGCGCGAGTAGCGCGGCGGCTTCTGCGGGTTGAGACGGTCGAGGTATTGCTGCATTTCCGGTTTGGCGCGAAACCGCCAGCCGCTGGCCAGGCGGTTCAGTTCCACACCGCGCCCCTGCCAGTCCTGCGCGAGTTCTTCGAGCAGCGCTTCCATCTGGCGATTGTCCAGCGACACATCGCTGAGCTTCTTCAGCTCAGCAAGCGGCAGAGGTTCAGTGGTGGTCAACAGCGCGGCCTCGAGCACGAATTTGAACTGCTCGGTGTTCATCTTTCCGCCAAACAGATCCGTGCAGACCATCACCTCATCCGTACCGGGTCCGGTCTCCACGGGTAGTGGCGCTTCACTCTGCGGTAATGGCTCGGCTGGTTCTGACATAAATGCTCCCCAATGTTTCGCTTTGCTGGATTTCCACCAGATATTCCTTGGCCAGTTCGAGGATGGCGATGAAGGTGACCACCAGTTTCGCCACGCCACCCTGCGCATCGAACAGCCTGTCGAATGCGACATATTCGCCGCCCTGCAGGCAGCGCAGCACATGCGTCATCTGTTCGCGCACCGACAACTGCTCGCGGCGCACCTTATGGTGCGTGTTCAGCTTGGCGCGCGCCAGCAGTCCCAGCCAGGCCTGGCGCAAGTCTTCCACGCCGACTTCCGGCAGGCGTTCCCGCACGGTGCGTTCGATCAACACCTGCACGACCTCGAAATCGCGCCCGGCCTGCGGCAATTCGTTGAGCTTCTGCGCGGCCAGCTTCATCTGCTCGTACTCCAGCAGGCGGCGCATCAGTTCGGCGCGCGGATCTTCCACCTCTTCTTCGCTGGCCTTGGGCGGGCGCGGCAGCAACATGCGCGATTTGATCTCGATCAGCACCGCCGCCATCAGCAGATATTCGGCAGCCAGTTCCAGGCGATGCTGCTGCATCATCTCGATGTAGCTCAGGTATTGCCGGGTCAATTCCGCCATCGGAATATCCAGCACATCAAGATTATGCTTGCGGATCAGGTACAGCAACAAGTCCAGCGGCCCCTGAAAATTCTCCAGCACCAGCTCCAGCGCGTCCGGCGGGATATACAGATCCTGCGGCAGTTCCAGCAGCGGCTCGCCGTGGATGCGTGCAATCGGATAAAGCAGGGGTTGTACGCTGTTCATCATCGGTTAACCGTAGCTCAGCCCCATCGCCTCACGCACATCGCGCATGGTCTCGGAGGCCAGTTTGCGCGCCTTTTCGCAGCCGTCTGCGATGATGTTGCGCACCAGCGCCGGATCGTCCAGGTATTGCTGCGCACGCTCGCGCATCGGGCGTTGTTCTGCCAGCACCGCATCGATTACCGGCTGTTTGCATTCGATGCAGCCGATGCCGGCGCTCTTGCAGCCCTGCATGACCCATTGTTTGGTCTGCTCGCTGGAATACACCTGGTGCAACTGCCATACCGGACACTTCTCCGGGTCGCCCGGGTCGGTGCGGCGGATGCGTGCCGGGTCGGTGGGCATGGTGCGGATTTTCTTGCCGACGCTGGCTTCATCCTCGCGCAGCGTGATGGTATTGTCGTAGGATTTGGACATCTTCTGGCCGTCCAGCCCGGGCATTTTCGATGCTGCGGTAAGCATCGCTTGCGGTTCGGACAGGATCATCTTGCCGCCGCCTTCCAGGTAACCGAACAGACGTTCGCGGTCGCCATGGCTCAGGCTCTGCTGCTCGTCCAGCAAGGATTTGGCGGATTCCAGCGCCGCGTCGTCGCCCTGTTCCTGGAAACGGGTGCGCAGTTCGGCATACAGCTTGGCCTTTTTTCCACCCAGCTTTTTGACTGCCGCTTCGGCCTTTTCCTCAAAACCGGCTTCGCGCCCGTAGATGTGGTTGAAGCGGCGCGCGATCTCGCGGGTGAATTCGATATGCGGCACCTGATCCTCGCCCACCGGCACCTGGGTGGCGCGGTAGATCAGGATGTCCGCGCTTTGCAGCAGCGGGTAACCGAGAAAGCCGTAAGTGCTCAAGTCTTTCTCGGAAAGTTTTTCCTGCTGGTCCTTGTAGGTCGGCACGCGTTCCAGCCAGCCCAGCGGGGTGATCATCGACAGCAGCAAATGCAGCTCGGCATGTTCCGGCACCCGCGACTGGATAAACAGCGTGGCTCGTGCGGGGTCGACTCCGGCCGCCAGCCAGTCCACCACCATGTCCCACACGTTTTGCTCGATGATTTGCGGCGTGTCGTAATGCGTGGTCAGCGCGTGCCAGTCGGCCACGAAGAACAGGCATTCGTATTCGTGTTGCATCTGCACCCAATTTTTCAACACCCCGTGGTAATGCCCCAGATGCAAACTTCCGGTGGGGCGCATTCCCGATAACACACGATCAGCAAACATATTTCCTCAAAGCCCGAATAAAAACGAAATCAATTTAAACACCAGATTCACCAGCGGCGAAAGTATCAAGCTTAACACCGGCGTGATCGCCAGAAAGATCAGGATGAACATGCCGTACGGCTCGATCCTCGCGAGCTGGAACGCCTGGCGATGCGGCAGCAGGCTGACCGCGACGCGCCCGCCGTCCAGCGGCGGCAACGGTAACAAATTCAGCACCATCAGCACAACGTTGATTTTAATCCCCCATTCGGCCATACCCAACAGCGGCTCGGCAAAATAACCGCCCGGAAACAACCACGCCATTTTATAGAGTAATGCCCAGCCCAGTGCCATCACCAGATTTGAGGCCGGTCCGGCAAGCGCCACCCACAGCATGTCCTGCTTGGGACGGCGCAATGCGGCAAAGTTGACCGGTACCGGCTTGGCCCAGCCGAACAGGATACCCCCCAGCCACAGGGTCAGCAGCGGGAACAGCACCGTACCGACCGGATCGATGTGGCGCAATGGGTTCAGGCTGATGCGCCCCTGCTGATACGCGGTCATGTCGCCGAAATGGCGCGCCACATAGCCGTGTGCCGCCTCATGCAGCGTAATGGCGAACAGCACCGGGATCGCCGCAAGAGAGATGGTCTGGATAAGCTGATCGGCTTGCATTATTCCTCGATTCCAAAAGGTGTGATGTCACCCATGCCGCGGCGCAGCAAAACCGGTCTGTCACCGGTCAAATCGATCACGGTGGTAAAGTCAGAGCCCACCGCACCGCCGTCGATCACCAGGTCGACTTTCTTTTCCAGCAGTTCGCGGATCCGTTCGACATCGTTGAGCGGCCATTCCTCGTCCGGCAAGATCAGCGTGGAACTGGACATCGGCTCACCCAGTTCTTCCAGCAGCGCCAATGCCACCGGATGATCGGGAATGCGGATGCCGACCGTGCTGCGCTTGGGATGCTGCAGGCGTTTCGGCACTTCCTTGGTCGCCTCCAGTATGAACGTGTAGCCGCCCGGCGTATTGCTTTTCAACAAACGGAACTTGCTGTTATCCACGCGCGCATAGCGCGAGATTTCCGACAGGTCGCGGCACATCAGGGTCAGGTGATGCTGTTCGTCCAGTTGGCGGATCTGGCGGATGCGCGTCACGGCATCCTTGTCGTCCAGATGGCAGCCGAGCGCGTAGCAGGAATCGGTGGGATAGACCACGATGCCGCCATCGCGCAGGATCGCCGCCGCCTGGCGGATCAGGCGCGGGTTGGGGTTGTCCGGGTGGATGGTAAAAAATTGCGACATATTTGTTCGTGATTAAATCGCGCTCCGTAGGTTGGGTTAGCGGCTTGATCGCGTAACCCAACATCATTTTTAAATTATTCCGTCGGGTTACGGCCTGATGGCCTAACCCGACCTACATGTTATTTTTTGTTTCCCAGAGCTGCCACACCGGATTGCAACCCAGCGGAAGATCCGGCAGCCTACCCATGTCGCGGTAGCTCTCATCCGGGCCGTGAAAATCCGAGCCGCATGAACACCACAGATTGAATTCCGCGGCATAGCGCGCGAACTCGGCATGTTGCGCCGGCGTGTGGCTGCCGCTCACCACTTCGATCGCCTGTCCGCCGCATTCGACGAACGCAGTTAGCAATTCATGCATGGTCTTCTTGCCCATGCTGTTGCGCCCGACCATATAGCGGCCGGGGTGCGCCAGCACCGCCACCCCGCCGCTGCCGCGCACCCAGCTCACCGCATCCGCCAGCACCGCCCATTGATGCGGTACATAACCCGGCTTGCCCTTCACCAGATAACGGTTGAACACGCTCTTCACATCCTTGCAATGCCCGGTTTCGACCAGATGGCGCGCAAAGTGGGTGCGTCCGATCATATTGGGGTTTCCCGCATAGCGATACGCGCCTTGCAGCACACCGCCAATTCCTGCTTTAGCCAGCGACTCGGACATTTGCCTGGCGCGCTCGCCGCGCCCGCTGCGCACGCTGCGCAACCCCTCCGCCAGCGGCGGATAGGCCGGGTCGATGCCCAGACCGACGATATGCACAGTGTGGGTGCGCCACGTCACGGAAATTTCCACGCCGTTGATAAAAGCCATTCCGTGCTGCGCGGCAGCAGCGCGCGCCTCATCCAGCCCATCCATGTCATCGTGATCGGTCAGCGCCAATACCTTCACGCCGCGCTCGGCAGCACGTGCCACCAATTCGGCCGGGGTGAGCGTGCCGTCGGAAATGCTGGAATGGCAATGCAGGTCGTAATCTAGCACCCTGAAACCTCTAAAAATTCCAATTCCGTCATTCCCGCCAACCTCATCCCAACCTTCTCCCGGAGGGAGAAGGAGCGATCGCCTCCTCTCCCGCTTGCGGGAGAGGATTGAGGAGAGGGCGCGGGGATCCAGCCGAATAAAAAGTCCCTTGCACAGCAAGGACAACCCCTGAAGGCATATTGAATAAAACCGCTGGATGGCCGTTCCTCGAAACTTCGGCCTTCGGCCTCGTTTTCCCGCCTTCGCGGGAATGACGATTTTTTATGTGTTCCCATCAGGCTTCAACAGCAGCAATATCGCCGCTGCCTTTCTTCATGGCTTTTCCCTCTTCGGCGCGCTTGCGGCGCACCTCCTTGGGGTCTGCGATCAACGGACGGTAAATTTCGATGCGATCCCTGTCGCGCAGCACGGTATCGATCTTGGCCAGCTTGCCGAAGATGCCCAGTTTGCTGGAAGCCGGATCGATCTCGGGGTACTTTTCGAGTATGCCGCAAAGCCTGATGGCTTCTCCAACCATTGCTCCTTCAACCAGTTGTTGCTTGAACAGTATTTGCTCGTCGGGCAGGGCATATACCACTTCGATATTGATTTTGCCGCTCATCAGTAGTGTCCGGTTAAAAATCGAACAAATTTAGTTGGTTAACAAATTCTGTCTGATCTTGAAATAGCCCACCTCCCGCAAGAGCTTGAGATAGTTGGGTTTTCTCAAAAACAGACACCGATAAAATCTGCAGCAAA
>JAGRPI010000017.1 GCA_019449635.1 Candidatus Ferrigenium bremense
AGAATTCAATCTCTGGAAGTTACTTGAACCGGAATATAGGTAAACTGATTTCAAATCGGCACCAAAATTTATTGCTTTGTAAACCGCGCCAATGCTTAGCATTGGCTTGATAATTTGTAAGTTAACCGGACACTACTGAATTTACATGTTTCGACTTCGCGGCAAAAAACGCCGCTACGCTCAACACGAACGGTATTTTAATACCCCGCTAAACGATCATCCCCGCCGCGACGGTATTGTTGGTCGCCTCGTCGATCACGATGAAGCTGCCGGTGGCGCGGTTGCGCTGGTAGTGGTCGAACACCAGCGGCTGTTGCACCTTCATCGTCACATGCGCGATGTCGTTCATGTTTACCGTCGGGTTGGCGTGTTGCTCCAGCGTGTTCACATCCACGCGGTAGTCGATGCTGGAGAACAGGCACTTCGCGGTGCGCGTGGTGTGCTTGACGAGATATTTGCGGTTCTTGTCGAGCGGCGTCTCGGACAGCCAGCACAGCATCGCCTCAAATTCTTTCGCGACCGTCGGCAGATAATCCGCCTTCACAAACATGTCGCCGCGCGAAATATCGATCTCGTCGGTCAGCGTGATGGCGATGGATTGCGGTGCGTAAGCCGTTTGCAGGTTGCCGTCGTAGGTGACGATCTCCTTTACCTTGCTGGTGCGGCCCGATGGCAACACGGTGATCTCATCGCCCACCGAGACTTCACCCGCTTCGATGCGCCCCATGAATCCCCTGAAATCGTGATATTTCTCGGTTTGCGGACGGCACACCCACTGTACCGGATAACGGAAGTCGGTGGTGTTCACGTCGTGATCGATCTCGACGTTCTCCAGCAACTCCATCAGCGTGGCGCCCTGATACCAGTTCAGATTGTCGCCGCGATCCACGAGCATATCGCCGACCAGCGCGGACAGCGGCACGCAGGTGACGTTGTGCAAGCCGAGCTGTGCGGCGAAGGCCAGGTACTCGGTGCATATCTCGTTGAAGCGCGCTTCGGAGTAATCCACCATGTCCATCTTGTTGACCGCCAGCACGATATGCGGGATGCCGACCAGGCTGGCCAGGTAGGTGTGGCGGCGCGTCTGGACCAGCACGCCTTTGCGCGCATCGATCAGGATGACCACCAGATTCGCGGTGCTCGCGGCAGTGACCATGTTGCGCGTGTATTGCTCGTGCCCCGGCGTGTCGCCGATGATGAACTTGCGCTTGGGCGTCGCGAAGTAGCGGTACGCCACGTCGATGGTGATGCCCTGCTCGCGCTCGGCCTGCAGGCCGTCGGTGAGCAGCGACAGGTCGACGGCGGTCATGCCGCGCTTCTCGCTGGTCCTGGAGATCGCGGAAAGCTGATCCTCGAAGATCGATTTGGAGTCGTGCAGCAGGCGGCCGATCAGCGTGCTCTTGCCGTCGTCCACGCTGCCGGCGGTGATGAAACGGAGTAGTTGTGTCGCGTTGCTCATGTGTATGGATGCCTCTAAAAATTCAAATTCAAACCTAATTTCCCGTTCGCCCTGAGCCTGTCGAAGGGTGAACGTTCATGCTTCGACAAGCTCAGCACGAACGGCTCTTCGATAAATCAGAAGTACCCTTCCTTCTTGCGCAGCTCCATCGAAGCCTCGGAGGTCTGGTCGTCCATACGCGTCGCGCCGCGTTCGGTGATGCGGGTGGTCGAAGTCTCGTCGATGATCTCCTGCGCGTTGCGCGCGTGCGATTCCACCGGTGCGGTGCAGGTCATATCGCCCACGGTGCGGAAACGCACCGAGAGCACTTCCACTTTCTCGCCCGGCTTGGGCTGGACCAGGTGCGATACCGGCATCACCGAATTGCCGCGGCGGATCACTTCGCGCTCGTGCGCGTAGTAGATCTCAGGGATATGCAGCTTCTCGCGCGCGATGTATTGCCAGATGTCCATCTCGGTCCAGTTGCTGATCGGGAACACGCGGATATTTTCGCCGGCGTGGACGCGCGTGTTGTAGATGTCCCACAGCTCGGGGCGCTGGTTCTTCGGATCCCACTGGCCGAATTCGTCGCGGAACGAGAAGATGCGTTCCTTGGCGCGCGCCTTTTCCTCGTCGCGGCGCGCGCCGCCCATGCAGGCGTCGAAGCCGAACTCGGCGATTGTTTCCAGCAGGGTCACGGACTGGTACGGATTGCGCGGTTTGTCCGGGTCCTTGATGACGATGGTGCCGCGCTTGATGGAGTCTTCCAGCGAGCGCACGATCAGCCGCTCGCCGAGGTCGGCGGCCAGCTTGTCGCGGCAGGCGATCACTTCCGGAAAGTTGTGCTCGGTGTCGATGTGCACCAGCGGGAACGGAAATTTCGCCGGGCGGAAAGCCTTCTCCGCCAGGCGCAGCATCACGATGGAATCCTTGCCGCCGGAAAACAGCATGGCGGGATTTTTGCACTCCGCCGCGACCTCGCGCATGATGTGGATGGATTCGCTTTCCAGCGCATCCAGATGGGTAAAGGTGTGTGCAGTCATCTTCAGTTTTCTTTCGCTTTTTCAAACATCAAATTTAATCATGCAGGGAGAGGGTTAGCCGCGTTTGAGGGGTGTACTTTTTCCTACGTGCAGGCCGCATTCCCTGCCCTCGGTATCCTCCCACCACCACCGGCCGGCGCGGATGTCTTCGCCGGGGGTCACCGCCCGCGTGCAAGGCGCGCAGCCAATGCTCGGGTAAAAATGGTCGTGCAGCTTATTGTACGGCACATCGTTTTGTTTGATGTATTCCCATACGTCGGCGTTCGTCCAGTCCAACAGCGGATTGATTTTTTGCAGGCCGTGGTCCGCGTCGAACGACGACACTTCCAGGCTGCCGCGTGTGACGGCCTGCTCGCGGCGCATGCCGGTGATCCACGCGCGTTTACCCGCCAGCGCGCGCTTCAGCGGCTCGACCTTGCGGATGTAGCAGCAGCGCTTGCGCAGCTCCACGCTGTCGTAGAACGCGTTCGCGCCGTTTTGTGCGACATACTCCTCGACCGCCGTGCAGTCCGGAAAATAGATTTTCAGCGGCACGCCGTAACGCTTATGCACTTCCTGCATCAGGTCATAGGTTTCCTGCGGCAGGCGCCCGGTATCGAGGCTGAACATCTCGATATCCAAGCGTTGCCTGGCGATCAGGTCGGTCAGCACCATGTCTTCCGCGCCCAGGCTGTTGGCAAAGCACGCCGGCGCGAAATCGCGCGCGGCTTCCCGCAGTACGGCGACGGTCTGTTCGATTTTATGTTGCAGGCTCATTTGGGCAAAGTCTCCGCCAAATCAAGCTGCGCGTCCTTTTGCGATGCGAAAGCCGCCGCCTTGATGGTCCAATTATCCGTCGCCGCGCTGATTGCCGCGAGCGCTTCGGCGTCGATCTCCGCGCCGCTGGCGAGGCTGTCCGCGGCCTGCGCAAACTCGTCTGCAAGTTCGGGAGCCAATTGCCGCAGTTGCGCGGCGAGCTGGTTCAAGTCGCCGTCATGCGCCCCCTCCAGCAACTGCACGATGCCCGAACCGAGCAGGCGCAGGATCGCCTCGTTGCAGTGCGCCGCCTCGTCATACTTGCGCTGGAACACCAGCGCGTTGCGGTATTCGCGCTCGTGCGCCGCCTCGAAGAAATTCGCGCCGATCAGCGCCTGCGATACGCCCGCACATTCGCCGCCGCCCATGTTCAGCACGCGGAAGTCGCCGGCATCGCCATAGTCGCGCATCACCGATTGCAAATCCTCCGCCTTCACCTCGGCCAGATCGGCCAGCAGTTGCTTGAAATAATCGGGGGCTTGCGCGCGCGCCCAGGTAAAGAAGCTGGCCGCGCCGCTGGCGAGATGCGCCTCTTGCACGCGCTCGATGGCCTGCTTGATGCGCGCCACCGGCAACGCGGGGCCTTTCAGGGCCAGCGCGCCGTTCTGCATGCCGCTGCCGGCGAAATACATCTGGTAGTGCGGCACCAGCTTGCCGTGCAGCCGCTTGCCTTCGCCGTAAATGCCGATGTCGCCGGTTTCCGGCTGCGCGCAACCGTTGTGGCAACCCGACACGCGGATGCGCAGATCGGCCTTGCCGCCGGACAATTGCGGCGCGATCACCGGGCTGGCGGTGATGCCGAGGCGGCAGGTCGAAGTCCCCGGGCATGCCACCACGTTATCCCCGGCGACCGGCTCATGCAGCCCCAGCTCGGCCAGCCCGCCGCGCAACGCGGCCACGCCGGCTTGCGGCACGTTGAAAATGGAAAGGTTCTGATCTTGCGTGGTGCGGATCTCGCCCAGGCCGTGCGTACGCAGCAAGGCGGCGATGCCGCGCATCTGCGCCGGGGTCATGTCGCCGGTCGGCAACGCAACCGGCAGCACGGACAGCCCTGCCTGGCGCTGCGCGAACAGCTTGCGCGGCGCGCCGGGGCCGGGAATTTCGCCGCCGCCCGGCTGGCGCCACTCGCCCTGCGGATAGGCCTGTGCGGCAAGCGCCTCCCTGGTGCGTTCGAACTCTTCGCGGTACTTTTCCACAAAACCCTGCTCGCCGAAACGCTCGACCAGAAACTTGATGCGCGATTTGGCGCGCTTGGTGCGATCGGAATATTTGTTGTGCAGCGCCACCAGCGCTTCCAGCGAAAACAGCAACTCACGCTCCGGAATGAATTCCTCGACCACGATCGCCTCGTGCGGCTTGTGCCCCAGACCGCCGCCGGCCTTGACCATGAAGCCGTGCTGTCCGTCCTTTTCGACCGCCACCACGCCGCAATCGTGCAGCATCGCCTGCGCGCAATCCGTCTCGCAAGCCGAGAAACTGAACTTGAACTTGCGCGGCAGTTGCTGGTTGAGCGGGTTGCGCAAAAAGTGCATCACCGCGCCATCCAGGTGCTTCGTCACATCGACGCGCTCGCGCGGGCATACGCCGGACAGGCCGCAGGCGGTCATGTTGCGCACCGTATTGCTGCATGCCTCGCGCGAGGTCATGCCGACCTCGGCGATGCGGCGCATCGCGGCGGGCGTGCTGTCGAGCGGAACGAAATGAATCTGGATGGATTGGCGCGTGGTGACATGCGCAATACCTTTTTGCGAATAGCTCGCGGCAACATCCGCCACCGCATCCAGCTGGTCCGGCGTCATGCGCCCGCCGGGCGCCTTGATGCGGAACATGTGCACGCCTTGCTGGCGCTGGCCGTACACGCCATGCTGCAGGCGCACCGCCGTCATGCGGTCAATATCCAGGCTGCCGGCATTGAAAGCCTGGATGGCCTGTTCGAAGCGGTCGATTTCCGCCTGGTCGGATAAATTCTGTGTCTTTGCGCTCATTTCAATTCCTTTAAGGTCATACATGGCGGCAGAAATCGTAGCGAGCGACTGGAGGGCAAGGCGCCCGGAGCACAGGAACCGGAATGTACACAAAGTACATGAGGATTCCGAGCACCGCGCAACGCAGCCATCCAGCCGCGCAGTAGATTTATGTTGCCATGTTCAATACATCACCATCTTGATACCGATAATCAGCAGCATGGTCGCCAGAACCGGGCGCAGCACGTTTTCCGGCACCTTCGCGCTCATGTGGCTGCCGATGTAGATGCCGGGCAACGAACCCAGCAGCAAGCTTCCCAGCAGCACCAGATCCACCGTACCCAGCGCCATATGCCCCATCCCGGCCAGCGCGGTCAGCGGCACGGCATGCACGATGTCGGTGCCCACCACTTTCACCGCCGGCATGCGCGGATACAGGAACAGCAAGGCGACCGTGCCCAGCACGCCGGCGCCGATGGAAGAAACCGTCACCAGCGCGCCGACGATGCTGCCCGTCACGATCGTCGCGGCGGGCAGGTAGCGGTGATGCAGCTCGTATACCGTGCCGTCCTTGCGCCGCGCAAGTTTCTTGATCTGATCTTTCAGCAGCAGCGCCGCCGCCGTCGCCAGCAGCGCCACGCTCAATACGCCGGTCACCAGGCTGCGCAGGGATTTCTCGTCCAGCGCGAGGTACTTCAACAGCGCGATCGTGACCACGGCGGCCGGCAGGCTCCCCATGGCGAGCAGGCCGAACACCTTCCAGTCCACCGTGCCGCGCCGCCCATGCACCCAGCCGCCCACCGTCTTGGTCAGCGAGGCATACAGCAGGTCCGTGCCCACCGCCGTGGCAGGCGACACGCCGAAGAACAGCACCAGCAGCGGCGTCATCAGCGACCCGCCGCCCACGCCGGTGACGCCGACGATCAGCCCGACCAGGAAGCCTGACAGTGTGTATATCCAGTCCATGCGAACCACCAGAAAAATTCAGGAGCGCATTCTAGCCGCGCGGGATTATATTTCTAAATGGTTTTCTGTTAACATTTTATAACCATAAGTAATATAGGAATACAGCCATGAACCTGCAGCAACTGCGTTATTTCAACGAGATCGTGCGGCGCGGCCTGAAGATTTCCGATGCCGCCGACGCGCTGTACACCTCGCAGCCCAACATCAGCAAGCAGATCAAGCAACTGGAACAGGAGCTGGGCATCGACATCTTCGTGCGCAACGGCAAGCGCGTCGTCGCCATCACCGAGCCCGGCCAGGCCATGCTCGACATCGCCCGGCGCATGCTGCACGACGCGGAGAACCTCCGGCAGGTGGGGCAGGAATTCCGCTCGCAGGACAGCGGCCACCTGACCATCGCCACCACCCACACCCAGGCGCGCTATATCCTGCCGCCGGCGGTCAAACAGTTCATCAGGCGCTACCCGAAAGTGAAGCTCGGCCTGCACCAGGGCAACCCGACGCAGATCGCCGAGCAGGTGCTGAACGGCGAGGCCGATGTCGCGATCGCCACCGAAAGCCTGTCGCTGTATGACGGCCTGGTCACGCTGCCGTGCTTCGAATGGCACCACTGCGTGGTCGTGCCGCCCAGACACCCGCTGCTGGAAGAAAAGAAGCTGACTCTGGCAAAGATCGCGCAATACCCCATCGTCACCTACGACTTCGCCTTCAGCGGGCGCGGCAAGATCAACGAGGCCTTCGAGAAGGCACGCATAACACCGAACATCGCGCTCACCGCCATCGACGCCGACGTGATCAAGACCTATGTGGAACTCGGGCTGGGCATCGGCATCCTCGCCGAGATCGCCTTCGTCCCGGAACGCGACCGGCACCTGCGCATGATAGCGGCCAAGCACCTGTTCAAGCCCAACACCACGCGCATCGCGATCCGCAGGAACGAATATCTGCGCGGCTACACCTACGACTTCATCGAACTGTTCGCCCCGCAACTGACCCGCGCGGTCGTCGCCAAGGCGATGCACCTGTCCACTTCACCCCAAAAATAATTATCGGAGAAACAACCATGAACGAAACCCTGCGCATCCAGCAAGCACACCGCAGTATCCGCAGCTACAAGCCCGATCCAATCAGCGATGCCATGCTCGACCAGATCATCGCCGCCGCGCACCGCGCGCCGACCTCGATGAACGCGCAGGATATTTCGCTGATCGTGGTGCGCGATGCGGAAAAGCGCGCCCGCATCGCCGAACTTGCCGGCGGGCAGGCGTGGATCGCACAGGCGCCGGTGTTCATCATGATCGCCATCGACTACCACAAGACCGACCTCGGCGTGCGCAAGGCCGGGCAGACGCAGGTCATCCACGAAAGCATGGAAGGCTTCGGCGTCGCCGCGGTCGATGCGGGCATCGCGCTCGGCACGCTGATCACCGCCGCCGAGTCGCTCGGGCTGGGCATCGTCCCGATCGGCAGCATCCGCCGCAACCCGCAGGACATGATCGCCCTGCTCGGCCTGCCGCCGCTCACCTTCCCGCTGGTCGGCTTGTGCATCGGGCATATCAAGGACGACGTGCCGCTCAAACCGCGCATGGACATCAAGACCTTCCGCCATGACGAGCGCTACGATGCCTCCGGCTACCCCGCCGCGATCGACGCCTACGATGTGGAGATCATGGATTACTGGAAACAGATCGGAAACAGCGACGGCGTGGCGTGGTCGGCCAACCTCGGCAACTTCTACCGGCAGGTGTATTTCCCGCAGGTCAAGCCGGTCGCGGCGATGCAGGGGTTATTGAACGACAAGTGATAAGACGAGGTGCTGCTTTCGACCCCTTGAAGACACTTACAGCAAGCTTTGCTTGAGTCGCTGTGTGTCCCTACGCACTTACAATTCCCCCACCATACAACTTGAATAGTTTTTCAGAATCCAGCCAGATTTCATTGTCACGCTCCCAGAATCTCCTTTTTTTTGGTGGGCAAGGCTCACCAGTCGTTTTATTTCTTCGCCATATATCATCCATTAAAGTTACTTTAGGAGTATTTGCCCAATCATCAATCCATGCATAGCACCAGAGTTGAGCTCGAATATTCGGATATGACTGTTCAGGTATTTCACACTCAAATTTTGTAGTAATCTTTCTCTCAATTATTAAAATCTCACCAGAGCTATGTCTAAAAACCCCATCAGGTCGGCATTTAACAGCTTGGCCTGCAACAACTAAACGTGATGCAACAAAGCTCTCATCTTCATCTTTTCCATTATCGGCATAAACTAGATTCCATCCCGTTTTTAATTGTTTGTCATTTCGTTCACTTGCAAGTAGTTTTGAGAGCACATCAATATCGCCTTCAACAAATGGGCTCGACTGTGATTTTCGAATTTGCTCTTGGCTTTGCCTGAATTCACGTTTTGGATCATGGGAAATCTTAAAGACCCAACTTCCAAAGCTTGATGCACTTGATCGCGGATTATGAGGTGGGAAGTTTTTGGCACGACTTAGAAGTGTCCTGATGTCATATGTCGTTTGCATATCACCCCCATCCTCCCCAAAGGGCTCCCTACACGATTAAAACAGCTTTATAGAATTATCAGGCATATATTTTATGTGATAGGGCAAGTCTGTTGATTTACATTTTGGACGGAACAGTAAATGATCTCTTGAAAACTTACCTCTGCATTCACATGGCGGCATTACATAATTAGAAGGATAGCCGCATATGTATGCCATGTCATAATAAAGGCAGGGTGTTGCCCCTGCCTATATGGTTGCCCAAGTAATTTGGTGTAACTGGAACTTAGTATCTGTTGATGTTGACATTCACTTCTTTCCTACCAGCAGTGCAACCCAGCACCCCCCCCCATGACCCGCCACTCGATATACAGGCAGCTTGTAGCATTGCTTGTCTGTTTCTTTCAGCTTCCGCAGCTTGGAAGTCTTGTTGTTGAGCTATTGCCGCGTCAGCATGTGTGTAACATTTATTATTGTAAATCACGTTACCACTATTTTGACATTGATTCACAAACCGCTGCCACTGCTCTTGCTCCACCCTTCTTTCTGCCGCAGTCTTACAACCGCTAAGAAGAGCCGCAAAAACTAAGATCACTACGATTGTTTTCATAATATTCTCCTTAATGGTAATCCTGAAAATGATGCAACTTTGAATGGTGGCTGCATCACCGTAGTTACGTCCTCCCGCATCATACGACCATGCAGCATAACAAACAATATGCCGAAATATCTAGATACTTTGAACGTCAGCACATGGCACAAAACCGCCATTAGCAACCAGCTAACTCACCGCCCGCTTGGAAAAGTCTTTCGGGCGGAAGCCCAGCGCGGCGAGCACGGCGAAGTACACCGCCACCCCGCCCGCCACCAGCGCCGACAGGCGCAGGATGCGCGACCAGCCCGAGCTGGACAGCCAGCTCTGCTCGGTGCCCATGCCGAACCACAGCACGAGGCCGAGCGCGAGCAGCGAGAGGCATATCTTGGCGAAGAATTTCGCCCAGCCCGGCTCCGGCTGGTAGATGTTGTGTTTGCGCAGGTAATAAAACAGGATTGCGGAATTCAGGCACGCGCCCAAGCCGATCGACAGGGCCAACCCGGCATGTTGTATCCAGCCGATGAACAGCGCGTTCATCGCCTGCGTCGCCAATAGCGTAACGATGCCGATCTTCACCGGGGTCTTGATGTCCTGCCGTGCGTAAAAACCGGGAGCGAGGATTTTTACCAGGATCATGCCGACCAGTCCGACGCTGTAGCCGACCAGCGCCTCGCGCGTCATCAGCACGTCGTGCGCGGAAAACGCGCCGTGCTGGAAGAAGGTCGCCAGCAGCGGCACGGCGATCATGCCCAAGGCCAGCGCGGCGGGCAGCGTGAGCATGATGGTCAGGCGCAATCCCCAGTCCAGCAGCTTGGAATATTCCGCCGTGTTGTTGTCCGCATGGCATTTGGAAAGCGACGGCAGCAGGATCGTGCCGATGGCCACCCCCAGAAGCCCTGCGGGGAATTCCATCAGGCGATCCGCGTAATACAGCCACGACACGCTGCCCGCGACGAGGAACGAGGCGAAGATGGTGTTGATGATCAGGCTGATCTGCGCGATCGACACGCCGAACACCGCCGGGCCCATCTGCTTGATAACGCGCCACATGCCTTCGTCTTTGAGGCTGAAGCGGATACTCGGCAGCATGCCGATCTTCTTCAGGAACGGCAGCTGGAATGCGAGCTGCACGATGCCCGCGACGAACACTGCCCAGGCCAGCGCCATGATCGGCGGGTCGCAGTAAGGTGCCAGCCACAGCGCACCGCCGATGAAGCACAGGTTGAGCAGGACGGGGGCGAAGGCCGGCACCCAGAATTTGTTGTAGGTGTTGAGGATGCCCGCCGCAACCGACACCAGCGAGATGAAAAAGATGTACGGCGAAGTGATGCGCAGCAATTGCACGGTGAGGTCGAACTTCTCCGCATCCTTGAGAAAGCCCGGCGCACTGATATAGACGAGGATCGGCGCGGCGATAATGCCGATCAGCGTCACCACAAACAGGATGATCGCCAGCATGGTGGTGACATGATCCACCAGCAGCTTGGTCTCGTCGTGCCCGCGCCGATTCCGGTATTCGCCGAAGATCGGCACGAAGGCCTGCGAGAACGCTCCCTCGGCGAACAGGCGGCGCAGCAGGTTGGGCAGCTTGAACGCCACGAAGAACGCATCCGTCGCCGCGCCCGCGCCGAAAATCCGCGCGATCAGCACGTCGCGCACGAAGGCGAGGATGCGCGAAACCAGCGTCAGGCTGCTGACGGTGGCGAGGGCTTTGAGAAGGTTCATTTAATCGCATGTTTACGCTGTAAACGCCGCGCATCATACCATTGTGCCCTGTACAGGCGCGCAACCCGCCTAACTGCCTGTTCCCGCAAAAAACTGCCCCCGCAAAAAAATTTGCAAAAGCTTGCCTGAGCCACTAGAATGCGCGCCTTTCCGTTGTACCGAATTCTCAAGGAGTAGTCATGGCAAATAGCGCACAAGCCCGCAAGCGTGCACGTCAGGCAGTTAAACAGAATGCCCATAACAGCAGTCTGCGCTCGGAATTGCGCACTGCGGTCAAGAAGGTCACCAAGGCTATCGAAGCCGGCGACAAGGCCGCCGCTCAAGCCGTTTACAAGGATTCCGTCAGCACCGTGGACAGCATCGCCGACAAGAAGATCATCCACAAGAACAAGGCCGCCCGACACAAGAGCCGTCTTTCTGCCGCCATCAAGGCGATGGCATAAACGCCGCTTCGTTCTGAAGAAATACCCAAACAAGCCGGCAGAAATGCCGGCTTGTTTGCTTTGTGGGGCAGTTTGGCTCAATATATGCTTCTTGCTATTGAGCATTCCATAATTTGCGGCAACAGTTCCGTTCGGGCTGAGGTATCGAAGCCTGTCCTGAGCTTGTCGAAGTGGCACAAGAGTGGCGCAAAATTTCACCCTTCGATACCTCAGGGTGAACGGTGCAGTAAATCACGAAATGCTCAATAATTGCTCAACGGCGGCGTGTCCGCCGTCTTGTTTTTAGAGGTCTGTATGTCGCATGTAATGAACACTTATGCACGGCTCCCTATCGCCTTTTCGCATGGCAAAGGCGCGTGGCTGTGGGACACCGAAGGCAAGCGTTACCTGGATGCGCTGTCCGGCATCGCCGTGAACACGCTGGGGCACGCGCATCCGCGCTTCACCGCCGCGCTGAACGAACAGATCGGCAAGCTGATCCACTGCTCCAATATCTACCAGGTGCGCGAACAGGAACTGCTGGCCGACAAACTGTGCGGCCTGTCGGGCATGCAGGAAGCGTTCTTCTGCA
Source organism: Candidatus Ferrigenium bremense (assembly GCA_019449635.1). GTDB lineage: Bacteria > Pseudomonadota > Gammaproteobacteria > Burkholderiales > Gallionellaceae > Gallionella > Gallionella bremense. The sequence goes on from JAGRPI010000017.1 coordinate 12,048, forward strand.
ACTCCGGCTGCGAGGCAAACGAGGCCGCGATCAAGCTGGCGCGCATGCACGGCCACAAGCGGGAAATCGAATCCCCCGCGATCATCGTGATGGAAAAGGCCTTCCACGGGCGCACGCTGGCGACCCTTTCCGCCACCGGCAACCGCAAGGTGCAGGCCGGCTTCGAGCCGCTGGTCAGCGGCTTCGTGCGCGTGCCCTACAATGACCTGGAGGCGGTCCGCCAGGTCGCCCAGCACAACAGCAATGTGGTTGCAGTGCTGGTCGAGCCGATCCAGGGTGAAGGCGGCATCCGCACGCTGGACATCCATTACCTGCAACAACTGCGGCAGATCTGCGACGAGCACAACTGGCTGCTGATGCTGGACGAGGTGCAGTGCGGCATGGGCCGCACCGGTCAGTGGTTCGCCTTCCAGCATGCCGGCATCCTGCCGGACGTGATGACGCTGGCCAAGGGGCTCGGCTCGGGCGTACCGATCGGCGCATGCCTCGCCGCAGGCAAGGCGGCCGGAACCTTCCAGCCGGGCAATCACGGCTCGACGTTCGGCGGCAATCTGCTGGCTTGCACGGCAGGCCTGGCCACGTTGAATATCATGGAGCAGGATAAGCTGCTGGCACATGCCGAGGCTCTCGGCCAATTCATCCGCCAAGGCTTCGCCACCGCCTTGCAGGGCGTGAACGGGGTCCGTGAGATACGCGGGCAGGGGCTGATGCTCGGCATCGAACTCGACAAGCCCTGCGGCGACCTGGTCAAGCAGGCGCTCGCCAAGGGGCTGCTGACCAACGTGACCGCCGACAACGTGATCCGCCTGCTGCCGGCACTGGTGATGTCGCAAGACGAAGCTCAACAACTGCTGGATATCCTGTGCCCGCTGATAAAAGAATTCCTGCATTCCTGATCGGTAACGACCCATGTCAGCCCAGCCCATGTCAATAAAGCAGCCAGTACCGGTAAAGCATTTCCTGCAGTTCAAGGACTTCACCCGTGAAGAGTTCGAATACCTGTTCGAGCGCACCCGCATCATCAAGGAGCGCTTCAAGCGCTACGAGAAATACTGGCCGCTTGAGGACCGCACTCTGGTGATGATCTTCGAAAAGGCCAGCACGCGCACGCGCCTGTCGTTCGAGGCGGGCATGCACCAACTAGGCGGCTCGGCAATCTACCTCAACACACGCGATTCACAACTGGGGCGCGGCGAACCGGTGGAAGACGCCGGGCAGGTGATCTCGCGCATGAGCGACCTCGTGATGATCCGTACCTTCGAGCAGGACATCATCGAGCGTTTCGCGGCCAACTCGCGCGTGCCGGTGATCAACGGCCTGACCAACGAATACCACCCCTGCCAGGTGCTGGCCGACATCTACACCTATATCGAGCAGCGCGGCAGCATCCGCGGCAAGACCGTGGCGTGGATCGGCGACTCAAACAACATGTGCAACACCTGGCTGCAAGCCGCCGAGGTGCTGGACTTCAACGTGCATGTCTCGACCCCGCCCGGCTATGAAGTCGAGCCGGAACGCGCCGGGTTGTTCGGCGAAGACCACTACGAGGAATTCGCCGACCCGATGGAAGCCGCGCGCGGCGCCGACCTGGTGACTACCGACGTATGGACCAGCATGGGCTTCGAGGCGGAGAACGAGGAACGCATGAAGGACTTTGCCGACTGGCAGGTGGATGGGGACATGATGCGCGTCGCCGCGAAGGATGCGCTGTTCATGCACTGCCTGCCCGCGCACCGCGGCGAGGAAGTATCCGCCGGGGTCATCGACGGCCCGCAAAGCGTGGTGTGGGACGAGGCTGAAAACAGGCTGCACGTACAGAAAGCACTGATGGAATATCTGCTGCTGGGGCGAGTCGAGTAGGAGCGGGCCATGCCCGCGAACACCTTTTTGCGGGCATGGCCCGCTCTTACCCTGCCGTTTGAAAATTAACCAGGAATTAATTATGAGCGACATCAAAAAAGCCGTCCTCGCCTATTCCGGCGGACTCGACACCTCGGTCATCCTCAAATGGCTGCAGGACACCTACCAGTGCGAAGTGGTCACCTTCACCGCCGACCTCGGCCAGGGCGAGGAGCTCGAACCGGCGCGCGCCAAGGCGTTGAAGATGGGCATCAAGCCGGAGAACATCTTCATCGACGACCTGCGCGAAGAATTCGTGCGCGACTTTGTGTTCCCGATGTTCCGCGCCAACACCGTGTACGAGGGCGAATACCTGCTCGGCACCTCGATCGCGCGCCCGCTGATCGCCAAGCGCCTCATCGAGATCGCCGGCAAGACCGGCGCGCAGGCCATCTCGCACGGCGCGACCGGCAAGGGCAACGACCAGGTGCGTTTCGAGCTGGGCGCTTATGCGCTGAACCCGAACATCAAGATCATCGCGCCGTGGCGCGAGTGGGATCTGCTGTCGCGCGAGAAGCTCATGGCCTACGCCGAGAAGGCCGGTATCCCCATCGACATGAAGCACAAGCAGGGCGGCTCGCCCTACTCGATGGATGCGAACCTGCTGCACATTTCTTTCGAAGGCCGCCACCTGGAAGACCCCGCCGCCGAGGCCGAAGAGTCCATGTGGCGCTGGACTGTGTCGCCGGAGAAGGCACCGGATGCCGCAGAATACCTCGACATCGAGTTCGCCAACGGCGACATCGTCGCGCTGAACGGCACGAAGCTGACGCCGGCGCAGGTGCTGACCAAACTGAATGAACTGGGCGGCAAGCACGGTATCGGCCGCCTCGACCTGGTGGAGAACCGCTACGTCGGCATGAAATCGCGCGGCTGCTACGAGACCCCCGGCGGAACTATCATGCTCAAGGCGCACCGCGCCATCGAGTCGATCACGCTGGACCGCGAAGTCGCGCACCTCAAGGACGACCTGATGCCGCGCTACGCCTCGATGATCTACAACGGCTACTGGTGGAGCCCGGAACGCAAGGCATTGCAGACCCTGATCGACCATACCCAGCAGAGCGTGAACGGCTGGGTGCGCGTCAAACTATACAAGGGCAACGTGATCGTGGTCGGGCGCGACTCCAAAACCGATTCGCTGTTCGACCCGACCATCGCCACCTTCGAGGATGACAAGGGCGCCTACGACCAGAAGGACGCGGCGGGCTTCATCAAGCTGAACGCGCTGCGCATGCGCATCGCGGCGAACCTGCACAAGCGCAAATAAACACCAAAGAGGCGCACCGTGATCCATGAACTGAGCGGGGACATTTTATTCAGCGGCGCAAAAGCCATTGCGCAGGGTGTCGCACCCAACGATGACTTCCATCATGGCCTTGCGCTGCAACTGCGCGAGCGCATGCCCTCCATGTACAAGGACTTCCGCCACTTCTGCCAGACCAAGCATCCCAAGCCGGGCGGACTGTGGACCTGGATGAGTTCCGATGGCCGCTACCTCGTCAATCTGTTCACCCAGGACAGCGCTTACGACCACGGCAGCAAACCCGGTCGTGCCACGGTCAGCCATGTGAATCATGCGCTGCATGCGCTACGCGACTTCGTACAAAAAGAAAAAGTCAGCAGTGTTGCCTTGCCGCGCCTGGCTTGCGGCATGACGGGTTTGGATTGGGGCGAAATCAGGCCGCTGATCGAAAGGCACCTCGGCGACCTCGATATGCCGGTGTATGTCTATGTCAATTACCAAAAAGGCGTGAAAGCCAGCGAACCCCCCAAATAATCAAACAACTTCAAAGGAAAGCAGCATCATGTCAGACAGATTCGATAACGTCAGCGTCGGAAAAAAAGCCAACGTATTCTTCGACGGCAAGTGCGTGTCGTACTCGGTGTATTTCCCCGACGGCACCCGCAAGACCGTGGGCGTGATCATGCCGGGCAGCCGGCTCACCTTCAATGTCGGTGCGCCGGAACTGATGGAGATCACCAGCGGCACATGCGAAGTGAAGATCGCCGGCGAAGCCGCATTCAAGGCCTATGCTGCGGGCACCAGCTTCAAGGTGGCGGAAAACAGCAGCTTCGAGATACATGCAAAGGATGAAGTAAACTACGTCTGCAGTTTTGGCTAAGACTAACCTGAAGGTTAGTCTGCGCCGCAACGAACCGCTACGCGGTACGTTGTGGTTAGCCAGGTTTTCGTAGGTTGGGTTAGCGCAGCGTAACCCAACGTTTTTGATGTTGGGTTACTGCCTGCTGCCTAACCCAACCTACACAGGGAGCAACCATGCCATCTTTCGATATAGTTTCCGAAGTGGACAAGACCGAGGTCAAGAACGCGGTCGAGCAGACCAACAAGGAAGTCGGCACGCGCTTCGATTTCAAGGGTTCGGATGCGCGCATCGAACAAGCCGAACTCAAGCTCACCGTGTGGGCCGACAACGAATTCCAGCTGGATCAGGTGCAGGACATCCTGAATGCGAAGCTGACCAAGCGCGGCGTGGACATCAAGTGCCTGGAGATCAGCGACAAGATCGAGAAAGTCAGCGGCAACAAGGTGAAACGCAGCTGCGAAATCAAGGTCGGCGTGGAAATCGAGCTGGCGAAGAAGATCGTCAAGCTGCTCAAGGACAGCAAGATGAAGGTGCAGGCCAGCATCCAGGGCGACACGGTGCGGGTCACCGGCAAGAACCGCGACGACCTGCAGGACGCGATCGCCTTCGTCAGGAAGTCGATCACCGATTTCCCGCTGCAGTACCAGAACTTCCGGGACTAATTTTCATCCGTTCATCCTTCGACAAGGCCTTCAGTCCTGAGCAAAGTCGAAGGGTCAGCACGAACGGCCCAAGTGATACGTTAGCGGAGGGAAATCATGCGCAAGGTTCTCGTCATGCTCGCACAAGGCTGCGAGGAAATCGAAGCGGTTACGACCATCGACATCCTGCGCCGCGCCGGCATCGAAGTGACCAGCGCGGGCCTGGATGACCTGCCGGTGCTGGCCAGCCGCGGCGTGATGCTGCTCGCGGACACCACGCTGGATCTCGCGCAGCACCTGAGTTTCGATATGATCGTGCTGCCCGGCGGCCAGCCCGGCACCGACAACCTCAAGGCCGACAAGCGCCTCACCGCGCTGCTGCAACGGATGGCACAGCAGGACAAATACCTCGCCGCGATCTGCGCCGCACCATCGGTGCTCGCCGCCGCCGGATTGCTCGACGGGCGCAAGGCCACCTGCTACCCGACCTGCCTGGACGGCTACCCCAAGGTGAACCTGCAGACCGCCGCCGTCGTGGAAGACGGCAAGATCATCACCTCGCGCGGGCCCGGCACCGCAATGGATTTCGCGCTGACGCTGGTGGAGCGCCTGACCGGCAAGGCCAAGCGGCAGGAAATCGAAGCGGCGCTGGTACGCTGATGATCCACCACATAATATGTAACTGTTCGTCCTGAGCGTAGCATCGCGAAGTCGAAGGATAAACGGAAGCGTCCCCACTTCGACTCCGGCGCAAGCGCCTACGCTCAGTGCGAACGGAATTTACAATAACACCGGATCAACCAAGTGGGATTCTTCTCAAGATTTCCTCCCGCCGTCACCGCCCTTCTGCTGCAACTCGCGGCCGTCGCGCTGACCCTGCTCAGCGCCCGCCTGTCCGGACTGCAACCTCCCCCGCTGGTCTTCGCCCTGCTGTGCGGCCTGCTCGCCATGAGCCTCAGCCGCCTCGTCGGCTTGGCGGGCTGGTGGCTGCCGATCCAATTATTGTTCATCCCCGCGCTGGTGTTGGTGCTCGCGCTCGACATCCCGCCCGATTTTTTTCTCGCCGCATTTCTCATCCTGCTGGCAGTGTACTGGAGCACCTTCCGCACCCAGGTGCCGCTCTATCTTTCCAGCGACAAGGTATGGCGCGCGCTGGAGAATTTACTCCCCTCCCCCGCAAGCGGGGGAGGGGCCGGGGGAGAGGGCAAGCCAGGCTTCCGCTTCATCGATCTCGGCTCCGGCCTCGGCGGAGTATTGACGCACCTTGCAAGCGTCCGGCCTGACGGGCACTACAGCGGCGTGGAATCCGCCCCGCTGCCGTTCCTGTGGAGCTGGCTGCGCATCAGGCTGAGCGGCTATTGGCAATGTTCTGTTCACTGGGGAAGTTTCTGGGACTGCGACCTGGCGCAATACGACGTGGTGTTCGCCTATCTCTCGCCGGTGCCGATGGAGCGCCTGTGGCGAAAGGCCCGCGCCGAGATGCGCCCCGGCACGGTGTTCATCAGCAGCACCTTCGCCGTACCGGAACAGACTCCGCACGAGACCTTGCAGGTGGATGACCTGCACCGTTCCACGCTGCTGGTGTGGAAAATGTAAACCTATGCCGGTCGGCGTACAACGCTCACTTCAAAAATCGTATTACATCTGCGGCATCGAACGGCCAGCCGAGCTCCGCGCCGGTGTCGCTGCGCCGCAATACCGGGATGCGCACGCCGTATCTTTCCAGCAAGCCATCGTCATCGGCGATGTCGATATGCTGCGCCGCAACCCCCGCCTCACGAAGGACCGCCTCGGCCTGTTCGCACAGGTGGCAGCAGGAAGTGCCGTAAAGAATGAGTACAGGCATCATGGCTGGAACCACATTCGGTAAACGGTCCGTTCCTTCCTTCGATACACCGCGCTGCACGCGGCACTCAGGACGAACGTACCCATGAAGTTTCCTGGCGCAGGTTGATGATGGGCCAGCCGTGTTGTTCGGCGTGCGCAAGCAGCGTAGCGTCGGGATTCGCCGCGACGGGATGTTTCACCTTGCGCAGCAGCGGCAGGTCGTTCAGCGAGTCACTGTAGAAGGTGCTATCGGCGAAGCTATCCAGTGTCCAGCCCCGTCCGGCCAGCCAGTTTTCCAGCCGAATGATCTTGCCTTCGCGAAAGCACGGCACGTCCGCCACATTCCCGGTGAACTCGCCGTCGCGGTGCTCCGGCTCGGTGGCGATCAGGTGCTCGACGCCGAACTCTCGCGCGATGGGCGCGGTGACGAAGCTGTTGGTCGCGGTGATGATGATGCACACATCGCCCGCCGCGCGATGGCGCTGCACCAGTTCGCGCGACTGCGGCGTGATCATCGGCAGCACGCTCTCCTGCATGAACTGCCGGTGCCATTCGTCCAGCGTCTTGCGGGAATGGCGCGACAGCGGCTTGAGCTGGAAATCCAGGAACTCGTGGATGTCCAGGGTGCCGGCCTTGTAATGTTCATAGAAGGTGAGGTTTTTGGCCTCGAACAGTTCGCGGTCGAGCACGCCGATGCGGATGAGGAACTGCGACCACTCGAAATCACTGTCGCCGTTCAGCAGGGTGTTGTCTAAATCAAACAAAGCCAAATTCATTTCAATCATCCATTCACGTCTTTGTCGCGCGCACAAGGTTTGTTCTGTAGGAGCGGGCCAAGCCCGCGAACAAAAACCAAAAGCGGGCATGGCCCCCGCCAAAATACCCCAATTACAGGAGTGTGCGGGTAAAAAACAAACAAAATTTAATTTAAAACATCAATTCAGTTATTTGTCGCGCTAAAATGTTTTGTTCTTTTGGAGCGGGCCATGCCCGCTAAAAAAACCAATTCGCGGGATTGGCCCGCTCCTACTTACCCCAATTCCAGTAGTGTCC
>JAGRPI010000018.1 GCA_019449635.1 Candidatus Ferrigenium bremense
ACACCTCGCCTTCCGAATATTGCTCTTTCATGACTGAATAAATCGTATTCCCTGCAGCTTTTGGAACATGCAGAAACAGTACGACCGGCGGTTTATCTACAGCATTGTCGTTGAGTTGTAGCCGGTTCGTTGTATCAGTATCTTCGGTAGGCAGGTACATAGTCACATTGTTTTGTTTCTTTTAAGGTAAGCAATTCTCAGCGGGAACCATGCAGAGAAGCCGGCAGCGGTTGCACGATCATATTTTCCATGAACTCGTCCCTGGGCAGGAGAGGTTCGCTGTCTTCAATTGGATAACCGAATTTGACCTGCGGAACTACGCGGTGTGACGATGGGATATTTACGTCACACAGGATCGGGCCATTCTCGCACAGAACCTCGTTCACCATCCGCAGCACGTCTTCGTTATGTTTTAACTGGGTGGCCTTGATCCCATATGCTTTTGCCACATGCTGGAAATCGGGCATGCTGACCCCCCCCTCAGGCGATGAGCCGATGTAGCTTGAATCCAGCCACTGATCCTGCGTTTGACGAATCATGCTATAGCCATCATTGTTGATAACGAAAATCCGGATATTGAGCTTGTAGTGAGCCAAGGTTGCAAGCTCCTGGATATTCATTTGCAGCGCACCATCCCCTGTGATGCAGATCACACGCCGGGCGGGCTCGGCCAGTGCCGCTCCGATGCTTGCCGGGAGGGCGTAGCCCATCGGCGTGTTATTGAATGCATGAAGGAAGCGCTGCGATTCCCGAAACGAGAAACCCTGCATCGCCCAAGCTAGGGCACAACCGGTGTCGCTGACGATGATGTCTCCGGGTTGTGCGAATCGAGAAAGCGCCTCCATGAAAACATAAGGGTTGACCGCGTGCTCCTCGCGGTACTGCGGCTGGATAGCGGGATACTTATCCTGCCAGGCCGCTATTCTGTTTTGCCATGGATGGGTATCCGACAGTTCGACCCCGTCGAGTCTGGCGCATAGCTCACGGAGAAACTCCGCTGCGTCTATGCAGAATGGAAAATCGATATTGACGCCATGCGATTTGAATTTGCGCAACTCTGCAGGGTCGATATCGACTACAATTTTGCATGCCTGCCTTGCAAAGCTTGTAGGGGGGCTGCCCGTCTCGTGCGTATCCAGCCTGCTTCCAATTGCAAGCACGAGGTCTGCGTTCTGCACTGCGAAATTGCCGCATCGTGACCCATGCGTCCCAAAAGTGCCAGCCAACTGTGGATAATCGTGGGGAAACATATCTACCATGGCCCACGTTGGAAGAACGGGGAAATTGAGCAGACGTAGCGCTTCCAGCAGTTCTTTCTCGGCATGTGCAAGACGCACCCCCCAGCCCACGATCACTACTGGCCGTTGTGCGCGTTGTATGGCGTCGATGCACCGTTCAAAATTGTTTGTCCAGTCAAGTGTGCCCGCCGAAGGCGTTGGCGGACAAAAAGGGTCCAGGCTTTCGGGGTCGATCTGCTTCCTCTGCAGATCATCCGGTATATCGACGAGAACCGGGCCTGGGCGGTCGCAACGTGCCAGGTAGACGGCTTTTTCAAGCTCTTTGCGGATGGTTTGCGGATCGGAGATCTTTACGGCATATTTTGTTATCGGGCCGCACATGTCCACTATATCCGTTTCCTGAAAGCCAAGTTGCCGGATACCCATATCTCCCTTGGACCGGAATGTGGCAACCTGCCCCGTAATGTATATTGCCGGCACGGAATCGTAGTAGGCACAACATATCCCGGTGATCAGGTTTGTCGCGCCCGGGCCGCTAGTTGCGACTGCTGCACCTAACTTGCCTGTTACTCTCGAATAGGCATCGGCCGCCATAGCCGCCGCCTGCTCATGATGGGTGAATATAATGCGCATATCCGGCCGGCCAGCGATGGCGTGAATGAGATGCAGTGATGCGCCGCCAGTAATCCCGAACACATGCCGAAGACCTTGGCTCGCCAAAAACTCAGCAACGTATTCCGCAAGTTTCATAGAGCGACTGAAAATATCGAATGTGCGGGTAATTGCACTTGAGCGCTGCCCTTGGTATCAGAACAAGTCCAAGACATCGCCCTCTTTATACTGATGAGCGGCTTACCGTCACGGGAAATGTTGGGAATGTCGTCCAGTTTCGGTACACACCGCCAATCAAAGTGGCGCACGAACAAGTTGGCAGAAATATGATTTTTCATGGCTTCCACTCATTGCGATAACGCCGCAACTTGTACATATCCTTGTCGCGGCATAATTTGTCTGTGAGTGCCTGGGTTTCCCAGGGATCATTAGGAATACTGAAGTTGCGGCCTCCAATAACGGTTCTGGGCTGTGCATCCAGCCAATCAAGGCCTGCAAGGATACGCTCCATTGGGACGAAGTTATTACCGCGCAACCTTTCGACGGTATTATGGTAACCGTCTCCTGCCGCAGCCCCTGCTGAGAGCATCTCTTGATGAATACGCGTCTTAACCCAACCCGGCCCTATGATGACGCTCCGAATATCGGGTATTTCGCTGTCCAAAAGTTCGCACATTTTTGTCAATGCGATTTTTGAAACGGTGTAAGCAGATAGGTTTTTCGGTGCGGAGTTTGATCCGCTACCGGCACAAAACGCAACTAGCGCGCCATGGGGCGAATGCTTTATTCGCGATGGAAGCAACTTATGAAGGATCCTCATTTGATTGAGGAAGTTGATATGGATAGATTGATCCCAAAGATCAAAATCACAGCTATCGAACGACTGTATCGGAGTCATTGTCCCGGGAAGCAAAACAAGCGCATCCCAACATTGAATGTTTGCAAGGATCTGTCGCGCGGCATTGTCAACAGAACCCTTTTGCGTAAAGTCACATTCAACAAGAAAGGCGCCAGCGGCCTCAAGTTCTCTTACTTGCTCAGAGCGGGCGCGATATGTACCAACAACCTTGTCTCCGCGGGATAGCCAGTAATTGGCCACTGCATGGCCTATATCACTAGAGGCTGCAATGACAATTTTTGATGCAATTAAATCCGTCGCCATCTTTGCTGGTAGCCTTGCTGATATAATTTTGTGAGTTTATCACTTGCATATATTTAGCGAAACCGCGCAAATTGAATTTCCCCGGCTGCAGCCTGGCGTTCCATCATGAGCCAATAAGCTGCTGGGCTCCGAACTTGAATCTGCCGATAATTTAAATGAGGTCCCATTGTGAAAGCAGCAGTGCTCGTTAGTCTTAATAAACCCCTGGATATTGCTTTGGATGTAGAACTACCTGTCCTGCGGCGCGGGCAGGTGCTCGTGAAGCTCGCTTACAGCGGCGTATGCCATAGTCAAATCATGGAGGCACGCGGGCGACGCGGGGATGACCCATGGCTGCCCCACTTGTTGGGGCACGAAGGCTCCGGCCGAGTGATCCAGATTGGGGAAGGAGTGACCAAGGTAGCGCCTGGCGATATGGTTATCCTCGGCTGGATTAAAGGGGACGGCATCGAGGCAGGTGGCGCCCAGTATCAGCGTGCGGGCAAAACCGTTAATGCCGGTGGCGTCACCACTTTCAATGAATATGCGGTCGTGTCTGAAAATCGTGTCGTCATGCTGCCCGAGGGAGTACCCCTTGATGTGGCAGTGCTGTTCGGTTGTGCAATCCCCACGGGTGCCGGTATCGTTTTAAATGAACTTCAGCCACGTGAGAATGCAAGCTTTGCGGTATTCGGATTAGGCGGCATTGGCTTGAGTGCGCTCATGGCAACGCAGCTTTTTACACCAAAAACAGTGATCGCCATTGACATCAACGAAGAGAAGCTCGCACTGGCACGTGACTTTGGTGCAACCCATACCATCAACTCGCGCAATGAAGATGCTCTCGCAGAAATCCTGCGCATCGTGCCCGGTGGTGTGGATTACAGTGTGGATGCGTCAGGTCATACGAACGTTATTGAGACAGCATTCAAGGCGGTTCGCCGCAACGGTGGGCTGTGCGTGTTTGCATCCCATCCGGAGCAAGGGGCGCAGATAAAAATTGACCCTTACGAACTCATCTGCGGCAAGCAAATACGTGGCAGCTGGGGTGGTGCGGTACGCCCGGACAGGGACATCCCGCGTTTTGCCAAACTATACACGGATGGGAAGCTGCCATTGCAGCGCCTGATTTCCAAGAGCTACAGCCTTGACCAGATCAATGCGGCGCTTGACGATCTCGAAGGTGGGTACGTTGGCCGCCCCCTGATCAAAATTGACCCGACAATTTGAAGGGCATCAACTGAGGTTCACCTAATTTATCCTTCCAGTAGTTTTTGGTGTCGGCGCAAAAAAAGCGCGCCTGTGCGCCCTCCGGCGCCATATCCATAATGACCGGGACGCCACAGTTTCCTAAATTTTGCCTGCAACTCTTCATCGATCAAGTCGTAGTGCCATGTTTTGGCTATCACCCCATGCATTTCTTGCACGAGTTCGCAGATTTCCTCGGACGAGTTGTCCAGTGGCACAATCCCGGTGAGCCTGTATTGGCTTGAAAGACGAAAGTCTGCCAGCGGCTGGCTGAATATTGATGGGAAAGAAATGGGGTGATTATCGGGGGGCTGGCTTAGAAGTTTTGGAATGGAAATGTCAATCGGTGAGTACCCCAAGGTGGATACGGGAATCATGTTAGCCAAGGCGCACGGCACACCGAAAATGCTGGCTAATATCCATAGCCCTGAAGTATTTCCAACGAAGTATCTACACCCCGCGCACAACAAAACATCCGCCTGCTCAGAACGCATAACATGGTGCGCATAATCCACCACCCCGGGGATTGGCGGCAAAGGTTTCATGGTTGGGTCGCCCATCCTTATGCACCACCCCCCTCGGCTTACCACGAATTGCATCGCACCAATAAGGCTATCAGCATCCGCATTACGGTGAGAATGGATTGCTTCATCCTGCGGGGAAAAACCGCCTTCCCGATTATGAAAACAGACATACCAGGCATCTGCCGGCAGCCCCAATTCCATTAGCAGTGCACGCTCACATTTATGATCAGCATCAGTCAAGGACAGCAGTGGAGGTCGAGTTCCCCATGCAACATTTACTTCATAATAACGGGCATTTTTCCCGAAAGAGAGTATGTAGTCGCTAACATCATGAACCATGAATCCCCTCAAAGTGAGAATTCTCAGGAATGAGCAGGCTAATGGATGACTGATCACATGAAAATATGGCTTCCAGTAATTCAGCAAATGTGAGTTGGCCACCTTATCTTTAGGCGCGAGCACAAACCAATAGCGCCTAGACGGAAGCCGCCCCAATCGGCGTTCTTTCTCGAAACAGTCGAATTCTGCGGTAAGGTGGCCAATACGGTCGGTAAAAAATGCGACGCGACGGAACCCCAGAAAGTGTCCAAGTGCCGATATTGGGATCAATACGAACCATGCTAGGGTTGTGAAGGTTTTTTTTGCTATCTTGGATGCGATCCAGGTAAAACCCTTTCCTTTCACACGGCTTGCAAGCAACTCAACTGCACAACGCCATTTATCTAGATTGCGCAAGCTCATGTATTAACTTGGTGTTATTCAAGGTTGAACCTCAGTGAATTTCAGAGCGATTCCTTACTTGCCCAAATGAGCATCTAAGAGTTTTGGGTAAAGCGAAGTACTGGCCGCCTTTTTGTGCGAATTTCTGCGATCAAAATGGCCCCGTAAACCAATCACCTGGCACATCGTGTGGATGATTACGCTGTGGCATTAACTCCAGTACGTCGGATTTTGCGCCAACCATCTTGGCTACTTTAGCAGCAACATGCTCGGCTCGAATGTGGTAATTCTCAGTCAATGTTGGGCTCGTAGCTTCTGGATAATCAGGCATGGCAAGGCGATCCGGCGCTGCCTTGAGCAACCCCCAATATTCGGTACTCATGCGCGCCACGATCTCTCCGGCGACGCTGCCGGTGGTAAAGCCCGTGTCCAAGGCAAGCAGACGACCGGTTCGCCGGACAGATGCGCGTATGGTGTCCCAATCGATTGGGCGTACCGAACGCAGATCAATGAGATCGCAGGTAATGCCATGCCCGGCCAAAAAATCACATGCCCGCAGCGCTTCGATAGTCATGTAGGACATCGCTGTGATCGTGATATCAGCCCCCTCACGTAAGGTACGCGCCTTGCCAATCGGCACCCGGTAATCACCCGCTGGAACTTCACCCTTCAAGTTGTGCAGCCATCGATGTTCAAGGTAAATCACTGGGTTGCCATCATAGATAGAAGACAGCAGCAGCCCCTTGGCATCATCCGCCATCGCAGGCATGACCACTTTGAGACCTGGTATGTGTGCAAACCACGCCTGTAAATTTTGCGAGTGGGTTGGACCCTGCCCCCATCCGCGGCCAAGAATCATGCGTACGGTCAGTGGAACTGTGCGGCGTCCTCCAAACATAAAATGCCATTTGGCGGCGTTGTTTACCAGCTGGTCCATGGACAACAAGGCAAAATCAAGCCGCTGATGGCTCATCACCGGGCGTAACCCATAAAGAGCCGCACCAACGCCGATGCCGGTCATTGCATTCTCGGACGTGGGCATATCAAAAACGCGTTCTGGTCCAAACTTTTCCTGAAGTCCCAGCGTAGTTCCAAATATCCCCTTGGGGTCGTCGGTTCCAAGTCCATAACAGATCACCGAGGAATCCTGCTCCATGGCAATCGACAAGGCTTCGTTTATGGCTTGTGCAAAAGTTTTTATAGCCACTGTAATGGTTCCATGATTAAAACGATTTGGCGGTATTATTGCGCGTACAGATGAGTAAACGCTTCCTCGGCTAACGGAAAAGGTGCAGCATCCGCGGCCTCGAAGGCGGCAGCAATTTCCGAACGTATGTTATCTAACATCTGCTCAATATCTGCATGACTAATCATTCCATCGCGAAGCAACGCTGCCTCCAGCCGTGGAATAGGATCCCTGGCTTTCCATTCCAGAAACTCGGATTCACTACGATATCCAATATCGTTGTCATAATATGGACCGCAATGCTCGCGCCAGCGATAAGTCGCAAATTCGAGAAACACCGGACCGTTGCCGGCTCGAATCGAAGAAATCGCGTCCGTCACACATGCATAAACCGCTGCAGCATCGTTGCCATCGCAGTGCCGTGCTGTAATACCCATACCCTGGGCCATCCGCCAAATTTCCCGGCCAGCTGGCTGGCGCACGTGCAACGGCGAGTATACGGAATACAGATTGTTCTCACAGACAAAAAGAACCGGGAGACTCTTAAGTGCTGCGAAGTTGACTGATTCAGCAAACACCCCAGCCTCAACAACTGCATCACCATGGAATACACAACTGACCTGGTCGGTTCCTTTCAATTTAATTCCATAGCCAAGCCCGACCCCGACTGGGACTGTTCCACCCACAATGGCAGTACTGCCGACAAAACCGACGCTCTCGTCAACAAGATGCATTGATCCGCCCTTGCCTCCCGAGCACCCAGTTGCTTTACCATAGATTTCGGCAATCATTTGGGGCAGATTGCCACCTTTGCCGAGATAGTGAGCGTGTGCACGATGCCCGCTAACCGCGAGATCATCTTTGCGCAACGCCAAACCAACAGCGGCTGCCACCGCTTCCTGACCTATTGAAAGATGGGTCGGGCAGCGTATCTTGCCTTCGGGATAGCGGATTGCGATCTCTTCCTCCACAAGGCGGATGCGCAGCATCTGTTGCAGAAGCAAGGTGTCATTAGTTTGGTTCATGGAATAAACCAGAAGTAATCGCCGGTGTAGCCCACCTCCTTGAAGAAGGCCTTCCATTCATCCACGTGCATGATCGTTCGTGCAGTCAGGTTCCACGCCATCATGCGCTGTTTTTCTTCGTCGGTATGATAGGCATCGACGGTGATGTATGCCCCCTTGCGCTTCACGCGCTCAATCTCTTTTAATGCTTGCGCCAGCTCATCGCGTTCCAAGTTATGTATTGTGTTAATCGAAATCACCACATCAAAGGACTGGTCCGGGAAAGGCAACTTTGTTGCGTTGGCAACCTGCACATGGGGCTTCATATCCTCAACTGCATTGTCGATGGCGTATTGAGAGACATCAATGCCTTTCACTGCAATACCCGGAATAAGCTGAGTGAAATCGTACATCATAAATCCCTTGGCGCACCCAACATCGAGTACCGAGCTATTCGGCGTAAGCCCCCAATGCGCCTGGAAAGTGGGGATTACCGGTTGCCAAAATCTGGGGAAATAGTTGAACCCACCATAACCGTGGCGCCGGTCGCCATCAAAAAATTCCTTACCAAATTGCCGTGCAATACGACGGTCTTCCTCTGTCTTGGATTGCCCGCGTTCATCTACATTACGCTTTGTCTTAGGGTAATTTACGAGTAAATCAATTTCTTGCCCCATTGCTGATGCTCCTTTTCAAGGTTTATGTATGTAATCAAATGGCTGCTTTTTCAATTCGTTCAAGTTTGACTCTACCCAGGCAATGCAGTCATCAAGACCAGCATCCAGAGAAATCTGGTCCTGCCAACCGAGTGTCTCGCGAAGTTTTGTGCTATCGAGCGAATACGTCGCATCTTTTCCAAGCCGCTCGCCGACCACTTCCACATGCGCGTTGAAGTCCACTCCCATCTTGTGACAAATGCGCTCCACCAATTCACGCACCGTGACAATTTCATTGGTTGAAATATGGTAGGTTTCTCCGAGCGCGCCATCGGTCGCAATTTTCCATGTTGCGCTAGAAACATCCTGCATGTGAATGAATGACCGCTGGGAATGGCCGCCGCCGTGAAGCTGCAGCTTACGGCCCAGCTTGATGAACAAAATGGTGCGCGGAATGATCCGGTAAAGCTGCTGCCCCGGTCCATAGACATTCGCCGCCCTTGTGAACACTACCGGGAAACGATAAGCCTCAAAAAAAGTGCGCAGGCTCATATCGCTTGCGGCTCTTGAAACCGCGTAGGGCGTGCTTGGATTAAACGGCGCTGCTTCTTTGATAAAACCTGTGGTGCTGCCATAGACTTCCGGCGTGGTGACATGCACATATTTCTTGAGGAAATCCCTGTGCCTCAGCTGCTCGTGAAACCTGACGGTCGATACGGCGTTGGTCATGAACCAATGGTCCGGATTCTTCCAGCTTTCGGCGACCATGCTCTGCGCGGCGAAATTGACCACATAGCCCGGACGCTCCGTATCAATGATTTTCATCAAACGGTCAAGGTCGTAATTCAGATCGCACTGGAAGAACCTGAATTGCTCCGCATTGGGCTGCCAGCGGTAGGGAAGAAAGCACTGGTGGGATTCGGGTGAACGGCTGGTACCAACCACATCCTGACCTTGGGACAATAGATAGGCGATGAAACTTGCACCAGAAAATGAATTACTGCCGATGATAAAAAATTTCTCTTGCGACATCATTAATTCTTCCTAAGTCGGTTGATTCTTGTTAAGCCACTGCACGATCATATGACCCAGGATGAGCTGCATATCTTCGCTGATCTGCATGTCATCTATCTCAAAGTGAATGGCAACATCGGCAACTTCTTTTGCCTTGCCCCCTGAATAGCCCAAGATGGCATAGCTTTTGACTCCGCAGGCACGCGCTTGCTCGAGCGCATGAATGATATTCGGTGAATTGCCGCTGCCAGAGAACACGATCAACACATCTCCCGCACGCCCTTGAACGGCCAGCTGGGCGGAATAAATGTGTTCATAGCCGACATCATTTGCAAGGCAGGTCATTACAGAAGCATTGGCAGAGAGCGCGTTCACACGCAACCCTGACCCAAGCTTTTTTGAAACACCGTAGAGGAAATCATTGGCCAAATGCAGAGCATTGCCTGCGCTGCCTCCATTGCCGCAGATAAAAACCTGCCGGCCATCTTTCCAGCAAGACCTCAACTCTTTAGCGAGGTCCTCAACCAGTTCCCAATCGCAACCGTTCAAGACACCACCTAGCCTCTCGGCATAGCTGGCAAAATGTACCCGAGGCAATCCGGAAGAGGCACTCATGATGCACTCTTTTGTTGCATCCACTTCAGGTTATACCAACGCTCTTCGTCCTTGAGTTCGCCACTGCGATATTTTGCGATGATTTCCTGGATCGCATCCTCGACAGTTTTCTTTGGCTGGAAACCCGTTGCCAGAAGCTTGTCCGAGTTTACGCGGTAAGAACGCGGGTCATTCGATGCGGTAACGACAAGCTCGGCAGGCACATGCCTTACAACCCGCTGTGCAATCTCCATAATGGAAATGTTCTCAAAGCCCGCGTTGTAAATGCCAGTGACATCGGGACGATCCAGCAGGAACATATACAGGTCCGTGATGTCATCAATGTGGATATTGGGGCGTGTTTGATTGCCGCCAAAGATTGTAATTTTCCCCTTGGTAAGCGCTTGCATCGTGAGCATGTTCACCGACACGTCCAGCCTCATACGGGGTGAAAAGCCGCAGACGGTTGCAGGGCGTACGATTTGCACTATCATGTCGTTGGCATAACTCAACAACACGCGCTCGCCAACCATCTTGGTCTTGTTGTATTCCGAAATCGGCTTCAAAACCAGGTCTTCGGTTACTTGCGGCTCATCCTTGACACCATAAACACTTCCAGATGATGCGTAAATGAACCGCTTGACCCCTACGCGCGCCGCTTTATCGGCTAACTGCATTGTTGCAAGGGCGCTAACCTCCCATGTCAACTGGGGATCCAAATCGCCACATGGGTCATTGGCCACCGATGAAAGATGGATAATCGCATCTACACCCGTTAGATCGATAGCATCAATATCCCTTACGTCACCCTGAATGACCGTCAGGTTAGGATGTGGTTTCAAAAAATTACCGAACCACATGATATCAAGGCCAATCACTTCATGACCCTGATTCAATAATTTCGGTACCAGTACCGATCCCTTATAGCCACATGCGCCTGTTACTAACAGTTTCATCTATTCCCCCTGAGTTGGTAACTAACTCTAATTAACACTTTTCTCCAAATTTTTCAGGTCTCCGCGACAGTCATAGCTGTTAACGATCTATACCCCCCAGCAGAACTTGCTCATGCGTCGCAGTGTTGAATGGCAAGCGCAAGTAATTATTATTCGGATATCGTGTGAGCAATCGACGAGCCGCATTGATTCTCTTGCACCTCAAGCGAGACCATGTTTAAACATGGGTGCGATTATACCCAGTGAATCTGTCCGTTCATATATGCCGGATGGCATATTGACTTATCGTGGGTTATTTTATTCTGGAATCGGCAAATCCATTTTGCCGGGTCGGAACGGCCTTGGTGCATAGCCGAGGTCGCGCATCGCATCCGTATGATCAAAAACCAGGTCGGTATTCATTCTTTCCGCCATTGCCGCCGACCAGCTGCGGAATCTTGGCCATATGCGCATGCACGCGATGGCCAAACGGAAAATAAAGAGCGGAACAATGATGAACCGTTCAGGTTTATCCATCGCCCTGAATACCCTTGCAATCATCTCGCGGTAGGTCAGCCTCTCCGCACCGGAAAGATCATAGGCATGATGGCCCGCTGGTGTGCTTTGTAATGCCGCAATGCAGGCGGCCGCCACGTCTTCGACATGCACCGGCTGGCGCAATCCTTGCGCCGCGCTAAACAACGGAAAGAATCCGAAACGTGCAATGAACCGCGCGATCTCGCAGATATTGCGGTCTCGGCCCAAGCCGTAAATCAGGGTCGGGCGAAGGATCACCCATTCGATCCTAT
Organism: Candidatus Ferrigenium bremense; assembly: GCA_019449635.1. Lineage (GTDB taxonomy): Bacteria > Pseudomonadota > Gammaproteobacteria > Burkholderiales > Gallionellaceae > Gallionella > Gallionella bremense. The sequence continues at coordinate 11,682 of JAGRPI010000018.1, forward strand.
TCGCTTCGGCCCATGCGATAAAACGCTGCTCACCATTGCGCAGCTTGTCTGCCGTGCTTTGTTCGGCCAGGTCGGAGGAAGTTTTTTTGGTGAAGACACTGGTGGAACTGAGTGCCACGACACGCCTGGCCCGGTGCGCAATCAGCATCGGAAAGTAATCCGGCAATACCCAGATCGGAGCCAGGCTGACCCAGTGGGTTATCTCCCCATTGCCAGCCAAGAAGGTCGCATGATCGCAATCGCTTTTTTCGAACTGCCGAAAAACAACGCGGGCGTCTTCCTCAACGGGCTGACCGGCAATCCGGGCTTGTCTTGAAAGGGCTTCCACATGCCAGCCTGCATCCGCCAACCGCGGCAACAAGCTTTTCCCCACCATGCTGGTTGCGCCCAGCACTCCCACGGTTGGTTTAACCACGGCGCAGCCCCAGCTTGCGCAGCGAGCGATCCATCAGGTGGTAGATTGTGATGGCAATAAAGCGTATCCATACGCCCGCTATCACCAGGCCCATCAGCACGCCGGGATATTGATGCCGGAAAAACTTGCGGTAAAAGCGGATCATGCCCTTGTGTTTGTTCCACTCGACGAAAACCGGCCTGGCTCTGCTGCAATGTCCCTTGTGATGGATCATGCGCGCTTCCGGCACGAAGAGAATCTTCCAGCCTTCTTGGCGAAATCTCATGCACCAGTCCAGATCCTCGCAGTGCATGAAGTAACCTTCATCCAGCAGTCCGATCTCTTCCAGCGCATCGTGCCTGACCAGCATGCATGCGCCGGATATGGCTTCCACCTCGATGGGACGGTCGGGCAATGGCTGCTTGTGCAGCACAAAATCGGAAAACAGCCTGGGATAGCGATTGCTTAGCTTGCTGAATCCGAATGCCCTGACGAAAGAGCGCCACGGTGTCGGGACGGCGCGCCGCCCGCCAACTTGCTCGGTGCCATCCGGATTGGTGAGCAATCCACCGGCCATGCTCACATCAGGCGCGCTATTCACCGCCTGAACCAGGATCGAGATCGCATCGGGCTCAAGGATGCAATCGGGATTGAGGAAAAGCACATGGTTGCCATCCGCGGCTTGTGCGCCCAGATTGCAGGCCACCGCGAAACCTAGATTGCGTTCATTACAGATTATCCGTACCGCCGGGAAATTTCTTCGCAATGCAGCAATGCTGTTGTCGGTAGAGGCATTGTCCACCACGATGATTTGCCCGACCTGCCGCTGCGCGGACGCAATGCACTCCAGCAATATCTCTCCGGCGTTGTAATTCACGATCACCACGGAGACATTGCAATCCGCAGGGTCATTTGCCGGCCGCTTATTCAGGTAAGGAATGCCGGAGGAACGGTGCTGCGCCCTGTACCAGCGTGCCGTTTCCCGCAGCCCCTCCTGCAGGGTAAACCTCGGCTTCCAGCCCAGTTCCTTGCGAATGAGATCGTCATCCACGCGCAGCGAACCCACTATGCGCTCGACCGATTCGAGCTTGCCCGACATCCTCCCCAAACCGCGCAACAACCCTACCGGCAGGGGTAATAGCTTGGCGGGCCGTTCCAGGCTTATGGCCATCTGCCGCACCAGGTCTGGAATTGAAATGTCTTCGCCATCGCGCACCAGATAGGTCTTTCCGGCAGCGGCAGGATGGCTCGCGCAAAGGATCAGGGCACCCACCAAATTGCCCAGGTAGATCAGGCTGCGTTTGTTGCGCACGCTCGCAAACGGCAGGGGGATACCCTTGTCCACCGCCTTCAGCAGCCTGATGAAATTCCCCTTCACGCCGGGGCCGTATACCAGAGGCGGGCGCACGATCACGACCTCCAGGCCGGATTCCTGCGCGACACGCTGCAACACCTGTTCGGCGCGCCATTTCGAGGTGGCATAGGCATCCTGCGGGTTGGGGTCGTCGGATTCGGTGAAGGGCTGCATTTCGCTGGTCCGCTCCCCGTTCACCTTGATCGAGCTGACATAGACGAGCCGCTTCACCCCGGCAGCGGCCGCCTGATAGGCCAGATTGGCCGTGCCTTGCATATTGACCTTGAGGAATTCCGCCAGCGGATCGGCGGCCACATCTTTCATCACATGCACCCGTGCGGCGAGGTGGATCACCACATCCACATCACGCAGCGCATCCGACCAATTGATTTCGCCGTCGATGGCGCCGACCACCGCCACTTCTATACGAGATGGCAATTGACAAGGCGAGCGCACGGCTGCTCTGACCTGCCATCCTTGGTGAAGCATTTCTTCACACAGAGGCTGGCCGATAAAGCCGCCAGCTCCGGTAACCAGCACTCGGCTCAAGATAATACCTCGCGGTAAAGTGCCAGAACTTGAGCAACGATTCTTTCCTGAGAAAATTCACCCAACACACGCTCGCGCCCGCGCTGCCCCATCTGTTGCCGCAACCCCGTGTCGGAAAGTAATTTTGCCAATGCCTCCGCCAAGGCTGTTGCATTACGCGCCTCTACCAGAAGGCCATTGTCTCCATCACGGACGATTTCCCTGCAGCCTGGCACGTTGGTTGTCACAATGGGGCGCCCGCAGGATGCCGCCTCCAGCAAAGCCTTTGGCAGACCCTCACGGTACGACGGCAAACAGACAATATGAGATTGCGCAAAGACCTGGGGCATATCTTCGTGCCTGCCCCACCATTCCACTGCACCTTCTTTATGCCAGGTTGTTAGCTGCTGCACCGATACGCTCGCGGGATTCTGTGCATCGGGATCACCCACCAGGGCAAATCTTGCATTCACCCCACGTTTTTTGAGCTGAGCTGCCGCTTCGACAAATTCTCCCACGCCTTTATCCCAAAGCATACGTGCTGGCAGCACCACCAAGGGGATGCTGCCAGGCTCTGGCGAGGGTGCGTATAGCTGCGTATCCACGCCAGCACCACGGACCAGATGAATGCGCCGGGCGGCAACTCCGAGGTCGGCGATTATCGCCTGGTCGTCTTTATTTTCTACAATGACCGATGTCCTGCGCAACAGTACACCAAGCACTTTTTGAACTACGATCCGCAGTATTTTTGCACGCAAATTATTGGAAACGAACAGCCACCCCATTCCGGCCACCCAATTTACCGTGTGCGGAACCCGCATCAAATGCGCGATCAGCGATCCATACAGTATGGGCTTCATAGCGACGTGATGAACAATATCCGGTTGCTCTTTGCGGTAAATTTGCATGAGCCGCAAAAGAGCTTCGAACTCACGAAAAATATTTGATCCGCGTCGTGAAATCTCGAACGGGATCACCCTTATGCCACGCTGCAGGATTTTCTCAAGGTGCTTACCGGTCCGTGTGACCACAACCACATCGAAGCCAGTTTTCTTAGCGCCTTCTACCAGAGGCAACCAGTGTGAACAGACGAACCAATCCTCGGTGACAAAAAATAGCATTTTGGTGCGGCTAGTATTCATAACCTCTAGGATTTTTTGACTGCCAATTCCACGCATCCCTGCACATTTCCGCAATACCGCGCTGCGCTTTCCAGCCTAATTCACGTTCAGCACGCGACGGGTCGGCATAACACTGGGCAATGTCGCCCGGCCTGCGGTCCACGATGCGATAAGGCACGCGCTGCCCGCTGGCCGCTTCGAAGGCACGCACAACCTCCAGTACGCTTTCCCCCACGCCGGTTCCCAAATTAAAGGTATGCACACCCTTGTGCCGCTGCAGCCAATCAAGCGCCGCAATATGCCCGCAGGCAAGATCTACCACATGGATGTAATCACGAACGCCCGTTCCGTCCGGAGTGGCGTAGTCGCCACCAAAAATATGCAGCTCGGTGCGCCGCCCAACCGCAACCTGGCTTATGTATGGCATCAGGTTATTTGGGGTGCCTGAGGGGTCCTCTCCAATTAATCCACTTTCGTGCGCCCCCACAGGATTGAAATAGCGCAGCAAAGCGATATGCCATGCATCATTTGCACGTATCAAGTCGCGCAAAATCTCTTCGACCATTATTTTGGAACGCCCATATGGATTCGTAGCCGAAAGGGGGAAGTCTTCACGAATGGGTACGCTGTCCGGATTTCCGTAAACCGTGGCAGAGGAACTGAACACGAGCGAGCGCACTTCAGTCTTTTGCATGGCGCAGAATAGCGCCAGGCTTCCCGCCACATTATTGGTGTAGTATTGCAATGGTTGAGCTACGGATTCTCCCACTGCCTTTAATCCTGCAAAGTGAATCACGGATTCGATGCCATTCATCGAGAGAATATCCGCCACCTGATCGCTGTTGCAAACATCGCCCCTGTAAAGAATCGGGCGACGCCCGCAAATACGTTCGATGCGATCAAAAACGACTGGCTTGCTATTTGAAAAATTGTCGAGGACGACCACGTCATGGCCCGCCACCAGCAATTCCAGGCAAGTATGTGAGCCGATATAGCCCGCCCCACCTGTCACCAATATTTTCATACTCCCTCCGCACCCTTATTGGCGCAAGATACAGACATACTCACCTTAGCCGATACAGGAACCGGTAGATGCCGCTATTCGGTTCAGCCGCCATGAGCAGCAGAAACAACAACACCATTTTCTGGAATGGTCGAATGCGGAAGCCGCGCATCTCCCGCATTACTTTCATCAGGCCGAGCCCGCCACACCGTGTGAAGAAAATAAACGCATTCGTTGAAACAACCCCTTCCGAATCGCCAAACCGCGAGATTATTCCATGCATGAACGCAACTGCCCGGTAAAACCCCGCTTCATCAATGGCAAGTTGCTTGTCGGCAATCAGCAGATAGGCCGGATCATTCGCCAGATCCCCCCCCAGAAACGATGAAGAATAATCCCGGAATATCTGAACCATATTTTCACGCTGCTGTTTCTGCCTGATGGCCGTTACCTGCCCAGGATGGATGCGATACCGCAATACCACACCCGGATAGTTTGTCATCTTTGCGCCAAATCCAGCCAATCTTGTCCAAAGCTCATAATCCTCTACATAGTGCGCACTCCCGCTATATGGATTAGCCTTCGCAAGGCTCGCACGCAGCATAACGGCAGGATGAGCGAACGCCGAACCGAAAAGCAACTTGATCCTGATGGCGTCACCGGAGCCATAATACCGCCAAACCCGGTGTAACCATGTGCCGGTTAATTTCACCCATCCGCCGCAGACATCGGTGCCTGTCTGTTGCAGCCACGCCAGCTGTTTTTCAAAACGATCCGGTAAAGATATATCGTCCGCATCCATGCGCGCAATCCATTCGCCGCGCGCACTGGCGATCCCCTCGTTCAAGGACGCTATAAGCCCCCGGTTCTCTCTGTTTATCAGGCGAATACGGCTGTCACGCTGCGCATACTCTTCAAGAATTGCGGAGCTGCCGTCCGTAGAGCCGTCGTTGATGATGATAAATTCAAAATTCCTGAAAGTCTGGCCGAGGATGGATTCGATGGCCTTGGCAAGGAACTGCTTACCGTTATAAACCGACATGACCACTGAAATAACGGGCAACCCTGCCGCATTCCCGCTCATAGAATCACCCAGGCCGCCGGGAACAGATCAGCAACATTGGTATCGTTGGCAAACCATCTCCTGGGGGCAACAACGATTTTGTCAGGATTCGGATTCAGCCACGCGCCCCACCAGCTAAATGAACTGTTGGCAATAATGTGGTGCCTGCACAGGCTCATCAATCTCATGTCGTTGTAGCTTTCTGCGCCTTTATTGTGGTCAATATATTGATGCGGCATGTCCATTTTCAAATTGCCTTTCACCCATGCCATATTGTCCGAGAAGATGAAAAAATAAGGGCGCTCAACCCGATCTGAAATATGCCGAATAGCATCCCGGTAATAATCAAGCGAGCACACCCCATGTGTGGCATGGGTTTTGGAGTTGCTCACATAATCGCCACGCCGCACGTGCAGGCTCACCGCATTCACTTGGGCAATTTGCCCGACAAGCTCGGAATTCCTGTTTGTCAGTGGCGGCTTGAAAGCAAAATCGGCACGTATCTCGGCGGCATGCGTTTGAAAATACTTCTCGGATTGCCAGTAACCGAACAGATAACAATCTTGCGGTGCATAGCTTATTTCCGGCCAGTGATGAAAGTGAGGCTCCACCACAAAACGAGGGCTGCGCAAAAATCGTAGCTCAGGGCGCGCAACAATACGGCGAACGCGCTTCGACGACTGCCAACCCAGCACGGCATAAACATCTTCAGGCTCAGCCAAATCCACGCGACAGGAAAATACCCGGGAGAGCTCGAAACCCTGGTGGAGTCCATACCCCGCAAAATCGCTCACATCGAGGCGTAACTGCACACCTCGATCAAGCGACAGGGCACGGCCAGCGGCATACTGGAACATCTGGTTGCCTAGGCCACCGATAACTCGAGAAATGATCACCTTTAATCCATATCCCGCTACTTGTTGACCGGGCCAGTAAAAATACCAAGCGGCATAGCTGATTGACGTGTCCTTGAAACAGACGTGACCCGTTTCGGATTCTTCTCAAGCCATGCTTTGACCGGCTTGCTGTGATGCATCCGCAAATTGTCCAGTATCAAAGAATTCATATTGTTGGAACACCCGATCAAGAGCTGACTTGCAGCTCTTCCAAGCGTGCGGCCTGAAGATAAATAACGTTGTGATACGCTTGCTGCCAAACCTCTTTCTCGATCCTGAACCCATTGCATTCAATCAATTCTCCCAACGTCTCCCTCGTGGGATGAAACATATGGTGATCGTGCCTAACAAGCTCTACTGCATGGCGCAGTGCCGGTGATTTTGAAGCCATACGTTTTACTATCCCTTTTAGGCCAGCCAAGCCCTTTTTGTATGACCCCTCCAAACTTATGCCTACAACCAATCTCCCATCTCTCCGAAGCACCCTGAATGCCTCCATCAGCGCCAGCTTTGGATTGGCGAAATGGTCAAGGCATGAGCGCATATGCACAAAATCGAAACTCGCATCTGCAAAAGGCAAAAATTCTGCAAAACCGCGAATTCTCGGTACATCTTGGCAAATTGAGTAATGCGCATTGATATGCTCATATTCCCTCAACCTGCTCCAATTCATATCGATGGGATCAATCGATATATAGCGATCAGGATCCAGCCCTGCTTGTTTAACAACAAATCCATACGCCCCACCAACGTCCAAAACGTCACCGCACATTTTTATTTCGGCATACACATCAGCAGTTTCTTTATCCAAATCCGATAATTTTTCGGGTTGGTTAACCATTTCCAGCCAGCGCTTTTCGAACGACTCATACTCGGACTGCCCCACGCTCCAATCTTTCGAGAATTCAAGCCCAACTCTGAAATCGTTCCCGCTATACCTAAACCCACATGGTGCAGACAGGAGGTCATCGTTTAACGACAAAGGTGCTTTGCTGACCGGGCACACCAATCTCTTGCGAAGAAACTCTTTCATTTCCTAAATATCCTCTTCGTTTACGTTCAATTCTCTAACTATGGATGTGTTTAAAACCCAAAAAGATTCAACCTGGCTTTTAGAGCCATGCTCTTCAAATAGAACGCATAACCCAAAATAAATTTGACCGGCAGACAAATCAGGAACAAGCAATTTTCAACAACTTTACCTTGTCGAAAATATCCCCAAGTAAAACCAATATCCAACGGCATCAATAAATATGACCACCGACGCAAGGCGGTACCCAAACTATCCCCTGATCTGCTCCCCTCGCTTGTGGCGTGCACACGCTTATAGAGAACCGTATTAGGCACTGAAATTATTTCCGTCTTCAACAAAAGATCAAAAACAATATGAAAATCTACATGATACGCAGCCAATTCAATGTCTCTAAGAACACTTCTTCTGAACAGTGAATAGATCGGGTTAGCTTTACCATAGCGCTCAAACTCGATGAAATATTTGATTCTGCGCCTTAGTGAGCCCCCCCTAAACTTAAAAGTTCTTCCATTTGCAGGGTGCCGTAGCAGTTGTGAAACCTCATCTATATGCATCAGTCTCCCGAATGCCGCTCCAACTCCAGAATTTTCCAGTGCGCTCTTTAAACTCTCTACCCAATCCCTATCCCATTTGTCATCGCATGCAGCCCACATAAAATATTCGCCACACGCCTCATTCAGAACAAACTGAAAGTTTGGTAATGCGCCAAGGTTTTTCTGTTGTCGTATATAACGAATACGCTGATCTTGCTCCGCATAATTTCGGCAAATCGATTCTGTAGCATCCGTCGAAGCATTGTCCGAGATGATCAATTCAAAATCCGCAAAGGACTGCCCAAGCAATGAATCCAAGGCATCCCGAATATATTTCTCGCCGTTGTAGACGGGCATGCCAATACTGACCACTGGCCTACTTCGATCCATTGTTTCTTCCCTGTCTGCCAAACCCATTTTCAATTGAGCATATTCGATAGCATTTCTCATGTGTGTATGGGCGATAACGATCAAAAATCGCCCGGATCTCGTCAATATATTCAGGGAATAATGCAGTGAGCCTGTTTAGTGCAGCCTCTTTCGCCGATTCAAATTCTTTCGAGCGATCTTTATAAACCCAGGCAAAAAGCATGCTTAATGCGCCCGGCCAAAGCATGGGGTATCTTTTCCTGAACAATGCACCGTTTAACACCTTGCCGCACCCCATTCCCAATATCACCGCACCCAGCGCCCCATCATTGCCGATGTCTTGCAGCTTGAGCGCAGCCCTGAGAAATTCCGTTCTGAACAGGGAGTAAACGATGTTGCATTTGTGCGAATCATGGTGAAGTGCCAGGAATTGCAGCACCCGCTGTTTCCGGTCCGTCGACTCGATGAATCCAAAAATCTCCTCATCAAATTTCTTTCCGATATTCAGCTTGATGCTTCTGACTGAAAAAGCCGGAAAAACAAAATCTATATTCCCATCTCCCAGCAGGGCCGTGGCATTCGTCAAGTAATTTTTCGCCCATTCATCGTCGTATGCCGCCCACATAAAAAGGCCGGCCCGGGCGTGATCCAATACAAACTGAAAATTGGCGGCTGCGCCAAGATTTTCTTTTTGCCGAAAATAAATAATTCGTGCGTCGCGTTGTGCATATTCCCGGCAAATTGCTTCTGTCCGGTCGCTTGAAGCATTATCCGAAATAATCAATTCAAAATCAGCAAAGGTCTGACGCAAGAGCGCATCTAGGGCGTCACGGATATATTCTTCGCCGTTGTAAACCGGCATGCCGATGCTGACCAGAACGCGGTCGACCTGCTGCCCCTGATCCCTATACCAGCCCACTGTCCTGCCCTTTAATCCATTTCAGAGTTCGCGCACGCAATAGCGGAGCGGCCATGGTCGATGCACCAAGGGCAGCGGTGCCCGTTGCAAACAACCAGACAGCTTCGGACATTCTGCTCAACGCCAGCGGATGTACCATCCAGGACGCCGCTACTATGCCCGCTGCGCTTATGAACGGGAATAAAATGTCATGCAGATACCAACGCCACTTTTCTTCTGTCAGCAGCCGCCGATGCATAAAATGGATAGCGATCAATACATAGCCCGCGTTCAGCGCCGCCCATACTGAAGCAGCGCCAACAGCACCATAACGCGGCGTTATAAAAAAAATGGCCGGTACAAGCAACATGACCGCAACCACATTCATCCACACAGCAAAGCTCGTCCAACCATGAGCGAGTTGAAGCATATAAGGCGGGTTCATTAGCGCATTGAACATCCAGCCTATTGCCAACAGCGCAACCAGGGGTGCCGCCTCATGCGCAAGTGCTGCATTTCCTGCCCAGACTACCAGCAGATTCTCCCCGAAGAACATCAGCACCAGAGCTGCGGGTACCACCAAAACAGCAACCAGCTGCGCTGCTTGGTGGTACGCGCTGGTCAGGGCCGCAGCTTCGCCTCGGGTAGCCAATTCGGTAAAACGCGGAGAAAAGGATTGTGCGATAGGCACAACCAATAAATACAGCACCCCGCACACCGACGCCGCCAGCGTGTAGTAGCCAAATGCCTCCAGGGACAACAAGCTTGATAGCAGCACCTTGTCCGTCTGCATGAGCAGTAAGGACAAGAAAGTGATTGCCATCATCCCTCTCGCGAATTGCCAGACTCCTTTAATCGCGTCACGAGAGAAACTTGGTGCGCGCTCAGATGGAGGAAGGTGTCGTTGTACCACGCCTGCCAGAACCACAATGACGACTATCGAAATGGCCCCTTGCCACAAAAAAAAGGCTTCTATGGTGGGCGATATCCATGCCAGCACACCCAGCACTCCAACCCCGCGCAACGTGGCTAACGACGCATTTACCACGTTGAATAACACTTGCCTTTGCAAGCCCAATATCGCCCCTCGGTAAAGGCTTTCAATAAAACGAAATGCGACTACAAAACCCATGACCGAGATCGCCTGGGCAACCTCTTCAACGGGCAGTTTTTGCGCCTGCAACCAGTGTGCGGCGAGCCATGAAGCTGAAAGCCAAATCACGATTCCGATTAACAGGGCTGTCGCAAAACAAATCACTTCCAGGCTACGCAGCAGATCGCGTATGGATTGGGCGGTATGTGCACCGGCCGTGTAACGAGCCATTTCCCTGCTCAGGGTCGGGGTCATACCCATGTCCAACATGGTAAGCCATGCCTGCAGGATGGCAAACACGCCAATCAATCCATATGCCTCCATGCCCATGTATTCGATATACAAGGGCACAAAGGCAATGCCCATTAAGGCTGTCCAGCCCTGCCCCAGGTAATTGGCGAGGACGTTTTTCTTTAGCGACATTCAGGTTATGCGCAGCAATGGGGTTAGCGGGTCCGCTTCAAATAACCCTCCGGCGCAACGGTAATGAGCAATTTCTGGTGTATGCTTTTATCGATTTCGAAGTTTGAATTGGCCTTCAGGTATTCCCAAACAGCGGTCTTGGGATTATCCCCCAGCCCCCAGGATCGATCTGGATAGGCACCTTCGCCCATGTCCTCGATGAGGGTGTCGAATACCACGCAATAGCTGCCGACGCTCGTCAATTGGGCATAGGCTTCCAGCTCTGCAAGCACGTGTTCATGCGTGTGATTCGAATCCAGACAAACAAGAATTCGCTTTTTACCTCTGGCCTTTTCGACCACTCGCGCCACGATTTCGGGTGCGATACTCGAACCCTGAATCATGCTGATGCGCTTGTACATCGGATGTTCCTCGATAGCCTTGCGATTGTGCGGGCGGATATCGATGTCTATTCCGATTACTTCGCCTTCATTCCCCGTGCATGTAGCGATCAGCTCGAGTATCGAGGCATAAAATATCAGCGAACCGCCGTGCGCAATGCCTGTTTCAATAATCAGATCCGGCTTCACTTCCCATAGCAGCTCCTGCATGGCAACCATATCCTGCGGATATTGGATAATAGGCCGGCCTAACCAGGAAAAATTGTATGAATATTTCGGCCCAACGGAGGCCTTCATAAAGGCATGGGCACTGGTTTTCAATTCATCGTTTTGGGCGATTGCATCAATTCTTTCCTGCACTTCTTTTTGAAAGCTCATAGTTGTTCTACCTGTAGTTAAAAATAGTCATAGGACTGCGGTTCATCGTTGCCGCTTGAACCGCAGCAATTCGTCAAGGCTACAAAATGGAATCCAAGTACCGTCGATCGCCCCAAAAAGCCATCGGCTCATAATCCGGGTAGGGGTAAAAACCAAGATTCAGGTCTATGTCCCAGCCGTTGTCGTGTAGCCACTGCTCCACCAGCCTGCGCACCGATACCGGTTTCCCCGAGCAGATATTGATAATTCCGGTGTCGCGCTGCGACATTGCCAGTCGCACAGTCTGACGAGCGATTTCGGTTATATGCAGGTAGTCGCGCAATTGCTCGCCGCCCGACATGTTGAACACCTTGTCGCCGCGCAATACCGCTTCCTTCAGTTTCGGATAAAGTGAGGTGGCAGCCTGGCCCTCGCCATGCATATAAAAAAGTCTTGCCCAGGCAAGATTGAATGGTCGATTCGATTTCAGATATTGCAGCTGCTGGCGCAGCGCGTTTTTGGCATAGCCATAAGGATTGTTCGGTTGCGGCAGCATCTCCTCCGAAAGTGCGCCGGACTGCATGCCATATTCAAAGCAAGTACCGGTTACCAGCATTGAGGATAATCCATCCTCTACCAGAGACTTAAGAAACTGATATTGCCTCGGGAGTTCGGTCTCGAAATGGTGCAGAGATTTGTAATTGGGCAGGCCATCCCAAGCCAGATGTATCAAAGCATCCGGCCTGCCTAAATGCTCGAAGCAATTTTGCGGCGGATTGGAAATATCCATTTCCACCATGCTGACCGTCGCATCAATCCCGTTCAGGCGTGCTGCATCGCGGGTAACGGCAACTATATCGACCTCGTGGGTGCGCAGTGCGGCAAGGACATGCCTTCCCACGAATCCGCTTGCTCCTGTGACAGCAATTTTCATCCGGTTCACGTTATTTCAATTGAGGGGACTGCCGTTACAAAACGCCCACCCCACTCGCGAATATAGTCGAGCTGATGGGTCACTTCTGTGCGCAAATTCCACGGCAGGATCAGAATGTAATCTGGCCTGGTTAATTTGAGTTGAGCCTCGTCAACTATCGGAATGCGGCAACCCGGGAGGAATTTGTCTTGTTTGGCAGGGTTGCGATCCACCACATAAGGCAATAGGTCCGGACGCACGCCGGCATAGTTCAACAGGGTATTACCTTTGGCCGCCGCTCCGTATCCGACAACACGTTTGCCGTCTCGCTTAGTTTCCAACAAAAAGGTCAGCAAATCATTTTTTACCTTGTCCGCCTTGGCCTGGAAATTTGCGTAATAGCCAGAGGTGGCGATGCCCATCGCCATTTCCCTTGCCAGCAACTCGGCCACTCTTGGGCTAGCTTCGTGCGTGCCCTTGTCGCTGCGCTGTGCATATACGCGCAAACTTCCGCCGTGTGTGGGCAATTCTTCCACATCGAACACTGTCAGTCCGTTCGCTGCAAAAATGGTTTTGACAGCGGTGAGCGACAAATAGGAATAATGCTCATGGTAGATGGTGTCAAACTGGTTCTGTTCAACAAGATTAAGCAGATGGGGAAACTCGAACGTAGCCACGCCCGCCGGTTTGAGCAGCACGGCAAATCCGGCCACGAAATCGTTGATATCCGGCACATGGGCCAGCACATTATTGGCAGCCGTAAGGTCGGCTTGTTTTCCTTGATCGACAAGCTGTCTTGCCAATTTGACACCGAAGAACTCTTCGACAATCTCTATGCCTTTGGCGCGCGCCGCATTCGCGGTGCTGGTGGTTGGCTCGATCCCCAAGCAGGGAATGCCGCGCGCCTTGGCGAATTGCAGCAGATAACCGTCATTCGCGGCCACCTCGACGATATGGGAGTGTGCGCCCAGCGCAAATCGCTGCGCCATATCCGTAACATATTTTTCGGCATGCTTGAGCCATGTCGTCGAGAAAGAGCTGAAGTAGGCGTAGTCGGCCGAGAATAACTCGTCGGCTCCAGCGTAATCCTCGGTCTGCACTAGCCAGCATTGGGAACAAACCAGCACACGCAGAGGAAAATGCTTTTCCGGCGCATGCATGGTTTGCTTCGTCAGATAGGCGTTGGACGGCGGCGCCGAACCCAGGTCCACCAAGGGCAATGTTAATTCAGTCTGGCAATGACGGCACTTCATACGGCAATCCCCTGAAAATTCTGTTCAATCAACTTGTGGTTGCGATCTCTTTCCGAAATCTCGGTAGTCGCCAGCGGCCAGGCAATGCCGAGCCTCGGGTCTGCAGCATTCAGCGCCCCCTCTGATTCCGGATGGTAGGCCGCCGAGTGCAAATAGATCAATTCGCAGTCCTCGGTCATGGTCTGGAAGCCGTGGGCAAATCCTTCAGGAATGAGCAGGCTTTGGCGGTTCCGCGCGGAGAGTAACACACCATGCCAATGCAAAAAGGTGGGCGAACCGCGGCGCAGGTCGACAGCAACATCGAATATTTCGCCGTGCAGGCAACTCACCAGCTTGGTCTCTGCAAAGGGTGGATGCTGGAAGTGCAACCCGCGCACCGCCCCCTTGTTTCTGGTCAGCGTGTGGTTGATCTGAGCAATGGGTTTGCTTAGGCCAACTTCGCGAAATTCATCGGCGCAGTAAAAGCGCGACAGAAATCCACGATGGTCTTCAATGACCTTTCGCTGCACCAAGGTCAGGCCGGCCAGCGGGGTGGGAATGAAATCGAATCGTGCCATGCCTAATCGACCCCGCCTGCCGCCTGATATTGGGCGATTTGCGACAATGTCAATGCGTACATATCTTCGCCATTACGCCACGCCCGATGCCATTCCAGCGTCTTTTGTAGAGCAGCCTGCAGCCGCCAACGCGGCTCCCAGTTCAACAGGCCATGAGCCTTACTGCTATCCAACTTTAAGTAATGCGCCTCATGCGGTTGCGGCGCTTCGTCGCATTGCCATTTCACGTCCTGCTGCATTTCTGCCAAACGTTCGACAATCCAGCGCACCGAGCGGGCATCTTCATCGCTTGGCCCAAAATTCCATGCCTCGGCAAACTGCCTGCCTGCGGTGTAAAGTCGCTCGGCCAACATCAAATACCCGGACAGCGGTTCCAGCACATGCTGCCAAGGGCGTGTGGATTGTGGAGAGCGAATTTTCAACATCACACCGGCATCCATGGCACGCAAAAAATCGGGCAGCAAGCGGTCTTCCGCCCAGTCACCGCCGCCGATGACATTGCCTGCACGAGCACTCGCCAGAGCGATGCCCGCCGGCTCCAGAAAGGAACGACGATATGCGGCAGTCACCAGCTCTGCGCAACCCTTGCTGCTGGAATAAGGGTCGAACCCGCCCAGCGCCTCATTTTCGCGGTAACCCCACACCCATTCCCGATTTTCATAGCACTTGTCCGTGGTGACATTCACTACTGCTTTCACACCGGGCGTGGCGCGCGCGGCTTCGAGCAGATGCACCGTGCCCATCACATTGACGGCATAGGTTTCCACTGGTTGCGCGTAGGAATAGCGCACCAGAGGTTGAGCAGCTAGATGGAAAATGATTTCCGGTTGCGCCACTTGCATAGCTCGGCGCAGCCTGTTCGCATCGCGGATATCTGCGATTTCACTGCTCATCATGCCTTTGCCAATTTCGGCTGCGGTAAACAGATTCGTCTTGGTCGGCGGAGTCAGCGCATAGCCGTGCACTTCGGCCCCCATGGATTGCAGCCACAGCGATAACCAGCCGCCCTTAAAGCCTGTATGCCCGGTTAAAAAGACGCGCTTGCCGCGCCAGAAGTCGGCGTTCACTTCCACACCCTCCAAGGGGCTTTTCCGCTTTGCCAAAGATCTTCAAGGTGGTTTTTGTCACGCAGGGTATCCATCGGTTGCCAGAAGCCGTTATGCTCGTAAGCCTGCAACTCCCCTTGGGCAGCCAGTTTGCTGAGCGGTTCGCCTTCCCATGAGCTGGCGTCATCAGTCACAAGGTCAAGGCAGCTTGGCGATAGCACGAAGAAGCCGCCATTGATCCAGCCTCCGTCACCCTGTGGCTTCTCGATGAAGCCGCGCACCCTATTCCCATCCATACTCAGCGCACCATAACGTCCGGGTGGCTGCACCGCCGTTACGGTGGCGCGCTTCCCATGCTGTCTGTGGAAATTTACCAGTGCACTTATATCGACATTCGCCACACCGTCCCCATAAGTGAAGCAAAACGCATCTTCGTCCTTCACATAATTGGTGACGCGTTTCAAACGCCCGCCTGTTAGCGTATTTTCACCGGTATCAACCAAGGTGACACGCCACGGCTCGGCATTGCGTTGATGCACTTCCATTTTGTTATGCTGCATGTCGAAGGTCACGTCCGACATGTGCAGAAAGTAGTTGGCAAAATATTCCTTGATGATGTAGCCCTTATAGCCGCAGCAAACGACGAAGTCGTTAATGCCATGCGCTGAATAAATTTTCATGATGTGCCAGAGTATCGGCCTGCCGCCGATCTCCACCATGGGCTTGGGACGAACTGTCGTTTCTTCGCTGATCCGCGTCCCCAATCCGCCTGCAAGAATGACTGCTTTCATACGACTCCCTTATGACGTTCAAGATAATCCGCGTAGGCTAGGGCGATCCCATCGTTCAGGTGGGTGTGCGCTTCCCAGCCCAACGCGTTCAGTTTGCTCACCTCCATCAGCTTTCGCATCGTGCCTTCCGGTTTGGAGGGATCAAAAACAAGGCTGCCAGCAAAACCGACCACGTCTTTGACTAGTACCGCCAGTTCGCGGATGGTCATGTCTTCACCGCAACCAACATTCACCAGCGGCGGATAGATGTTATTGAACAGGCTTTGCATTTTTTCTTCCGGCTGCTCCATCAAATAGATGCAGGCATCGGCCATATCGCCACTGTAGAGGAATTCCCGTTTCGGCGCGCCGGTGCCCCACACTACCACCTCCTTATCGCCGCGCAGCTTGGCTTCGTGCATCTTGCGTATCAGCGCGGGCAGTACATGTGAGTTATTAAGGTCGTAATTATCGCCCGGACCATACAAATTAGTCGGCATGGCAGCGAGGTATTGAGTGCCATACTGGCGGTTGTATGACCAGCACATCTCGATGCCTGCAATCTTGGCCAGCGCATAAGGGCGGTTGGTCGGCTCCAGCGGGCCGGTTAGCAGATATTCCTCTTTGATGGGTTGCGGGCAATCCTTGGGGTAGATGCAGGAGGAGCCAAGAAACAACAGCCGCCTGACGTTGTTGCGCCAGGCTTCGTGGATGACGTTGGTCTGGATAGCCAGATTTTGCTGGATGAATTCCGCCGGATAGGTGTTATTGGCATGGATGCCGCCCACTTTGGCTGCGGCCAACAGGACAAACTCGGGGTTTTTCGTGGCAAAGAAATCGCGCACGGCAGTCTGATCGGTCAAATCCAGCTCGGCATGGGTACGAGTGACAAGGTTATGGTAACCCTTGGCTTGCAGTTGCCGCATCAGGGCGGAGCCAACCAGCCCACGGTGGCCGGCAACATAAATTTTGCTGTCCTGTTTCATGAAGAGAAGCGGCTGATTATTCGTGATAGTCCATGGCCTTATAGCCGTGCTTCTTGATCAGCTCATCGCGCTCGGCTCCCTTGAGGTCCTCGCGCACCATTTCGCTTACCAGCTCGTCGAAGCTGATCTTGGGTGTCCAGCCGAGTTTGTTTTTTGCCTTGCTGGCGTCACCCAGCAGCGTCTCCACTTCGGTAGGGCGGAAGTAGCGCGGATCGACGGCGACGATGCATTTTCCTGCAGCGTCGAAACCCTTCTCTTCCACACCCTCGCCGCGCCAGGTGATGGCCATGCCGATCTCCTTGGCTGCCGCATTCACAAAATCGCGCACGCTGTATTGTATACCGGTGGCGATGACGAAATCTTCCGGCTGGTCTTGCTGCAGCATCAGCCATTGCATCTCGACATAGTCCTTGGCGTGCCCCCAGTCGCGCAGTGCGTTCAGGTTACCCAGATAAAGGCATTCCTGCAGGCCGAGTTTGATGCGCGCCAGCGCGCGGGTGATCTTGCGCGTGACGAAGGTCTCGCCGCGTATCGGCGATTCGTGGTTGAACAAAATGCCGTTGCATGCATAAAGGCCGTATGCTTCGCGATAGTTGACGGTGATCCAGTAGGCGTAAAGCTTGGCAACCGCGTAGGGGCTGCGCGGATAGAATGGGGTCGTTTCCTTTTGCGGGGTTTCCTGCACCAGGCCATACAGCTCGGAAGTGGAGGCCTGGTAGAAACGGGTCTTCTTCCCCATCCCGAGGATGCGGATCGCCTCCAGGATGCGCAAGGCACCCAGTGCGTCAGAGTCGGCCGTATATTCCGGCTCTTCGAACGATACGGCTACATGGCTTTGTGCCGCAAGGTTGTATATCTCGTCCGGCTGCACTTTCTGGATGATATGCGTCAGGCTGGAAGAGTCGGTCATGTCGCCGTGGTGCAGGAAGAAGGGCAAGCCTTTTTCATGCACATCGTGGAACAGGTGATCGATGCGCGCGGTGTTGAACAAGGAACTGCGGCGCTTGATGCCATGCACCTCATAGCCCTTGCCCAGCAAGAGCTCGGCAAGGTATGCGCCGTCCTGCCCGGTCACACCGGTAATCAATGCGACTTTTTTAGCTTGGCTCATTTCAATATCCTTTTTTAGCGCAGCTATCTGCCGTAGTTGTCTTCATAACGCTGAATATCATCTTCACCCAGATATTCCCCAACCTGAACCTCGACGATGTGCAATGGTTCAGTGCCCAGATTCTCGAGACGGTGCTTCGCACCTATCGGAATATAGGTGCTTTGGTTTTTCTGCACCGTTATCACCTCATTGCCGTTGGTGACTGTTGCCGTGCCTGACACCACCACCCAGTGTTCGGAGCGTTGGTTATGGCTTTGCAGGCTGAGGCGCGCGCCGGGAGCAACTTCGATACGCTTGATTTTGAAACCGTCCTGATCTTCCTCCAGGACGGTGTAGCTGCCCCACGGTCGATTGACTTTGGCATGACAGACGTGCTCGGTCGCGCCGCGTTGATCGAGCATGTCGACCACTTCGCGCACCCGCTGGGTTTGATCGCTTTTCGAGATGAGCACGGCATCGGTGGTTTCGATGACGCAAAGGTCTTCCACGCCGATGGCGGCAACCAGCCGTTTCTCGGCACGGATCAGACTGTTATGGCATTCCAGCGCGATGACGTTGCCTTGCAGCGTGTTGCCATTTCCGTCTTTTGCGGAAATCTCGTGTACGGCATGCCAACTGCCGACGTCGTTCCAGCCGATGTCGCAAGGTATGAGCGAAACGCGATCCGACTTCTCCAGCACGCCGTAGTCGATGGAGATGGAGGGCATGGCGGCAAAATGCTCTTCTACGGCTTGCTGGAAAGGCATGCCGGCGCGGCTTTCCTCAAGTATGGTTTGCGCTATCTGATGAACCGCGGGAAGGTGCCGCCGTATCTCGGCAAGGATCACCGACGCACGCCACACGAACATGCCTGAGTTCCAGTAATAATCGCCTTGTTTCAGGAAGTGCTCGGCGGTGGCGTGATCGGGTTTTTCGGTGAAGCGTTCGACCGTATAGACCTCGCTCATGTCACAGGTCCCGCCTGGCGCTTCTTTATCAGCGGCTGGATCGCGATGTACTTTGATGTATCCGAAACCAGTATCCGGGCGGGTGGGCTGGATGCCGAAGGTGATGAGCCTGCCGTTTTCCGCCGCTTTGATAGCGATGCTCAAATGGCCACGAAAGCGCGCTGCGTCCTTGATGATATGGTCGGCAGGCAGCACGACCATGATGGGGTCTGAACCATCCGCCATCAGCTGCGCGGCGGCCAATGCAATTGCCGGTGCGGTGTTGCGCCCGACGGGTTCGAACAGGGTATGGTAGGGCAGCAGGGCATGGTAGGCCTCGCCCTTGGCGTGTGTTTCTTGCGTAACGATCAGGATGTTCTCCGCCTTGATCGCCGGGGACAGGCGATCGATAGTGGTCTGCAACAGCGAAGCCTCGCCATCCAGCGACAAGAACTGCTTGGGCAGATGCTGGCGGGAGAGCGGCCACAAGCGGCTGCCGCTGCCGCCGGCAAGAATAACGGCATGAGCCTGGCGATCACTCATGGTAGCTTTCCAGCAAGCCTTTTTGCTCTGCCTCGGACTTCAGTTCCTCTATCTCTGCGCGCAGCCGTTCATATTCCTGCACCTTGTATTTGAGAAAATGCACGGTGATGCGCGTCTTTTCTTCGACGCCTTGTGGAGTAAGCAGATATGCATACCCCAGCTTGTTGTCGCTGTTACGGAAATTGTTGACCTTCAGGCAACCCTTCTCGATCAATGCATTGAGACAGTAATTGATTTTGCCGAGGCTGACGCCCAGCCGTTTCGCCAGATCTCTTTGGGAAAGCCCGGGGTCATTTTCCAGTGTTTTAAGTAAGCCGTAGCTGGTAGTGTCGTCGAACATGATGTGCGTTCAGCGGATGAACAGCGGGCATTACAACAGCCTTAGCCCAAGGCTGTCAAGGGATAAGGGAACACCGCCCTTTGACGGTGCCTTAGTTGCCAGATATGGGGTACGTCAGATCAATTTGCAGCCGTTACAGATGCAGAACGTTGGGCGGCCAGCAGACTTGGCATGCCCCCTCGGGGGCAGCGGTGATTCAGATATGTAGTTAGTGCCCCGCTTGCTTGCGCAACTGCTGGATCGCGCGCAGCTGTGCTACGGCTTCCACCAGTTCGGCCTGAGCCTGGGCGTAGTCGATGTCGGAGGCGCGATTCCTGATCGCATCTTCTGCTGCCTGCTTCGCCTCCAAGGCACGCGCCTCATCCAGGTCGCCGCCGCGTATCGCGGTGTCGGCCAGGATGGTCACCACGCTGGGCTGAACTTCCAGCATGCCGCCTGAAACATAGATCAGTTCTTCCTGCTCCTGGTCAGGGCGCTTGATCCGGACCGAGCCGGGTTTGATGCGTGTCATCAATGCAGTATGGCGCGGATAAATGCCCAGCTCACCCATTTCACCGGGTACCACCACCACTTCTGCCAAGCCGGAGAAGATGGATTCTTCCGCGCTAACCACATCAACATGTACCGTCATTGCCATACGCTTTCCTCTTATTGGAGTGTCTTGGCTTTTTCAACTGCTTCTTCGATACCGCCCACCATGTAGAACGCCTGTTCCGGCAGATGATCGTATTCGCCTTCGACGATACCCTTGAAACCCTTGATGGTGTCCTTCAGGGTCACGTACTTGCCCGGGCTGCCGGTGAATACTTCGGCCACGTGGAACGGCTGCGACAGGAAACGCTGGATCTTGCGTGCACGCGCCACCGCCAGTTTGTCTTCCGGAGACAGTTCGTCCATACCAAGGATCGCGATGATGTCGCGCAATTCCTTGTAGCGTTGCAAGGTTTGCTGCACACCGCGCGCCACGTTGTAATGCTCTTCGCCCACCACCAGCGGATCGAGCTGGCGGGAGGTGGAATCCAGCGGGTCGACCGCGGGGTAGATGCCCAGCGAGGCGATATCGCGGCTCAACACCACAGTGGAATCCAGATGCAGGAAGGTGGTCGCAGGCGACGGGTCGGTCAAGTCGTCCGCTGGCACATACACGGCCTGGATCGAGGTGATCGAACCCACCTTGGTCGAGGTGATGCGCTCCTGCAGGCGGCCCATTTCTTCTGCCAGCGTCGGTTGGTAACCCACCGCTGAAGGCATACGCCCAAGCAGCGCGGACACTTCGGTGCCGGCCAGGGTGTAGCGGTAGATGTTGTCCACGAAGAACAGGATGTCGCGGCCTTCGTCGCGGAACTTCTCGGCCATGGTCAGGCCGGTCAGTGCCACGCGCAGACGGTTGCCGGGCGGCTCGTTCATCTGGCCGAACACCATGGACACCTTGTCCAGCACATTGGAGTCCTTCATTTCGTGATAGAAGTCGTTGCCTTCGCGGGTACGCTCACCCACGCCGGCGAACACCGACAAGCCGCTGTGCTGCTTGGCGATGTTGTTGATCAGTTCCATCATGTTCACGGTCTTGCCCACGCCGGCGCCGCCGAACAGGCCGACCTTGCCGCCCTTGGCGAACGGGCAGACCAGGTCGATCACCTTGATGCCGGTTTCCAGCAGGTCGACAGAAGGAGACAGTTCGTCGAACTTCGGTGCCTTCTGGTGGATCTCGCGGCGCTCTTCACAGGCGATCTCGCCGGCATCGTCGATCGGGCGGCCCAGTACGTCCATGATACGGCCCAGCGTGCCGCTGCCGACCGGTACCTTGATACCGCTGCCGCTGGCATTCACCAGCATACCGCGACGCAAGCCGTCGGAGGAGCCCATCGCGATGGTGCGCACCACACCGTCGCCGAGTTGTTGTTCAACTTCAAAAGTCAAACCCGCCTCGGCAGTCGAAGACCCTGCGTCTGCCAGTTGCAGCGCTTCATATACCTTGGGCATTTGATCGCGCGGAAACTCGATGTCGACCACCGCACCGATACACTGAACAATCTTTCCTTGACTCATTTTTAAGATTCCCCGTCTAAATTAATTCTGTAATCCGCCGATTAGCCGACAGCCGCCGCGCCGCCGACGATTTCTGAAATCTCGCGGGTAATGGCCGCTTGGCGCGCCTTGTTGTAAACCAGCTTAAGCTCGCCGATCACGCTCTTCGCGTTATCCGATGCGGCCTTCATCGCCACCATCCGCGCGCTCTGCTCGGAAGCCATATTTTCCACGACTGCCTGGTAAACCAGCGACTCGATGTAGCGTACCAGCAACTCGTCGATCACCTGCTTGGCATCCGGCTCGTAGATATAGTCCCAATTGCCCTCGGTGGTTCCCAACTGCTCGCCGCTCAGTGGCAGCAGCTGCTCGATGCGCGGCTCCTGCTTCATGGTATTGATGAAGTGGTTATAGCTCAGGTAGATGGCATCGATCTCTCCTGCCGAATAGGCGTCCAGCATGACCTTCACGGCACCGATCAGTTTTTCGATGTGCGGCGTGTCGCCCAATCCTGTCATATTTGACTTGACCTTGGCACCGACGCGCGACATGAAACTCAGGCCCTTGTTGCCGATCGGGCAAACCGCGATACCCTTGCCCTCACCTTCCCATGCCTTCATGCGGCTTACCGCGAGACGCAGAATGTTGGTGTTCAAGCCGCCGCACAGGCCCTTGTCGGAAGTGACCACGATCAGGCCGATGTTTTTGGTGATTTCGCGTTTGGCCAGGAACGAGTGCTTGTATTCCGGGTTGGCGCGCGACAGGTGCGCCGCGACATTGCGTATCTTTTCGGCATAGGGACGCGCGGCGCGCATGCGTTCCTGTGCCTTACGCATCTTGGCTGCGGCGACCATTTCCATGGCGCGCGTGATCTTGCGTGTGTTTTCCACACTCTTGATTTTCGCACGTATCTCTTTACTGCCAGCCATTTTCTACCCCGCCTTATAACCAGACACTCGGCAACCGGTTCGGGGTTGCTTAGTGGAATGGCTAGTTGTTTTATCAATAAACAGCCGTTGCCTTGAATGTCTCAATCGCTGCGGACAATAGTTTCTCATTGTCTGCATTCAGGTCCCTGCTGGACTCGATCGTGTCCATCAGGGTCTTGTTGCTGGATTTCAGGTAGGCATGCAAGGCCGATTCGAACGCCAGCGCCTTGGCCACTGCCACGTCGTCGAAATAACCCTTGTTGACGGAGAACAGCGTGACCGCCATCTCCGCGACCGACAACGGCGCATATTGCAACTGTTTCATCAATTCGGTCACCAGGCGACCGCGCTCCAGCTGCTTGCGGGTCGCTTCATCCAGGTCCGAAGCGAACTGCGCGAAGGCTGCCAACTCGCGATACTGCGCCAATGCCAGACGCACACCGCCACCGAGCTTCTTGATGACTTTGGTCTGCGCTGCACCACCGACGCGGGACACCGAGATACCGGCGTTGATCGCGGGACGGATACCGGCGTTGAACAGGTCGGTTTCCAGGAAGATCTGGCCGTCGGTAATCGAAATGACGTTGGTCGGCACGAAGGCGGATACGTCGCCCGCCTGCGTCTCGATGATCGGCAACGCGGTCAGCGAACCGGTCTTGCCCTTGACTTCGCCCTTGGTGAACGCTTCCACATAGTCTGCATTCACGCGTGCCGCGCGTTCCAGCAGGCGAGAGTGCAGATAGAACACGTCGCCGGGGTACGCTTCGCGGCCTGGCGGGCGGCGCAGCAACAGGGAGATCTGGCGGTACGCCCAGGCTTGCTTGGTCAGGTCGTCATAAACGATCAGCGCGTCCTGTCCGCGATCGCGGAAATATTCGCCCATGGTGCAACCGGCATAGGGCGCCAGGAACTGCATCGCGGCAGAATCCGAAGCGGTTGCCGCAACCACGATGGTGTACCCCAGCGCGCCGTGCTCCTCCAGCTTGCGCACCACGTTGGCGATGGTCGATGCCTTCTGGCCGATCGCCACATACACGCAGGTCATGTTCTGACCCTTCTGGTTGATGATGGCATCCACCGCCACGGCCGTCTTGCCGGTTTGACGGTCGCCGATGATCAGTTCGCGTTGGCCGCGGCCGATCGGAACCATGGAATCGATCGACTTCAGACCGGTCTGCACCGGCTGGTCAACCGACTTGCGCGCGATCACGCCCGGCGCCACCTTTTCGATCTTGTCGGTCATCTTGGCATTGACCGGCCCCTTGCCGTCGATCGGCTGGCCCAGCGCGTTCACCACGCGGCCGCACAATTCAGGGCCGACCGGCACTTCCAGAATACGGCCGGTACACTTGACCGTGTCGCCTTCGGTGATGTGTTCGTACTCGCCCAGCACCACCGCGCCGACGGAATCGCGCTCCAGATTCAGCGCGAGGCCGAAGGTGTTGCCGGGGAATTCCAGCATTTCACCCTGCATGACGTCGGAGAGGCCGTGCACGCGAACGATGCCGTCGGTCACGCTGACCACCGTGCCTTCGGTGCGTGCTTGCGTCAGTGCCTCGAAGTTTTCGATGCGGCTGCGAATCAAATTGCTAATTTCAGAAGGGTTGAGCTTCATCTGGATTTCCTTATCTTGATAAATCTTTTATCAGGCCAGTGCGTTTGCACTCAAGCAAGCGCGTTTGCCATTTCACCGAGACGGGTGCGCGCAGAGCCGTCGATCACCTTGTCTCCGGCGCGGATCACTATGCCGCCCAGCAGCTCCTTGTTGACTTTGCAAGTCAGCTTGATATCTCGGCCCATACGCGCTTTCAGCGATCCAACTATCTTTTCCTGCTGCGCCGCAGACAACTCAAACGCGGAATCCACGACCACATTCACGGTCCTTTCCGCTTCTGCGCGCAGAAACTCGAAGATGGCGGCGATTTCCGGCAGTATCAGCAGGCGCTGGTTGTCCACCAGCACCCTGACGAAATTGCACTGCTGGGCGTTCGCCTGATTGCCCAGCAAACCCTTCATCAGGCTTTCGACTTGCGCCTTGGCAACCCGCGGATTGGTGGCTACCGCGCGCATCTCGGGATTACTGACCGCATCGGCAAGAGACAGCAGCATCTCCGACCAGCCTTTCAGGTCCGCCTTCTTTTGCGCCTCTTCAAATGCCGCCTGGGCATAGGGGCGCGCAGTGGTAATAGCTTCAGACATGGCGTTCAGATTTCCGCGACGAGTTTGTCGAGCAGGTCGTTGTGCGCCTTGGCATCGATCTCGCGACCGAGGATCTTGCCTGCGCCGGCCAATGCGATCGCAGACACCTGGGTGCGCAATTGCTCCCTGGCACGGAACACTTCCTGGTCGATCTCGGCCTTGGCGCCGGTGATGATACGGTCACCTTCGACCCTGGCCTGCACCTTCGCTTCTTCGACGATCTCACTCGCGCGTTTCTCGCCGCTCGCCACGATATCGCTTGCCTTTTCCTTGGCTTCGCGCAGGATCTCTGCAGAGCGCTTGGAGGCCAGTTCGAGGTCATGCTTGGCGCGTTCTGCATCAGCCAAACCGTCGGCGATCTGCTTCTTGCGTGCATCCAACGCAGCCACGATGGGTGTCCAGACGAACTTCATGCAGAACCACACGAACAGCGCGAACATGATGAGCTGGGCGAGGAGAGTTGCATTGATATTCATGCAAGCTACCTTTCTTAGTTATGCGTTCTTAGGTTATGCGTTTCGCGTTGCGAGGATTAACCCACCACAGCGAACAGAACGTACATCGCGATACCGACAGCGATCATCGGAACGGCGTCGACCAGACCCATCACCACGAAGAACTGGGTGCGCAACATCGGGATCAGTTCGGGTTGACGGGCTGCGCCTTCCAGGAAGCGACCACCCAGGATACCGATACCGACGGCCGCGCCCAGCGCGCCCAGACCCATCATCAGCGCTCCGGCGATGTACAGCAGTGCGTTTGCCATTTCCATTTGTATTTCTCCTATTTGATAAAAGTAAAGATGTTGATGAAACCAGAAATCAGTGATGTTCCTGATGCGCCATGTCCAGATAGACCACGGTCAGCGTCATGAAGATGAACGCCTGCAACGTGACAATCAGGATGTGGAATATCGCCCAGCCGAGTGAAAGCAGGATTTGCGAACCGAACAGGGTGACGCCACCGAGCGAGAGGCCGGCCCAGGCGCCGCCCATCAGCGCGATCAGGATGAAGATCATTTCGCCCGCGTACATGTTGCCGAACAAACGCAGTGCGAGCGAGAGCGGTTTGGCGATCAGGTTCACGCCTTCCAGCAGCAGGTTGACGGGCATGCCCCACTTGCCGAACGGCTGCAGCGTCAGCTCGCCCATGAAGCCGCCCAGGCCCTTCATCTTGATGCTGTAGTAGAGCACCAGCAGGAACACGCCGATCGCCATGCCAAAGGTGGCATTGGGATCAGTGGAGGGAACGACCTTGAAGAACGGAACACCCAGCAGGCCCAACAGCCCGGGCACCCAATCGATGGGAATCAAATCCATCAGGTTCATGCTGAACACCCAGAAGAATATGGTCAACGCCAGCGGGGCAACCATGTTGTTCTTGGCGGTGAACGAGCCGCGCACGCTGTTGTCGATGAACTCGATGGCCCATTCGCAGAAGTTCTGCAGGCCGCCGGGGGTGCCGCGAACGACGCTCTTCGCCACGCTGCGGAACAGCAGCATGATCACCGCGCCCAGCAGCAGGGACATGATGAAGGTGTCAAGATTGAGCGCCCAGAAGCCCATCGCCTTGGCTTCTTCTGCGCTATGCGCGACACCCCACGTACCGTCGGGCAATTTGCCGTAGGTCAGGTTTTGTAAGTGGTGCTTGATGTACGCTGCTGATGTGTGTGCTTCGCTAGACATTTTTAGTCGCAATCTCAGTCTAAAACTTGTTCAACCTAATCAGGAACAACCGGGCCGCCAACAGTACCGCCTGCCCCATCACAAAGCCGCCCAGCACAGCGAGCGGCGATAATTTCAGCGCCGCCATGCACAAGCAGAGCAGGGCAACGACCACCAAAAACCTTTCGGCGGCGTAAAAATACATGAGCCGTAATTGACGATGCGCACCACCGGAATGACACGCTTCATGCGCGTGATGCAAAGCCGCCCGGGACATTCTCCACGCCAGCAGTGCTCCGTTGAGAGCCGACACCAATCCGCCGCTTAGCACCGCTACCGCATTTTCCGCAGCGCCGTTCAGACTGTAGACAATACCCGCAACGATCAGCACAATCGTCGCCTGCAGCCCGACCACCTGGCGCGCCAACCTCTTTTCCTTGGCCTCCACGGCGCAAAGGGTGGCGATTATAGTGACGCTTTCCGGGGGTGTCAAACATTGTTGCGGCACCTCACAGGCATTTTTGCGCAACTTATTTACCCTTTTTGAGCTTGTTCAGGAATTCATCCAGCTGGTCATGGCTCGTATATTCGATGACCAGCTTGCCACCGCCCTTGTTGCCCGGCTTGATTTCCACATGGGTTCCGAGGCATGCACTCATTTCCTCCTGCAACCGCTGCGTATCGCGGCTCAGGCGGTGAGCTTTCTTCGGTTTAGCCTTTTCCGGCTCGTGAATGTGCTTCTGTGCCAGTCTTTCCGCTTCGCGCACGGAAAGCCCTTCCAGCACGATCTGGTTGGCCAGCAATATCTGCTGCGCACCTTCCAGCGACAGCAGGGCGCGCGCATGCCCCATGTCCAGCTTGTTTTCCATCAACATGCCCTGCACGGTCTGCGGCAACTTGAGCAGCCTCAGCAGGTTACTGGCTGCACTGCGTGAACGGCCCACCGCCTCCGCGGCAAGCTGGTGCGTCATCTTGAATTCGTCGATCAGGCGCTGGATACCGATCGCTTCTTCCAGCGGGTTCAGGTTCTCGCGCTGGATGTTCTCGATCAGCGCCATCGCCAGCGCCGCATTGTCCGGAACGCTGCGCACCAGCACCGGTACATGTGTCAGCCCGGCCAGTTGTGCGGCGCGCCAGCGCCTTTCGCCGGCAATGATTTCATAGCTGCTGTCGGCAAGTTGCCGCACCAGAATCGGCTGCATGATCCCCTGTACCTTGATTGAAGCCGCCAGATCATTCAACGACGCCCCGTCCATATGCGAACGCGGCTGGTATTTGCCCGGCTTGAGCAGCGTGACATTCAAATCGCGCAGCACCTCGTCTTTTTCGCTTTTGCCGCCGGACAGCAATGCGTCCAGTCCGCGCCCCAATCCCTTGTGCTGCTTTGTCATAATCGCTTCCTTTATGCGGTTGCAGCAGATTGCGCTGCGTTATTCAATAACTCTCCGGCCAGAGCCAGATAGGCCTGAGTTCCCTTGGATAATTTGTCGTGATACAGCACCGGTACGCCATAACTGGGTGCCTCCGCCAGTCGCACATTGCGCGGAATCACGGTGCGATAAACCTTGCTGCCGAAGTGCTCCTGTAATTGATCCGAAACTTGTTGCGCCAGCATGTTGCGCGGATCGAACATGGTGCGCAGCAGCCCTTCGATTTCCAGCTCCGGGTTCAGGTTGGCGCGCACTTTGCGGATGGTATTCACCAGGTCGCTCAACCCCTCCAATGCATAGTATTCGCATTGCATCGGAATCATCACCGACCTGGCCGCGCACAAGCCGTTCAAGGTCAGCAGATTCAGTGCAGGCGGGCAATCGATCAGCACATAGTCATATTCCACTGCAACACCATGCAAGGCATCGCGCAAACGCGCTTCACGATGCGGCAGATCGACCAGCTCGATTTCCGCGCCGGCCAGCTCCCGGTTGGCGGGCAGCAGATCATATTTTCCGGCTTCCGAGCGCATCCGTGCCTCGGCTATCGTCTTGCTGCCCAGCAGCACATCGTAAACACTGGCCTGCACATCGCGTTTGTCGATGCCGCTGCCCATGGTGGCATTGCCCTGCGGATCGAGGTCAATCAGCAACACGCGTTGCTGGGCTGCCGCGAGGCTGGCAGCCAGATTCACGGTGGTGGTGGTTTTCCCCACCCCGCCTTTCTGATTGGTTATGGCTAGTATTTTCGTCATGTTGCTCCGCTCCCTTTTTCGTGGTGCTTAGTCATTTGGCATGTCGCAATAACCAGGCTGCGCGCGGCGCGCAAACCCGGCACCTGCAACGGTATCACGCGCTCTACCCGGCATCCATCCGGCACGCCCGCCAATTCCTGCTGCGGCGCACCTTTCATCGCCGCCCAACGCCCGTGCGGCGCCGCGAGGTGGCGGGTACTGCGCAAAAATTCGCCTAATTCGCTGAACGCCCGCGAGATGATTCCGTCAAACCGCTCCACCGGCTGCCACTCTTCCACGCGCGCGCAGTGAACACTCACATTATGCAAGCCCAGCTCGATTATCGCCTGTTGCACGAAACCGGTTTTCTTGCTGTTGCTGTCCAGCAAGGCGAACTGCCAATCCGGCTGCGCGACCGCCAACACCAGCCCCGGCAAGCCTGCGCCGCAACCCACATCCAGCCACCGCCCCGCCCACAGATGCGGCATTACCGCAAGGCTGTCGAGCAAGTGATGGCTCACCATCTGCTGCGGATCGCGAATCGCCGTCAGGTTATAAACCTTGTTCCACTTGTGCAGCAACGCCAGATAATCCAGCAACTTGCGCTGCGTGTCCGCATTTAGCGTAACCCCCAATTGTGAGATGCCGCGCTGTAATTCTTCGGCCAAACTCATGCCATGCTCATGCGCGTTTTTTGGCCTGCTGCGCAGCATCGCGAAAACCGCGCTTGATATGCACCAGCAACAGGGAAATCGCCGCCGGGGTCATCCCGGAAATACGCGCCGCCTGCCCGACGGTTTCAGGTTTGTGCTGATTGAGCTTTTGCTGCACTTCGATGGACAGGCCGCGCACCTCGCGATAATCGAGGCCTTCCGGCAAACCCAGCATTTCATATTGTTCGTTGCGCCCGATCTCGTCGCGTTGCCGCTCGATATAGCCGTGGTATTTCGCTTGGGTTTCCACCTGCTCGGCGACCTTTTCATCGTCCACCCCGGGTCCCGCACCGGGCAGAGTCAGCAGGAGGGCATAATTCACGTCCGGGCGGCGCAACAATTCATGCATCGAGTATTCGCGTTCAATCGGCTTGCCCAATACGCGTATTGCGTCCTCCGCAGGCAGGTTGCGCGGATTCACCCAGGTGTTGCGCAACCGTTCCTGCTCGCGTGCGATGGACTCGCGCTTCTGCTCGAACGTCTGCCAGCGCGTATCGTCCACGATGCCCAGCTTGCGCCCGATCTCGGTCAGCCGCAGATCCGCGTTGTCCTCGCGCAGTTGCAAACGGTATTCCGCGCGACTGGTAAACATACGATACGGCTCGGAAACGCCGCGCGTGATCAAGTCGTCCACCAGCACGCCAAGATAGGCCTCGTCGCGGCGCGGACACCAGGCTTCCTGTCCGGCAGCCAGCCGCGCCGCATTCAGCCCGGCCAGCAGGCCTTGCGCAGCGGCCTCTTCATAACCGGTCGTGCCGTTGATCTGCCCGGCGAAGAACAGCCCTTGGATCGCCTTGGTTTCCAGCGAGCTTTTCAAGCCGCGCGGGTCGAAATAGTCATATTCGATCGCATAGCCGGGGCGCAGAATATGCGCGTTTGCCAGCCCTTTGATGGAGCGCACCAAGGCCAGTTGCACATCGAAGGGCAGGCTGGTGGAAATGCCGTTGGGATATACCTCGTGTGTGGTCAACCCTTCCGGTTCGAGGAAAATCTGATGCGATGCCTTGTCGGCAAAGCGCGTGATCTTGTCCTCGATGGACGGGCAATAGCGCGGCCCGACCCCCTCGATCACCCCGGTAAACAACGGCGAGCGATCCAACCCGCCGCGGATGATGTCGTGGGTGCGCTGGTTGGTCTCGGTGATCCAGCACGGCAACTGCTGCGGATGCTGCACGGCATTTCCCATGAACGAAAACACCGGCACCGGATCGTCGCCCGGCTGCTCCTGCATCACCGAATAATCGATGCTCCGCCCGTCGATGCGCGGCGGCGTGCCGGTTTTCAGCCGCCCCACCGGCAGGTTCAATTCGCGCAGCCGGCGCGCCAGGCTGATGGAGGGCGGGTCGCCGGCACGACCCGCCGGATAATTGGCCTGCCCGACATGGATCAACCCGGACAGGAAGGTACCCGTCGTCAGCACCACGGTCTTCGCGCTGAAGCGCAAACCCAGTTGCGTGACTACGCCGCCCACCCGGGCTTGCTCGACCAGCAAGTCGTCTACCGCCTGCTGGAACAGCCACAGGCTGGGCTGATTCTCCAGCCTTGCTCGGATGGCCTGCTTGTATAGCAAGCGGTCAGCCTGCGCGCGCGTTGCGCGCACCGCGGGCCCCTTGCTGGAATTCAGGATGCGGAACTGGATGCCGCTCTCGTCGGTTGCCGCCGCCATCGCGCCGCCCAGCGCATCCACCTCCTTGACCAGATGCCCCTTGCCGATCCCGCCGATCGAGGGATTGCAGGACATCTGCCCGAGCGTTTCGATGTTGTGGCTGAGCAGCAAGGTCTTGCAGCCCGCGCGCGCGCTGGCCAAAGCGGCCTCCGTGCCGGCATGGCCGCCGCCTACCACGATCACATCGAACATATCGGGAAAATTCATATGGCAACTGTTTAGAAAAGGACGCGCATCATACAACAGCGCATCGGTAATCCCAAACGCATTGTTTCACGTGAAACAGTTATTTTCCGATGCAGAAGCGGCTGAATATCTCGCCGAGCAGGTCATCCGGGGTGAACTCACCGGTAATCTCGTTCAGCGCGCGTTGCGCCAGGCGTAATTCCTCGGCAAACAACTCCGCGCTGGCCGGTACCGTTTGTGCCTGGGCCAGATGGACTTGCGCTAGCGTCAAGGCGCGCACGTGCCGTTCCCGCGCCATGAAGGCCCCGCTTTCCTGGTCGCGCCAGCCCACCGCCTCCAGCAGCTTGCCGCGCAGTTCCTCTATCCCCGCGCCCGTTTTGGCGGATATCCCAACAATCGTGGTGCCAGCCAACGGCGTACTGGCGGATTCGACAGCCCTCTCGCCCAGCAGGTCGGTCTTATTGAATACCAGCAGCCGCGGGATGTCCGCCGGCAATCCGGCCAGGATCGCCTCGTCCTGCGCCGTCGGTCCTTGGCTCGCATCCAGCAGCAGCAGGATCAAATCGGCGCGGTGCAAAGTCTGGTGGGCGCGCGCGATACCCATGCTCTCCACCGCATCCTCGGATTCACGCAACCCCGCCGTATCCATGATATGCAAGGGCACCCCGCGGATCTGGATCGCCTGACGGATCACATCGCGGGTGGTGCCGGGAATATCGCTGACCAGAGCCACCTCCTCCCCGGCCAGGCAGTTCAACAGGCTGGACTTGCCGACGTTCGGCTGCCCGGCAATGACCACATGCGCACCCTCTCGCAGCAAGCTGCCTTGTTTTGCGGTGTCCAGCGTATGCTGCAAGCGCGACCGTACACTGTTCAGCAAGGCGCCGCGTCGCTCCATATCGACGGCATCCACCTCCTCTTCCGGAAAGTCCAGCATCGCCTCCACCAGCATGCGCAGGTGGATCAACTCGTCGACCATGCCATGGATAGCGGCAGAAAATTCACCACGCAGGGAGCGCATCGCGCTACGCGCTGCCTCGGCGGTATTGGCGTCGATCAGATCGGCGACGCTTTCCGCCTGTGCCAGGTCAAGCTTATTGTTCAGAAAGGCACGGCGCGTGAATTCGCCGGGCTGCGCCAGCCGCGCCCCCAAATCGAGACAGCGCCGCAGCACCAGTTGCAGTACGGCGGGACCGCCGTGCCCTTGCAGCTCGAGCACGTCCTCGCCGGTATAGGAATGGGGGGCGGGAAAAAACAAGGCGACACCCTGATCCAGGGTGTCGCCGTTTTCATCCAGAAAATTGCCGCAAGTAGCATGCCGCGCAATGGGCAATTTGCCCAGGATTCCGCGTGCCAGAGTTTCGCTGTGCCGCCCGGATATTCTTACCACCCCGATTCCACCCCGCCCTTGTGCAGTAGCTATGGCAGCGATGGTATCAGCGTTTGGCTGCGGCACCCTTGCTCTCCTCCTCGGCAGCTTTAGTGATGTACCACTGCTGTCCGATGGAAAGAATGTTATTCACAATGGAGTACAGCACCAGTCCGGCGGGGAAAAAGAAGAAAATTATGCTGAAAGCGATCGGCATGATCTGCATAATCCTGGCCTGCATGGGATCTGCCGGCTTCGGATTGAGGCGCGTCTGGATAATCATGCTAGCGCCCATGATCAACGGCAGGATGTAATACGGATCCGCCGCCGACAAGTCGGTTATCCAACCGAAGAATGGCGCGTAACGCATCTCGACGCTCGCCAAGATAGCCCAATACAAGGCGATAAAGACCGGAATTTGCACCACCACCGGTAAACATCCGCCCAGCGGATTGATTTTCTCGGTTTTGTACAGCTCCATCATGGCGCGGCTCAGCTTTTCCCGGTCGCTGCCGCATTGCTGTTTTATCTTTTCCATCTTGGGCGCCACCACACGCATCTTGGCCATGGAGCGGTAGCTTGCTGCAGACAGCGGGAAAAACACCAGCTTGATCAGGACGGTCAGCAGAATGATGGCAATACCCCAGTTGTGCGTCCAGTCGTTAAACAACGCCATGACCCAGAACAGCGGAGCGGAAAGGACTGTCAGCCAACCGTAATCTACCGTCAATCCCAAGCCGGGGGCGATTTTATCCAGATCGGACTGTGCCGGGCCCGCATAAAGCGCAGTGCCCACGAGCACCTTCTGGCCGGGATTAACGACCTGCTCCGGCAAGATCACCCCCACCGAATATGAGTCGCCGTCCAGTTTGCGGGTAAAATATTCGCGATTGGTTTTTTCCTTGGGCAACCATGCTGCAACAAAGTAATGCTGCAGCATCCCGATCCAGCCGTTATCGGCTTGCTTGGGGTAATCCGTCTTGCCTTTTTCTATTTCCTTAAATTCCGCCTTTTGGAATTTTTCCTTGTCGGTATAGACCGCAGCACCAACATAGGTAGGCAAAAACATCGAACTGCCTGCCAGCGCAGCGCTATCACGAACCAATTGATAGTAACTGCTTGCCGCTACTGCCTGTTGCCCGGCGTTTTCCAATTCATAGGCGACATCGACCAGATAGCTCCCTTTGTGGAAGGTGATCACCTTGGTCACTTTTAGTGCGGCTTCGCCTTCGGCTTTCAGCCGAACCTGCACCTGTTCGGCGTTCCCGGGAAGCACATACTGGTCCTGCTCCGAAACAAACGGACTATTGTGGTTGGGCTGCCCCGCTCCGAGCAGGCCGCTTTGCGCGACATAATTGTGAGTACCCGCACCGCGATTAAAAAGCACCAGCGGTTTGTTTCTATCCAGCCCGTCAGGGTGCTTCAACAGCGCCAGACGGCTGATATCTCCACCGATGGTGCTAATTTCAGCCTCAAGAATATCGGTCTTGACGTATATTGTCTTTCCGGTGGCTTGCCGGGCAGGTCGTGGAGCAACGGCGGCCTGTGTCGACTCAACCGGGGGAAATCCGGCCAGGGATGATGCTGCAGAAGGTATTGCCTGAGGTTTCGGCAGCGCTTCGTTTGTTGCCGCGCTTTGCTGAACATACTGCTCGGGATGCTGATGGCGTTGCCAGCCGTCCCAAACCAATCCCAGCGAAAACACAAAAATTAAAAACAAAAAAAGTCTTTGTAAATCCATGATCAGGCCTGAAGGTTAGGGAGCGGGATCGTATCCGCCGGGATGCCAGGGATTGCAGCGCAGCAACCGTTTAATACCGAGCCACCCCCCCTTCATGACACCGTGCTTCGCCAGGGCTTCGCAGGTGTAGTGGGAGCAGGTTGGGGTAAATCTGCAGGTTGGCGGCCCAAGCGGGCTGATCAGGTATTGATAGCCATGTATCAGCTTGATCACAATTCTGCGCATCTGTTTTTTACCCGGTTAAACAGCATTTTCAAATTGCCTGCTTGCGTACCGCTCTCTTGAGGGTCGGCGCGCCTTACCATCACAACCAGATCCAGCTTGCACTGTTTAATGCCGTGTTGGCGGAACGCCTCCCTGATGATTCTTTTTACGTGGTTTCGATCTGCCGCGCCGGATAGCGTTTTTTTGCCCACAATTATTCCAAGCCTGGCATTTTTTTTGCCGTTGCGCGCAAAAAAAATTTTGAAGTACCTATCGGATATGTTTTCGGCACGAACAACATGGTCAAAACCGTTTTCGCGCAACAATCGGTGCGCAGCGGTAAATTTGGCCGAGAGACTAAACGGCGAGTCTTGCACGGCCCTTGGCGCGGCGTGCATTAATAACAGCGCGGCCTCCGCGTGTCTTCATGCGCACCAAAAAGCCATGGGTACGTTTTCTTTTGGTTACAGATGGTTGATATGTGCGTTTCATGTTGTTTTCCTAGGTGAGCCGTAAAACGCGCTATTACAAAGCCTTGGAGCGCAAGTGTCAAGCATATTTTACTTCTTTGCCTGTGGATAAGTTTTAGCTTGCACTGTAGAATGCTGCAACTTTTACTAAGCAGGGCTATTCCTTTTCGACGCAACCATGCAGGATATTTCTTTTTGGGATTCATGCCTCCGCTCGTTCGAAAAGAGCCTGCCGCCGCAACAATACAACTCGTGGATAAAACCGTTGCTTCTCCGGAGCGAAAATGGGTCGCTGGTGCTGACCGCACCAAACAGCTTTACCCTGAAGGTTGTCCAGGAGCGATTTTTACCCGAGATCAGCCGGCAAGCGGGCCTGGCCTACTCTCTGATTCCGCCGTTCGAATTCCGTGTTCTTGAAACAGAGCCTCCTGCCAAACGGCGCGAAACGGCATCCCAAAAAACCTCTGCCCAGCCGGTTCACGACAACAAACCGAAAATCGAGGCCACGTTTCGCAATTATGGGAAACTCAACCCCAACCTGACCTTCGATAATTTTGTAATCGGCAAAGCCAACCAACTGGCCTTTGCCGCCGCTACGCAGGTCGCCGAATTACCGGGCGCCTCATACAATCCGCTGTTTATTTATGGCGGGGTGGGGCTGGGCAAAACCCATTTAACCCAAGCGATAGGCAATCAGATCAAGGTTAACAACCCCAATGCAAAAATTTGCTATATGCACGCCGAGCGATACGTTTCCGACGTAGTGCGTGCTTACCAGACCAATAAATTTGAAGAATTCAAACAATACTACCATTCTCTCGATATCCTGCTGATCGACGATATCCAATTTTTCGCCGGCAAAACAAAAACCCAGGAAGAATTTTTTTACGCCTTCAACACGCTCATCGATTCGCACAAACAAGTCATCATGACCAGCGATACCTTCCCCAAGGAAATTGCCGGGCTAGATAGCCGCCTGGTTTCGCGTTTTGGCTGGGGACTTACTGTCGCCATCGAGCCGCCGGAACTGGAAATGCGCGTTGCCATCCTGTTGAAAAAAGCCAGCCTGGGCGGCTATGTGCTCGATGAGGCGGTTGCCTTTTTTATTGCCAAACATGTCAACTCAAACATTCGCGAACTTGAAGGCGCCTTGAAACGCGTCGAAGCGTATGTCAAATTTCACCGCCGTGCCATTTCCGTTGAAACGGCAAAAGAAGCTCTGAAAGACATCTTGATTGCGCAAAGCCGGCAAATTTCCATCGACAACATACAAAAAACGGTTGCCGACTATTACCATATCAAGATGGCTGATCTGCTTTCGAAAAAAAGAACGCGAAATCTGACCCGTCCACGGCAGACAGCCATGTCCCTTGCCCGTGAGCTGACCACGATGAGTCTGCCTGAAATTGGTAACGCTTTTGGCGGGAAAGATCACTCGACCGTCATTCATGCCTGCAAGATGATGGGGAATCTCAGGGCATCGGACACTACGATCGATGCCGATTACAAAATCCTGTTACAAACCTTGCGCGGGTAAATAGCGTGAGTTTTATGTGTATAGAATGTTAATAATTCATGTTTTTATGCAAGGTGTATAAGTTATCCACATTACCGTTGCAACCTATCAACAGCAATTCTCTGTGCTTTACTGTTTCGTATTTAAATGTATTAAAAAGGTTTTTTGGGTTGTTAACATAATTTTGAATGGTCTATTAGTTCTTATTAAAGGTTTATATTATGTTTATTGAAAAGATAGATAAAGAAATCATACTCAAACCACTGCAGGTAGTTATTGGCATCGTAGAACGAAAACAAACTTTGCCGATCCTGTCGAATGTCCTTATTGAAAATCAGGACGGCAAGATGCGTTTTACGACGACGGACCTGGAAATACAAATTACTACGACTATCGATACCGGCGCGCCTGGTGGACAAAACGCAGCTTTTACCGTTGGCGGAAAAAAACTTCAAGAAATATTAAGGGTTCTTCCCGAGCAAAGCAAAATCACCATTGACATCAAGGAAAGCAAGGTTCAGATTAAGACCAATAAAAGCCGCTTCAGTCTGCAAACTTTGCCTGCCCTGGATTTCCCCAAGTTAAGCAATCAACTGGAAAACGCAAAAAAAATCGTACTGCCGCAAAAGGAATTGAAAAATTTGCTGCTTTCCATTCAGTACGCAATGGCGCAACAAGATGTGCGTTATTACCTTAACGGTGTTTTACTGATTGTTGATGGCAACAAACTCAAAGCAGTGGCTACCGACGGGCATCGACTTGCCTATAACGCCAGCGTTATTGAAGGGCGTCATGAAAAGCAGGAAATCATCCTGCCGCGCAAAGCTGTCACGGAATTATCCAAACTGTTGGCGGATAACGATGAAGGCGTCGAGCTGGAGTTCTCTCAACAGCAAGTTAAGGCTACCTTTTCTGGCATCACCCTGATAACAAAAGTAATTGAAGGGAAATTTCCAGATTATGAACGCGTCATACCGAAATACGACAATCATCTCCAGATGGAGCGGGTCTTGATCCAGCAAGCTTTGCAGCGCGCCGCAATATTGTCCAATGAAAAATTCAGAGGCGTGCGTTTTGTGCTGACCGAGAAAAATCTCAGCATTATTAGCAGCAATAGCGAACAGGAAGAGGCTCAGGAAGAAATCGAAACCGAGTATCACGGCGAAGCCTTGGATATCGGTTTCAACGTCAATTACCTGATGGATGGGCTGAACAATATCAGCAGCAGCACGGCCACCTTCTCATTTGGCGACCCCAACAGCAGTATTCTGATGACCACACCAGACAATCAGGAATTCCGCTATGTCGTCATGCCGATGCGCATTTAGGGGTACTCAACTGTTCCACGTGAAACATACCAAATATCAGGAAATAATTAATGACTGAATATACCTCCACTAGCATTAAAGTTCTTAAAGGACTGGAAGCCGTACGCAAGCGTCCCGGCATGTATATTGGCGATACCAATGACGGAACCGGGTTGCACCATATGGTGTTTGAGGCGGTGGACAACGCGGTGGATGAGGCCCTGGCAGGGCACTGCAATGAAATCAATGTCATCATTCATGCAGATAACTCGATTAGTGTCAGCGACAACGGGCGCGGCATACCAACCGACATCCACAAAGAAGAAAACCGCTCTGCCGCCGAAGTCATCATGACTGTTTTGCATGCGGGCGGGAAGTTCGACAGCAATTCCTACAAAGTGTCCGGCGGCTTGCACGGTGTGGGGGTTTCGGTGGTGAATGCGCTGTCCGAATGGTTGAAACTGACCATTTACCGCGACGGCAAAGAGCACTTCATGGAATTCCATCATGGCGAGCCGGTTGCGCCGCTCAAAGTGGTGGGTGACTCAAGTAAAAAAGGTACGATCGTCCACTTTTTGGCGGCCAAGGAAACTTTCGGTCTGGTTGAGTTTCATTTTGATCTTCTGGCCAAACGCCTGCGCGAACTGTCCTTCCTGAATAATGGTGTGAAAATTGCGCTGATCGATCATCGCACCGGAAAGGAAGAAAACTTTGCCTTCAGCGGCGGCATCAAGGGCTTTGTCGAATACATGAACCGCACCAAGTCGGCTTTGCACCCCACCGTGTTTTACGCAATCGGTGAAAAGGACGGCATTACCGCCGAGATTGCGATGCAGTGGAACGACTCCTACCAGGAGAACGTGCAATGCTTCACCAATAACATCCCGCAACGCGACGGCGGCACACACCTGACCGCGTTGCGCACCGCGATGACGCGCACGTTGAACCAGTATATCGAGACCGAACAATTGGCGAAAAAGGCCAAGGTGGACACCACTGGCGATGACATGCGCGAAGGATTGACCGCGGTACTGTCCGTGAAACTGCCCGACCCGAAGTTCTCGTCGCAGACCAAGGACAAGCTGGTTTCCTCGGAAGTGCGTCCGGTGATCGAAGATCTGGTGGCGCAGCAGATGAGCGCATTCCTGCTGGAAAAACCCAGCGACGCGAAAATCATCGTCAACAAGATCATCGATGCCGCCCGCGCCCGCGAAGCGGCGCGCAAGGCGCGCGAACTGACCCGCCGCAAGGGCGTTCTGGACGGCATGGGACTGCCCGGCAAACTGGCTGATTGCCAGGAAAAAGATCCCGCCCTTTCCGAGTTGTACCTGGTGGAGGGGGATTCTGCGGGCGGCTCGGCCAAGCAGGGCCGCGACCGCAAGTTCCAGGCGATCCTGCCGCTCAAGGGTAAGATTCTCAATGTGGAAAAAGCCCGTTTTGAAAAGCTCATCGCTTCGCAGGAAATCGCCACGCTGATTACCGTGCTGGGCACCGGCATCGGCAAAGACGAATACAGCGCCGACAAGCTGCGCTATCACCGCATTATCATCATGACCGATGCAGACGTGGACGGCTCGCATATCCGTACCCTGCTACTCACCTTTTTCTATCGGCAAATGCCCGAGCTGGTCGAGCGCGGCCACATCTACATCGCGCAGCCGCCTCTGTACAAGATCAAGCAGGGCAAGGATGAGCGTTACCTCAAGGACGACCAGGAGATGAAAATCTACATGCTCAAGTCCGCGCTCAGTAACGCCATGCTTTATCCAGCCGCCGATGCCGCTCCGATTCTGGCCGATGCGCTGGAACAGATCGCCAAGCAGTATTTCCTCGCCGAAGCGGTGATCGACCGCCTGTCGCGCTTTACCGCGCCGGAGGCCAGCCATGCCTTGCTGATCCTGCCCACACTATCGCTGGATGATGCACAGCAGGCGCAACGCAGCGCACAACTGCTCGAGGCGGCCTGTGGCGGCAACATCAAGGTCGTAGTGGAAACCGACGAATCCGGAGAACATCGTTTGCGCCTGGAAAAGCTGTACCACGGCAACTACTCGGTTAGCCACATGGACCGTGATTTCCTGCGCGGTAGCGATTACGTACAAATCCGCCAGGCCGCTGAAATATTGAATGGCCTGATCAAGCCGGGTGCCTACATCGCCCGCGGGGAGCAGAAGCGCGCCGTATCCAGTTTCAAGCAAGGCATCGAATGGCTGCTTGATGAAGCCAAGCGCGGCGTCAACATCCAGCGTTACAAGGGTTTGGGCGAAATGAACCCGGAACAACTGTGGGAAACCACCATGGACGTGACGAACCGCATCCTGCTCAGGGTGCGTATCGAAGACGCGATCGCAGCCGACGAGATTTTCACTACCCTGATGGGCGACGTTGTCGAGCCACGCCGTGCGTTCATCGAGAAGAATGCACTCGGTGTGAAAAACCTGGATGTGTAAAAGGTGCGGCGGATGTCCTGACAATTCCGTCAGGGACATCCGGCAATAGCCACCCTTTTCGTATTAGAAAACACTTTGAATTTGAACTAAATATAGATTATGTCCACACCGGTAACATTTTTCCCCCATCATTCCAGAAAAATAACAGAACCCGCACCCGATACATCGCCCATCGTGGGCAACCGCGTGGAATTGCAACTGCTCACCACCCTGACGTGCAACCTGAAATGCACCTACTGCTCGCTCGGCGTGGGCGACATGGTCGGTTCGCAGGGAGAGGTCTCCTACACCACCGAGGCGCTGGATGCCTTCATCAAGAAGCATCTTTCCGAGCATGAGGTTTATGTCACTTTCTACGGCGGCGAACCGACCCTGAATCTCGATTTCATCAAGGAGATCATGGCGCGCTACCCCACCTTCCGCTTCCAGCTCCAGACCAACGGCACGCTGCTGGATGGCCTGCCGGACAGCGTCCTGACCAACCTCTCCAACATCCTGCTTTCCATCGACGGCGGCGAGGCGATCACCGACGGTTTCCGCGGGCGCGGCGTGTACCGGCAGGTGGTCAAGAACACCCGGGCGGTGCGCGACCGGATGGCGGGCACCTTCACGGCGCGCGTAACCTGGAGCAGCGAAGAGACCTCCTTCGAGGAACTGGACGAGCTGGCGGACACCTTCGATTATGTGTATTTTCAGTTCGTCGCCGGAGAAGGTACCTATACCCCCGCCGCGATGGAGAAGAAAAAAGCGGTGATCACACAGCTGGTAGACAAGTTCTTTTCCAGCGACAAGTTGTACCCCATGATCCCGATCATGGGGATCGTGCGCAACAAGGTGCTGCCCTCACGGGCCACCGAGCTCTATCACGGCAAGACCCAATGCCGGGTGTCCACGCATATCCTCAATGTGATGCCGGACGGCAAGATTTTCCCCTGCCCCGATATGATGTACGTACCCGAAATGCTGCAAGGCGACGTGAACGCGAACTGGCTCAAGCCCAGCCCGCTGCAGCCGCACCCCGACATGCCGTGCGACCAGTGCGAAGCGCAGCCGTGGTGCCGGGGCAACTGTCTGAAGAATCTCTATCTTGCTTACGTGAAAGGCGACCAGAAATACCGCGATAACGTCGTCGATCCGATCTGCGACCTGGTCAGGTTCCTCGGAAGGGAAATAGACCGCCACGACCCGATTGCCTGGTACGCGAAAGCCCCGCTGGACGTGCGCAAGACCCTGCGCGACTGTGAGGTCTACGAATATGTGGAAATCATGCCCTGACGCGATGACAATGCGTAGCAACGCCGCGATTCACCCGCAAAACGGAGTTATGGAGGTTACCTAAGATGAAATCGAACAAACTCGCCATAGTCGCCCTGCTGCTCTGGGTTATCACGATTGCCGTATTTGCCTGGTTCTTCATACGCGGGAATACCGCTGCGGGAACCGACGGGAGAAGCGCAATCGTATTGCAGCCCGGCGAGCGCGATTTCGTCATGGCCGAAATGCGCGGGCTGCTGGCCGCGACGCAGGAGATCATGGAGGGCGCGAGCCAGAATGATACACAGCGCATCGTCAAGGCGGCTCGCAGCGCGGGCATGGCGGGCACTGCGGACGTCAACCCGGCGCTGATGATCAAGCTGCCGATCGAGTTCAAGAAACTGGCCATGGGCATGCACGGCGACATGGATGAAATCGCCAAGGCCGGCGAAGGCGGCAAACCGGTGCCGGAACTGCTGAAAATGAC
The DNA here is from genome assembly GCA_019449635.1 of Candidatus Ferrigenium bremense. Lineage (GTDB taxonomy): Bacteria > Pseudomonadota > Gammaproteobacteria > Burkholderiales > Gallionellaceae > Gallionella > Gallionella bremense. The sequence continues at coordinate 53,919 of JAGRPI010000018.1, forward strand.
TTCCAGTGCGTTGGTGAAATGCGTGGCTTGCCATAAGGCGTGGCAGATCAAGGCAGGAAATTAGAGCGTAAATCGTATGGAATACATATCGCTGTTCCGAATGCCAACCCCGATGAAGATTACCGGGCGTTCTTCAAGCATCACGAATGCATTTACCAATTCCATAATTCCCGTGGTGCCGCCAAACACCGAAGAAGTCAAACAGGCCTTGAAAATTCTCGGGATGACTCCTGAAACATTTCAGTGTGCATACTGCGGCGGCGTTGCATCCGAATGGGATCACCTGCGCCCGCTCGTCAAAGACAAAAAACCAACTGGCTATATCTCAGAAATCCACAACCTCGTGCCATCCTGCGGTAAGTGCAATCAATCAAAGGGCAACAAAGATTGGAAGGTTTGGATGATGGGTACCGCTGCGTTGTCACCGACCGCTCGTGGCATCCAAGACATCGCTGAAAGAATCAAGCGGTTGGAAGCTTACGAAAATTGGTGTATGCCCACCAAGATGGATTTTGAGGCGGTAGCGGGTAAAGAAGTTTGGTCACAGCATTGGCAAAATTGGGAGCGAGTGCAGTCTCTCATGCGCGAGTCGCAAGAACTTGCCGCGAAAATTAATCTTAAGGTAGCAAGTGCGTACAAAGCACTTTAATACTGTGCTTCAGCAAATCGCCCAAAAGCGGCCTTTTTGTCATTCGTTGAGCTGAACGTTAGGCTTTTTTCTTGGTAGCTCTCTTCGCGGCAGGCTTGGCTACCTTGGCGGTAGCGACCTTCTTTGTGGCTGGCTTAGCCACCTTCTCAGCAGCGACCTTTTTAGTAGCAGGTTTAGCCGCCTTCGGTTCGGCCTTGGCCTTGGGTGCTGCTTTCGCCTTGGACGTCTTGGTTGCCGTCTTGGCTTTAGCGGCCGGTTTTTTCGCTCCCTTGGTCTTCCCTACCCCGCCCTTCGCCGCCTTGGCGGCGATCAGTTCTAGTGCTTCTTCCAGCGTGATCTCGTCCGGCGACACGCCCTTGGGCAGCGTGGCGTTGACCTTGCCGTGGCGGGCGTAGGGGCCGTAGCGGCCGCTGCAGATTTCCACGCTGGCCTTGTCGTCCGGGTGGTCGCCGAGGGTGCGCAATACCGTGTTGCCGTCCCTCGCCTGCGCCAGCAGTTCCACGGCGCGATCCAGCCCGATGTCAAAGATGCTGTCGCTGCGCGGGATGGACTTGAACTTGCCGTCGTGGCCGATATAGGGGCCGAAGCGTCCGATGTTGACGATGACTTTCTTGCCGGTTTCGGGGTGCGCGCCGAGCTCGCGCGGCAATGCCAGCAGCTTCAGTGCACCGGCCAGATCGGCCTGTTCCAGCGGCATTTCTTTCGGCCATGACACGCGCTTGGGCTTAATCTTTTCGCCTTTGACCGCTTCGCCCAGTTGCACGTAGTGGCCGTACGGGCCGCGCAGCAGCAACACGGGCTGGTTGGCCTCGGGATGCACGCCCAGCTCCACTCTTGCCGAGGCATCGTCCTGCGATTCGCCGCTCAGGCTGCGTTTGTATTTGCACTCCGGGTAGTTGGTGCAGCTGATGAAGCTGCCGTATTTGCTGAGTTTTTTGGCGAGCGGCTTGCCGCACTCCGGACAGGCCTCGTCGATCAATTCCACCGGGCGGTCGATGCTGGCTTTTTCCTTGATGAGGATGGAAAAACCCTTCCAGAATTCATCCATCACGCCGATCCAGTCGCGCTTGCCTGCGGAAACTTCGTCCAGCTCGTCTTCGAGGTGGGCGGTGAAATCGTAGTCCACATAGCGGGTGAAATGGTCGGTGAGGAAACGCGTGACGACGCGCCCGACATCGGTCGGGACGAAGCGTTTCTTGTCGAGAACGGCGTATTCCCTCGCTTGCAGCGTCGAGATGATGGTCGCGTAAGTGGACGGGCGGCCGATGCCGTATTCTTCCAGTGTCTTTACCAGGCTGGCTTCGGAAAAGCGCGGCGGCGGCTGGGTGAAGTGCTGTTCGCCATACAGCTTGTCGATAGGGATTACATCACCCTCGGCCAGTGGCGGCAGCTTGCCGCCCTCTTCTTCCTCGGCATCGTCCACGTCTTCCATGTACACGCCGATGAAGCCGGGGAACACCAGGGTCTGGCCGGAAGCGCGGAACAGCGTTGTGTCGCCGCCGAGGCGGATGTCCAGGCTGACCGTGTCGAAACGCGCCGGAGCCATCTGGCACGCCAGGGTGCGCTTCCAGATCATCTCGTAGAGGCGCGCCTGGTCGGCGCTCAGGTGGTCGCGCAGGCTGTCCGGCGTGCGCAGGATCGAGGTCGGGCGGATTGCTTCGTGGGATTCCTGCGCGTTCTTGGTCTTGCTCTTGTAAGTTGGCTGTGTCGAAGGCAGATATTCCGACGAGAAATTATCCTTGATGTAATCGCGGATTTCCTGCACCGCCTCCTTCGCTAGGGACACCGAGTCGGTACGCATGTAGGAAATCAGGCCGACGGTCTGGCCGCCGATGTCCACGCCTTCATATAGCGATTGCGCGGTGCGCATGGTGCGCTCGGCGGACATGCCAAGCTTGCGTACAGCCTCCTGTTGCAATGTGGAGGTGGTGAACGGTGCGGCGGCATAGCGCTGCTTGGCCTTCTTCTCGACGCGTACCACCTTGGGCGGCAGCTTGGCATCGTTCAGTTTGGCGTGAATCGCGTCGTATTCGGTCTGGCTGCCGATACTGAGCTGCTCGAGTTTCTTGCCTTGGTATTGGAACAATTTGGCTGTGAACGGTTGGTGATCCTTGTGGCTATCCAGATGCACCGTCCAGTATTCCTGGCTCTTGAACGCATCGATCTCCAGTTCACGCTCGACGATCAGCCGCAATGCCGGACTTTGCACGCGGCCGGCAGATAAACCCGGGCGGATCTTGCGCCACAGCAGCGGCGACAGATTGAAGCCGACCAGATAGTCCAGTGCGCGCCGCGCCTGCTGCGCATTCACCAGCGGTAGCGAGATTTCGCGAGGGTGAGCGACCGCTTCGCGCACCGCCGACTGGGTGATTTCGTAGAACACCACGCGCTGCATCTTCTTTCCTTTGAGTGCGCGCTTACCTTTCAGCAATTCGGCGATATGCCAGGCGATCGCTTCCCCTTCGCGGTCCGGGTCGGGCGCCAGCAGGATATTGTCGGCCAGCGCGGCGGCTTTCGTAATCGCGTCGACATGTTTGCTGTTGCGCGCGATGGTCTCGTACTGCATCGCGAAATCATTCTCGGTATCGACCGCACCGGTCTTGGGCACCAGGTCGCGCACATGCCCGTACGAGGCGAGCACTTCGAAATCCTTGCCGAGGTATTTTTTGAGGGTCTTGGCCTTGGCAGGGGACTCGACGATCAGGAGGTTGGTTGCCATGCGTGCGGGTTAATGTAGTTGTGCCGAATTTAACGGGGTGAGCAACTCTTCGATCAACAGCGGGTCGAGATTCTGGTGGCGATTCCACAATACCATCAGCATGATCAGTTTGAGCTTATCCAGCCCGAGATTCTCCTGTTGCAGCGCGACGGCGCGGTCGATGATCATTTCGCGTTCGACGACAGAGATCATATGCTGCTGCTCGGCGAACAGCAAAAATTGGCGCGCCGCGAAGCCGATGCGCTGCAACTCGAGGCTGGCAAAATGGCGCAGTCCGGCATGCTCGAGGCTGGCCGGATAATTTTCCGGGTTCTGCTGCTGCAGCGCGGACAGCCAGGTCAGCGCTTCGCTGATCTCTTCGCCTTCGAAGCCGGCGGCGGAGAGTTTACGCGACAGTTTGTCCGGCTCCGGGTAGCTGCCGGCATCGAAATAACTTTCGAACAGGTACATCAGGATTTCAAACATGATTTACGCGAATAGTTTATTTTAATGAATGCGTTGGTACTGGCCGCCGGGTAGCGCGCTGATGCGCCCCTCCAGCTCGAGCGTTAACAGCATGGCGGATAGCTGGCTTACCGTCAAGCCGCAGCGCGCGCCAAGCGTATCCAGATCGACCGGATCGAAGCCGATTTGTTCCAGCAGCGTGGAGTCTGCGCATTGCTGTGTGGCTTGGCTGCCGGCGGGAGTCGCGGGCAGTCCGCCCAGTTCCTCGAGGATATCCTGCGCGGTCTCGACCAGTTTTGCGCCCTGCTTGAGCAGCGCGTGGCAACCCTTGCTTTGTGGCGCGTGTATCGAGCCGGGGATGGCGAACACGTCCCTGCCCTGCTCCAGCGCCAGCCGCGCGGTGATCAGCGATCCGCTTTGCAGCGATGCTTCCACCACCAGGCAGCCGACGCTCATGCCGCTGATGATGCGGTTGCGGCGTGGGAAGTTGGCGGCCAGCGGCGGTGTGCCGAGCGGGAATTCCGAGACCAGCGCGCCCTGGCTGGCAAGTGCGTGAGCGAGGTCAAGGTTCGCGGCGGGATAGACTTTGTCCAGTCCGGTACCAACCACGCCGATGCTGCTGCCGCAATTGTTCCCTTGGCAGCGCAATGCGCCGCGATGCGCGGCGGCATCGATACCGTGCGCCATGCCGCTGATGATGCACAGCCCGGCATCGCTCAGCGATTTGGCGAATGCCTCGGCGTTGGCTATGCCCTGCGGCGTGGCATTGCGGCTGCCGACCACGGCCAATGCGGGATAATTGAGCAGGTCGAGCCGCCCCTTCACATACAGCAACAGCGGCGGATCGGGAATGTTCAGCAGGGACTGTGGGTAATCGCTGTCGGCGAGAGTGACGATGCAGTTGTTGTTTTCTTCCAGCCAGGCCAGCACCGGTGCGAGGGCATCATCAGCGATACCCTTGCCGATCTCGGCAGCGGTATCCGGCTTGACGATGGACTTGAGCGAACCGGCGGAGGCGGCGAAAACAGCCTCCGGCGAACCGAATTCCTTCAACAGGCGGCGTGCGCTTTCGCCGCCCAGGCCGCGTGTCAGGCTGAGCGCCAGCCACGCCTTGAGTGAAGCATCGGGAGCCACGTGCGCTGCGTTCTGCGGAGATCTTTAGGGAGTCTGTGCGCGATCCAGCAATTCCACCGGCAGGCGGGTTTGCATCACCAGCGCGTACGATACCTTGTCGAACACGCGGAACACGAACACCAAGCCATAACGGTCATCCGGCAGGGTGAATTTTTCGTCTTCATTTTTCACGTTCTCGCCCTTGCGGTACAGCGCAAGGACATGGCCGCTTTCCAAGCCATCGCGTTTGCCCTTGCTCAGGGTGATGACGGTATTTTGCCCGGCCTGCGAAACACCGCCGTACACCGAGATGACGCGCGCGGAAATGTTGCCGCCGGGTGCGCGCGGCAGGTAGGTGTTGACGGCGGCAGTGCCGGAAGGAGCGACCAAGCGGTCGCCCTTATGGATTTCCAGTTCGGATCGGGTGATTGCGATGGTGCTGACATCCGCAAAAGCGGTTACTTCTGCGTCGCCCAGATAGATTGCTTCGATGCCCAGCACTTCTTCGGTATCGGGGTCGGTAAACGTCTTGCCCGAGCGATAAATCTGCCACTTGCTACCTTTGTCGCGGGTCAGACCCTTTGCGAAGCCGATATCGTGAGAACTGAGAATCACGCGGCCTTCGCGCGCACCGATCAGCGTCGGCGCATCCTTAAATGCATCTTCTTCGATGGCCAGTGGCTGGCTTAAAAATGGTGCGATGGCGCTGGCGGGAATGCTTGAGACGGCATCTTGCGTGCTATGCCCTTCGCGTGCTTTGGGCGAAAGCTTGACGACATTGCCCGCGGTGCCGGTTCCCTGGCCTTCACCGGCTTGGCCGATGCGCAAGGTGCCCGTGGTGCGATCCAGGATGATGATGTCGCCCGGGTAAATCCAGTGCGGATCCTTGATGGTGTCCTTGTTCATGCCCCAGATATACGGCCATTTCCATGGGTCTTTGAAGAATTTGCCGGAGATGTCCCACAGCGTATCGCCTTTGACGACTACGTGACGGTCGGGCGCATCGCTGCGTAGCTCCGGACGGGTATCGGGCTGGGCGGCAAAGGCCAAAGCGGGCAACAGAAAGCAAATCAGAGATATAATCTTGCGCATGGAAAACTCCGGCAGAATCAATATAAAAGGTACGCAATGTTGTTGCGTTGCGTTAAATTCTGCATCCAGTCATATAAATTAGCAAGCATTTATGGAGCGCATATGGCAATCCTGAAAATTTTGCAGTACCCCGATGAGAGGCTGCACAAGGTCGCCAGGAAGGTTGAGCGGGTCGATGATGCCACCCGCAGGTTGATACGAGACATGGCGGAAACCATGTATGCCGCGCCCGGGGTCGGCTTGGCGGCGACGCAAGTGGATGTGCATGAACAGATCATCGTGGTGGACGTTTCCGAGGAGCATAACCAGTTGAAGGCATTCATCAATCCGGAAATCATCGCCATTGCCGGCGAAGAGGAAAGCGAGGAAGGCTGCTTGTCGGTGCCCGGGATTTATGAAAAGGTGCGCCGCGCGGAAAAAGTGTCGGTGCGCGCGCTCAATGAAAAGGGAGAGCCTTTCACGCTGGAGGCGGAAGGGTTTTTGGCGGTCTGCATCCAGCACGAGATGGATCACCTGCGAGGCAAAGTGTTCGTCGAATACCTGTCGCAACTCAAGCAAATCAGGATTCGCGCCAAACTGAAGAAGCGCCTGCGCGAAACCATGTAAAAAACCTCCGCACAACTGCTGCGCTTGCAGATGCGGCGTTAAAAAATGTCTCAAAATCCTCATGTACTGAATGTACACTCCGGCTTTCCGCCATTTTCTGCCTTGCATCTGATGCGCTCGCGACGTTGTGCGGAGGTTTTTGCAGGATCAACTTTATTATGAAAATCATCTTTGCCGGTACGCCGCACTTCGCGGCCAGAGCGCTGGCCGCGCTACTCAAGGAGCACCAAGTCGTTGCCGTGCTGACCCAGCCGGACCGTCCTGCCGGACGGGGTATGCAGCTTGCCGCCAGTCCGGTGAAGCAGCTCGCCCTGCAACACGGTTTGCCGGTATTGCAGCCTGCCACCTTGAAGACCGAAGAGGCGCAACGCCCGCTTGCCGCGCTGGAGGCCGACGTGATGGTGGTGGCCGCTTACGGGCTGATCTTGCCGAAGGCTGTACTGCAACTGCCGCGTTACGGGTGCCTGAACATTCATGCTTCATTGCTGCCGCGCTGGCGCGGGGCGGCGCCGATACCGCGCGCAATTCTGGCGGGCGACAGCGAAACCGGTATCACCATCATGCAGATGGATGAGGGGCTGGATACCGGCGACATGCTGTTGCGCCGGGCTTGCCAGATCGCGCCGAACGACACGGCGCAGACCTTGCACGACAAGCTGGCCGGGATAGGCGCAGACTGCATCCTCGAAGCGTTACGCCTGCTGCAGAAAGGCCGTCTGGAACCTTCCAAACAGGATGGTGCGGCGACGACTTATGCCGCCAAGCTGCTCAAGAGCGAGGCGCAAATCGACTGGCGGCAGGATGCGCAGCAGATCGAACGCGCGGTGCGCGCCTTCAACCCCTTTCCGGTATGCCATGCCAGCCTCGAGAGCGTGGCGCTAAAGATCTGGCAGGCTGCGCTGCAGGAAGGCGCGCAAGGCGAGCCGGGCGAGGTCCTGGCGGTGGACAAGCGTGGCATCACGGTGGCCTGCGGCAAGGATGCGCTGCGGCTGGAAGTCATGCAGCGTCCCGGTGGCAAGGCGCAACCGGCCGCACAGTTCCTGCAGGCCGTGCCGGTCAAGCCTGGCGATAATTTTGCGATGAGCTAAATGCACAACATACAACTTGCCGCAGGCCAAATCGTTCAACAGGTGCTGGCGGACGGGCGCAACCTCAATCAGGTGCTGGATGAGTCACTGCGCAAAAAAACGGTATGGACTCCGGCGCAGCGTGCCGCCTTGCAGGATTTAAGCTATGGCACATTGCGCTTCTATGGCCAATTGCGCGCGCTGTTAGGTTTGTTGCTGCATAAACCGTTGTCAGACCAGCGTATCCATTACGTGTTGCTGGTGGCGCTGTACCAACTGCAGCACGGCAAAACCGTGCAGCATGCGGTTGTCGATCATGCGGTGCGCTCCGCTCAAATGCTGAATGTGAAAGCGAGCGGTTTGGTGAACGCGATCTTGCGCAATTTCCTGCGCAGCCGGGACGCATTGCTGGAACAGGCGGCACGGGATGCGGAAGGGCGCTACAGTTACCCGCAGTGGTGGATCGATGAGCTGCAAGCGCAGTATGACGAGCGCAGCACCGCGATTCTCGAGGCGGGCAATCTGCATCCGCCGATGACCTTGCGCGTCAACCGGCGGCGCGGCACGGTGGCGGATTATCTGGCGCAGTTGACGCAAAATAAGTTGTCCGCCCGCTTGATCGAGGATGATTTGATTGGGACTGGCGCGCTGCAACTGGACAAACCGGTGCCGGTGGACAGGCTGCCCGGGTTCTTCGAGGGGCTGGTCTCGGTGCAGGATGCCGGAGCGCAATATGCCGCGCGCCTGCTGGACGTTCACGACGGGATGCGCGTGCTGGATGCCTGCGCCGCGCCGGGGGGCAAGGCCGCGCATATCTTGGAATATGCGCAAGTCGATATGGTCGCGGTGGACAAGGACGAAAAGCGTCTGCGGCGCGTCGCGGAGAATCTGCAGCGCCTGAGGCTGTCCGCGCAACTGGTGCCCGGCGATGCTGCAGCCCCGGAACAATGGTGGGATGGCAGGCCGTTTCAGCGTATTCTCGCCGATGTGCCCTGCTCGGCTTCCGGCGTGGTGCGCCGCCACCCGGACATCAAGTGGCTGCGCCGCCGCGCGGATATTGCCGGTTTTGCCGCGCAACAGCTCGATATCCTGCGCGCATTGTGGCGGCTGCTGGCGCAAGATGGTAAATTGCTCTACGCCACCTGCTCGGTTTTCCGCCAGGAAAACGAACAGGTCATCGCGGCGTTTCTGGCGCAACAGCCGGATGCGCAGCGGTTGGCGATAGCATTGCCGGATAGTGGCAATGGACAAATATTGCCCAATGACCGGCACGACGGATTCTTTTATGCATTGCTGCAAAAAATTTAGGTTGCCTGGCGTATTGCAGCGCAGCGTGAGCTTATTGTTGCGCGGCACGCTGCTTGCCTGGCTGTTCGCCGTAACGGTTCATGCGGAGGGCATTTCCGTCAACAAGGCGGAAGTGCGTCTTGGCGAGGATGGCTACCGGCTTTCCGCCAACTATGACATCAAGCTGACTTTCGTGGCACAGCAGGCTTTGACGCGCGGTGTGCCGCTGTATTTCGTGAATGAGTTTGTGTTGCAGCGCTCACGCTGGTATTGGCTGGATGAAGAGATTTTCCAGGGTGAACAGACCGTCAAGCTTTCCTACAATGTGCTGACGCGCCAGTACCGCATTTCACGCGGCGCACTGTTCCAGAATTTTGCCAGTTTCGAAGATGCGCTGAACATACTGGCTAGGCAAAGCTCGGCAACCATTCCCGTGGAACTCATGAAAAAGGAAGGCGACTATCTGGCGGCGGTGCGTTTCCGCCTGGATATCGCGCAACTGCCGCTGCCGCTGCAGGTAAACGCATTGACCGGCAAGGACTGGGTAATCAACTCAGACTGGTATCGCTGGGTAATCCGGCCGGCGGAAATCACCGTACGCGGCGAAGGCAAGACGGAGTGAAGGTACGGTGAAATACTTTAATTTCATCAGCATCCTCGTTGGCGGGACGCTGCTGTACCTGTTGTCCAGCAGCAGTACCAATACCAACGTGTTTTCCATCAATTATTACGTGCTGCTCGGGTTGACCGGCCTGTTCGCGTTGAGCCTGGCGGGATTGGTCGGCTATCAGCTCATGCGCTTGCGCAGCAAGCTCAGGAACAAGGTTTTTGGCGCCAGGCTCACCTTGCGGCTGGTGGTTTTTTTCACTCTGATCGCCGTTCTGCCCGGCGTGCTGGTCTATGTGGTATCGGTAAATTTTCTGGGTAAAAGCATCGAGTCGTGGTTCGATGTGCGCGTCGAAAAGGCCCTGGAGGGCGGCCTCAACCTCGGCAGGAGCGGCCTCGACAATAGTCTGAAGGAGTTGACCAAGAAGACCCAGTTCATCGCATTGTTGATAGCGGAAAAACAGCCGGAGCAGTATCAGCGCGCACTCGATCAGTTGATAGATGTAAAGGAGGCGCAGGAGGCGGCATTGTTTACCGCCAAAGGGAATGCAGTTGCATTTGCCTCCAGCGGCAGCGCGCTATTTCCTGAAATACCCGATGGCGACATGCTGCGCTCGACCCTGGACAAGGGCGAGCAAGCGGTGATCGACACCCTGCCGGCCAAAGGGTTGACGCTGCGTGCGCTGGTGAAGGTAAACTCCAATACGCAGGCGGGTGCGCAATACGTGCTGCAATTCACCCAGCCGGTGCCGAAGCAGATCGAGGCGGATGCCGAGACCGTCCAGGCGGTGTATCGCGATTATCAGGAACTGACGCTGTCGCGCCTCGGATTGAAGCGGTTGTATGCGATCACCCTGACGCTGTCACTCCTGGTAGTGCTGTTGATGGCGGTGTCGGCGGCGTTTTTCATCAGCGAGCGGCTGGGTTCCTCGCTGGAAGCGCTCGCGGAAGGCACTCGCGCCGTGGCGCAAGGCGACTTTACCGGCCAATATCCGATACAAAGCAGCGACGAACTGGGTGCGCTGACCGGCCTGTTCAACCAGATGACGCAGCAGTTGTATGAGGCGAAGCAGGCCAGCGAACAGCAGCAGCGCGAAGTGGAAAGCGCCAAAGGCTACCTGGAAAGCGTGCTGACCCACTTGTCTTCCGGCGTGCTGGCGCTGGACAATGAGTTGCGCTTGCGTTCGGTGAACACCAGCGCGGCGCAGATTCTTGCCGTGCCGTTGCAGGAAATGCAGCGCATGTCGCTGAGTCAGATCGCCGAAAAACACAGCCTGCTGAGGCCGTTCTGCCACACCATCATGGAGGCTTTTGGCGAGGCGACCAACTGCGAATGGCAGCGGCAGATCGAGCGCCTGAGCAAGAATGGCAACCAGATTTTGCTGATGCGCGGCACACGCCTGCCGCTGGGCGGAGACGCGGGCTACGTAGTCGTGTTTGATGACGTCAGCCACCTGCTGAAGGCGGAGCGGCAGGCGGCATGGGGGGAGGTGGCGCGCCGTCTCGCACACGAAATCAAGAATCCGCTCACGCCGATACAGCTTTCGGCAGAGCGCCTGCAGCACAAACTCGGCGGCAAGCTCGATGAGGATGACGCGCAACTTTTGCTGCGCGCCACGCAAACCATAGTCAGCCAGGTTGGCGCGATGAAAAACATGGTGAGCGATTTTGCCGATTATGCGCGCGGCCCGGCGTTGAAGCTGGCGCGCCTCGATATGCACAAGCTGATCAGGGAAGTGCTGGGTTTATATGAGGCGACTGCCATCCCGCACGTGCTGAAACTGGAAGCGTCGCACAGCGAGGTCAACGGGGATGCAACCCGTTTGCGCCAAGTCATCCACAACCTGCTGCAAAATGCACAAGATGCGCTGCAGGGCGTTGCGCAGCCGCAAATAACGCTGAGTACCGCGGAGCATCGGGGAGAGATCCACCTGCGCGTCGAGGATAACGGCGCGGGCTTTCCCGAAAGCGTGCTGTCCCGCGCCTTCGAGCCGTACATGACGACCAAGACCAAAGGCACCGGGCTGGGGCTGGCAATCGTGAAAAAAATAGTGGAAGAGCATGGCGGGCGCATCGCCATTGAAAACAATGTCAGCGGCGGGGCGCGTGTCGATATACGCCTGCCGCTGGTTGAGGAGGCGTAATGGTAACCTCTATAAATCCGTTTTCCGGGCGAATCGCGGCGTCGCGTGCTCGCTCATCCTCGTCTATCAATCCGACATGCCTCGTCGTTCGCTGCGCGGTTCCTTGCGCTTCATCCCGCAAAACAAATTTCTAGAGGTAACCAAATGGCAAGCAAACAAATTCTGGTGGTGGATGATGAAGTCGGCATCCGCGAATTGTTGTCGGAGATCCTGTTCGACGAGGGCTATCAGGTGCATCTGGCGGAAAATGCCGCGCAGGCGCGCGCTTTCCGCAACGAACGCGAGCCGGATCTGGTGCTGCTCGACATCTGGATGCCGGATATCGATGGCGTAGCCCTGCTCAAGGAGTGGGTCGAGCAGGATCTGCTGACCATGCCCGTCGTGATGATGTCAGGCCATGGCACCATTGAAACGGCAGTCGAGGCGACACGTATCGGCGCGGTGGATTTTCTGGAAAAGCCCATTGCGCTGCAAAAGCTGCTCAGCACCATTGCCAAGGCGATCAGAGAAGGTACGTTCAAGCCGCATGTTCAACCCGCCGAAGCGCAACGCCAGGAAATCACCCTGAATATTGACGGCCAGGCACAGCAATTCTCTTTGCCGCTGGGTTTGCCGCTGCGCGAAGCGCGCGAGTACTTCGATGCGCTCTACTTCGACTACCATTTGCGGAAAGAGGCCGGCAACGTCACGCGGGTAGCCGAAAAAGTCGGTCTGGAGCGCACGCATCTTTACCGTAAACTCAAACAATTAGGTATCAAATTCGCCAAAAAAGGGGAAGAAGGCGAATCACAGTAAGGAGCCATATTATCGGTGTTGCGGTATAATCGTCGACCCTAACGGATTTACATGACCAACCCACAGGATATTCTGGAGACAACAGAAAATGGCTGCGACACGCAACATCACCCCCCCCAAGTTCAACGACATTACCGGCGCGATCCGGATGCTGGCAGTAGATGCCGTGCAAAAGGCAAATTCCGGTCACCCGGGCGCGCCGATGGGCATGGCGGAAATCGCCGATGTGTTGTGGAACCGCCATCTGCGTCATAACCCCGTCAATCCCAAGTGGCCCGACCGCGACCGCTTCGTGCTGTCCAATGGCCACGGCTCGATGCTGATCTATGCATTGCTGCATCTGTCCGGTTATGACCTGCCGATCGAAGAGCTGAAACGTTTCCGCCAGATGCATTCCCGGACGCCCGGCCACCCTGAATATGGCTACACACCGGGCGTGGAAACCACCGGCGGACCGCTCGGCCAAGGCATCACCAACGCCGTAGGCATGGCGATGGCGGAAAAGCTGCTGGCTGCGGAATTCAACCGGCCCGGCCACGAGATCGTCAATCATCACACCTACGTGTTCATGGGCGATGGCTGCATGATGGAAGGCATCTCGCACGAAGCCTGTGCACTGGCGGGTACCTGGGGGCTGGGCAAGCTGACCGCCTTCTGGGACGATAACGGCATTTCCATCGACGGCCATACCGACGGCTGGTTCACTGACGACACGGCCAAGCGTTTCGAGGCTTACGGCTGGCATGTCATCGCCGGTGTGAATGGCCACGACCCGGAAGCAATCGATGCAGCGATCAGGGCCGGCAAGGCCGTGACCGACAAGCCCACCCTGATCTGCTGCAAGACGGTCATCGGCATGGGCTCGCCGAACAAGGCCGACACCCATGACGTGCACGGCGCGGCGCTGGGCAATGACGAAGTGGCGGCGACGCGCGAACATATCGGCTGGAAATATCCGCCGTTCGAAATCCCCAAGCATGTGTACGAAGCATGGGATGCGCGCACCAAGGGCGCAGGCCTGGAGAAGCTGTGGAACAACAAATTCGCCGAATACAAGGCAGCCTTCCCGAAGGAAGCGGACGAATTCGAGCGCCGTATCAAGGGCGAATTGCCCGCCAACTGGGCGGCGCATGCTGCCGAGGCGATCGCCAAGACCAACGAAAAAGCCGAAACCATCGCAACCCGCAAGGCTTCGCAGAACGCCATCAACGCGCTGGCCCCGGCGTTGCCCGAATTCCTCGGCGGTTCGGCAGACCTGACCGGTTCCAACCTGACCAACTGGACGGGCTGCAAACACATCCGCGGCAAGAGCATTGGCAACTACATCAGCTACGGCGTGCGCGAGTTCGGCATGGCGCACATCATGAACGGCATGGCGTTGCACGGCGGTTTCCTGCCGTTCGGCGGCACCTTCCTGATGTTCTCGGAATATGCGCGCAATGCCTTGCGCATGTCCGCGCTGATGAAGCAGCGCGTGATCTATGTGTTCACCCACGATTCCATCGGCCTGGGTGAAGACGGCCCGACGCATCAGCCGGTCGAGCAGACAGCGACACTGCGTTATATCCCGAACATGGAAGTGTGGCGTCCGTGCGACACGGTCGAATCCGCCGCCGCGTGGGTCGCTGCCGTGGAGCGCAAGGACGGCCCGAGCAGCCTGGTGTTCAGCCGCCAGAACCTGGCATTCCAGAAACGCGATGCGGCGCAGATCGCCAATATCCGCAAGGGCGCCTACGTATTGTCCGAAGCCGCCGGCGGAAAGCCGCAGGCTGTGATCATCGCCACCGGATCGGAAGTGTCGCTGGCGCTGGAGGCGCAAAAAACCCTGGCTGCCGAAGGCATCATCGTGCGTGTGGTGTCGATGCCGTCCACCAATGTGTTCGACAGGCAGGATCAGGCCTACCGGGACAGCGTGCTGCCGAAGGGCATGAAGCGCGTTGCGGTCGAGGCGGGCGTGACCGGCGGATGGTACAAATATGTCGGCCTGGACGGCGCGGTGGTGGGTATGGACTGCTTTGGCGAATCCGCACCGGCTCCCGAGCTGTTCAAGCACTTCGGATTTACGGCAGACAATGTAGTCGCCACCGTGAAGAAAGTAATTGGCGCGTAATTGGTTGGCGACTAAATTGCGGCGAAGGCTAACATGAGCGCAGGGAATGTTAAGGGACGAAGTGCCGGCCATAGCCAGAACGTGGCAGCCGCAACCAAGAGGGTGTTGGGCGCGTAATCCCGTTTTCTCGTTTCATTCAGGACGCAGGGCGGGTTTTGCCCGCCATGCCGGGCGCATGGCCTGCCTGCATCCAGGTCGTCGTCCGGCTTAAGGTTTTTTAACTTCTCGGAGAAAGCAACATGGCAATCAAAGTTGGTATCAATGGATTCGGGCGCATCGGACGCATGGTGTTGCGCGCCGCCATCAAGGATTTCCCTGAAATCGAAGTCGTCGCGATCAACGACCTGCTGGAGCATGACTACCTGGCGTACATGCTAAAGTACGACTCGGTGCACGGCCGTTTCAACGGCGATGTCGCCATCGTCGGCGACAGCCTGGTCGTCAACGGCAGGAAGATCCGCCTGACCGCCGAAAAAGACCCGGCCAACCTGAAGTGGAATGAAGTGGGCGTGGACATCGTGATCGAATGCACCGGTTTTTTCCTGACCAAGGAAACCTGCGAGAAGCACATCGCCGCCGGTGCCAGGAAGGTCGTGCAATCCGCGCCTTCCAAGGACGACACGCCGATGTTCGTGTATGGCGTGAACCACGACAAGTACGCGGGCGAGAAGATCGTTTCCGCTGCTTCCTGCACCACCAACGCGTTGGCGCCGGTCGCCAAGGTGCTGAACGATAACTGGGGCGTCAAGCGCGGCCTGATGACCACGGTACATGCCGCAACTGCGACGCAGAAGACCGTAGACGGCCCGTCCAACAAGGATTGGCGCGGCGGACGCGGTATCCTGGAAAATATCATTCCGTCCTCGACCGGTGCGGCCAAGGCCGTGGGCAAGGTGATCCCGGAGCTGAACAAGAAACTGACCGGCATGGCCTTCCGTGTGCCGACTTCCGACGTGTCCGTGGTCGACCTGACTGTGGAGCTGAACAAGCCCGCGACCTACGACGAGATCTGCAAGGCAATGAAGGCAGCTTCCGAGAACGGCCCGCTGAAAGGCGTGCTGGGCTACACCACGGACAAGGTAGTCGCTACCGACTTCCGCGGTTACCCATGCCCGTCGATATTCGATGCCGATGCAGGCATCGCGCTCGACCCGACCTTCGTCAAGGTGGTCGCGTGGTATGACAACGAATACGGCTATACCTGCAACCTGATGCGCCTGGTGCGGCACGTCGCCAAATAGCAAAGCATAGTGAGTAGGAAGTGGTAAGTAGGAAGTGGGAAACACCCCCACCGCTTCTACTCACTACTTCCCACTCACCACTTACCGTTTTTTCATGGAGTAGAAAATGTCCGTAATCAAAATGACCGATCTGGATCTCAAGGGCAAGCGCGTCCTGATCCGTTCCGATCTCAACGTGCCGGTCAAGGAAGGCAAGGTCACCTCGGATGCGCGCATCACTGCGTCGATGGCGACCATCAATGCCGCCCTGCAAGCCGGAGCGCGCGTGATGGTGACTTCCCATCTGGGCAGGCCGGAAGAAGGCGTCTATTCCGAGGAAAACTCGCTCAAGCCGGTCGCGCACGTCATCGCCGACAAGCTGGGCAGGCCGGTGCGCCTGATCAAGGATTGGGTGGATGGCGGTTTCAATGTTGCCGCAGGCGAGCTGGTGCTGCTGGAGAACTGCCGCTTCAACAAGGGCGAAAAGAAGAACGTCGAAGAAACGGCGAGGAAATACGCCGCGCTGTGCGACGTATTCGTGATGGACGCCTTCGGCACGGCGCACCGTGCGGAAGCGTCGACTCACGGCGTGGCAAAGTATGCGCCGGTCGCGGCGGCCGGCATCCTGCTGACCGAGGAACTGGATGCGCTGTCCAAAGCATTGCTCAACCCGGCACGCCCGATGGTGGCCATCGTCGGCGGCAGCAAAGTGTCCACCAAGCTGACCGTGCTGGAATCGCTGTCCGAGAAGTGTGAACAACTGGTGGTCGGCGGTGGCATTGCCAACACCTTCCTCAAGGCATCAGGCAAGAACGTCGGCAAGTCGCTGTGCGAGGACGATCTGGTGCCGACCGCGCAGAGCCTGATGCAGAAGATGCAGGCACGCGGCGCTTCCATTCCGGTTGCGGTGGACGTGGTGGTGGGCAAGAAGTTCGACGCCGACGAACCGGCCGTACTGAAAGGTGCCGACGAGGTGGCCGACGACGACATGATCTTCGACATCGGCCCGCAATCCGCTCAAGAACTGGCCGACATCATCATGAAGGCCGGCACGGTGGTTTGGAACGGACCGGTCGGGGTGTTCGAGTTCGACCAGTTCGGCGAAGGCACCAAAAAGATCGCCACAGCGATCGCCGAGACCCAGGCCTTCACGCTGGCGGGCGGCGGTGACACCATTGCTGCGATCCAGAAATACGGCATCTATGACAGGGTGTCTTACATCTCCACTGCGGGCGGCGCTTTCCTGGAATTCCTCGAAGGCAAGAAATTGCCGGCGGTGGAGATCCTGGAAAAACGCGCAGCGCGGAAAGACACTGAAGGCTGTGGCAGCGCTTGCAGTTGCGAATGACCCATCATGCTGCGTAGAACCAAAATAGTCGCAACCCTGGGGCCCGCTTCAAGCGACCAGAAAGTCCTCGAGCGAATGATACGCGCCGGCGTCGATCTGGTGCGGATGAATTTCTCGCACGGCACGGTGCAGGACCATGTGCAGCGCGCCGAGACGGTGCGTGCGGCGGCGGCAGTGGTAGGGCGTACTGTGGGCATCCTGGCCGACCTGCAAGGTCCGAAGATCCGCGTGCGCAAGTTCGAGAACGACAAGATCGCCCTGCATAAGGACGATCTTTTCATTCTGGATGCCGCGCTGGAGGGGTTGGGCAATCAGGAACGCGTCGGACTGGATTACAAGGACTTGCCCAACGATGTCAGCAAGGGTTCGGTGCTGTTGCTCAACGACGGCATGCTGGAGTTTGATGTCGTCGAAGTCAAAGGCCACGAGATCATTTGCCGGGTGGTGCGCGGCGGCGTGCTGTCCAACAATAAAGGCATCAACCGCAAGGGTGGCGGCCTGACCGCACCCGCGCTGACCGACAAGGACAAGGAAGACATCAAGACCGCCGCGCTGATCAAGGCGGACTATCTGGCGGTATCGTTTCCGCGCAACGGCGATGACATGCGCCTGGCGCGCGATCTGATGCAAGCGGCGGGCGGCAAGAGCCTGTTGATGGCCAAAATCGAGCGTGCCGAGGCGATTCCGGCATTGGCCGATATCATCGAGGCGTCCGATGCCATCATGGTGGCGCGTGGCGACCTGAGCGTGGAAGTCGGCGACGCGGCCGTGCCCGGCCTGCAGAAGCGCATGATCAAGATGGCACGCGCGAAAAACCGCTTGGTGATCACCGCCACGCAAATGATGGAATCGATGATCAACAACCCGATCCCGACGCGTGCGGAAGTCTCCGACGTGGCCAACGCCGTGCTGGACGGCACGGATGCGGTAATGCTGTCGGCGGAAACGGCGGTCGGCGACTACCCGGTGGAAACCATCGAGGCCATGGCGCGTATCTGCCTCAAGGCAGAGCGGGAAGTGGAAGAGAACGTGTTCGACCGCCGCATCATCCAGCAGAAGTTCGCGCGCATCGACCAGTCCATCGCGATGTCCGCGCTGTTCGCCGCGTCGCATTTCAAGGTGAAGGCCATCATCGCGCTGACCCAGTCCGGCTCGACGCCGTTGTGGATGTCGCGCGTGAATGCGGGGGTGCCGATCTTCGCGCTGACCCCGCTGCCGGAAACATTGAGCAAAGTGACTTTATTCAGCGGCGTGCATCCCATCGCATTCCATTCAGGGGCAAGGGGTCAGTCGGAAGAATGGCAGCATATCGAGGCCACCCTCCTGGAGCTGGGCCTGGTGAAGGACGGCGACATGGTGGTGATGACCATCGGCGAAGCGATGGGCAAATCGGGACATACCAACACGATGAAGATCATGCGCGTCGGGGATCATCGCAAGACTTAAAGCGAGTCGTAAGACGCAAGCTGGAAGACGTAAGCAAAACCGCTGACTTGTCTTTCAACTTACGTCTTACGTCTAGCAACTGAATTTAATAAGGAGGAACAAATGGCACTCGTATCTCTGCGTCAACTGCTCGATCACGCGGCAGAAAACAGCTATGGTCTGCCCGCATTCAACGTGAACAACCTGGAACAGGTCAAGGCCATCATGGAAGCGGCCGACGAGACCAACAGCCCGGTGATCATGCAGGGCTCCGCCGGCGCGCGCAAATATGCCGGCGAGGCGTTCCTGCGCCACCTCATCGAGGCCGCGGTCGAAGCCTACCCGCATATCCCGGTGGTGATGCACCAGGACCACGGCGCATCACCGGCGATCTGCATCCAGGCGATCAAGTCCGGCTTCTCCAGCGTGATGATGGACGGCTCGCTGATGACCGACGGCAAGACGCCTTCCAGTTTTGAATACAACGTCAACACCACGCGCAACGTGGTGGACATGTCACACGCGGTCGGCGTCTCCGTCGAAGGCGAGCTGGGCTGTCTGGGTTCGCTGGAATCCGGCCACGGCGAAAAGGAAGACGGCCACGGCGCGGAAGGCGCGCTGAGCCAGGACCAGTTGCTGACCGACCCGAACGAAGCCGCCGAATTCGTCAAGGCCACCCAGGTGGATGCGCTGGCGATCGCCATCGGCACTTCGCACGGCGCCTACAAATTCACCCGCCCGCCCACCGGCGCGGTGCTGCGCATCGACCGCATCAGGGAGATCCATGCGCGCATCCCCAACACCCACCTGGTGATGCACGGTTCCTCTTCCGTGCCGCAGGAATGGCTGAAGGTCATCAATGAATTCGGCGGCGCGATGGGCGAGACCTACGGCGTGCCGGTCGAGGAGATCGTCGAAGGCATCAAGCACGGCGTGCGCAAGGTCAACATCGACACCGACCTGCGCATGGCCTCGACCGGCGCGACCCGCCGCTACCTCGCGCAGAACCCCAAGGACTTCGACCCGCGCAAGTTCCTCGCCGCTACCACCAAGGCGATGAAGGAAATCTGCAGGGCGCGCTACGAAGCCTTCGGCTGCGCAGGCCAGGCCACGAAGATCAAGCCGGTCTCGCTGGACGCGATGGCCGGCCGCTATGCCAAGGGCGAGCTGAACGCAATCATCAAGTAAGCGGCAATTCCGGCAACACACAAAAAGCGGCCTTATGGGCCGCTTTTTGTGTGGAAAGCGAATTCAAAACCGAATGTCATCAACCATTCGGCGGAACCGCCACGCGTTCCGCCCTAATCGGGCTGCACCGAATTATCTAGCGTCAGGTTTAGGAAGCATCGACAGGACGTTATCGACATATTGCGTAGAAAAACTCATTTTTTGGATACGATGGAAAAGTTATAGCCTCACGGGGGCAACGTACCAAATGCGATTAAATCGGTTACGATACAATTTATGGCAGAGAGCGATTTCAAATCGTCGGGATCAATAATCATGTCAAAATCAGCATTAATTAAATGGGCTTTATTCAATTGAAATTAAAATCTGCCGGACAGTAGTGATATCTGCCAATGAAATGGTCAATCGAACATAAGGTACTTACCGGTTTTGCCGTGGCTCTGGCTATTCTCGCTGTCATCGGCTGGCTTGCCTATCAGTCGACCGTGAGCTTCATGCACGCCTCCACCCAAGCCACGCACAGCCAGGAAACCATCACCGCCCTGGAGGAAATATTCTCCCTGGCGAACCAGGCGGAAACCAGGCAGCGCATCTATCTGATCAGCGGCGATGAGCGCCATCTCATCCCGCGGCGCGCCTACATCGACCGCATACGCATCCTGCTCGGCAATATCCACGATGCCACTGCCGACAATCCCGGCCAGCAAGCATTGCTGCTCCGGCTCGATGAGCATATCGACGCACGTCTCGCGCTGCTGGAAGGGGTATTGAAGGTGCGGCGCGAGCAGGGTTTCGAGCAGGCACGCCTCAAACTGATGGCCGGCGACGGTGAGCGGGAAATGGACGCCATCCATGAAACGGTGCTGCAGTTGGAGAAAGGGGAAGCTGCCCGTTTGCAGCAGTGGGTAGAGGCTTCCCGGGCAAATGCCGACCGGGTGCTGACCATCTTCTTTGTGGCCCTGGTTTCTGTAGCTATATTTTTCGGCGTGCTGTTTCTGTTCATCGTTCGCGAATTGGCCGAGCGCAGGCAGGTCGAGGAACAGCGGGCGCTCTTGCTGCACGATCTGGAGAGCGCCAATGAGGAGCTCAAGAATTTCGGTTATGTGGTATCCCACGATCTCAAGGCCCCGTTACGGGCCATCGGCTCGTTGGCGAACTGGATTTCCACGGATTACGCGGACAAGTTCGATGACGAAGGCAAGGAGCACATGCGCCTCTTGATCAGCCGGGTGCACCGCATGGACGGCCTGATCGACGGCATTTTGCAATATTCTCGCGTGGGCCGGGTGAAAGAAGTGGCCGTCGCAGTGGACCTCGACCGGTTGGTGCGGGAAGTGGTCGACCTGCTCTCTCCCCCGCCAAGCATCGTGGTTACGATCGAAAACCCGCTACCCACCGTCATGGTAGAGCCGACCCGTATTCAGCAGGTGTTCCAGAACCTGCTCTCCAACGCCATCAAATACATGGATAAACCCGAGGGCGGGATTCGTATCGCCTGTAGCGCCGAGGACGGGCAATGGAAATTCAGCATCACCGACAACGGCCCGGGCATTGATCAGCAACATTTTAATAAAATCTTCCAGTTGTTCCAGACGCTCGCCCCGCGCGACCGTGTGGAAAGCACCGGTGTCGGCCTGGCGCTGGTAAAGAAAATCGTGGAAATATACGGCGGGCGCATCTGGCTCGAATCCTCAGTCGGCCGGGGAAGCACATTTTTCTTCACCCTGCCGTGTACCGCTGCAACTGCAGGCTCAGCCAAAGGAACACAAGCATGAAAATCACCAACAAGCCCATCCTCCTGGTGGAAGACGATCAAGTGGACGTCATGACGGTCAAGCGCGCCCTGAAGGAAATCCACGTTACCAACTCGGTGGTAAGTCTGGAAAATGGCGAGGACGCCCTGAAGTACCTGCGCGACCCTAAAAACGCGAAGCCGTGCATTATCCTGCTCGACCTGAACATGCCGATCATGAACGGCATCGAGTTTCTGCAGGTGGCGAAGCACGATGCCCATCTCAAGCGCATCCCGGTGGTCGTGCTGACCACGTCCGAGGAACAACAGGACAAAGTAAGCAGCTTTGACCTGGGGGTGGCCGGCTATATGGCCAAGCCGGTGGATTATCGGCAGTTCGTCGAAGTCATGCGCACCATCGACGCCTATTGGACCATCAGCGAGGTGCCGCTATGACCAAGCCGCAGATACGCGTACTCATCGTCGAGGACGACCTGGTGGACCGCATGGCCTGCCGCCGCGCGCTGGCGCAGGACCCGAACTACGAATTCGTGCTGTCCGAAGCCGAAACCGGCCGCGAAGGGCTGCAACTCGCACATGCGCAAAAGCCGGACTGCGTGCTGCTCGATTACCACTTGCCGGATCTGAATGGGCTGGAGTTTCTGGCCGAGCTGAGCAACGATCTGGGCGAGATCCCGGTGCCGGTCATGATGCTGACCGGCGCCGACAATGCTTTGGTCGCGGTCGAGGCCATGAAGCGCGGCGCGCAGGACTACCTGGTCAAGGATGTGAACCGTCAATATCTGGAGTTGTTGCCCTCTGTCATTCAGCGCGTGCTGCGCGAGCGGCGGACGCTGATGGAAAAAAAACAGGTGGAAGAAAATCTGGTCCGAGCCGAAGCGAAGTACCGTTTTCTGGTGGAGCAGATTCCCGCAATCACCTACACCACCGCGCTGGATGCGTCAGGCAAGCTGCTGTATATCAGCCCGCAGATCCGCCAGCTCGGTTTTTCGCCCGAAGAGTTGCTGGCCGAGCCGGAAGGGTTGCTCAAGCAGATTCATCCGGAAGATCAGGCGCTTGTCTACACCGAGATCGCGCGCGGCTATGAGAGCGGTGAGCCCGTGCGCTGCGAATACCGCCTGCTCACCCGTACCGGCGAAGTGCGCTGGTTCCTGAACGAGGCGAGCCTGGTGCGCCACGAAACGGGCGAGCCGTTGTTCATGCAGGGCGTTCTAATCGATATCACTGAGGACAAGGAGGTCGAAGAGGAGCTGCATAAGCACCGCCAACGACTCGAGGAGTTGGTGGCCAACCGCACGATGCAGTTCGAGAAACAAACCGCGCTGCTCGAGTCGGCCAATGCCAATCTCGCCAGCAAGCTCATCGCGTGCACAGAGACTGGGAGAGCGCTCAAGGAATACGCAGATCAGTTCGCAGACCTCTACCACAACGCCCCCTGCGGTTACTACTCGCTCGGCGCGGACGGTGTGTTCGTCCAGATCAACGACACCGCGCTCAAATGGCTTGGCCGCACACGCGAAGAAGTCGTGGGCAAAATGAGCTTGACAGACTTGCTCACACCTTCGAGCGGCAAAACCTTCCTGGAAAGCTACTCGCGCTTCAAGGAATGCGGCCAGCTGCATGATCTCCAACTCGAAATCGTGCGCGAGGATGGCACGAACCAAACCGTGCTGTTGAACGCCACCGCGGTCAAGGGCGCCGCCGGCCGTTTCGTGATGAGCCGCTCGATGATGTTCGACATCACCGACAGCAAGCGCGCTGAGCAAGCCATGCTGCTTTGAAACACTTTAAATCAAATAACAGCATTGACCATTGGAAATTTGCAGCGTTCGCAAGTGTCCGCTAGTGGCATATTGTGTTGAAAAATCAAAATTTCCGCCCCTCGGAAATTTTGTAAATCGCAGGCGCACCAGTAAATCGCACCTAATCGTCGAAAGCAGTGCGGTTTACGGTGGCATGGTTCTGCGGTGCCATCCCGTGTCAAAAATTTTTAAGCGCTCTATGAGGCTACAATTTTCCCATTGTGTCCAAAAAATGAGTTTTTCAACACAATAGGCACATCTGCGACGTTCAGATAACCGGCTGAATCAACCCATGAGCGCATTTTCATCAAGCTTATCGTCCAGCGCAAGCGCCGCTTTATATTCGCAAGGCGCAATCTTGCAGGGCAATATCGATTAAAGTAATGTCCGTAAAGGCAGTTACGGATCACCCGATATGGCTCAGCTCGAAATCAGGAATGTCACCCGCCGCTTCGGCGATTTTGTCGCGGTGGACAATGTCAGCCTGAATATCGAAGCGGGCGAATTCTTCACGCTGCTCGGCCCCTCCGGCTGCGGCAAGACCACCATCCTGCGCATGATCGCAGGCTTCGATCTGCCCGATGCCGGGCAGATCCTGCTCGACGGCAAAGACCTTGCGGATACTCCCGCGGAAAAACGCCCGGTGCATACCGTGTTCCAGAGCTACGCGCTGTTCCCGCACATGACGGTCGCGCAGAATGTCGCCTTTCCGCTCCGGATGGCGCGCCGTTCGCCCGCCGAAATCGACCGGATGCTGCGCGAGGCGCTGGAGCAGGTGCACCTCACCGACAAGGCAGATGCCTACCCGCACGAACTGTCCGGCGGGCAGAAGCAGCGCGTCGCGCTGGCGCGCGGACTGGTCAACCGCCCGCGCCTGCTGCTGCTCGATGAGCCGCTGGGCGCACTGGACGCCAAGCTGCGCGAGGCAATGCAGGTAGAGCTGATCAACCTGCAGCGCGAGGTCGGCGTGACCTTCGTGTTCGTCACGCATGCGCAGGTCGAGGCGCTGGCGCTGTCGCACCGCATCGCCGTCATGGATCAGGGCCGGGTCGCCCAGGTGGACGAGCCGTCCAGGCTGTACGGTTATCCGCAAACCCGCTTCGTCGCCGACTTCATCGGCCACCTCAACCAGCTCGAGGCGCAGGCGGTGGAGGTTGCGCACGGCCATCTGCGCCTCGCGGTCACCGGGCTGGGAGAAATCATCGCGCCATCGACCAAGGATGCCGTGGCCGGCGGCAAGGGTGTGTTTGCGATACGCCCCGAGCAGGTGCGCATCGGCATGCACGGCGAACTGGACGAACTGAAGAACCACTTCTCCGGCGTGGTGCACGATCTGCTGTATCGCGGCGATGTCAGCGTGTACAAGGTCAGCCTCGCCAATGGCGCGATGATCGAGGCGCTGCTGCCCAATTCCGCACCAGGCAAGGCCGAGCTGTTCGAGGTGGGCGATGCGGTCAAGCTGGGCTGGCGCCACGACGCCGGGATGTTCCTGCGTGACTGAGTCCGTTCACAAATCGGCTCCCGCCGCACGCCTGACCAACTGGCTGGTGAGCGGTCCGCCATTCGTATTCCTGCTGCTGTTTTTCGTGATGCCCGGCATCATCATGGTGCTCGCCTCGTTCCGCTACCCCGGCGAATTCGGCGGGCTGGCACCGCTTACTGCCGCCGACCCCAATACCCTGCAAGGGGTGACGCTGGAGACCTACCGGTTCTTTTTCAGCGACCCGATCTACGGCCGGGTGTTCATCAAATCGATCTTCATGGCGCTCGCCACCACGCTGATCTGTCTGGCGATGGCCTACCCGCTGGCGCTGCTGATCGCGCGCAGCCCGAAGAAGAGCCGCGACCTGATGGTGCTGCTGGTGATCCTGCCGTTCGCCAGCAACTTCCTGATCCGCGTCTATGCTTGGATGATAGTGCTCGGGCCGCAGTCGGCGTTGAGCAGGCTGGTCAACGGCTTCCTGCAAGGGCTCGGCATGGAGCCGGTACACCTGTTGTTTTCGCCGTTCGCCGTGCTGGTCGCGATGGTGTACGTGCACCTGCCGTTCATGGTGCTGCCGCTGTACACCAACCTGGAGAAGCACGACCCCTCGCTGCTCGACGCGGCGCAGGACCTCGGGGCGAACGCCTGGCAGCGTTTCTGGCGCGTGACCTTCCCGCTGTCGCTGCCGGGAATCTTTTCCGGCTCCGCACTGGTGTTCATCCCGGTACTCGGCATGTTCGCCATTCCCGACATCCTCGGCGGCACCGGCGATATGCTGATCGGCAACCTGATCAAGGAGCAGTTTCTCGGCACGCGCGACTGGCCGTTCGGCTCCACGCTGTCAATCATGCTGACGATCGCGGTGCTGCTGATCGCGTGGCTCGCCGCCAGACTGGCCGGAAAGCGGGGCAGCTATGCCTAGCGCAGTCATGCGCAGGGGGCGCTGGCTGTGGGCGGCGGCGCTGGCGGTCTACGCCTTCCTCTACGTGCCGCTCGCCATCGTTGTCGCCTATTCGTTCAACGATTCGCGCCTGAACGCCGAATGGGTGGGCTTCACCTGGCACTGGTACGAGGTGCTGCTGCACGACGAGGCGATGCTCGCCGCCGCCGGCAACTCGCTGCTCATTGCGCTGGTGTCGAGCCTGGTCGCGACCGCGCTCGGCACGATGGCCGGCATTGCGATGCACCGCTATAACCTCAAATTGCTGACCTTCATGGTGCTGACGCCGGTGGCGATGCCGGAAATCCTGCTCGGCGTCTCGCTGCTGCTGTTCTTCATCCAGGTGCTGAATCTCACCCTCGGCCTGCTGTCCATCGTGCTCGCGCACATCACCTTCTCGATCGGCTTCGTCGCGATCATCGTGCGCGCGCGGCTGGCCGGCATGGACGAGAGCATCTTCGAGGCGGCGCGCGACCTCGGCGCGTCGCCGTGGGAGATGTTCCGCTACGTCACCTTCCCGCTGATCCTGCCCGGCGTGGTCGCCGGCGGCCTGATGGCGTTCACGCTGTCGATCGACGATTTCGTGATCACCTTCTTCACCGCCGGCGTGGGTGTCTCCACCTTGCCGCTGCATATCTACTCGATGATCAAGATCGCGGTGACGCCGGAAGTGAATGCGGTATCCACGCTGCTGATGCTGCTCACGCTGACCATGATCGTGCTCGCCGCGAAGTTCGCGCCGGACGTGCTGAAAGGAAAGGCATGAAATTGAATGCCGTAATTCTTATTCCGTTCGCCCTGAGCTTGTCGAAGGGCGGGCGGAATAAATCCCTGCACCATATCCGCTCATGATTCGACAGGCTCACCACGAACGGATTATGGCGGTGCTGCGCGCAGTGTTGCTTTGGTTAAGCATCGGCCACGCACAGGCCGCCGACGTATTGCATCTCTATAACTGGAACAACTACATCTCGGAGGAGACCATCGCGCGCTTCGAGGCGCAATGCGGCTGCCGCGTGGTGCAGGACTATTATTCCGACAACGAGGAGATGCTCGCCAAGCTGGCTGCCGGCGCGACCGGCTATGACCTGATCGTGCCGACCGGCAATGCGATGGAGTCGCTGATCCGGCAGAATGCGTTGCGCCTGCTCGACAAGGGTCTGCTGCCCAATCTGAAGAACATCGACCCGGCCTACCTCAATACTCCATTCGACCCAGGCAATAAGTTTTCGGTGCCGTATGCCTACACACTCACGCTGATCGGTTACAACAGCGAAAAAATGCGCGAGCTGGATCTGCCGGTAGACAGCTGGGCGGTGATCTTTGAGCCGCGCCATCTGGAGAAACTCAAGGGGCGCGTCACCGTGCTCGACAGTCAGCGCGAACTGCTCGCAGCGGCGCTGAAGTATCTCGGCTACTCGGCCAACGACACCGACGAGGCGCACTGGAAACAGGCGCGCGACCTGATCATCCGCGCCAAGCCGTACTGGGCGGCGTTCAACGCGTCGAGCTACATCAAGGAGCTGACCGTCGGCAACATCTGGCTGGTGCACGGCTATTCCAACGACATCTTCCAGGCCGACCTCGACGCGCAAAAGGCCGGCAGGAAATTCCGCATCGTCGCCAGCATCCCCAGAGAAGGCGCGGTGCTGTCGCTGGATTCGATGGTGCTGCACAAAAGCGGTCCACGCCCCGACCTCGCGCACCACTTCATCGACTTCATGCTCAAGGGGCGCAATTCCGCCGAGCTCACCAACCTGATCGGCTCGGGCAACCCCAACCGCGACGCGCGGCAATACATCAGACCCGAAGTCGCGCAGAATCCCGCGGTGTCGCCCGGCCCGGCGCAACTGGCGCGGCTGGAAATGTTGCGCGACCTGGATCGCCACCAGCGCCGCGTGCTGTCGCGCATCTGGACCGAAATCAAACTGCGCTGACCATAACCCGGACATCGTGAACCCGCACCGCCATGCCATCGAAGAGTTCTATGCGCATCTGCACAGCGGCGCGCAGGGACTGACCCAGGCCGAGGCCACGCAGCGGCTGGCGAGGTACGGCGCCAACCGGATCGAGGAGATCGCCGCGCAGCCGTTCATCGGCAGACTGCTCAAGGAATTCACCCATTTCTTCGCACTGATCCTGTGGCTGGCCGCCGGGCTGGCCTTCGTCGCCGAATGGAAAGACCCCGGGCAGGGCATGGCGACGCTGGGCTATGCGGTGCTCGGCGTGATCCTGATCAACGGGCTGTTCTCGTTCTGGCAGGAATACCGCGCGGAAAAGGCGCTGGCCGCGCTGCGCAACCTGCTTCCGCAGCGCGCCACCGCGTTGCGCGCTGGCCGCGCGGTGCAACTGCCGGTCGCCGAACTGGTGCCGGGCGATGTGGTGCTGCTCGCGGCGGGCGATGACGTGCCCGCCGACTGCCGGCTGATCGAGGCGTTCGGCGTGCGCGTCAACACCGCCAACCTCACCGGCGAATCGAAACCGATGGCGCGCAACGCGGCCGCCGAACCGGAGGAGCAGGCCGCCTTGCGGCGCGACATCCTGCATGCCGGCACCTCGCTGATCTCGGGCGAAGCGAAAGCCATGGTGTACGCCACCGGCATGCATACCGAATTCGGCAACATCGCGCGCCTGACGCAGGCCGCACGCGAGCCGCTGTCGCCGCTGCAAAAGGAGATCGCGCGCCTCTCAAGGCTGGTCGCGCTGTTCGCCACATTGCTCGGTGTCCTGTTCTTCCTGATCGGCCAGATGATCGGCCTGTCGTTCTGGGAAAACCTGGTGTTCGCCATCGGCATCATCGTCGCGAACGTACCCGAGGGATTGCTGCCCACCGTCACGCTGTCGCTGGCGATGGCGACGCAGCGCATGGCGAAGAAGAATGCGCTGGTGCGCCACCTGCCCGCCGTGGAGACGCTGGGCGCGGCCAGCGTGATCTGCAGCGACAAGACCGGCACATTGACGCAGAACCGCATGAGCATCCGGCAGGTGTTCTATTCAGGCGCGTTGCGGACCCCCGGCGAACTCACCGCAGCCGAACCGCTGTTCGCGATCATGCGCCATTGCCACGACCTGCGCCGTGTCGAACAGAACGGTCGGGAAGTATGGCAGGGCGACCCGATGGAAGTGGCGCTGCTGCAGGGCGCGCCGCCCGGCGATGTGTTCCCGCGCGTCGACGAAATCCCGTTCGACACCGAACGCAGGCGCATGTCGGTGATCTGCGACACCCCGGACGGGCGCATGCTGTACTGCAAGGGCGCGCTGGAAAGCGTCCTGCCGCTGTGCAGCGCCATCCTGCTGCAAGGCAAGCCTCAGCCGCTGGATGAAGCCGGACGCGCGAACCTGCTGGCGATGCAGGAGCAGATGGCCGAACAGGGCCTGCGCGTGATCGCGCTGGCCTGGCGCAAATTGCCGCAGCATGCTGCACACCCTCTCCCTAACCCTCTCCCGCAAGCGGGCGAGGGAACGAACGAATCGCTGCGCGAAATTCAGTCTAACGAGGCCGAATTGATTTTCGCCGGGCTGATCGGGCTGGTCGACCCGCCGCGCGAGGGCGTCCCCGAGGCGATCAGCACCTGCCATGCCGCCGGCATCCGCGTGATCATGATCACCGGCGATCATCCCGAAACCGCCAGCGCGCTGGCGCGCGAGATCGGGCTGGCGCAGAACCCGGTCGCCGTGACCGGCGAGCGGCTGCGCCACATGTCTGACACCGATCTGCAACTGCTGCTCGACGAACCCGAGCTGCTGTTCGCGCGCACCGGTGCCGACCAGAAGATGCGCATCGTGCAGGCGCTGCAGCGCAAGGGCGAGATCGTCGCGGTGACCGGCGACGGGGTGAACGACGCGCCGGCGTTGAAATGCGCCGACGTGGGCATCGCGATGGGCATCTCCGGCACCGATGTCGCGAAGGAATCGGCCGACATCGTGCTGCTCGACGATCACTTCGCCACCATCGTCGCCGCCATCGAGGAAGGGCGCGCGGTGTACGACAACCTGCGCAAATTCCTCACCTACATCCTCACCTCGAACGTCCCGGAGCTGGTGCCGTACCTCGCCTTCGTGCTGTTCAGGATCCCGCTGCCGCTGACCATCATCCAGATCCTCGCGGTCGATCTCGGCACCGACATGCTGCCCGCGCTCGCGCTCGGCGCGGAGAAACCCGACCCCGACACGATGCGCCGCCCGCCGCGGCCGCGCAGCGAACGGCTGCTCGACTGGGGGCTGCTGCTGCGCGCCTACCTGTTCCTCGGGCCGCTGGAAGCGATCGCGGGCATGGCGGCGTTCTTCTTCGTGCTGCATGGCGGCGACTGGCAATACGGGGATATGCCGGGGCGCCACGACAGCCTCTACCTGCAGGCCACCGCGGCGTGCCTGTCGGCGATCATCGCGATGCAGGTGGTCAACGTGTTCCTGTGCCGCCATCCGGCGATGTCCGTGTTCGGCCGCGGCCGCCGCCGCAACCCCCTGATCTGGTACGGGCTGGGCTTCGAGCTGCTGCTGTTGTTGTTGATCGACTACACGCCGTGGGGCAACGCGCTGTTCGGCACCGCGCCGCTGGGCATCGAGGTCTGGCTGTTCATCGTCCCGTTCGGGATCGGCATGCTGCTGCTGGAGGAGTTGCGCAAGTTGATGGTGCGCAGGCGAATGCGTAGGTTGGGTTAGCAGTTTTATCGCGTAACCCAACAAACACAGTCTTCAGCAGCAGATTTTGGTGCAATATCGAAGCTGTTGGGTTACGGTGCAAGAATCTGCGCCTAACTCAACCTACATGGCTACCGCCATTCCGGCATCACCGGAATGGCGGCGTATCTGCTATTTAGCCAGCGCGTTGACGAGATCGCGCTTGTGCTCTTCTTCCTGGATCAGGATGTCCTCGAGCACGCGCCGCAATCCGTATTCCCTGAGCTCCTCGGCCTGGCCGATGCGCTCCTTGTAGCGATCGATGGCGTTCTGCTCGCCCGCCAGGTCCTGCTTGAGCATCTCCACGCTGCTCTTCGAGATCGCGCGCTTCTCCACGTCCACGGTGGGCACGCCGCCGAGGAAATCGATCTGGTCGGAGAGCATCACGGCATGCGCCATTTCCTGCTGCGCGTGGATCAGCAGCTCCTTCTGGATGGAATCGAATTCCGCGCCGTTGATCGTGGAGGCGTGCTGCGTATACTGGATGGCCGCCGAGTATTCCCATTCCAGGTCCTTGTTGAGTTCGGCTAACAGCTTCTTCATGGTGATCTTCATCTGGCATCTCCTGTCGTTTGGTGTAAGGGTCGTTTAACCCAAATATCCATTAACCCCAAACCCGTTCGCCCTGAGGTATCGAAGGGCATGCATCAAGTGGTTCGATACCTCGCCACGAACAGCCCTTGGTGTCCCATCTCACCTAATGGACTATTTGGGTTTAACGAATCAAGGCGACTTCATCTTATCAATTCGCCGGTCAGCGCGCTACCGGTGTCCGGCGCTATAGGTTAAGCTTACACCCGTTTTTAATTCATCAAGCAAACACCATGGCCCAATATGTAATGTCGATGCTCCGCGTGAGCAAGATCGTTCCCCCGAAGCGTCAGATCATCAAGGACATCTCCCTGAGCTTCTTCCCCGGCGCGAAGATCGGCCTGCTCGGCCTGAACGGCTCGGGCAAGTCCACCGTGTTGCGCATCATGGCGGGCGTGGACAAGGAATACGACGGCGAGGTGCAGCGCGAACCCAACATCCGCATCGGCTACCTGCCGCAGGAACCGCTGCTCGACCCCGAATGGACCGTGCGCCAGGAGGTGGAAGCTGCGCTCGGCGAGGTGATGCAGGCGCAGAAGAAACTCGACGAGGTGTATGCCGCCTATGCCGAGCCCGATGCCGACTTCGACAAGCTCGCCGCCGAGCAGGCGCGCCTGGAAAACATCATCGCCGCAGGCGGCGCGGACGCCTCGCACCAGATGGAGATCGCCGCCGACGCGCTGCGCCTGCCGGAGTGGGACGCGGTCATCAAGAACCTCTCCGGCGGCGAGAAGCGCCGCGTGGCGCTGTGCAAGCTGCTGCTGGAAAAACCCGACATGCTGCTGCTCGACGAACCGACCAACCACCTCGACGCCGAGTCGGTGGAGTGGCTGGAGCAATTCCTGGTGCGCTTCCCCGGCACCGTGGTCGCCGTCACCCACGACCGCTACTTCCTCGACAACGCCGCCGAATGGATCCTCGAACTCGACCGCGGCCACGGCATCCCGTGGAAGGGCAACTACTCGAGCTGGCTGGAGCAGAAGGAGGCGCGCCTCGAACAGGAGAACAAGCAGATCGACGCGCACATGAAGTCGATGAAGCAGGAGCTGGAATGGGTGCGCCAGAATCCGAAGGCGCGCCAGGCCAAGTCCAAGGCGCGCCTGAACCGCTTCGAGGAACTGTCCAACACCGAATACCAGAAGCGCAACGAGACGCAGGAAATATTCATCCCGGTCGGCGAGCGCCTCGGCAACGAAGTCATCGAATTCGAAAATGTATCGAAGGCCTACGGCGACCGCCTGCTGATCGACAACTTCAGCTTCAAGGTTCCCGCAGGCGCGATCGTCGGCATCATCGGCCCGAACGGCGCGGGCAAATCGACCATGTTCCGCATGATCACCGGCAAGGAACAGCCGGACAGCGGCACGGTGAAGATCGGCAGCACCGTCAAGATCGCCTTCGTCGACCAGTCGCGCGAAGGGCTGGACAACGGCAAGACCGTGTTCGATGCGATCTCCGGCGGCAACGATATCCTCACTGTGGGCAAATACGAAACCCCGGCGCGCGCCTACATCGGCCGCTTCAACTTCAAGGGGGCGGACCAGGGCAAGATCGTCGGCCAGCTCTCCGGCGGCGAGCGCGGACGCCTGCACCTGGCGCAGACGCTGATCTCCGGAGGCAACGTGCTGCTGCTCGACGAACCCTCCAACGACCTCGACGTGGAAACGTTGCGCGCCCTCGAAGACGCGCTGCTCGAATTCGCCGGTTGCGTGATGGTCATCTCCCACGACCGCTGGTTCCTCGACCGTATCGCCACCCACATCCTCGCGGCGGAAGGCGATTCCAAATGGACGTTCTTCGACGGCAACTACCAGGAATACGAGGCGGACAAGAAGAAGCGTCTCGGTGAAGAGGGCGCGAAGCCTAAGCGGATCCGGTATAAGCCGATTAGCCGGTAAAGCAATACAGAGGCCGTTCGCCCTGAGTCCGTCGAAGGGCTCCCCTCTCCCTCCGGGGGAGGGCTAGGGTGGGGGAGATTTTCGTAGGGTGCCAATAAGCGCAGCGCATTGCACCGGATGGCCGGTTGTTCCACATGCGGCGCAATGCCCGATGGTTATTGCGCCCTACGCTTGCTAGAATACCCCTCACTCAATAAGGAGGTTGACTATGCAAACAGTCAAACCTGAAAAGCGGAAATACGTATTCAAGGCGGCGGTCATTCCTGCGCGCGGCTATCGCTTCAATCGCGACGAAGCAAACGCGCGGTAAGCGACATGCCAACCATCAGCCAGTTCTTCGGGATCGTTATCCAGATGTTCTGGCGAGAGCATGCGCCGCCGCACTTTCATGCCATGTATGGCGAGTACGAAGCCCTGATCGACATTCGCACATTGGAAGTCATCAAGGGCAGCCTGCCTAAACGTGCGCAGGCTTTGGTGCTCGAATGGGCGGCACAGCATCGCACCGAGTTGATGGAGGACTGGAACCTATGCCAATCGAAACAGCTACCCAAGAACATCGCCCCGCTGGAGTGACTGCGGCCGCACCTTGGCGCGTGCGCGCGGTCAGCGTGCAGCCGGGCTATCGACTCTCCATCACCTGCAACGATGGCACAAGCGGCGTCGTGGATATGTCTGCGCTGGTGAATAGTACAAATGCAGGAATCTACGCTGCACTCAAAGATGCCAAGTTATTTCAACAAGTCAGTATCGAGCTTGGTGTGCTCACATGGCCAAATGGTGCAGACCTCGATCCAGTGTGGGTGCATGAAGAGATCGGGAAAAATAAAACGTGGTCTGTCCCCGCTTAATGTTAACTCCTCATTAGTTCGCTATGCTTGATGAATTTAAAGCCGATTTAAGTAATCTATCTGCCATTCAAATAGTGCGAAAGCATATTTTGAATGGCGGTTGTTACGCTCTGAGTGATGATATGCACTACCAGTTGAAGGAGTGTGTTTGTGATCACTTCAAGATTGAATTCAACAATGTTGTTTTGGTGGGCTCGGGGAAATTGGGGTTTAGCATAAAGTCGGAAAAGAGATTCCAAAGCTTTGGTGATGATTCTGATATAGATATCGCAGTCATTTCTTCGGATTTATTTACAAAGGTATGGGAAGAGGCGTATCTCTATAAAAAGAGCGGTGCATATTGGCCGAAATGCCCAGTATTTTTTAAATATCTTTCAGAAGGATGGATACGTCCGGACAAATTGCCATCGAGCAACTATTTTGACTTCTCAAAAAAATGGTGGGATTTTTTTAACGAGCTGTCGGCAAGTAGGAAATTCGGCCCATACAAGATACGAGCTGGTCTGTATCACTCACTGTTTTTCCTACAGGAGTACCAAATGGTTTGTGTTACTCAATGTATTGAAGGGGAGCAATAGCAATGGATACCTCTGCATCTAACCGTCGTCTACGTGTACTTCTCACTGCGATAGCTAATGGCTCTCTCGTTCCTCAGCCAGAATTTCAGCGGCGGCTTGTTTGGACAAACAAAGATAAAATCGAATTCATTAAGACCGTCTTGGAGGGATATCCATTCCCAGAAATCTATATTGCAGCTGGGCATGTTGATACAAAAACAGGCGAAGGCGCAGAAGTATTGGTAGATGGCCAGCAACGGATAACATCGCTGTATCAATATTTTAAAGGTTCAACAGATTTGCGTTTGCCCGAAGAAGTGCCTGCGTATGTCAGTCTAAACGAACAAGCGCAGGTGGCTTTTCTTGAATACAAAGTCGTTGTTAGAGATTTGGGCAATATGCCCATTGAACAAATCAAACAAGTATTCCAACGCATAAACTCAACTAGCTATGGTCTTAATGCCATGGAAATTCACAATGCAAGGTATGGTGGTGAGTTTAAAGAATTGGCGGAAAGAATATCGCAACTTGATTTCTTCGAAGAAAACAAAGTATTTACCGCGACAGACATTAAGCGCATGAATGATGTTCTATTCTGTGCAGGATTGGTTGCAACAATCATGAGCACTTATTTCAATCGCGATAAAGAGGTTGAGCAATTTCTTGAAAAATATAATGAAGCATTCACCGAAAAAGAAAATGTTCTTGCACAAGTGGAGCACGTTCTTACATTTATTTCACGAATGAATTTTCCGCCCAAGTCGCGTGCTTTTAAAAAGGCGGATTTCTTTACGTTGTGCGTGGAGCTTCATAACGTGCTCATTAAGCAAGGCATCTCTTTGGATGTTTCTCAAACCCGTGCGCTACTTGATAGTTTCTATAGCGAGGTCGAATTGGTTTCTATTGGTGGAACAAATAGCGACGCCGCCAATAGGTACTATAAGGCTGCACTTCAAGCTAGCAACGACAGGGGCAGCAGGATTGAACGTGGGGAGATAGTAAATAAAGTCATTTGTAACGAATTAAAGGGGTCAGCCTCGGGTAACTAAAGGGGCCAGGCTCGAATTGATTTCCGCCATCTTGAATCCAAGGTACCGGAGTCGAAACGAATAATCGGGGACAGACCACGGTTTCATTTGAAGGCGGGCAATGGTGAGGAATTAAAGGGGTCAGCATCGCAATAATCTTGAACGGTTAATGGGAGCAGCGTCGCAAAGGGATACGCGTTCCTGACTGGGAGGGTTCCATGTCGAAGACCATGTGCAGAACGAAGGACGCGGAAAAACGTGCCAGGAATCAAGCCGACCCGAAGTTCGTCTGCGCCAAATGCGGCAAGAAGGCGAACAAAGAAAAATACTTGTGCAGGCCTGAAAAATTACCGGGCTAATGCAGCCAGCATCGCAATCGATTTAGCGCACATGGCGCCGTTGCTCCCCTGACTGGCAACATTCTGTCATCCTCCGCCTTCCGTTCCCGCCCTGCCCGTCCCCGCAGGACGCGACCTGCATTGCGCCGAATGAAAATCCGGCGCCATTCGCCAAGGTAATTGGCACGATATCTGCTGATATTTGAGACGGGAGGCTCCAATACCTCCACTGGAGATGAGCAATGATTACAGAGCGGCGTGGATCGGACAGAAGGCAGTACTCGCGATATTCCGTGGATTGGATGGCATCCCTTATGCCCAGGTCCGAGGATAATGAAGAAATCTTTCATGACCGGATCTCCGACCTTTCCCTGGTGGGCGCCGGGATCTACTCAGATACCAATATCTCCACGGAAGACCGCCTGGTAATGCTGATTACAACGCCTTTGCCGGATGGTGAATCCAGGAAGACCATAATCGGCATCGAGTGCACCTTGCGCAGTTCGTCATTTTCAGAAGAGCGCCAGCAGTTTCATACCGGCGTGAGGTTCTTGCGCTTTCACGGCATAGACAAACACCTGCTGGCCGAGGCGCTGTTCACTCAAAAAGAGTCAATTATTCGGCGCAGCCGTCGAATATCTGACAGTTGACTCAAGTAGAGCAATCGTAGCCCGGATGGAATGCAATGGAATCCGGGACATTGACCGCTCACTGGATTCCGCTTCGCTTCATCCGGGCTGCATGTCGCAGTGCAGCTAATGTGGTGAGCATTGCAATAGTTACACCTAAAAATGAAAGCTACCGGACCGGAAAACTTCCATTGACCGAGGCATAACGGCCAGAGATAATCGGCGCCGTTCTGTTGAATTCCTGTCCCCCGGTTTAACCGGATCAAGGCGGCTTTAACCGCATCGAGGCGTCATCATAAAGGAGAGGCCGGCATGAAATCTTTCTTCCGCGAGAACCCTACCATCGCTTTTGGCCTGGGTTTGCCCCTGCTGCTCGTTGTTGTGTTCCTGCTGATTTCGGGGATTCCCGCCCTGCTGGTGGAGCCCCCGCAATACGACGTGCTTTACGCGACTGAATACTACAATTATCCGAACGGGGTGCAGATCTCCGTCGTGAACCAGAAAATCCAGGTCATCTACCAGGGCAGTTCGCAGGGTTACCAGAAACCGCGTCTCTGGCGTTACAGCCCGAAGACCGGGGCAGTTAAGGAAATTGCCATCATGCTGCCGCCCGGCCTTGCGCCGCCCGGGCAAAGCCCCGCTACACCAGAGGCGGCTGCAAAAATCACGCCGATCGAGGTCCCCGAGCTGGCAGGGCTGACGATCGATTCATCCAGCGTTGCACCGGATGGATACGAATTCAGTGCGGGGCTGAATGGCTATTCGGGTGATGTCTTCACCGGCCTGTTTTATTCCTCGCGCTACCGCAACGACCCGGTGCTGACGAAAAAAGGGCGCAGCATCCGCCTGCCGAATGCCGCCAATATGTATTACAGCAATAATACCCGCTTCGTCGGCTGGGTCGTGTCGCCATGATCTGGCTGCTGCTCCTCATTGTTATATTCGTGCTGATTGGCGGCGCGTGGTGGGGCGGCTGGCCGCTGTTGGCCGGAATTCTCGGTGCATCAGGCGTAACGGACAAGGCTGGCGCGCTGGAGAGCATCGCGCGGCTCATGCGCAACTACGACATCACGCCCGCCGAAGTCGAGGCCGCCTTTCATCTGCCTGCCACCTCCCGGCCTGAGCCCACCCGGCGCAGCAGTGGCGACATCGCCAAGACTCTCTTCATCTATCTCGGCGCGATCTTCATTCTCGCGGGCATCAGCACCTATATCGGCACGTTCTGGGTGAGCATGGGCAGCGTGATGCGGGTTTTGGTGACGCTGGGCGTGGGCTACATTCTGCTCATCGTGCTGCTTTCCGCACTGTATGAGAATAGATATCCGAAACTCATCCTGCCGCTTGCGCTGGCCTCGGTGTTCGTGATGACCGGCGGCTGGTTCGTGCTGATCCACGAGGTATTCCCGCATGGCGAGAACTGGCGTGCCGCGGTGCTCTTCGTATTCGGCGTGATGGCCCTGCACCAGGGCGCGCTGTTCGGAAAATACCGGCTCACGGTGCTGGCATTCACGGCACTGTTTTTTGTTTACGGGTTCATGCAGGTGGGCCTCGATCTGCTTGACGTCCCGTTCGCTTACATCGCCATTGTTCTGGGCGCCTCGCTGTTCCTGGTCGCCACCGCGCTTGAAGATACGGCTCACCGTGTGCTCGCAGCACCCGCTTTGTTGATCGGAGTCTGCTGGATGAACGGCGGCCTGTTCGACCGCATCGCGATGTCTGCCTCCGCCGACTGGGCGGGTCTGATCATAGGCGTGTGCGTGATGTTCACGGCCTATGGCCTGCAGAAGGCGGGGCGATATTCGGGCCTGACAGGTCTCGGCTATTTCGTCGGCTCGATCATGGCCTATAGTGGCTTGTTCGATCTCGTGCACAACACGCCCGTCGAACTTGCCTATCTCGCAATAACCGCTTCCATGCTCTATGCCTGCGTGGTACTGCAAAGCCGGGCGCTGTTGTTCACCACGGTCATCGCCATGCTCGGCTTCATCGGGTTTTACACCGCAAAGCATTTCGCCAATTCTTTGGGCTGGCCCGTCACGCTCGTCCTGATGGGTGTCGCTTTTCTGGGCGTCGGCACCATCGCCATCAAGCTAAGGCGGCGCATCTAGGCCGGTTCAAAGAAGAGCATATGGCTCAAACTGCTTCGATTATTGAGCATTACATAATTCATTACATCGCTCACCATGAGGTATCGAAGGGTGAGCTTGCGCGTAGTCTTGGGCTTCGATACCTCAGCCCGAACAGAATGGTTGTCGCGAATTATGTAATGCTCAATAAGCATCAGGAATGACAGCGCAAGAATCAAAGGGAGCAGCCTCAAAATAGTTTCAGGATGACGCCATGGAAATGAAGAAGATCAATTCGGGCAGGTTGCGCGCCATCGGCTACGATGCACGCGCCCGGATGCTGCAGGTCCAGCTCGACGACGGCAGCATGCTGCAGTACGGCGGCGTCGGTGAGGACACCTGGCGCCGGTTCAGCGGCTCGGGGGCGGCATGGAGCTTTTATCGCGACAACATCCAGGAGGAGTTCGCCGCGAAGCGCGTTTCCGGCAACGGGCATAATGAAACTCACCATGCCCGTTCC
The DNA here is from genome assembly GCA_019449635.1 of Candidatus Ferrigenium bremense. GTDB lineage: Bacteria > Pseudomonadota > Gammaproteobacteria > Burkholderiales > Gallionellaceae > Gallionella > Gallionella bremense. The sequence goes on from JAGRPI010000018.1 coordinate 92,868, forward strand.
CCTGATGAAACTACTGGCCATTCCACCATGCTGCCAAAAGACAGCAGCCAAGTGGCTGGTTATCTCCTCAATCCTCTGGATGAGACAACTAGTCATTCGGCCAAGCTGCAAGAGACCGCAGCCAAGTCGCTGGTTGTCACGCAAGCGGGGAGAGCGAAGCGAGGGGGGCGGAGCCAGGCAAACGAATCGCTACGCGAGTTTCATGTTGCTGCCTCCGCCGGCAAGAATCCGCTCGACGAGTTATTCCGCAAGCCCTGAAGGATCAAAGGGGCCAATCCGGCCCCTTATCACCGAAGTATTCCCTTTTTTCTGCCGTCAAACATATCTCTTGCCCACGGCATTGATCGAGTCGAGGGCTATAAAGAAGGCATCTATCATTTCCGGGTCAAAATGCTTGCCCCGCTCTTTCCTCAATTCATCCAGAACCTGTTCCTGGTTCCATGCCTCCTTGTAAACACGCTGGGATGACAGGGCGTCATATACATCCGCTATGGCCACCAGTCTGCCAAAGGGGGGTATCTCTTCGCCTTTACGGCCCGCGGCTTTGCCTTCGCCGGTCTCATATCCCGGCAGGCACTGGCCGGTCATGACGTTGATATACCCCGGATACCCGTTTCCGTCCCAGCGTTCATGGTGAGAGAGTGCCACCTGGGCTGAGGCCTGGTCAAAATCGGAATGGGATACGGCAAAGAGTCTTGCGCCAAGATAGGTGTGAGACTTCATGATTTCGTATTCAGCGGCATCGAGGCGGGCCGGTTTTTTAAGTATCAAGTCCGAGATGGCCACTTTGCCTACATCGTGGAGCATGGCGGCGATCCTCAGTGTGTCCTTGTTCTTCGCAATCTCGGTCTTGGATACACCGCGGCGGCTTGCCCATACCTCGTATATCTCAACGGCATATCCGGCCACCCTGTTTACATGGGCACCGGTCTCTTTTGGATCCCTGAGTTCCGCCATGCTGATCATCCTGAGGATGATGTCCCGGGTAAGCTTGGCCCTTTCTATCGCAATAGCCGCGTTGTTGGCAAAGTGGAGGATGTATTGTTCATCATCTTTTGAAAAGGGGATGATGTTCCCGACTTCATCCATTGAATTTATCAGCTGGAGCACGCCGATAACTTCACCATTGAGGTTCTTCATCGGGAAGGTCAGCATCGACCTCGTGCGGTACTGGGAGATATCGTCGTAGCTTTTATTGAATGCGTAAGTGACATTGTCCCTGAGCTCATAGACATCCGGAATATTGAGCATCTCGCCTGTGCCTGCCACGTAACCGCATATCGATTCGTTATCGACAGGTGTCGTGAAGGTGGAATAGATCAGCTTCTGCCCCGGCTGCAGCCTCTTCTGCAGGGTATTGTTCAGGGTGTAGCTGAATTTCAGGTATTTCCCCTCCATGATATATATGGAACCGGCATCAGCGTTGGCGAATTGGCAAGACACAGTGAGGATGTGCTCGAGGAGAATATCCAGGTCGTTTACCCTGGCAATTTCCTGACTCAGACTGATGATCTGGTTGATTTTCTGTTTTTCATCAAGCATAAACCCTCCCCTGCCGTCTTTTGAAATGCATCGTTTTCAATATATCAGGCTGTCTCTTTTTTACAAGCCCACTATTACGGTTCTGCTATGTATAGAATAATGCGGGGCAGGAGTCCTGTTCATTCACTCGGGCACCCTGCACTGCCTGGCTGCACCCTTCTGGGTAACCGACCGGGAATTTAAGGGGTCAGGCCGGAATCAGTTTTCATATCTTTACGGAGCTGCAAATGAACCATGCTGTAATGCGCATCATCGTTTCGCTCATGCTGGCTGCAGCCAGCATGGATGCCGTATCCGAACCGCTCTCAGCCCAGGCACAACAACTCTTCGTCCGTGCCACGCAGTCGGCGAAGCTCTCCGCCGACACCGAGATGATCCCCACGAAAGACGGGCGCAGTTTCTTCCTGGTGCGGGAGCCGCAAGCCCTCAAGGGGAAGCCGCACAAGTGGATCGTCTCGCTGCATGGCAGCAACGGTTTCGCGACGCGCGACCTGGAGATCTGGGGCGGTTTCCTTAAAGGGCGCGATCTCGGCATTATCAGCCTGCAATGGTGGTTCGGCGGCGGAGAGAAGACGGAGGATTACTACTCGCCGTTCGACATCTACCGCGAACTCGACCTGCTGATGCGGAGCATGGGGATCAAGCCCGGCGATGCGATGCTGGAGGGATTCAGCCGCGGTTCGGCGAATATCTATGCGATCGCTGCGCTGGATATCAACAAGGGGCAGCATTATTTCAGCCTGTTCGTGGCAAATTCGGGCAGGGCTTCGCTGGATTATCCGCCGACACGCGCGGTCGAGACCGGCCGGTTCGGCGATATGCCTTACAAGGGTTCGCGCTGGATCACGTCCTGCGGAGAGCGCGACACCCATCCGGATCGGGATGGCTGCCCTGGCATGCGGCACACCGGCGAATGGCTGAAGAGACTGGGCGGCGATGTCGCCTTCGCGATCGAAGACCGCAACGAAGGCCACGGCGCCTTTCACCGCAATCCCCAGAACGCCAACCGGGCGCTGGACTGGTTCGTGCGGAATCCTGAGTGATCGATGGCAATGACCGACAGTCTTGAAACCCTGCAATCACGCCCGGTCTGGGCGCACTTCGCCACGCTGTGCGCGATACCGCGTGCGTCGCTGCACGAGGCTGCGCTGCGCGAGCACCTGATCGGCTGGGCGAAGGCGCGCGGCATCGCCGCCCTGGTCGACGGCGCCGGCAACCTGATCCTGAAGAAGCCCGCCAGTCCCGGCTGCGATGCGATGCCCGGCGTGATCCTGCAAGGCCATCTCGACATGGTGTGCCAGGCCAACACCGGAACAAAGCACGACTTCGAGCGCGACCCGATCGATGCGATGGTGCGCGACGGCTGGGTGGTGGCGGAGAACACCACGCTGGGCGCGGACAACGGCATCGGCGTGGCGCTCGCGCTGGCAGCACTGGAAGAGCCGGGCCTGGTCCATCCGCCGCTGGAGGTGCTGCTGACCGTCAACGAGGAATCCGGCATGGACGGCGCGCGCGGGCTGATGCCCGGCACGCTGCACGGCAAGGCGCTGATCAACCTCGATACCGAGGAGTGGGGGCATTTCTATCTGGGCTGCGCGGGCGGCGTGGATGTGGAGGTGCGCCACGCTTGCGCACAGCAAGACGTGCCGCCGGGCTATGCGCTGCTGCGCTTTGAGGTGTCCGGGCTGCGCGGCGGCCACTCCGGCATCGACATCCACCTGGTGCGCGGCAATGCGATCAAGCTGCTGGCGGAGGCGCTGCGCGACCTGTCCGCACACACCGACGTGCGCCTGATCGAGTTCAAGGGCGGCACGGCGCGCAACGCGATCCCGCGCGAGGCGTTCGCGACCTGTGCACTGTCCGCTGCCATCGCGTCGAATATCGACGAGTGGGTGCGGCATCGGCATGAGGCATGGCGACAACGCTATGCAGAGGAGGAGGCGGGAGTGTCGTTCGTATGCAAGCATGACGACACGCCACCGGACACATCTATTGCGCGCGCAGAGCAGGAGCGGTTGCTCGCTTTCCTCGACACCACCGCAAGCGGGGTCGAGCGCATCAGCGAGGACTTCCCAGGTGTGACCGATACCTCCAGCAACCTCGGTGTATGCGCGCTGGAGCAGGGCGAGTTCCAGACGACGTTCAAGGTGCGCTCGCTGCACGACGCACGCGCCGATGCGCTGGCCAACAAACTGGTCGCCCGTGCTGTCGGTCACGCGCTGCGCGCATGGAAAGACGGCGCGTATCCCGGCTGGACGCCGAACCCAACATCGAACCTGCTCGCGTTGTGCCAGCAGGTTTACACTGCGCAATTCGGCCGGCCAGCCGGTCTCCAGGTGATACACGCCGGACTGGAATGCGGCCTGCTCGCCGCGAGCCATCCGCATCTCGACATGATCTCCTTCGGCCCGGACATCCGCGGCGCGCATGCGCCCGGCGAGCGGGTCGAGATCGAATCCGTCGCCCACTGCTGGACTTTGCTCAAGGCGGTGTTGCAGACGCTGGCGACCCGTCCAGCGCCAGGCAAATAACCCGTGACGCTTGCCTGGCGAGACGGCCTGCCGTTCTCATCGCGCTTCGGCGATGTGTATTTTTCCGCCGATTCCGGGCTCGAAGAGACGCGCCATGTGTTCCTGCAGAACAACCGGCTGGCGAAACGCTTTGCGGCGTTGCCCGCAGGCGAGAGCTTCACCATCGGCGAGTCGGGCTTCGGCACCGGGCTGAATTTCCTGTGTGCTTGGCAGTTGTTCGGGCAAGCCGCGCCGCCGGGCGCGAGTCTGGATTTTTTCAGCATCGAGAAGTTTCCGCTGAATGGCGACGAGTTGCGCGCCGCGCTGGTGTAGGTCGCCAGCGCGGGCTGGGTGCGGCGCGGCTTGCAGCAGGCCGGTTTCGCGGTGGAAAGAGCGCCGGGCCACGGGCGCAAGCGCGAGATGCTGCGCGGCACATTGCCTCCCCTGCCACGCGCGTCGGCGCTGACGGGAATGGAAATGGCGCACGGCGGGATGTGGTTTCCCGGCGGCGGCTGAGTCGTGCCGCCCGCGCTGTGCGCGCGTCTGGCGGACGATGCGCGCATCGCATTGCGCCTCGGCCATACGGCGGAGACGCTGACGCAGACCGGGACGGGCTGGCGCGCAGCGGGCCGCGACGCTTGGGGCGCGGCCTGGGCCATCGAGGCCGAAACGGCCGAGCATGCGCCGGCCCTGCGCGCGGCGCTGGGCGAGGCGGATATCGAACGGCTGGACGGCAGGGCCGCGATGCGCTGTTCGGCACCCCTCTCAATGCCGCTGGTGGGTGAGGTGCAAGCCGGGCTGTATTGCAGCCTGGCGCACGGCACGCGCGGCTTGCTCACCGCCGGGCTGGCCGGCGAGACGGTCGCGGCGCTGGCCTGCGGACAGTTGACACCCATGCCCGCGCCCATCCTCGCCGCGCTGGCGCCGTGCTCGCGTGGCATACGAAAACAATGAGTATTGCGAGGTGCGGACGGATATCGACAAGGCGACTGCAGCAACTGCGGTGGCTCTTGTGACGGAAGAAACAGGTTAGAATCGAGTTACCAAATTCAAGTACAGGTCATGGCCTCAAGATAATCCTTACTGCCCATGGAACTACGGATCAAAAATCGGCAAGACCTGAAAGTGCGCGCGCTGCTGCTGGGCGACCGGCTGGACTTGAAACTGTTCAAGATCAGCGATTGCCTTGCCACCACGCCGTTGACGCTGGAGGTGGATGCGGAAGGCGGCATCGCGGTGCTGTTCCGCTACGGCGTGGTGGTGTTGTTCGGGGTGAAGAGCCTGGACGAAGCCAGGTTCATCGAGTCGCTCAAGCCGCGGCTGACCAATCCCTATCCGGCGCCCGAGATGGAAGAGATGGAAATCCACTGCGGCAGGAACAGTATCGGCGTGCAGAGCGGTGCGATCTCGCTGGATCATATTTCGCTGGAGAAATTGCAGGTCATCGCCGACGCCCTGAGCAAGAACCTGGTGCTCTCGCTCTACGAGAAAAAAGTCGCCGGGGAATTCGACAAGATCGAGCCGCTGGCGCAGGAATTGGCCACGCACGGCAAGGTGAGCGCCGACTCGAAGAAGCTGCTGTCCAAGATCGGCCACATGCTGCTGATCGAGCACCGCATGGTGGGGCGCGCCGAGATCGGCGACAAACCCGAGACGCTGTGGGATTTCCCGCATCTCGAAGGGCTGTATGCCAGCCTGGAAGACGAATTCGAGCTGAAGGAGCGGCAGTCGGCGCTGGATCGCAAGCTGGGGCTGATCTCGGATACTGCGCAGACGCTCGCCGACGTGTGGGACAACAAGCAGCTGCACAAGCTGGAATGGTATGTGATCGGGCTGATCCTGTTCGAAATCGTCATCAGCCTGTACGAGCTGGCCGGCAAGCTTCTCCATTGACGCTTTCGGCGGCCGGAGCATTGACCGGTATATGTGGCCTCAGGTGATGTCTTGTGCCTGCTTGAGCATCGCCTCGCGCGTTTCCGGTGTCTCCAGGCTGATGCGCCCCAGCTTGCCGGCGCGGTATTCCGTCAGCAGGATCATCGCCGCTTTTTCCAGATCCGGTTCACCGCCCTTGCCTTTCAGCAGGCAGCCGCGCTTCCTGGCGACGGCCTCGATCACACCAATGCCATCCAGCCCCGCCACATCCAGATTGAAGCGCGCACCGAGCTGTGCGGGATAGCGCGCCAGCAAAGTGCCGGCGAGATGTTCGGCGATCTCTTCTTCGATGACGGCATTGCGGCCAATGGCGTGGATTGCGGCGAGCATCAGGCCGTCGCCAGGGTGTTCGATTTTCGGCCACATCAGTCCGGGCGAGTCGGTGAGCGTCATGCGTTCGTTCAGGCTGTGGCACTGCTGCGATTTGGTCACGGCGGGCTCGTCGCCGACATTGGCGACGCGGCGCTTGAGCAGCATGTTCATCAGCGTGGACTTGCCGACGTTGGGAATGCCCATGATCATCATGCGCAGCGGCTTGAGGGTGCTGTCGCGATGCGGGGCGAGCGGCTGGCACAGCCTGGGCACCTTGGCGGCATCGCTGGCGCTCTTGCAGCTCAAGGCCACCGCCTTGACGCCCGCCTGCCTGTTGTAGAAATCGAGCCAGGCTTGCGTGACCGCGGGATCGGCGAGGTCGGCCTTGTTGAGTATCTTCAGGCAGGGACGCTGGCGGTGCTCGCGCAGCTCCCGGATCATCGGGTTGCAGCTCGCTTCCGGCGCGCGGGCATCCAGCACTTCGATGACGACATCGATGAATTCCATGGTCTCGGCAGCCTTCTTGCGCGCTGAGGTCATGTGACCGGGGAACCACTGTATGGACATTTGGAATCGGCTTTATGAATGAAGGCGGATTTTACTCCGGGCGGCTCACCCGCACCTGATAAAAACAGGGTAGGAGCGGGCCATGCCCGCGAACAAAATGGCTATCGCGGGCATGGCCCGCTCCTACGAACATGCTACATCGACGTTGCAGGTGAATCAGCCCGGCTTCAGCAGCGCCAGTTGTGCCGCGTCCAGATAACACCATTCGCCCTCGGCCAGCCCCAGCTCATCGAGTTTCAGCATGCCGATCTGCGAACGGCGCAGCGCGACGCAGTGGTTGCCGGCAGCCGCCAGCATGCGTTTGACCTGATGGTATTTGCCCTGCTCCAGCACGATCTCGATCCGGTGGCTATCGATCTTGCGGCAGGTCACCGCCGCCAGCGGCGCGGGTTCGTCGTGCAGCTTCACGCCGGCCAGCAACTGCGCGACCAGATCCGGCGTGACCGGTTCATGCGTGGTGGCGACATAGACCTTGGGCATGTGATGCCTGGGCGAGGACTGTTTATGGATGAACGGCCCGTCATCCGACATCAGCAGCAGGCCGGTGGTGTCGTGATCGAGGCGGCCGACCGGCTGCACGTCGCGCCGGTTGAATTGTTCCGGCAGAATGGTCAGCACGCCGGGGTGGTGGCTGGCCTTGCGCGAGCATTCGAAATTAGCGGGCTTGTTCAATGCGATATAGACATGCGCGCGGTAGGTCCACGACTCGCCGAAGACGGTGAACTCAAGGTCGTCGGTCTCGATGGCGATACGGCTGTCGCGGATGACTTTGCCGGCGATGCTCACTTCGCCGTCGGCGACCAGTTCGGTGCACCACTTGCGGGTGCCAAAGCCCTGCGATTGCAGGATGCGGTCCAGGGTCAGTTTGCTCATGGCGTGACTGTAGCAGAAGCGTTGTGATTTTCGGGGTTGGTCAGTCCGGGAATTCACCATCCACGTAGAACCATCTCCCCTCCTCGCGCATGAAGCGGCTGATCTCGTGCAGCCGATGAGCGCGACCGCCGATCCTGTAGCGCGCGATGAATTCCACCGTGGCGCGGTCCGCCGATTCCTGCGTGTGCTTCTTCACTTCCAGACCCAGCCACTTGGCGTTGTCCGCCGCCAGGTCGAGCGCGGCGGGGCGTGTGCCGGGGTGCCAGGTGGCGAGCAGGTAGGCTTCCAGCTTGAGCGCATAGGCGCTGTAGCGCGAGCGCATCAGGGCTGCGGCATCCGGTGCGGGTTCGCCGCCGTGGTAACGGCCGCAACAGGCGGCGTAGTCCGCTGCGCCGCAGGGGCAGGGGATGGGCTTTGCAGTCATGGTTCAGTGGGGCGGAAGCTGCCGTGCAACACCTGCGGCTCGATCTCGATCATGCCGGCATCGCTGGTCAGCATGATGTGGTCTTCCTGGATGGTGCATTGCAGTTGCATGGTGCGGTTGGACAGTGCGGCGAGCGCCTGCGTGGTTTCGCCGGCCAGGTTGAGCACGGTGAGGTTGCTCAGGCGTTGCAGTTTGTCGCGATTCTCGTTCCACCAGATATTCGCCGCGCGGCCATAACTGATGACCACGACCTGAGCGGCGCGCCCGCAAGCCTTGCGGATGGCGCGCTCGTCGGGCAGGCCGACCTCTATCCAGCGTTCGATCGCGCCGGTGAGGTCCTTCTGCCACAGGTCGGGCTCCGCGTCGCTGCTGATGCCTTTGCCGAAGGACAGCGCTTCGCCGGCGTAGAGCGCGAAGGCAAGCAGGCGCACCATCATGCGCTCGTCGGTTTCCGACGGATGCCGCGCCAGCGTCAGGGCGTGGTCGGCGTAATAGTGCCTGTCCATATCGGCGATCTGGAGGGCGGCTTTGAAGACGGTTGCTTTGATGGCCATGGTGCGTTCCGGTCGGGTGTCGGGCAGGCGCGCCCTCTCCGCTTTCTGATGATTGGTATCGTTTATTGTTCGACCATGCGCCGGATGACGGAATTGAACGGCTCGATCCACTCAGGCGCGAATTGGTTGTCGCAGGCATTGACTTCGGCAACGGCCCGCAACACGGAGCGTTTGTGGCCGCGGGTGCTGTGCTTGAGCGTGACTGCCTCGAAAGCATCCGCGATGGCAAGGATTTTGGCTCCGGGGCAAATCCCGTCCCCTCGCAGCCCGGCGGGATAGCCTGCACCGTCCGGCATTTCGTGGTGCTGCCGCACCATCTCTGCCGCCAGCTTCCAGTTTTTCATGCGATCCAGCAGCGCGGCGCCGAAACCCGGATGGGTATGCAGGATGCCCCGTTCCTCATCGCTCATATTGCCTCCCTTGAGCCACACCGCTTCCGGCAGGAACATCATCCCCACGTCGTGCATATAGGCCGCCGCTTCCAGTTGCACGGCATCCACCGGCGAGCCGGCCGCCCGGTTGGTGTCCAGCACCAGGTGCTGGATGCGCCCGGTGCGTCCGTTGAACAGGGGCGAGCGTGTTTCGAACTGCAAGGCAAGCGAACGGAAAAACAGCAGATCGTCCGCCATGCTGCCCTTGGGCTCGCCCTGAACGGACGGCTTGCCGACTGAAGTCCGCAGGTTGGCTTGCGGCCGGAACCCCGTCACCGATTCGATCACTTGCGCCGCGGCAGAGTCAAGGTCGCCCTGGGATGCCAGGCTCACCCGTTCCAAGCCTTCCACCAAAGCCGCCAGCTTCAGGTGGCTTACCGGCTTGCCCGCCAACAACGCCTCGGTCGCCAGTTCCAGCCGGTCTACCGCGAGCATGACCACCTCGCCGAGCAATGGCGTATACCGTATCACATCCGAACGCAAACGCGTCAGGAGCGATTCGATCGGATGAGCGATCAGGCCGGCTATTTCCACCTTGCACAGCGCGGCATCGCCCTTGATGTTGTGCAGGGAGCGGAACAGGTCGGCGATCAACACCCGGTTGTCAGGCTCCTTGCCCAATCTGGCCATGTCCCGTTCGATGTGCACCGCACGATCCGCCAGTTCGTCCGCAAATTCGCGCAACGCCTCTTGGTCATGTATTTCCGGATGCGTCAGTGCCTGGATGTTCGCCATGTTGTCGCGCCTTTTTTGATCAAGAGTCCGTTTGAGCTGGTTTCATGGTCCGTGCCGCCTGCTCATTTGGCAGGTTTTTTGTCGCGCTCTCCCGAGCCGGCATTCATGGCGTTGATGGCTTCTTTCAGCGACATCGCGGCGGCCTTGGGATCCTTGTTGTCTATCGTCATTTCGCCGCTGACGGATGATGGAGCATCTTCTCCGCCGGCTTGCCGGGCCGTTGGGGCATAAGGCTGATGTTGCGGCGACACCTTTTTAAGCGCCTCGATCCGCGCCTGTAATTCGGCGTTCTCTTTCTTGAGCGCCTCGACTTCGGCCGGGGATCTTACGGATGCGGGGGCTTGGGATCCCTCATATTCTGACTCTGGCCGACGTGGGGTTGATGAAATGTCCATCTGTTCATGGCGGGTGCCCCAGCGTTTTTGAGGCGGCTCGACGATCGGCCAATAGGCACTGCCGATGCTGCCCAGCAATAAGATCACTATAACGGTCGATCCACCGATGACCAGCCATTTTCTGGAGTGTACCGGCTCGGCCGCCATCTCGGCATCGGGAAGTTCGTCCTCCCGCGAGGCTTCGGAACGGCCCTGCGATTCTGTGTCCTCTTCGTCCCCGCCCGCCGCGCCTGTCGCTGGCGCCTTGAATTCCCGGACAAAAGCAGTGAACCCGGCGCTGATCCGCATGAGCAACCCGGGGCTTGCGAGTGTTTCCGGATCAGGTGATTCTTCGGTCTGGCCGGCATGATCTTCGTCGGCATCCGGAGCAGGTGTCTTCCTGAAGCGCCGGGCCAGGGCAATAAACTGCAATTTTACCCGCACACCCAGTCCCCGCTTTGCCGGGCTGTCCGTATCCATGCCGTCTGATTCAGGCTCGAATGACTCCGGGTCAGTCTCGGCGATATCCTGTTTGGCCGAGGCAAAATCAAGCGACTCCCGCGCCTTTTCAGCCTCCTCCTCGGCACCGGTTTTTTTCTTCCAGAACATCAAGTTCATAGGGTCTCCATGGTCACGCGTTGCCGCCCGATCAGCCTGTCCGGACGCGATAGCGCAGCATATTGCGCCAATTGCCCATCGTCAAACCGATGCGAGCCGTATTTCACAGGACTCGGCATTTCGCGAAACGGGTTTTCAGGGTTGCGTCCCCAAGACAAAAGCTACCGGATGATGCGTTTCACTTCCGGTATCTTGCGCAGGCGGCGCATGATGTTGGCGAGGTGCAGGCGGTTATTCACTTCCAGCGTGAAATTCAGCGCGGTATGTTCGCCTTCATTGGCGAAGCTGACGTTCTCGATGTTGGATTCCGCTTCGGCGATCGCGGCAGCCACTTTCGCCAGCACGCCGCGCTGGTTGGCGACCAGCAGTTTGATGGCGACATCGAAGGAGCGGCGGATATCCTTGCCCCACACCACATCCAGCCATTGCTCGCCGCCGCGCCCTTTGTGCAATGCCGGGCAGTCGCGGGTATGCACCGTCAGGCCCTGGCCGCTCTTGAGCACGCCGATGATAGCGTCGCCCGGGATCGGATGGCAACACTGGGCGAACTGCACCGCCATACCTTCCGTGCCCTGTATCGTGATGGCCGTACTGGTGGCCGCTTCTTTCGGCAGCGTTTCGCCGATACAGGCCAGCTGCCGCGCCACCACCATGTTGAGGCGGCGGCCGAGGCCGATGTCGGCCAGGATCTCCTGGCGCGTCTTTACGCCGGTATCCTTGAGCAGCTTGTTCCAGTGCGCTTCGTCCATGTCTTGCGGCTTGACGCCCAGTACATGCAGCGCCTGGTTGAGCAGGCGCTCGCCGAATTGCGCGGATTCGCCGGACTGCATGGTCTTGAGGAAGTGGCGGATATAGGCGCGCGCCTTGCTGGTGGTCACATAACCCAGCCAGGCCGGATTCGGTTTGGCCTGCGGCGCAGTGACGATCTCCACGCGGTCGCCGTTCCTGAGTTCGGTGCGCAGCGGCACCAGTTCATGATTGACCTTGACGGCGATGCAGTGATTGCCGATGTCGGTGTGCACGCTGTAAGCGAAGTCCACCGCAGTCGCGCCGCGCGGCAGCGAGAGGATCTTGCCCTTCGGCGTGAACACGTATACCTCGTCGGGGAACAGGTCTACCTTGAGGTGCTCCAGGAATTCCGAGGAATCGCTGCTCTGGCTCAGGCTTTCCAGCAGGTCCTGCAACCATTGGTGGGTCTTCTTGTGCAGGTTCTTGATCGAGACATGGCCGCTCTTGTACAGCCAGTGCGAGGCCACGCCGGCATCGGCGATCTTGTGCATCTCGTGGGTGCGGATCTGGATCTCGATGGGTGTGCCGAACGGCCCGAACAGCGTGGTATGCAGCGACTGGTAGCCGTTTGCCTTGGGGATGGCGATGTAATCCTTGAACTTGCCGGGAATCGGCTTGTACAGGCCGTGCAGCGCGCCCAGCCCCACATAGCAGGAGGCGAAATCGTTGACCAGCACGCGAAAACCGTAGATATCCAGCACCTCGGCAAAGGCCAGCGATTTGCTCTGCATCTTCTTGTAGATGCTGTAGATATTTTTTTCCCTGCCGGTCACATCGGCCTGGATGTTGAACTCGGCCAGTCGTTGCCGTATCGCCTCGAGTATCTTGTTGAGCACTTCGCGGCGGTTGCCGCGCGCCACCCTGAGCGCCTTGGACAGCACCGCGTAGCGGTTGGGATGCAGGTATTTGAAACTCAGGTCCTGCAATTCGCGGTAAATCTCGTTCAGGCCGAGGCGGTTGGCGATCGGCGCGTAGATCTCCATGGTCTCGCGGGCGATGCGCTCGGATTTGTCGTGCGGCATGGATTCCAGCGTGCGCATGTTGTGCAGCCGGTCAGCCAGCTTGATGAGGATGACGCGCACGTCGCGCGCCATCGCCAGCAGCATCTTGCGGAAATTTTCCGCCTGCGCATCCTCGCGGGTCTCGAACTGGATACGGTCCAGCTTGCTCAGCCCGTCGACCAGTTCAGCGACCGGTTTGCCGAATTTTTCGGCGACCTGTTCGGCGGTGACCTCGGTGTCTTCCACCACATCATGCAGCAACGCGGCGATGATCGCCTGGATATCGAGGTGCAGCGTGGTGAGGATGCGCGCGACGGCGATCGGGTGGGAGATATACGGGTCGCCGGAATGGCGTTTCTGGCCCTGATGAGCCGCATGGCTGAAATTGATCGCCTCGCGGACGTATTCGACGTCCTGCGGCTTAAGATAGGCGGCTGCTTCCTCGATAAGCAGATCTGCGTCGGCCATGCAAAATCACAAGGCTATGCCTGGCCGCGGTTGAGGATTTCCTTGCCCACCTTGCCTTCGCTGATCTCGCGCAGCGCGACGACGGTGGGCTTGTCGTTGCTCTCATCGACCAGGTGGCTTGCGCCGTTGGCCAGCTGGCGCGCGCGGTAGGCGGCGGCCAGAGTCAGTTCAAAACGGTTCGGGATCTGCGTGAGACATTCTTCGACGGTGATGCGTGCCATGATTTACTCCGGATTCTGCAGCTGGTTGATTAAAGCCTGATGACGCGCCAATTGCCTTGCACATTTCAGCCTGGCGGAAAGCACTACGGCATTGAGTTCGCGCAACGCTTCATTCAGGTTGTCGTTGATAATAACATAATCGAATTCGGCGACATGGGCGACATCCTCGCGCACTGCCGCCATACGCCTGGCGATGACCTCGTCGTTGTCCTTGTTGCGCCCTTTCAGGCGTTGCCCCAGCGCCTCCAGGGAAGGCGGCAGGATGAAGACGCTGATGCATGCCGGGAACAGCCGGCGCACCTGCGCCGCGCCCTGCCAGTCGATCTCCAGCAGGAGGTCGCTCCCCTGGGCGGTTGCATGGCTGATCAAGGTCTGCGAGGTGCCGTACAGGTTGCCGTAGACTTCCGCGCTCTCCAGGAACTCGCCGCGTTCCGCCATCTTGGCAAAGACCTCGCGGCTGACAAAATGGTAATCCTTGCCGTCACGCTCCCCCGGGCGAGGATCGCGCGTCGTGTAGGAGACCGACAGTTCGATCTGCGGGTTGATGTTGAGCAGGGCCTCCACCAGGGTGGTCTTGCCCGCGCCGGACGGCGCGCTGATGACGAACAGGTTTCCCGACATGATTGACTCCGCTTACTCCAGGTTTTGAATTTGTTCGCGCATCTGCTCGATGAGGATCTTCATCTCCATCGCGCTGCGGGATACTTCGGCATCCACCGATTTCGAGCCGAGCGTATTGGCTTCCCGGTTCAGTTCCTGCATCAAAAAATCCAGGCGCTTGCCCACCGCGCCGCCCTGCGCGAGGACGCGGCGCATTTCGGCAAGATGGCTGGCAAGCCGCGACAGCTCCTCGTCCACGTCGATCTTGCCGGCGAACAGCGTGATCTCCTGGCGGATGCGCTCGTCGCTGATGCCCAGTGTCCCGGCGTCCTGTGCCGGGGCGTTCTGCATCGCCTCGCGCAGCCGCGCGACGAGCTTTTGTTCGTAAGCGGCGATCGCGGCGGGAACATGCGGCATCACGCCGTTGCGCAGCGCCTCGATCTTTTCCACGCGCTGCAGCAGGAAATCCTTGAGCTTCTCGCCTTCGCGCGCCCGCGACGCGGAAAACTCCTGCAATACGCCTTGCAGCAGGTCGAACAGCGCGGCACGCAATTCGTCCGCCGACGCGCCGGGCGTTTCCAGCACGCCGTTCCAGCGCAGCACATCTGCCACGCCCAGGGGCCGCGCATCCGGCAGGGCATCCTGCACTTCCCTGTTCCATGCGGCGAGCTGTTGCAGCAGGTCGCGATTCAGCGACGCGCCGCTTTGCGCACCGCGCACCGCGTAATTGATGCGGCACTCCACCTTGCCGCGCTGCAATTGCGCGTTGATCGCCTCGCGCAGCGCGGCTTCGAAGCCGCGCAGCTCATCCGGCATGCGCAACTGGACGTCCAGGTAGCGATGGTTGACGGCGCGCAGTTCCAGCGTCAGCGAGCCGCTGTCGAGTTCCGCGCTGGCGGTGGCATAACCGGTCATACTGAGAATCATGGCAAGGCTTCCGAATAAAGAGCTGTGCTGGAGCGGCGCATTATATTACGATTGCGGTCTGTCAAATCCCAAGTTCGCCCATGAAGTTCTCGATTCACCAGGCCAGCCACATCGGTAACCGCAAATACAACCAGGATCGCGTCGCCTATGCGTACAGCAGCGACGCATTGCTGTTGGTGCTGGCGGACGGCATGGGCGGTCATTTGCACGGCGAGGTGGCTGCGGATCTGGTCATCGGGGCGTTTATCGAGGCGTTCGGCCGGGATGCGCAGCCGCGCATCGCCGGCCCCAGCGAGTTTGTCCAGGCCACCATGCGCTATGCGCACGAGCGCATCATGAAGTTTGCGCATGACAATGCCTTGGGCGGCTTTCCGGGATCGACCTGCGTGGCTGCGCTGATCCAGGATGGCGAGGTATATTGGGGGCACGCCGGAGATTCTCGCCTGTACCTGCTGCGCGACGGCGCGGTGCTGGCGAGGACGCGCGACCATTCGATGGTGCAGCAGTGGTCCGATTGGGGCATGATCACCGCCGAAGAGGCGCGCGTCCACCCGCAACGCAACCAGATCACCAACTGCCTCGGCGGCGTCGAGGACATGTTTTACATGGAGTCCGGCAAACCGGTCAGGCTGCAATCCGGCGACGTGCTGCTGCTCGGCAGCGATGGTCTGTGGGGACCGTTCACCGACCAGGAGCTGGCCGGGGCCTTCGCCGCGAAACCCGTGGCCGAGGTGCTGGATGCTCTGATCGCGGGCGCGCTGCAGCGCGAGGCCGGTCATTCCGATAACGCCACCGGCGTCGCGGTGCGCTGGGGAGAGGGAGAAGCCGTCCACGACACCGGCCAACCCGTCTGCAATGTCCTGGAAATCACCTAGATTCGGGAAGTGGGGAGTAAGAACGGCATTTTGTGCCTCAGTGGTAAGTTACCCCCCCACTTCCCACTTCCCACTTCCCACTTCCCACTAACTACTATCCACTAACCAGGAATTCACCATGCGTCCCAGCCAGAGATCGCCTCATCAATTGCGCACCATCCGTATCACCCGCCGCTACACCAAGCATGCCGAAGGCTCGGTGCTGATCGAATGCGGCGACACCAGGGTGATCTGCACCGCCAGCGTGGACGAGAAGGTCCCGCCGCACAAGAAGGGCAGCGGCGAGGGCTGGGTGACGGCAGAATACGGCATGTTGCCGCGTTCCACCAACGAGCGCATGGGGCGCGAGGCCGCCAAGGGCAAGCAGTCCGGGCGTACCCAGGAGATCCAGCGGCTGATCGGCCGCAGCCTGCGCGCCGTGGTTGATCTCGCCAAGCTCGGCGAGCGCACCATCGTGATCGATTGCGATGTGATCCAGGCCGACGGCGGCACGCGCACCGCCAGCATCACCGGCGCGTTCGTCGCGCTGCATGACGCGGTGAGCGGCTTGCTGAACAAAGGCAAGATTCAGGAATCCCCGCTCAAGGAGTTCATCGCCGCGATCTCGGTCGGCATCTACCAGGGCACGCCGGTGCTGGACCTGGATTATGCGGAAGACTCCGCCTGCGACACCGACATGAACGTGGTGATGCTGGGCAACGGCCACTTCGTCGAGGTGCAGGGCACCGCGGAAGGCCATGCCTTCACCCGCGCCGAGATGGACGAGCTGCTGGAGCTGGCGAAGGCCGGCATCGAGCAGCTGATCGGGATGCAACGCGCCGCGCTGGCAGGATAGGCAAAAGCAGCCTTCCACAGATTACACAGATTAAACGGATTGAACGGTTGAGCTTTTAACCTAAAACGCAATTGAGCCACGGATGAACACGGATTTACACGGATGAGATACCAACCCCCTGACATGGAGGTTTTGTCCGTGTCTATCCGTGTTCATCCGTGGCTGACTGAAGTTTTGGGTTCAATCCGTTTAATCTGCGGACAAAACTAACATGAAAAAACTCGTCATCGCCTCCAACAATCCCGGCAAGCTGCGCGAATTCCAGAGGATGCTCGCACCGCTCGGCATCGAGGTGCTGACGCAGGCGCAACTCGGCATCAAAGAGGCCGAGGAGCCGCACTGCACCTTCGTCGAGAATGCGCTGGCGAAGGCGCGCCATGTCAGCGCTGCCTCCGGCCTGCCCGCGCTCGCGGACGATTCCGGTATCTGCGTCGCGGCGCTGGGCGGCGCGCCCGGCGTGCAGTCGGCGCGCTATGCCGGCGACGATCCCAAGTCTGACACGCGCAACAACGAGAAGCTGCTGTACGCCATGCAGGGCGCGGCCGACCGCCGCGCGCACTACTACTGCGTGCTGGTGCTGGTGCACCGGGCCGACGATCCGCAGCCCGTCATCGCCGAGGGCGAATGGCACGGTGAGATCGGTTTCGAGGAGCGCGGCTCGGGCGGCTTCGGCTACGACCCGCTGTTCCGGCTGCCTGACTTTGGCAAGACCGCCGCCGAGCTGTCGCACGACGAGAAGGCGCAGGTCAGCCACCGCGCCAAGGCGCTCAAGGTGCTGCTCGACAAGCTCCGCCTCGGCGACGCATGACCCATCCGCTACAACCCGCCGGCCTCAAGGCGCAGGGAGTGAGCTTCAAGGCGACCCCGCCGCTCTCGCTGTACATCCACATCCCGTGGTGCGTGCGCAAATGCCCGTATTGCGACTTCAATTCGCACGAGATGCGCGGCGCTCCCTCTCCCTTGCAGGGAGAGGGCGGGGGAGAGGATAGAATCTCCGCGTCCCTCGAAAAGGAATATGTCGCCGCGCTGGTGCGCGACCTGGAGATGGCCCTGCCGCTCATCTGGGGACGCCAGGTCTACACGGTGTTCTTTGGCGGCGGCACGCCCAGCCTGCTCTCCGGCGAGAGCGTCGCGGAGATCCTGCGCAACGTGCGCATGCTGCTGCCGCTCGACCTCGGCGCGGAGATCACGCTGGAAGCCAATCCCGGCACGGTGGAGGCGGAACGCTTTGCCGCCTACCGCGACGCGGGCGTGAACCGTTTGTCGCTGGGCATCCAGAGTTTCAACGACGCACATCTCAAGGCGCTGGGGCGTATCCACAGCGCAGACGAGGCGAGACACGCGATCACCATCGCGCAGCGGCATTTCGACAACCTCAACCTCGACCTGATGTACGCGCTGCCGCGGCAGACGCTGGGGCAGGCGCTGCAGGACGTGCAGACCGCACTGGCGTTTTCGCCGCAGCACCTGTCCTGCTACCACCTGACGCTGGAGCCGAACACGCTGTTCTACCGCAACCCGCCCCCCTTGCCGGACGACGACGCGAGCAGCGAGATGCAGGGACGCATCGAGGAACTGCTCGCGGCGCATGGCTACGAACATTACGAGACCTCGGCGTTCGCGCAGCCGAATCGCCGTGCCAAACACAACCTCAACTACTGGCAGTTCGGCGATTACCTCGGCATCGGTGCAGGCGCGCACAGCAAGCTGAGTTTCCACGACAAGGTCATCCGCCAGGCGCGCCATAGGCAGCCGCAGGCCTATCTCGATGCAGTGGCGCAGGGGAGTGCGGTGCAGGAGGAGCATGAAGTCGCGCCCTCCGATCTCGCCTTCGAATTCATGATGAACGCGCTGCGTTTGAATGAAGGCTTCGACAGCGCTCTGTTCCAGGAACGCACCAGCCTGCCGCTGCTCGGCATACGCCGCGAACTGGAGGAGGCCGAGCGACGCGGGTTGTTATTTCGGGATCATCAGCGCATCGCGCCGACCAGGCTGGGGCAGCGCTTCCTGAATGATCTGCTGGGGATATTTCTGGCGGAGAAATGAGGTTGGAAAATTTGGCACTTCGCACAGACCGTTCGCGGTGAGGTATCGAACCGCCTCCTCAGCCGGTTCACCCTTCGATACCTGATATGACTACTAGCCATTCGACCAGGCTGCCAGAAAACACCAGCCAAGTCACTGGTTATCAGGGCGAACGGATGCATGAAGTCTTAAGGGGTAGGCTTCCGGCGGAACATCAGGTCCCACACCCCATGCCCCAGCCTCAGGCCGCGCTGCTCGAATTTGGTGAGCGGGCGGTAGGCTGGGCGCGGTGCGTAATCAGCAGCGGTGTTCTCCAGCAGCGGCTCCGCGCTCAGTACGCGCAATACCTGCTCGGCATAGTCCTGCCAGTCGGTGGCGACATGGAGGTAGCCGCCGGGCCTGAGCTTTTGCACCAGTTGCGCGACGAACGGCGCCTGGATCAGGCGGCGTTTGTTGTGGCGCGCCTTGTGCCACGGGTCGGGGAAGAAGATATGCACGCCATCCAGCGTTGCGTCGCCGAGCATGTCGCGCAGCACTTCCACCGCATCGTGCTGGATGATGCGGATGTTGGGTATCTGTTGCAAATCGATCAGCTTGAGCAGGTTGCCCACGCCCGGCGTGTGCACCTCGAGCGCGAGGTAGTCGTTTCCGGGATGAGTCTGCGCGATGGTCGCGGTGCTGTCGCCCATGCCGAAGCCGATCTCCAGGATCTTGGGCGCAGTCCGCCCGAAGGCACTATCCAGGTCGAGCGGCTGCGCGGCGTAGGGGATGCCGAAACGCGGCAGCAGCGTGTCGCAGGCGCGCTGCTGTGCGGACGAGACGCGGCCCTGGCGCAGCACGTAGCTGCGGATGTGGCGTTTGCTGAGGTCTGTTTTTGGGGCTTCAGTCATGATGGCTACTCGGCTCTCTCTGGCCGTTCGCCATGAGCCTGTCGAAGGGTGGGCGGCCAGAGAATCCGTTCATGCTTCGACAAGCCTGTCCTGAGCAATGTCGAAGGGCTCAGCACGAACGGAAAATTCGTTTAGCTGCGCGTCGAGCTGATGATTCCAGCCGTCGGCGAACTCGGGCTGGCGCTGTACAGTTTCTTCGGCATGCGTCCGGCGAGATACGCCTCGCGCCCGGCCTCTACGGCCTTCTTCATCGCGCCGGCCATCAGCACCGGGTTCTGCGCGGCGGCGATCGCGGTGTTCATCAGCACGCCGTCGCAGCCCAACTCCATCGCAATGGCGGCGTCCGATGCGGTGCCGACGCCCGCATCCACGATCACCGGCACCTGTACGCGCTCCATGACGAGCTGCAAATTCCACGGGTTGAGGATGCCCATGCCGGAGCCAATTAATGATGCCAGCGGCATGATCGCGACGCAGCCGATGTCTTCGAGCTGCTTGGCGATGATCGGGTCGTCCGAGGTGTAGACCATCACCTGGAAGCCTTCCGCGACCAGCGTCTTCGCGGCAGCGAGGGTCTCGACCACGTTGGGGTACAGCGACTGCGGGTCGCCCAGCACCTCCAGCTTGACCAGGTTGTGTCCATCCAATAATTCGCGTGCCAGCCGCAGCGTGCGCACCGCGTCGTCGGCGGTGTAGCAGCCCGCGGTGTTGGGCAGGTAGGTGAATTTCGACGGCGGCACGGAATCGAGAAGGTTGGGTTCGTTGGCGTTCTGCCCGAGGTTGGTGCGGCGGATCGCCACCGTGACGATCTCCGCCCCGCTCGCGTCCAGCGCCGCGCGGGTCTCGGCGAAGTCCTTGTACTTGCCCGTGCCGACCAGCAGCCGGGAGGAGTAGCTCTTGCCTGCAATGATGAGTTTGTCGTTCATTTCCATATTCCTGTTTAATCTATTTGAACCACTTTTCATGGCGTGAATTTTATCCATTCGGCCAAATCAAAGTCTGAATCCCGTTCGCCCTGAGGTATCGAAGGGTGAATGGGATGCTTCGACAAGCTCGGGATGGGCTTCGATAAGCCTAGCGTACCCTGTGCTGAGCTTGTCGAAGCATCAGCCCGAACGGTAAAAGGAGCAGCGGTCAGCCGCCGCCCACCGCGACGACGATCTCCAGCCGGTCGCCCTCCGCCAGTTGCTGCGCCGTGAAGCTGCTGCGTGGCACGATCTCGCCGTTGCGTTCCAGCGCGATACGCTTGCCGGCCAGCCCCATCTCCTCGATGAGAGCGGCAAAGCTGATGGCTTGCGGGAATTGGCGTGTCGCGCCGTTGATGCTGACCGTTATCACTTTGGGATTCTCTGAATTGCCGTGTTAAAATGCGACCCGCATTCTACACCAGGCGGGTGTAGTTCAATGGTAGAACGGCAGCTTCCCAAGCTGCATACGACGGTTCGATCCCGTTCACCCGCTCCATTCCTTGCGCCGTGTTCGCGGCATCTTCCCCTGCAAAATAGGCCTTTCGGCATATGGTTTTCGATGCAAAGCTCGGGTACGGTTGCGACCGACGTTACGGCGTTTTTGCCGTCTATTTTACGTTAGCCCACACGCTAGGAGTTGAAGTGACCGATCCCGAATTGTTGCGCATTGCGAACGACTCTGGCTTTCCTCTACAGCCCGCGTAGGGCGTATTAGACGCAGCCGTAATGCGCCGGATGTTTTGCGTGTTTTCATGCGGCGCAATGCGCTTCGCCCTTCGACTATGCTCAGGACAGGCTTATTGCCGCCCTACCTGATGCAATAGAATTTCCCGCTACTTGATCCGATACAGCCGCTTCTCCAGCGTCTTGCCCTTCACTCCGTCGAAGCGGTCGTCCATCGCTCTGCCGAGCTTGCCGAGGCGGTCGTCGGGATGCGGGTGGGTCTTGAACAGCAGCGCGACGTCGCCGTCGTCCCTGGAGAAATGGCCGATCTGCTGCAGCACCGCGGGCAGGCCGAAGGAGTCGTAGCCGGCGCGCGTGGCGAGCACCACGGCGATGCGGTCGGCCTCGAACTCGGCGTCCTTGTCGAGCGAGCGCGACACGATCTCCGCGCCGCTGCCGATCAGGCTCTGCACCTTGTCGCTGCCGCCGACGTTCTTCGCGACGAGCTGGCTGCCGAGGTCGATCAGCTTGCTCTGCTGCAATATCTTCAGGTGGTGCTGGCGAATCACGTGGCCGACCTCATGCGCCAGCACTCCGGCCAGCTCGGCCTCGCTCTGCAGCAGGCGGTACAGGCCCTTGGTGACGAAGATGTAGCCGCCGGGCGCGGCGAAGGCGTTCACGTCGTTCGAATCGATCACGCCGAAATGCCATTCCAGGTCGGGGCGCTCGCTCTGGTTCGCGACCCAGCGGCCGACGTTGTTGACGTATTTCTGCAGCTTCGCGTCCTTGACCAGTGGGGCTGCGCCGAGCAGGTTGCCGGCGATCTGCCGGCCGATGGCGACCTCCTCCTCGACCGGGGTGGCGGGCTTGCCGGTCACCTGCTGCTGCACACCCTGCTTTATCGTGTTCAGCAGTTGTTGTTCGAAGGGGTTCGCGGCCCAGGCGGTAGTGGAGCACAGCGCGAACAGTAAAACTCCTGCTGCCTTGGCCAGCTTCATCCATAAATCCGTTCGCATTGAGCCTGTCGGAATGCGTGCGGTTTCATGTGCTTCGACAGGCTCAGCACGAACGGTGGTTGGGTTTGACTGCATCGAAAGTGATTGGATGTTCATTGTGGCTCCTCTCATTTCGGCGCGGGCAGGTAATCGAAGGGGCGCGCGGCAAGCTTGCCCGCGGCGGCGAACTTCGTCGCAGCGGCCTTGCCGGTCGCGTAGGATTCGGCGCGCTTCAGTTCGGCCTCGTTGAACCTGGCCGCCTTTAGTTCCTCCTCGTTCAGGCCGCGGATGCCGGTGGTCGCGACCACCTTGCCGGTGCCGGCTCGCCCCGAGGCCAGGGCGAGCACGCCGGAAGCGTCGCCGCCGCCCTTGCGCGCGTCGCCCTTGCGGATGCTCAGCATGCGCACCCAGCCCTTGCCCTTGGCGCTCTTCACCTGGTACCAGCCCCCGTCCTTCCTGAGGATGTCCACCTTGTCGCCCGCCGCCAGCGCCGCGACCGTCTTCGCGTCGCGGAACGGCTCGGTCTTGAGCTCGTCGCCCTTGATGGCCGTGCCGCTCTCGGCGGCGTGCAGCGCCCCGCTCAGCAGCAGTGCGCAAATCATCAATAAGACCGATATGGCGCGAGCCAAATAGCCCGTTCGCCCTGAGGTATCGAAGGGTAAACAGTATGCCCATGCCGGGCTTCGATACCTCAGCCCGAACGGATGTAGTTGGGTCTTGTTCATGTCGGTTTCCTCTCCTGCTTGTCCCATTCCAGCAAAGCCTCGGCGAACATCACACGCCAGCCGGCGCGAGCCGCGTCGCCCCCGGCAATATGTCCGTGATAGACGAAGTGGCTGGCCGCATTATCCGGCTGGGCGAGATAGCGGCGCAACACGGTCGGCAATGCGGCCAGCAGCGCGTCGATGTCGCGCCGGATCGCTTCCTGCGCCTCGCCGTTTCCGGCCTCGGCGACCCACGACACCGCCAGCGTGTACTCGAACAGGTTCCACAGGCCCCTCTGCTCGCCGCTCAGTGCCTCGACGCTCTTGACGACCCGGCCGGTCTTCAGCAGCGCCTGGCAGATCCGGGTGAGCGCGACGGGGCGGATCACGTTGCGCGCGGTGTCCAGCCGGACCAGCAGCAGGGTGGCCTGCAATTCCCCGCTGCGCGTCGCCGCCGCGCGCACCATGCTGCGTTCCAGCGCCCGCCAGGTCGCCGTCGAATACAGGCGCGCCAGCGTGAAGAACGCCACGCCCACCGTGACCGGGCCGGTGAGGTTGATGTAGGTGGTGGTGAGGTTGATGCTCGCGTAGCTGATGCCAATCAGGACGAACTGCGACAAGCCGAATGCGCGGTCGATCTTGTCGCGCCCCGTGTCGCGGTAGAAGCTCCATGCGGTCAGCCAGACGATGGCCAGCGTGAGCAGCAGGTAGGGGAAGCGTGCCTCGGGGTAACGCAGCGCGTCGCCGTGCTTGAAGTTGTCGATCGCCGTGGCGAGGATTTCCACGCCGGGGTGCATCTTGTCCAGCGGCGTCGCCTTGATGTCGAACAGGCTGGGCGCGGTCGAGCCGATGATGACGATCTTGCCCTTGAATTCGTCCTGCGGGCGCATCTTCTCCTTGCTCGTCATGTCGGCGAACACGTCGCTGAAGCTGACGTAGCGGTAGGTGAACGGCTTGCCGCGCCAGTTGAGCAGCACGCGCTGGGCGGTTGGTTCGTCCCAGCCCAGTTCGCGCGCGACGCGCGCCGGCAGCGAGGGCAGCTTCCAGCCGTAGTCTTCGCGGTACACCATGTATTCGCGCGCCACGTTGTCGGCATCCGGATAGATGTTGTGCAGGCCGAGGCGGCCGCCGTCGAGTGCGGCCTGGAAGTGCGGCAGCACCACCGCTACGGTCGCGTCCGCCTGCGCGCCGGGCAGCGGCGTCACGCCGGGGATCATGGACGGCTTGACCTGGCTCAGCTTGTCGCTCGCGGGATCGAGCCGCAGCATCGGGAAGAAGGTGTTGTTCGTCGCGGCGATGGCGTCGTTGAAGTAGGCGTCGCTGTCCGGGTTGTACACGTCGGCGTCGCTGAACAGGATGTCGAACACCACCGCCCTGGGCTGCTGCTTCTCGACCTGCTCGACGAACTCGCCGAGCACCTGGCGCGGCCACGGCCAGCGTCCGTAGTCCCTGGCCATCGCCGCGAGGCTCGCCTCGTTGATGTCCACGATGACGATATCCGGGTCGGGCTTGGGCACGATAAGGCGATAGCGCACCATCGCGTCGAATGTCGCCTGGCGCATCTCGCCGGTGAAATGCAGCACCGTGGTGTCGAGCACCGCGAACACCGTGAACAGTCCGGCGAGGTAGAGGTAGAAGCTTTGCTTCCAGAGCTGCGCGATGCGCTCGGAGAGCTTGGTGCGCCAGCGCAGCAACTGGTTGACGATCTGTTTCCGGTTCATGGGATCCCCGATGGTTGAGGCGGTACGACCGCGCCGTGCATCGCGATGCGGGATACGAACCACACCGCCAGCAGGTTGGCCGCCATCGCCACATAGCCGACCGTGCCGTAATCGACGATATGTCCCGCATTGTCCTGCGAAATGATGAATCCCGCCATCGTCGAGGCCAGCCCCATCGCGAACGCCTGCGTGGTGGCGTTGAGCGACATGAAGGTGCCGCGCAGTCCCGGTTGCGCCGCCGAGGTGATGATCGCCATCGCCGGGATCATGCGCCCGGACACCAGCACGAAGAACATCGTGGTGCAGACCAGCCACAGCCACAGCGGCACGGCGCCGATATGCGTCACCACCAGCAGCGGCAGCAATGCCGCGGTGGCGACCAGGCGGTAGATTCTGACCTTGCCGCGCAGATCCGCCCAATGGCCGATCAGTCGCGCGGTGACCAGCGTCGCTGCACCGCCTGCGAGGTAAACGAGCGGGATGTCATGCTGCGCGATGCCGACATTGTGGACCGAGTAGAGGGTGATGTAGGGGATCACCGTGAAGCCGGAGAAGATGATCAGCGCGGAGAACAGCAGCGCGCGCAGGTGGTTGGCGTCGCGCAGCACGGTAAACATCGCGACGAACGGGTGCGCCTGCTTCTGGTTGCTGATATGGTGGCGCATATCCGGCAGCACGCGCAGGCCGACCAGGATGAACAGCGCGACCAGCAAGGCGATGAGGATGAACGGCGCGCGCCACTGGAAATGGTTGGCAAGCCACAGCGACAGCGGCACGCCCGCGACGGTGGAGACGGAGAAGGCCGCCGACACCATGCTGCTGGCGCGGGCGCGGCGCTCGAACGGGATCACGTCGCCGATCATGGTCTGCACCAGTGCGCCCATCACCCCGCCGAACGCGCCGGCCAGCCCGCGCGCGATGAGCAAGGTGACATAGCCCGGCGCCAGCCCGCAGGCCAGCGTCGCCAAGCCGAACAGCGCGAACATGGCGAGCAGCAGGCGCCGGCGCTCGAAGCGGTCGACGAAGGTCGCGGCGAACAGGCCGGACAGCGCGGCGCTGAAGCTGTAGGACGCGACCAGCAGGCCGAACTCGTGCGTAGTGATGCCGAACTCGGCAATCAGGATAGGGCCGAGCGGCATCATGATCATGAAGTCGAGCACATGGCTGAACTGGATGCCCGCGAGAGTCAGCAGCAGGTAACGTTCGCGTTGCGCGGTGAGTGGCGGATGCATTGGGCGGATTCTAGCAGAGCGGCAGGATCGTCATTCCCGCGCAGGCGGGAATCCAGATAGTTAAACAAGCCCTGCATAGCAGGACAGCGTATTGGTTTTGTCCGCTGCGCGGGGTTTTCGATTAACTGGATTCCCGCCTGCGCGGGAATGACAGCTTTATGGTTGCGACTTCATGGTCAATCAGGGGGGGCATAGAGTGCTAAAATCCATTCCTGATTATTGAGTGTTCCATCATGCCGCAACCATCCTTCATTCATCTCCGGCTGCACAGCGAATATTCCATTTCGGATGGCATGGTGCGCGTGGACGAGGCGGTCGCCGCCGCCCGGAAGGATGGCATGCCGGCGCTGGCATTGACCGACCTGAACAACGTGTTCGGGCTGGTGAAGTTCTACCAGGGTGCGCGCGCCAAAGGCCTCAAGCCCATCGTCGGCTGCGACGTGTACCTCAGCAACGATGCCGACCGCGAGCGGCCGCACCGCCTGCTGCTGCTGTGCCAGTCGCGCGAGGGCTACCTGCTGCTGTGCCGCCTGCTGTCGCGCGCCTATCTGGAGAACCAGCATCGCGGCCGCGCCGAGTTGCGCCGCGAATGGTTCCACGAAGGCACGGCCGGGCTGATCGCGTTGTCCGGCGCGCA
Organism: Candidatus Ferrigenium bremense; assembly: GCA_019449635.1. Taxonomy (GTDB): domain Bacteria; phylum Pseudomonadota; class Gammaproteobacteria; order Burkholderiales; family Gallionellaceae; genus Gallionella; species Gallionella bremense. The sequence continues at coordinate 119,291 of JAGRPI010000018.1, forward strand.
TCTCGGTGATGTCGGCTGCGCGCTGCTGTCCGGCAACGCGAAACAGGCCAAACAGTTCGCGCAGGAATGGGCGGGTCTGTTCAATAATCGCTATTACCTCGAAGTACAGCGCGCCGGATACGCCGACGAGGAGCACTACCTCCAGGCCGCGACACAATTGGCCGCCAAGCTCGGCTTGCCGGTGGTCGCCACCCATCCGGTACAGTTCCTTGCCGCCGCCGATTTCAAGGCGCACGAGGCGCGCGTATGCATCTCCGAAGGATATGTGCTGAACGACAGGCGCCGTGCCAGAAAATTTACCGCGCAGCAGTATTTCAAGACGCAGGCCGAGATGGCGGAGCTGTTCGCCGACCTGCCGGAGGCGCTGCAGAACAGCGTGGAGATCGCGCGCCGTTGCAATCTGTCCCTGGTTCTGGGCAAGCCGCGCCTGCCGGATTTCCCCACGCCGGTCGGGCAGGGGCTGGACGACTACCTGCGCGGTCAGGCGGCGCTCGGTCTGCAGCAGCGCATGGCGTTGCTCTATCCGGACGAAACCGAGCGCGCCGCGAAGCTGCCGCAATACCAGGAGCGGCTCGCGTTCGAGACCGAGACCATCATCAAGATGGGTTTCCCCGGCTACTTCCTGATCGTGGCGGATTTTATCCGCTGGGCGAAGGAGAATGGTGTGCCGGTCGGCCCGGGGCGCGGCTCCGGCGCGGGTTCGCTGGTGGCCTACAGCCTCGGCATCACCGACCTCGACCCGCTGCGCTACGGGCTGCTGTTCGAGCGATTCCTCAATCCCGAGCGCGTCTCGATGCCCGACTTCGACGTGGACTTCTGCCAGGACGGGCGCGAGCGCGTCATCGAGTATGTGAAGAACAAATACGGCGCGCAGTGCGTGTCGCAGATCGCCACCTTCGGCACGATGGCATCCAAGGCGGTGATCCGCGACGTCGGGCGCGTGATGGATTTCCCCTATGGGCTGTGCGACAGCCTGTCCAAGGCGATCCCGCTCGAGGGCGTGAAGCCGGTATCGCTGAAAAAGGCGCGCGAGATGGAGCCGGAGATCAACGCCATCGCCGAGCGCGAAGAGGGCGTGCCGGAGCTGCTGGAATTGGCCGAGCGGCTCGAGGACCTGACGCGCAACGTCGGCATGCACGCCGGCGGCGTGCTGATCGCACCGGGGCAGCTCACCGATTTCTGCCCGCTGTATTGCGCCGACTCCGAGGCCAGCGTGGTCAGCCAGTTCGACAAGGACGACGTCGAGGCGATCGGGCTGGTGAAGTTCGACTTTCTCGGCCTGCGCACCCTGACCATCCTCGACTGGGCGATGCGCCATGTCGCGCGGCTGGCAGGCGGCGCTGCGCCGTTCCTGCTGGAAACCATGCCGCTCGACGATATGGCGACTTACGACCTGCTCTCGAAAGCCAACACCACCGCCGTGTTCCAGCTGGAATCGCGCGGCATGAAGGACATGCTGAAGCAGGCCAGGCCGAATCGCTTCGAGGACATCATCGCGCTGGTGGCGCTGTACCGCCCCGGCCCGATGGACCTGATCCCGGATTTCGTGCGGCGCAAGCACGGCGAGAAATTCGACTATCCGCACCCTGCCGTCGAATCGGTGTTGCGCGAGACCTACGGCATCATGGTCTACCAGGAGCAGGTGATGCAGATGGCGCAGATCGTGGGCGGCTACAGCCTCGGCGGCGCCGACCTGCTGCGCCGCGCGATGGGCAAGAAGAAGGCCGAAGAGATGGCCGAGCAACGCGAGATCTTCGTCACCGGCGCGCTCAAGGGCGGCACATCGAAAGAGCAGGCCGGCGAACTATTCGACCTGATGGAAAAGTTCGCCGGCTACGGCTTCAACAAGTCGCATGCCGCCGCCTATGCACTGGTGGCCTATCAGACCGCCTACCTCAAGGCGCATCATCCGGCGGCCTTCATGGCGGCGACGCTGTCGGCGGACATGGACAATACCGACAAGGTGCGCGTCTTCTATCTTGACGCCCTGCAGCAGGGTCTGCGCATCCTGCTGCCGGACGTGAACAGCTCCGGCTACATGTTCTCCCCATTGGACGGCAAGACCGTCGCCTACGGCCTCGGCGCGGTGAAGGGCACCGGCGAGGCGGCCATCGGCAATATCGTCAAGGCGCGCGAAGGCGGCGCATTCAAGGACCTGTTCGATTTCTGCCGCCGCGTGGACAAGCGCATCGTCAACCGGCGCACCGTCGAGGCGTTGATCCGCGCCGGGGCGTTCGACGGCATCAACGATCATCGCGCCTGCCTGATGGCGACGCTGGATGCCGCGCTGGCGAGCGCTGACCAGCATGCGCGCGCGGCAAACCAGAACAGCCTGTTCGGCGACGACGAGGCGGATGTCGCGCTGACCGTGAAGCATGCCGATGTGCCGCGCTGGCGGCTGCGCGAACAGCTGGCCCACGAGAAGAACAGCCTCGGCTTCTACCTCGGCGGCCACCCCTATCAGGAATACGAGGCAGAGCTGGCGAACTTCATCAAGGTGCGGCTGGGCGACCTCACGCCGCAATTCGTCGGCGCAGCGAACGGCTCCACGCCGAATTCGCGGCGCGGCGTGCCGGTCGTGCTGGCGGGCATCGTGGCGGGGCTGCGCATCCAGCAGACGCGGCGCGGGCGCATGGCGGTGGTGACGCTGGACGACGGCGGCGCACAGATCGAGGTGACCGTGTTCAACGACCTCTACGAGCCGAGCCGCCCGTGGATACGCGAGGACGAATTGCTGGTGGTGCACGGCAAGGCCAGCCTGGATTCGTATACCGATAGCGTGCGCGTGAATGCCGATGAGCTGTTCGATTTCGCCTCGGCGCGTTCCAGTTTCGCGCAGCAACTGGCATTGCGCTGCAACGGCAACGCCAGCGTCGCACAGCTCAAAAAATTGTTCGCCCCGTATCGCAACGGCAAATGCCCGGTGCAGATCCACTACGGCAACGGTGAAGCAAGCTGCCAGCTGCGCCTCGGCGAGGCATGGCAGGTGACGCTGCACGACGACCTGCTGTGCGGTTTGCGCGAGTTGCTGCAGGAGGAAAACGTGAAGGTGGTGTATTGAAGCGGCGGTGTGCGGGATGCGTGTCCGGGTGCTGATGTCGAACAGCCACCCGGAGTATCGGCTGGTGCTGCCGGTTGCCGCGGGCATGGACGGCGTCGCACCGCATGTCCGGGCCGCCATCGAGCAGCTCGGTGCATGGGAAGAAAGGTCGCAGGACGATCTGGACGGCAGCCGGCCGGAACACCGCGCTGCGCTGGAGGACATCGCCTCGCATGGCGCACACCTGTGGATGGTATCCGCCGCCTATACCGGCCGGATCGAGGTGATGCAGTCCGGGCCTGCCTGAGGCTGGTTCATTTGCGAACGGAAAACGTGCAGGTCATTTGTGTTTCAAAGTTGCAATCGAGCATAATTAACGCTTGAAAGGAAAAAACATGCGCATCATCGTTTCTTTTATCGCCGCTTCGCTATTCGCCGCTGCGGGTTCGACGGCATGGGCAGAGCACGCACCTGTCGAGCCGGCAAAGACCGGGACACCGGCTACTTCCGCAACGCCGGAACAATCTGCCGAGGCGGTCAAACCGGCTGCCCAGGCTATTGTCGTAAAGCCGAGGGAATCCGGATTGGATCAGCCACTCTGCACCGGGGAATGACGTTTGCCCTGATCCCGTGTTGAGAAGGATGTCACAGAAGGAGTAGAATCGCTCGCTTGCGCAGTTATGCCAACTGCACGGGGCGGAGGAAAAGCAACCAGGATGGACATTGTCGGTGTATTGCCGTTGGACGTGGCAGGCACGATCATCGTGCTCTGGTTGGCTCTGGGACTCCTGGGGCTGGCGCTGCAAGGCAGCCCGCATCTCATCGCCAATGTCATCTTTCCCGCCGGCGCGTTCGCCTCGCTGGCGCTGTCCGCCACAGGCTTATGGGCGCTCGGCACGGTTGCCAATATCGCCGTTCTGCCGCTCGGCCTGCCCGATCTGCCGCTGCATCTGCGCCTCGACCCGCTCTCGGCATTTTTCCTGATCCTGCTGGGTGGCGCGTCGTTCGGCGTGTCGCTGTTCAGTGCCGGCTATTTCCGATCCATGCAAGGCGGTGCGCTCGGCCTGCTGTGCCTGCAATACCACTTGTTCCTCGCCGGCATGGCGCTGGTGCTGCTGGCCGACGATGCCTATATGTTCATGGTGGCATGGGAAACCATGGCGCTGTCTTCCTATTTCCTGGTCACCACCGACCACCATGTGCCCGATATCCGCAAGGCGGGCTTTCTGTACCTGCTGGTCGCGCATGTCGGCGCGATCGCCATACTGCTGAGCTTCGGCGTGATGCAGGGCGGGCAGGGCATCGGCGCGTACACCTTTGCGGCGATGCGCGAGGCGCATCTGTCCGTGTTCTGGTCGTCGGTGGCATTCCTGCTGGCACTGTTCGGCTTCGGCGCGAAGGCCGGGGTGCTGCCGCTGCATGTCTGGCTGCCCGAGGCGCACCCGGCGGCACCCTCGCCGGTCTCCGCACTGATGAGCGGCGTCATGCTGAAGACGGCGATCTACGGCATATTGCGCGTCACCTTCGATCTGCTGGATGCGCAGCAGTGGTGGTGGGGAGGGTTGACCCTGGCGCTGGGGCTGCTCACCGCGGTGTTCGGCGTGATGTTCGCCGCCGTGCAGGGCGACATGAAGCGGCTGTTGGCCTATTCATCCATCGAGAACATCGGGCTGCTGCTGGTCGGCATCGGGCTGGCAATCATCTTCCATGTCTACGGCAAGGATGCGCTGGCGGCCTTGTCACTCACCGCGGCGCTGTACCACAGTCTGAATCACACCTTCTTCAAGAGCCTGCTGTTCATCGGCACGGGTGCTATCCTGCATGCGACCGGCGAACGCAACATGGGGCGCCTCGGCGGACTGATCCACAAGATGCCGTGGGCCGCGGCGCTGATGCTGGTCGGAGTGCTGGCCATCGCCGGGTTGCCGCCCCTCAACGGTTTCGTCTCGGAATGGCTGCTGCTGCAGGCTTTCCTGCTGTCGCCGGGCCTGCCGAACAGCTACATCAACATGCTGATCCCGGTGGCGGCGGCGGTGATCGCGCTGGCTGCCGCGCTGGCCGCCTATGTGATGGTGAAATTCTACGGGATCATTTTTCTCGGCCAGCCGCGCGAGCAGGCCCTGGAGCATGCGCACGATGCCGGTATCTGGGAGCGCATCGGGCTGGGCTGGCTGGCGTTCGGTTGCGTGGTGCTCGGGTTGGCGCCGGTTGCGGTGGTTCAGCAGCTCGACATGGTCACGCAGATGCTGATCGGGGAGGGGCTCGGCAATGCAGCCGGTGGCTGGCTGTTCCTCACCCCGGTGGATACCGAGCGCGCCAGCTACAGCCCGGTGTTCTTCCTGATGGCGGTGCTGGGCGTGATGCTGGTGACCGTATTGGTGGTGCATCGTTTCTATCATGGCCGGCTGCGCCGCGGTCCGGCTTGGGACTGCGGTTTCCCGGCGCAGACCGCGCGCATGCAGGATACTGCCGAGGGGTTCGGCCAGCCGATCAGGCGCATCTTCGAGCCGTTCTTCAAGATTGAAAGCGAGTTGCCGGGCGCGTTCGATACCCACCCGCGCTATCACGGCCGCAGCGACGACCGCATCTGGTTTTTCTTCTATCTGCCGATCAAGCGGATCACCGAAAGACTGTCGTCCTGGGCGGCGTTGTTGCAGCACGGACGCATCCATTTGTACCTGAGTTATACCTTTGTCACGCTGGTCGTGTTGTTGGCGTTCGTGTGATGGAAAACACAAATCCGACTCTCGGCATCCTGTTCCAGCTCTACCAGTCGCTGCTGGTCGTGCTGCTCGCGCCGCTGCTGACGGGATGGGTGAACCAGTGCCGCGCCTGGCTGCAGAACCGCTCCGGCCCCGGCCTGTTGCAGCCCTTCCGTACGCTGCGCAAGCTGTTCCACAAGGATGCGGTCATCGCCCATAACGCTTCGCCGCTGTTCCGCGTCACGCCCTATATCCTGTTCGGCTGCATGTGGCTGGCCGCGGCGATCATTCCCATCATCGCGGTGGACTTGCCGTTCTCGCCCGCCGCCGACGTGATCGCGCTGGTCGGCGTGTTTGCGCTGGCACGGATGTTCATCGCGCTCGCCGCGATGGATATCGGCACCGCGTTCGGTTCGCTCGGCGCACGGCGCGAAATGCTGGTGTCGTTTCTCGCCGAACCGGCGTTGCTGATGGTGCTCTTCAGCGCTTCGCTGATCAGCCATTCGACACAGTTGCCGCGCATCGTGGAAGTGCTGGCGCATCAGCAATTCGTGCTGTACCCCAGCCTCGCTTTCGCCGCGCTGGCTTTCGTGATCGTACTATTGGCCGAGAATGCGCGCATCCCGGTGGATAACCCAAGCACGCACCTGGAACTGACCATGATCCACGAGGCGATGATCCTGGAATATTCGGCGCGCCATCTGGCGCTGATCGAATGGGCAGGCAGTCTCAAGCTGTTCGCCTATATCTCGCTCGGCATCGCCCTGTTCTTTCCGCACGGCATCGCCGAGGTGGGCAACTGGGGCGCAGTGCCGGCGGCCATCCTCGCGCTGCTGGGGAAGTTGCTGTTGGCCGGTGCCGGGCTGGCCTTGCTGGAGACGCTGCTCGCCAAGATGCGCATCTTCCGCGCACCGGAGTTTCTGGGCACCGCATTCCTGCTGGCGGTGCTGGGGTTGTTGATCCACTTTTTATTGGGCGCGTGATATGCCGATGACTTACACCGTCCAGTTCATCAACCTGCTCGCGGCAATCCTGCTGCTCATTGTGTTCGCGATGCTGTCGCAGCGGCGCATCCTGTCGCTGATCAACCTGTTCGCCTGGCAGGGGCTGGTGTTGTCGGTCAGCACCTTCGTGGTGGCCTATTCGACGGTACAGCATCATCTGTATTATTCCGCCGCGCTGACCCTGCTGCTGAAAGTACTGGTGCTGCCGTGGCTGCTGCATCGCCTGATCCGCAAACTGAACGTGAGGTGGGATGTCGAGACGCTGATCAACATTCCCACCACCATGCTGGTCGGCATCGCACTGGTGATTTTCTCCTTCAATCTGGCCACTCCCATCTCCGAGTTGTCCGAAAGCATCACCCGCGGCCTGATCGGTATCGCGCTGGCCAGCGTGCTGCTGTCGCTGCTGATGATGCTCACAAGGCGCAAGGCGATTTCGCAGGTGGTCGGCTTCCTGTCCATGGAAAACGGCCTGTTCTTCGCCGCGACCAGCGCCACGCACGGCATGCCGCTGGTAGTCGAGCTGGGTATCGCGCTGGACGTGCTGGTGGCCACCTTCATCTTCGGCATCTTCTTCTTCCAGATCCGCGAGACCTTCGACAGCCTGGACATCACCCACATGGAGAAACTCAAGGATGATTGACCTGCAGCTTACCGCGTTGCTGCTGGCCCCATTGCTGGGCGGCCTGCTGCTGACCCTGTTCGGCTCGCGCAACTGGGCGGCGGAGCTGAATTCGCTGATGAGTTTCTGCACCTTCGCCGCAGCGGTGGCGCTGACCGTGCGCGTGGTCGAAGCCGGGCCGCAGGTCGCGTTCAACGAACAGTTCTTCATCGACCAGTTCAACGTGTTCCTGGTTGCGCTGACGGCCTTCATCGCGTTCACCACTTCGCTGTTCTCGCGCCCCTACATGCGCATCGAGCAGGATCACGGCAGGCTCAGTACGCCGATGCTGCACCTCTACTACAGCATGTACCAGCTCTTCACCCTCGCGATGCTGGTCGCGCTGACCGCCAACAACATGGGCATCATCTGGGTGGCGATGGAAGCGGCCACGCTGACCACGGTGCTGCTGGTCAGCCTGTATCGCACTCCCGCCAGCCTCGAGGCGGCGTGGAAATATTTCATCCTGTGCGGCGTGGGCATCGCGCTCGCGCTGTTCGGCACCATCCTGCTGTATTTCGCTGCCGAGCGCGTGCTCGGCCAGGGCGGCACCGCCCTGCTGTGGACACACCTCAACGAGGTCAAGGGCGAGCTGGAGCCCACCGTGCTCAAGCTGGCGTTCATCTTCCTGCTGGTCGGCTACGGCACGAAGATCGGCCTGGTGCCGCTGCACAGCTGGCTGCCGGATGCGCATGCGGAAGGCCCCACGCCGGTTTCCGCGGTGCTTTCCGGTCTGCTGCTGAATGTCGCGCTGTGTGCGGTGATGCGCAGCAAGGTGCTGGTGGACGGCTCGCTGGAAACGCATTTTGCGGGCAACCTGATGATGGGTTTCGGCCTGCTGTCGGTAGTGGTCGCCGCATTGTTCCTGTCGCGGCAGAAGGACATCAAGCGCATGTTCGCCTATTCCTCGATCGAGCACATGGGATTGATCACGTTCTCCTTCGGCATGGGCGGGCCGGTGGCGACCTTCGCGGCGCTGTTGCATATGACCGTGCATTCGCTGACCAAGTCGGCGATCTTCTTCGCGGTCGGACATGCGGTGCAGAAGGCCGGCACCCAGCAGATGGAGAATATCCGCGGCATGCTGCAGATCAGCCCGACAGTCGGCTGGGGGCTGATGCTCGGCACGTTCGCCATCCTCGGCATGCCGCCGTTCGGCGTGTTCGCCAGCGAATTTCTGATCATCACCACGGCGATGCACGACCACCCGTGGACTACGCCGATACTACTGGCTGCGCTGGGTATCGCGTTCGCCGCTATTTTCGGCAGGGTGCAGCCGATCGTGTTTGGCGAGACCACTGCGCGCCGCCTGCCGCACCCGCCCGCCCTGCTGCCGGTGTTCGCGCACTTGCTGCTGGTGCTGATCCTCGGGCTGTATATGCCGCCCTATCTGGCCAACTGGTATCGCCAAGCGGCGGCTTTGCTGGGGTAAGCCATGCCGATCGCCCACCCCAATCTGCATCTGACCCGGCTGGGCGGCGCGATTCCCGCATGGCTGGGCGAGATCGAGCCGGACGATCTGCTGCCGGTCTGCCGGAACGTGTCCGACGGCGGCGGGCGGCTGGTGGCATTGTGGGGCAGCGATGCGCGCGGCGATGTTGGCGTACGGGGCAACGGTTTCGTGCTGCACGTCGCGCTGGTCAACGAATCCGGCCTGATCTGTTTAAGCATGGCGCTGGACGCCGGGCAGCCCGCCTATCCGGACATCAGCCGGGTTTTTCCGGCGGCCGGCCGGATGCAGCGCGCGACCTATGACCTGCTCGGTATCTATGCGCACGAAGGCCACGATCACCGCAAATGGCTGCGCCACGGTGCGTGGCACGGCTTTCCGCTGCGCAAGGATTTCGATGCCGCGCAGAGCCGTACGGATGAGCCGGATGCCTATCCGTTCGTGCAGGTCGAAGGACAGGGGGTGCATGAGATTCCGGTGGGGCCGGTGCATGCCGGCACCATCGAGCCGGGGCACTTCCGTTTTTCCGTGGTCGGCGAAAAAGTGTTGCGTCTTGAAGAACGTCTGGGCTATACGCACAAGGGCATCGAGAAACGCTTCGAGAGCCTGACCTTGCAGCAGGGCGCGAAACTTGCGGGGCGGGTGAGCGGCGACAGCACCGTCGCCTATGCCTGGGCGTATGCGATGGCCGCCGAGAGCATCGCCGCCGTGAAGCCGCCGGAGCGTGCCTTGTGGCTGCGCGCGCTGTTCCTGGAGCGCGAGCGCATCGCCAATCACCTGGGCGATCTCGGTTACCTTGGCAACGACGTCGCGCTGGCGTTCGGTTTTGCGCAGTTCTGGATATTGAAAGAACAAGTGCTGCGCAACAATGCCGCGTTGTTCGGGCATCGCTACCTGATGGACAAGATCATGCCGGGCGGCGTCGCTGCAGACCTGGCGGAATCGGGCAAGCAAACGCTGCGCGACGAATGCGCCATGCTGGAACGCGAAGTGCGCCTGTTGCGCGGCATCTACGAGGAACATGCCGGGATGCAGGATCGCTTCATCGCGGCCGGGCGCGTCGAGCCGAAGCTGGCCGCACAGCTCGGCTTGTGCGGACTGGCCGGGCGCGCCAGCGCGCAGGCCTGGGATGCGCGCGTGCAGTTTCCCTGCGCGCCCTATGACAGGTTGGATGTGCAGATGGCGACCTACCGCAACGGCGATGTGGCGGCGCGCGTCATCGTGCGTTTCGATGAGCTGTTCGAATCGTTGCGCCTGCAGCGCGAGATTCTGGGCCGTCTCGCACATGAAGGCGCCCAGGAGGATGCCCGGCCGGAGCCGCTGGAAAAATTACCCGGCAACGGCTTCGGCGTGGGCATGGTGGAAGGCTGGCGCGGCGAAGTGCTGGTGGCGATCCACACCGGTGCGGACGGCAAGCTCGCGCGCGTCCATCCGCATGATCCGTCCTGGCAGAATTGGCCGGCGCTGGAACATGCCGTGCTGGGCAACATCGTGCCGGATTTTCCGCTCATCAACAAATCGTTCAATCTCAGCTATTCGGGACAGGATCTGTAATGTATCAACTCGTCAGGCAGGTCATCAAAACAGGCATCAAGACCGAAGCTGCGCCGCAGCCGGACGAGGCGCTGCGCGCCGGGCCGCAGCGGCTGCAGGAGGAGATCCTGCACGTGTTCGGCAGCGCCCTGAGCATACGCCATGTGGATGCCGGATCATGCAATGCCTGCGAACTGGAGATCCATGCGGTCAGCAACGCCTACTACAACATCGAGGGCCTGGGTATCAAGTTCGTTGCCAGTCCGCGCCATGCCGATCTGTTGCTGGTCACCGGGCCAGTGTCGCGGCATATGCTGACCGCGCTCAAGCGCACCTATGACGCCACGCCGGAGCCCAAGCTGGTGGTGGCGATCGGCGATTGCGCCTGCGATGGCGGCATCTTTTCTTCAAATTGCGCCGGAGGCGGGGGCGAGAGCTACGCCAGTTGCGGGAAGGTTTCCAACGTCATTCCGGTGGATGTGTTGGTGAACGGCTGCCCGCCCACGCCGACGGCGATCCTGCAAGGCATCCTCACCGCCATCAGCGCGCCGAAGCAAAAGTGATAATCGCAAGCAGATTGATTCCAAAAAATCCCGGATGAGCCACAGATGAACACGGATGAATGATGATTTATCCGTGCTTATCCGTGTAAATCTGTGGCTAAGCAAAGCTTCTGGTGGATTTATCTGGCGAGCCGGACCTTGTAATTCAGCATGACCAGCAGCATCACGAGAAGTGCCGCGCCGCCGTTGTGGATCACCGCCAGCGCCAGCGGGAAATTCAGGAAAACGGTCAGGAAGCCGGTCGTGAATTGCAGCGCGATCCCGGCCAGCAGCCAGCGCGCGGTCTTTTCTAGTCCGTCGATCTTGCGGGCCTTGAGCGCCAGCCAGGCGACCAGCGCGATCACGGCAAAGGCGAATAAGCGGTGCGTCCAGTGGATCGCGGTCAAGGCCGGGAAAGGCAGGAATTCACCGCTGGCGGTCTTGCCCAGGTCGCGCCACAGCGCAAACCCGTGGGTGAAGTCCATCGCTGGCCACAGCATGCCCTGGCACAGCGGGAAATCCGTGCAGGCCAATGCCGCATAATTGCTGCTGACCCAGCCGCCGAGCGCGATCTGGATCGTCAGCAATAGCGCCGCCAGCAGCGCCGGCAAGCGCAGCGCTGTCGCCGCTTGCGCCACCGGCGCATGATCGGTCTGGCGTGCGCCGAGCCAGGCCAGCAGCGCCAGAAGCGTCATGCCCAGCAGCAGATGGGTGGTTACGATGACCGGTTGCAGTTTCATCGTGACGGTCCATGCCCCGAAAGCGCCTTGCAGGCAGACGAAACCGAACAAGGTCGTCGCGAACAGCGGCGCGAAGCGCGTCTCCTTGCGCTCCGCTTGCCGCCATTTGCGCCACGCGATCACCATGATCGAGATGATCAGCACGCCGATAGCCATGGCCAGGTAGCGGTGGATCATTTCGATCCATGCCTTCATGACCGTCACCGGGCCGGTCGGCATCGCGGCTTCGGCGGCGCTGATGTCCGCATGCGCCCGCATCGGGTCGGCCTGTCCGTAGCAGCCCGGCCAATCCGGGCAGCCGAGGCCGGAATCGGTCAGCCGGGTGAAGGCGCCGAACATGATCAGGTCGAACGTCAGGAACAGGGTGACCCATACCAGTTTGCGGTACTTGTCCGGGTCGTTGGACACCCATACGATCGCCAGCGGCAGCATGGCCGCGATCAACCCGATGATGCCAAGCTGGATCAGCATGATGGATATTCCGAATCAGGCAGCTGGGACCGCGGCAAGGTGCAGCCGGTACGCGAGTTTTTCAGCAGTTTCATAAGCAGTCGAATTCTGTTTTTGATCTGGCGCGCCCGACAGGAGTCGAACCTGTGACCCTTGGCTTCGGAAACCAATACTCTATCCAACTGAGCTACGGGCGCGTTCTGTGAAGGCGCGCAGCATAACGGTTTTTGACCGGTTCGTCCATGCTGGCAACCCGCCTCCGTGCGGAACGGCGGGGGCGATGTTTGCGGCAATGCGGCGCAAAAGTGTTATCTTGTGCGCCTCTGAAAATGCCAGATTGTCAACATGCCTTCTTCCAGACCGGCCTCCCTGAACAAGCCGCGTTGCGCCTGGGCGGGCAGCGATGCGCTGTATCAGGCCTATCACGACGGCGAATGGGGTGCGCCGCTGCACGATGACCGGAGCCTGTTCGAATTCCTGATCCTGGAAGGTGCGCAGGCAGGCTTGAGCTGGATCACCATTTTGCGCAAGCGCGAAAATTATCGCGCCGCCTTCGATAATTTCGATGCGGCGCGCATTGCCCGTTATGACGCGAATAAAATAGAATCGCTGCTGCAGGATGCGGGTATCGTGCGCAATCGCTTGAAATTGGAAGCCGCCGTCGTCAACGCGCAAAAATTCCTGGAGGTGCAGGAAGCGTCGGGCAGCTTCGACGCGTTCATCTGGCAGTTCGTCGAGGGCAAGCCCAGGCAGAACGCATGGCGCAGCCTCGCCGATGTGCCGGCCAGCACGCCGCAGTCGGATGCGATGAGCCGGGAACTGAAGCGGCGCGGCTTCAAGTTCGTAGGCACAACGATCTGCTACGCACTGATGCAGGCGACCGGCATGGTCAACGACCACACCATCAATTGTTTTCGGTATGAAGAGTTACGGAGATAAACCTGGAAATGCAATTGAGCCGCGGATTCACACGGATAAACACGGATGAAACCTCGCATTGGGAGAAATTGGCAACCCATTCTGAAGTTCAGAAAAACTGCGGAGACATTATTCATCTGTGTCAATCCGTGTCCATCCGTGGCTAACTGAGGCTTGAAATGAATTTGAAATTCACCAAAATGCATGGCGCCGGCAACGATTTCGTGGTGCTGGACGGGGTGCGCCAGAAAATAGAGCTGTCTCCGGAGCAGTTGCGCCTGCTCGCCGACCGCCATTTCGGCGTGGGCTGCGACCAGGTTCTGCTGGTGGAGAAGGCGCAGCGCCCCGAGGCCGATTTCCGCTACCGGATATTCAATGCGGACGGTGGCGAGGTGGAACAATGCGGCAACGGTGCGCGCTGCTTCGTGCGTTTCGTGCACGACCAGAAGCTCACGCACAAGCGCGAGATCGTCGTGGAAACGCAATGCGGCCTGATCAGCCCGCGCCTCGAAGACGACGGGCGCGTGACGGTGAACATGGGCGCGCCGGTCTTCGACGCGGCGCTCATTCCGTTTGACGGCCAGGGCGCGGTGATGGAGCCGTTCGATGTCGCGGGCGAGGCGATCGAGATCAGCGCGCTGTCGATGGGTAATCCGCATGCGGTGCAAGTGGTGGAGGATGTCGAGCGCGCGCCGGTGGCAAGGCTGGGGCCGCTCATCGAGCATCACCCGCGCTTTCCAAGGCGTGTCAATGCCGGCTTCATGCAGGTCATGGATCGCAAGCATATCCGGCTGCGCGTGTATGAGCGCGGCTCGGGCGAGACCCTGTCGTGCGGCACCGGAGCATGTGCGGCGGTGGTGGCGGGTATCCGGCGCGGCCTGCTGGACAGCCCGGTGAGCGTCGCCACGCGCGGCGGCCAGCTGACCATCGCCTGGGATGGCGAGGGCACGCCGGTGCTGATGACCGGCCCGGCGATTTCCGTTTTTGAAGGCGAGATAAGTTTATAGGGAGTTACGATGAGAGCAGAAGACGTCGCACAATACCTGCAGGACAACCCGCAATTTTTCGAAGGCTATACCGACCTGCTGACGCAGATCATCCTGCCGCACCCGCACGGCGGGCGCACCATCTCGCTGGGCGAGCGGCAAATGGTCGCGTTGCGCGAGAAGAACAAGGAGCTCGAGAAGAAGCTGCAGGAACTGATCGAGTTCGCCAGGGAGAACGATGCGCTGCAGCACAAGGTGCATGAGCTGGTCGTCGCGCTGTTTGCCGCGCGCGACCTGGCTACCCTGCAGGAAATGATCCCGCATCTGTTGCGCGAGATCTTTGCGGTGCCGCATACGGTGCTGCGCCTGTGGCAGGCCAACCCGCCCAGCGCGGAAGTGCTGGCGTTCGCCGATGCGCAGGCGCAACCGGTGTGCCTGCATCATGCCGCGCACGATACCGCCAGCTGGTTCGGGGAAGCTGGCGCACAGCTGCATTCGTTCGCCTACCTGCCGCTGCACGCGGGCAGCGAGACCATCGGTCTGCTGGTACTGGCCAGCGAAGACAAACAGCGCTTCTACCCCGAGATGGGCACGGTGTTCCTGCAGCGCATCGCCGAGGCGGTGAGCGCCGCGTTGCATCCGTATCTCGCGCACGAATGAGCCAAGCAATAACAAGTTTTAAAGCCGTTCGGGCTGAGGTATCGAAGCCCTTCTCCAGCTATGGTAGCCCTTCGATACGCTCTGCGTACCCCGTACTGAGCCTGTCGAAGTATCAGGGTGAACGGAGCTCTGTTATTTACCATGACTGATACAGCCGCGCCCGTCCTGAGCCAGGCCGAAGGGCTTAACCAGAAATATCTGGACGGCTACCTGGCGTGGCTGCGCAACGAGAAGCAATACTCCGCACTGACCGCCGAGAACTACGCGCGTGATCTGCGCCACTTGTTCGAGCTGGCCGCCGCGACGCCGCTCGCCAGCATCAAGATCCACCATATCCGCCGTTTTATCGCACAGCTGCACAGCCAGGGCCTGGGCGGCCGCTCGCTGGCGCGCATGCTGTCTGCGTGGCGCGGTTTCTTCACTTACCTGATGCGCGACCACGGCCTGGCCGACAACCCCTGCATCGGCCTGCGCGCGCCCAAATCGCCGAAGACCCTGCCGCAGGCGCTGTCGCCCGACGAGGCGGCGCGCATGGTCGATTTGCCGGCCGACACGCCGGAAGCGATCCGCGACAAGGCGATGTTTGAGCTGTTCTATTCCTCCGGCCTGCGCCTGGCCGAACTGGTCAACCTCGATCCGGCGCAGCTCGACCTGAGCGCCGGTGAAGTGCGCGTTACCGGCAAGGGCAGCAAGACGCGCATCGTACCGCTCGGCAGCCACGCCAGCGCCGCGCTGCAGGCGTGGCTGGCGGTGCGCGGCCAATTCGCCAGGCCGGACGAACCCGCGCTGTTCGTCGGGCAGCGCGGCAGCCGCATCTCGCCGCGCGTGGTGCAACTGCGCATGAAGCAGTGGGGCGTCAGGCAGGGCATCGCCAGCAACGTGCATCCGCACCTGCTGCGCCATTCGTTCGCCACGCATGTGCTGCAATCTTCCGGCGACCTGCGCGCGGTGCAGGAGATGCTCGGCCACGCCAGTATCTCCACCACGCAGGTCTACACGCACCTCGATTTCCAGTACCTCAGCAAGATCTACGATGCGGCGCATCCGCGCGCCAAGAAGAAGACATGAGCAAGCACGACAACAACGCGCGCCGACCGACCGGCAGCAAGAGAGACTTTCGCAACAGATCGCGCCACGGTGCGAGCGAGCGGCATCCCGCACAAACCCATCACCCGGCCTTTCGGCCACCCTCTCCCGCTCGCGGGAGAGGGGCTGGGGGAGAGGGCACTCCCGCCGTCTTGCTGAAGGAAGGCCGCGAGAAGTCCCTGCTGCGCCGCCATCCCTGGGTGTTCTCCGGTGCGGTAGAGTTCGTCGATGGTTCACCTTCGAACGGCGACACTGTCGCGGTGTGCGACGTGCAGGGCGGCTTCCTCGCGTGGGCGGCCTATAACGCCAGTTCGCAGATCACCGCACGCGTCTGGTCGTGGGATGAAAGCGAATCCATCGACGCGGCATTCTTCCGCCGCAAGATCGCCGCCGCATTGAATGCGCGCGATGCTCTGCTCCCCTCGCCCGCATGCGGGAGAGGGGCTGGGGGAGAGGGATTGCGCCTGATTCATGCCGAATCGGACGGCCTGCCGGGGCTGGTCGTCGACCGCTATGGCGACACGCTGGTAATGCAGATCGGCAGCGCGGGAGCGGAACGCTGGCGCGACGTCATCGCCGACATCCTGCAAGAGCTGTGCAGCCCCGTCTGCATCTACGAGCGTTCCGACTCCGATTCGCGCGGACTGGAAGGCCTGGAGCCGCGCAACGGCGTGCTGCGCGGCGCGCTGCCGGAACGTGTCGAAGTCGTCGAGCACGGCCTGCGCTTCAAGGTGGATGTGGTCGCGGGGCAGAAGACCGGCTTCTTCCTCGACCAGCGCGACAACCGCGCGCTGACCGAAACCCTGGCCGCCGGCCGCGACGTGCTGAACTGCTTCTGCTACACCGGCGGTTTCTCGCTGTACGCGCTGCGCGGCGGCGCGAAATCGGTGCTGTCGATCGACGCCTCGGGCGGCGCATTGCGCATCGCGCAAGAAAATCTGGCAGCGAATAATTTGGATGCAGCGCGCGCCGAGTGGCAGGAAGCCGACGTGTTCCAGGCGCTGCGCAAGCTGCGCGACCAGGGCCGCTCCTTCGACTTCATCATCCTCGACCCGCCCAAATTCGCCCCCACCGCCGCGTTCGCCGAAAAGGCCGCGCGCGGCTACAAGGACATCAACCTGCTCGGCTTCAAACTGCTCCGTCCGGGCAGCCTGCTCGCCACCTACTCCTGCTCCGGCGGCATCAGCGAAGACCTGTTCCAGAAGATCGTCGCGGGCGCCGCGCTCGACGCCGGGGTGGATGCGCAGATCGTGCACCGCCTGCACGCGAGCGCCGATCATCCGGTGCTGCTGAGTTTTCCGGAGGGGGCGTATTTGAAGGGGTTGGTGTTGAGGGTGGCGGGATAGCTCATGGCCCGTTCGTCCTGAGTAGGCGTAGCCGTATCGAAGGATGGGCGAAGCCCGCAGGCTTGTAACACCAACACCGCCGGGGGTAGCCCGGCAGCTAGTCACCTTCTTTTGCGTCACCAAAAGAAGCCGCCTCGACACCGGCCACTAGACTCTGTGGTTAATCCATAACTGAGGGAAAATATAAGTGGATAAAGATGTTGATACCCCGCTGATCAAAGATCGCGATAGGCAAAATAAATTTATAGCAGCGCTGTGGATCCTATACTTTGTGGTTTTGTTAGGCGTTTTATTTTTAGAAAAAGACCTGACGAGGTTCATAGATGGACCATTTTTCTCTTTGCTACTGCTTTTATATGCTACCTATTACTTCGCGTGTCGGGCTAAAGGAAAAAACTTCTTGTTTCCATCTTTTGCATTCAAGCCTTATACGAAGGCTTGGTTGATAGCCTCAGACATAGGCGCTGTTGGTTTTTACATATTATGTTTAGTAATCACATTTGCCCGATTATAAAACCGATGAGAATTAAAAGGGGTCGGCATCACATTTGATGTTATGCATGGAGGGCGACCGCCCGCCATGCCTTAACGCTTTTGGGTTTCGCTTTTCATTCCCCTGAGCGCTGCCTCGATAGTTCGCAAACGAGCGGAGGTTTAGGCGAGCACTGTTCGAGTTCCGCGGTGGGGCACGTTTTGTGTGCCCCGCTAGGGCGAGTTGCACAGCCCCGCTTGTTTGCGAACTATCGAGGGAACCGCGCAGCGGCGGCAAACCGGGGTCGCCTTTTCTTGGGTTACCTTCTTTTGGCGACGCAAAAGAAAGTGACTAGCTGCCGGGCTACCCCCGGCGGTTTTGGTTTTGTAAGCCTGCGGGCTTCGCCCATCCTTCGATACGGCTACGCCTACTCAGGACGAACGGCCGTATGTGATCTACCACTTACCGCAAATTCACCAGCGGCTTGAACCCCAGCTTCCCTTGCAGGTTATCCGCGCTGCTGCGCGCCGCCTCCTGGCTCGCATACGGCCCGAGGTGGACGCGATTAAGCCCATCCTTGACGAACACGCTGAGCTGTTTGCCGGCATCGCCCAGTTTGGCGCGCATCTGCGCCATGAAATTCTCCGCGGCTTCCGGTGACTTGAATGCGCCGAGTTGCAGGTAAACGTTGCCGCCTGCGGATGCAGTGGTGGCGGGTGGCGCGCTGGCGGCAGGCGCGGGAGCAGGCGCTTCGGCCTTTTCCAGCGGTTTGCTCTGCACGGCATCGGGCTTGGCGAGGGTGTTCAGGCTGGCGTCGGGAGCCAGGCTCTCGACTTCCACTTCCGAACTGCCGTTGCCGATGATGCCGAGCTTGTGTGCGGCGGTATAGGACAGGTCCATCACGCGTTCATGCAGGAACGGGCCGCGGTCGTTGACGCGCACTATTACGGATTTCTTGCTGGCGGTGTTGGTCACGCGCGCATAGCTCGGGATCGGCAGGGTGGGGTGCGCGGCGCTCATGCCGTACATGTCGTACACCTCGCCGCTGGAGGTGCGCTGGCCGTGGAATTTCTTGCCGTACCACGAGGCGATGCCGCGCTCCCTGTAGTTGCCCGCGACGGTCAGCGGCGTGTAGGTCTTGCCCAGCGCGACATAGGGGCGGTTGGCGTAACGGTGCAGCGGTTCGCTCTTAGGCACGGCATCGGGAATATTGTCGAGGTTGGCCGGTGCATCCGCGCCGGGGCCGTCCCCGGCGAGATAGCCGCCGCCAGTCGAAGTCGCGGCTGCACCGGCCGCGTGGTCTTCGACCGGCGCGGGGGGGCTGCGCGTTTCCACCTTGCGTTGCGGCGTGCTGCCGCAGGCGGCGAGGATCAGGGTTGCCAATGCCAGGGTTGCTGCTTGCTTGTTCATGCGATCTCCTGTAACCAGCCACTTGGCTGTTGTGTTTGTTGTCCTGGTGGAGTGGCTATAACCAATGACTTAGCCAGATGGCCGGTTGTTCCACCAGTTGTTTTATCAAGTCTTGACCAGCTTTTTATGCGTTTCGATGCTCATCAGCATACCAAAACCCAGCAGCAGGGTCAGCATCGATGTGCCGCCGTAGCTCACCAGCGGCAGCGGCACGCCGACCACCGGCAGGATGCCGCTGACCATGCCCATGTTGACGAATGCATAGGTGGCGAAGGTCAGCGTGATGGAGCCCGCCATCAGACGCGTGAAATAGGTCGAGGCATTCGCGGTGATGATGAAGCCGCGCCCGATCACGAACATATAGATCCCCAGCAGGATCAGGTTGCCGAGCAGGCCGAATTCTTCCGAATACACCGCGAAGATGAAGTCGGTGGTGCGCTCCGGCAGGAAGTCGAGATGGGTCTGCGTGCCGTTCAGGTAGCCCTTGCCGAGGATGCCGCCGGAGCCCACCGCGATGGTCGCCTGGATGGTGTGGTAACCCTTGCCCAGCGCATCCTGCGAGGGATCGAATAACATTTCGATGCGATGGCGCTGGTAGTCGTGCAGCATCGACCACAGCACCGGCACGCTGGCGAGCGCCGCGACGAACACCCCGCCCAACACGCGCCAGCTCAGCCCGGCCAGGAACAGCACATAGAAGCCGCTGGCGGAAATCAATACCGCGGTGCCCAGGTCGGGCTGGCGCACGATCAATGCCACCGGCATCAGCAACAGCAGCGTGGCGACAAAATAATTTTTCAGGGTGAGCGTGGCTTCGTGCTTCTCGAAGTACCAGGCCATCATCAGCGGTATGCCGATCTTCATCAGCTCGGACGGCTGGATGGTGATGACGCCCAGGTTCAGCCAGCGCCGCGCGCCGTGGCTGATCTCGCCGAACAGCGCCACGCCGATCAGCAGCACCATGCCCAGCGCATAGATCGGCACGGCGGTGCGCATCAGGTAATGCAGCGGCAGGTTGGCGATCAGCCACATGCAGGTGAACGCCACCACGATGTTGAGCAGCTGGCTCAGCGGCCTGCCCCAGCCGGCATTGTCCGCGCTGTATAGCACCAGCAGGCTGACCAGCATCAGCAGGCCGATGCCGAGCAGCAACGGCAGGTCGAGGTGCGTGATGAAGCGCAGCCATAACTGGCGTCTAGTCATGTTCCTCACCCTCCTTGTCAGCCGTATCCGGCAACGGCTGCGGCACTTTGCCGAGCAGGTAGTAATCCATCACCTTGCGTGCGATCGGGGCCGCCGTGCCGCCGCCGTGTCCGCCGTTCTCGGCCAGCACCACCAGCGCGATCCTGGGTTGCTCGGCGGGGGCAAAGGCGATGAACCAGGCATGGTCGCGATGACGTTCGTCGATCTTGCTGGCGTCATATTTTTCGCCCTGCTTCATGGCGATCACCTGTGCGGTGCCGGTCTTGCCGGCGATGCGGTAGGGCGCACCCGCGGCCGCCCCTGCCGCCGTCCCGCCCGGCTGGTTGACTGCGACCATGGCCCGCTTCACCAGATCGAGGTGTGCCGGGGCGATCTGCAGGTCGAACTCCGGCTTGCTTTCGATCAGGCGGTTTTCATTGCTGCGTGAACTGCGCACCTCCCTGACCAGGTGCGGCTTGTAAGCCACGCCGTTGTTGGCCAATGTCGCGGTGGTATAGGCCAGCTGCATCGGCGTGACCAGGTTGTAGCCTTGCCCGATGCCGACCGATACGGTATCGCCGGCATACCACTTCTGCTGGTAGCGCCGCATTTTCCATTCCTGCGAAGGCAGCAGCCCGGATGTTTCGCCTTCCAGGTCCAGACCGGTCTTCTTGCCGAAACCGAAGCGCGACAGAAAATTGTAGATATTGTCTATGCCCAATTCATTGGCCAGCCCGTAATAGTAGGTGTCGCAGGACACCACTATGGATTTGAACATATCCACGCTGCCGTGTCCGCCCTTTTTCCAGTCGCGATACTGGTGGCCGCTGCCGGGCAGGTTGAAGTAGCCCGGGTCGCCGATGGTATGGCCGGGCGAGCGAGTGTTGTAATACAGCCCGGCCAGCGCCATGAACGGCTTGACCGTGGAGCCGGGCGGATACTGCCCGCGCAGCGCGCGATTGTTGAGCGGTGTATCGGGCGAGTTGTTCAGCTCGTCCCAGTTCTGCGTGTCGATGCCGTCGATGAACAGGCTGGGGTCGTAGCCCGGTTTGCTGACGAAGGCCAGCACTTCGCCGTTGTTCGGATCGATCGCCACCAATGCGCCGCGGTAGTTGCCGAACGACTGTTCGGCGATTTCCTGCAGCTTCGCGTCGATGCTCAATACCAGCGTGTTGCCGGAAGACGGGGGGGTGCGCGACAGCATGCGCACCGCCCGCCCTCCCGAATCCACTTCGACCTGCTCCACGCCGGTGGTGCCGTGCAGCTCGCTTTCGTAGCTCTGTTCCAGGCCGGTCTTGCCGATGTAATCCGAGCCGCGGTAGTTGGCTGCCAGATCGTTCTCTTCGAGTTGCTCCACATCGGTCTGGTTGATGCGCCCGATATAGCCGATCAGGTGTGCGGTCTTCGCGCCATACGGATAATTGCGGAACAGCCGCGCCTTGATCTCGACACCCGGAAAGCGGTATTGCTGCGCGGCAAAGCGCGCGACTTCCTCGTCGGTGAGCCGGTTGCGGATCATCAGGGTCTCGAAATTGCGCCGTTCGGCGAGCAGCTTGTTGAAGCGCTTGCGGTCCTTGTGGGTGATCTCGACCAGCGTGGCCAGCTCGTTGATCGTGTCTTCCAGGTCGGCAGTCTTGTTCGGCGTGATCTCCAGCGTATAGCCGGAGTAGTTGTGCGCCAGCACCACGCCGTTGCGGTCGAGTATCATGCCGCGGTTCGGGACGATGGGCACGATGGAGATGCGGTTGCTCTCTGCCAGCGTCTGGTAATAGCTGTGGCGCACTACTTGCAGGTAGAAGAAGCGCACCAGCAGGACCGACAGCAGCACCAGCACAAAACCGATGCTGATCGCCAGCCGCAGCCGGAAGTAAAAGATTTCGCGCTGATGGTTTTTTAGTTCGACGTGCTTGTTCATTGATGGTTGCGATCCACGCGCATCTGCCGCACCGCACGGAACATCAGGCTGAGCGGCACCCACAACAAGGTCGAAGTCAGGCAGCCGAGGAAGTACGGCCACACCACATAGCCGTTCACCTGCCAATGCACCAGCGCATAGACCGCGTAGGTCAGCGTCAGGATGCCGAACACCTGCGTGGTCTGCTGGCGCAGGTCGAACATCTGCAAGCGGTTATGCAGCACCACGCCGCCAAAGGCGAGCAAGGTGTAGGCCAGCGCATGCTGGCCGAACAGGCTGGCATCGGCCACATCGGCAAGGATGCCCACCGCCCAGGATAGCCCGATGCCGATGCGCAGCGGTTTATGCGTGCACCAGTACAGCATCACCACGGCCACGAAATCAGGGCGCAGCATCAGCCAGATCCCCTCCCACGGCAGCCCGTTCAGGAACAGCGCAAGCAGCACGCTGAACACGATCAGGGTGGTGCTGACCGGGCGCTGGATTTCCGGATTGGCGGGAGCGAGGTAGGCCATCATTTTTTCGGCTTCGTTTTCGGATTCTGCACCGCCGCAGGTTCTTCTGCCGGCCGTTCGGGCAGCTTGGGCAGACCGGACAGGATCAGCAGGTGGCGGTGCCTGTCCACGCCGGCCACCGGCAGGCAGGTCACGCGCGCAAACGGGTAGGCGGGGTCGCGCTCGATCTTGACCACCCTGGCGACCGGGATCCCCGGCGGATAGATGCCATCGATGCCCGAAGTGACCAGCATGTCGCCATCCTGGATATCGGAACTGATCGGCATGTAGCGCAGCGACAGCTGGCTGGTATCGCCCGCGCCGAACACGATGGTGCGCAAGCCGTTGCGCAGCACCTGCACCGGCACGGCATGGTCTTTCTCGGTGACCAGCGTAACCTCGGAAAGCCAGGGGTAAACCCGGGTGATCTGGCCGACGATGCCGATGTCGTCCATCACCACTTGCCCGATCAGCACGTTGGCATTCGCGCCTTTGTCGATAAGCACCTTGCGCTTGAATATATCGCGCTCGGCATATACGATTTCGGCCGGTTGCACAGTGAGTGCGCCGCGCTGCGGCAGTGCCAGCAAGTTGCGCAATTGCTGGTTCTCCTGCTGCAGCGCCTGCAACTGAGACAATTGCGCAGCATCGCGCTCATGCTGTTGATGCAGCGATCTGTTGTCTTCCACCAGGCTGCGCTGCGTGCTGAGGAAATCGCCGGTCTGCTGCCACAGCACGCCAGGCATGGTCGCCAGCCGTTGTATCGGCGAAACCAGCACGGACAGCGCGCTTCGCGTGGATTCCAGATAGCGGTAGCGCGCGTCGATGAACAATAGCAGCAATGAGAGTACCGCGAAGAACACCAGCCGCACTGCAGGGCTGGGGCCGCGATGGAAAAACCGGAAGGATTGTGTGTTGTCCATCTTCAGGCGGTAAGTGGAGAGTAGGAGGTGGTGCGTGGGGGAGAGCCGGTTTTCCCACTGCCTATTTCCTACTTCCCGCTCTCCATTATTCGGTCGTGAAGATGTTGGTGGTCTTGTCCATGCTTTCGAGCGCGCGTCCCGAGCCGCGCACCACGCAGGTCAGCGGATCGTCGGCGATCAGCACCGGCAGTCCGGTTTCTTCCATCAGCAGGCGGTCCAGATCGCGCAACAGCGCGCCGCCGCCGGTCAGCACCATGCCCTTGTTGGCGATGTCCGCGCCGAGTTCCGGCGGGGTCTGCTCGAGCGCGGTCTTCACCGCGCTGACAATGCTGTTGAGCGGATCGGTCAGCGCTTCGAGGATCTCGTTGCTGGAAATGGTGAAGCTGCGCGGCACGCCTTCCGCGAGGTTGCGCCCCTTCACTTCCATCTCGCGTACTTCGCTGCCGGGGAAAGCCGAGCCGATGGTTTTCTTGATTTCTTCGGCGGTGGTTTCGCCGATCAGCATGCCGTAGTTGCGGCGGATATAGTTGATGATCGCCTCGTCAAATTTGTCGCCGCCGACGCGCACCGAACCGGAATACACTGCGCCGCCCAGCGAGATCACGCCCACCTCCGTGGTGCCGCCGCCGATGTCCACCACCATCGAGCCGGTCGCATCTTCGACCGGCAAGCCCGCGCCGATCGCCGCGGCCATCGGCTCCTCGATCAATTCCACGCGGCGAGCGCCCGCGCCGACAGCCGATTCGCGGATCGCGCGGCGCTCCACCTGCGTGGAGCCGCACGGCACGCAAATCACGATGCGCGGGCTGGGGCTGAAAATGCCGGCCTTGTAAACCCTGCGGATGAATTGCTTGAGCATCTGCTCGGTGACGGTAAAGTCGGCGATCACGCCGTCCTTCATCGGGCGGATCGCGGTGATGTTGCCCGGCGTGCGCCCCAGCATCTGTTTGGCGGCCAGGCCGACCTGCTGGATCACCTTCTTGCCGTTCGGTCCGCCCTCCTGGCGGATCGCCACCACCGAGGGCTCATTCAGCACGATGCCCTGCCCGCGCACCCAGATGAGGGTATTGGCGGTGCCGAGGTCAATCGCCAGATCGTTGGCAAAATAGCCGTTCAAAAATCCAAACATGTTCGTTCCCAATAGTCAAAGAGGTGCGTCTGCAAAGGCCTTTATGATACCCTATTGGCCTTATTTCAATAAAGTTTTTGCTATGTCCCCTACTATGTTTTTGGCCAATGCAGATGTCCGCAAAGTCGCCAGCCTGGCGCGGCTGGCGATGAGCGAGGCGGAAATCGAGACTGCCCGTTCACAACTGTCCGGTATTTTTGCCCTGATTGAGGAAATGCAGGCTGTCGATACCCAGGGTATTGAACCGATGTCCCATGCCCAGGACGTGGCGCAACGGCTGCGCGAGGATGTCGTCACCGAAACCAACCAGCGCGAGTTGTTCCAGGCTATCGCCCCGCAAGTCGAAGCGGGGCTGTATCTGGTTCCGCAAGTCATCGAATGAAGCAGGGAAACGAGACTCGCCATTGCATGGCTCAAGTGAAACGGGAAACGAAAGAGCCGATTTTGCGTTTCTCCTTTCCCGTTTCCCGTTTCCCCCAGGCAGCATGAACATGATAAATGCAAGCATCAAACAACTTTCTGCAGCCCTTGCTGCAAAGACAATATCCAGCGTCGAACTGACGCAGCTCTACCTCGAGCGCATCGCCAGGCTCAATCCCGGGCTCAATGCCTACATCACGCTGAACCCGGAAGTTTCGCTGGCGCAGGCACGCGCAGCCGATGCCCGCATCGCCGCCGGCCAGGCCGATACGCTGACCGGCATCCCGCTAGCCCAGAAGGATATCTTTTGCGCCAAGGGCTGGCTCACGACTTGCGGCTCGAAGATGCTGCACAACTTCGTCTCGCCCTACGACGCGCATGTCATCGAACAGTTCAACCGCGCGGGCGCGGTGAATCTCGGCAAGACCAACATGGACGAGTTCGCGATGGGTTCGTCGAACGAGACCTCGCATTACGGCCCGGTGAAGAACCCGTGGGACACGGCGCGCGTGCCCGGCGGCAGTTCCGGCGGTACGGCGGCGGCGGTCGCGGCACGGCTGTGCGCCGCTGCGACCGGCACCGATACCGGCGGATCGATCCGCCAGCCCGCCGCGCTGTGCGGCATCTCCGGCCTGAAACCCACCTATGGCGTGGTATCGCGCTACGGCATGATCGCCTTCGCCTCCAGCCTCGATCAGGCCGGGCCGATGGCGCGCGGCGCGGAAGACCTCGCGTTGCTGCTGAACACCATGGCCGGTTTCGACGAACGCGATTCCACCTCGCTGCAACGCGACAAGGAAGACTATGCGCGCGATCTGGCGAAACCACTGGACGGCCTGCGCATCGGTCTGCCCAAGGAATTCTTCGCCGAGGGGATGGGCAGCGACGTGGCTCAGACCGTCGGGACCGCCATCGCCGAATACAAGAAACTCGGTGCGTCCGTGGTCGAGGTCAGCCTGCCGAATTCCAAATTGTCGGTGCCGGTGTATTACGTGCTCGCACCGGCGGAAGCGTCGAGCAACCTGTCGCGCTTCGACGGCGTGCGCTACGGCTACCGTGCGCCGGAATACGGCGACCTCGCCGACATGTACGAAAAGAGCCGCGCGCAGGGCTTCGGCGCGGAAGTGAAGCGCCGCATCATGATCGGCACCTACGTGCTGAGCCACGGCTACTACGATGCCTATTATCTGCAGGCACAGAAGATCCGCCGCCTGATCGCGCAGGACTTCACCGAGGCATTCCGGCAATGCGATGTCATCATGGGTCCGACTGCGCCGTCCACCGCGTTCGAGCTGGGCGAGAAGGGCGACGACCCGGTGCAGATGTACCTGTCCGACATCTACACGATCGCGGTGAATCTCGCCGGGTTGCCCGGCATGTCCATCCCGTGCGGTTTCGGCGCGGCCAATATGCCGGTCGGCCTGCAGATCATCGGCAATTATTTCGACGAGGCGCGCATGCTGAATGCCGCGCACCAATATCAACTGGCGACGGACTGGCACAGCCGCGCGCCGAATGGAATTTGAAAATCATTAGCCACAGAGATCACAGAGTACACAGAGAAAACCCTCTGCACTTCCTCTGTGATCTCTGCGTGCTCTGAATATAACAACTAGCCATTCGACTAGGCCGGCAAAAGACGCCAGCCAGATCGCTGGTTATGTGGCAAAAAGGGGTTAAACAATGCAGTGGGAAATCGTCATCGGACTGGAAGTGCATGCGCAGCTCTCGACCGGCAGCAAGATCTTCTGCGGCGCTTCGACCGCGTTCGGCGCGGAGCCCAACACGCAGGCGGACGCGGTGAGCCTGGCGCTGCCCGGCGTGCTGCCGGTGCTGAACCGCGGCGCGGTGGAGCGCGCCATCCGGTTCGGCCTCGCGACCGGCGCGCATATCGCGCCGCGCTCGGTGTTCGCGCGCAAGAATTATTTCTACCCCGACCTGCCCAAGGGCTACCAGATCAGCCAGTTCGACCTGCCGGTGGTGGGCAACGGCCAGCTCGTCATCCAGGTGCCTGCGCAGGACAAGAGTCCGGCTTATGAGAAAGTGGTGCGCCTCACCCGCGCGCATCTCGAAGAGGACGCGGGCAAGTCGCTGCATGAGGATTTCCACGGCATGACCGGCATCGACCTGAACCGTGCCGGCACGCCGCTGCTGGAGATCGTCTCCGAGCCGGACATGCGCTCTGCCGCAGAAGCGGTGGCCTATGCCAAGGCGCTGCACTCGCTGGTGCGCTGGATCGGCATCTGCGACGGCAACATGCAGGAAGGCTCGTTCCGCTGCGACGCCAACGTCTCGGTGCGCCGCCCCGGCGCGCCGCTCGGCACGCGGCGCGAGATCAAGAACCTCAATTCGTTCCGTTTCCTCGAACAGGCGATCAACTACGAGGCGCAATGGCAGATCGACACGCTGGTGAACGGCGGCGCGATCCATCAGGCCACCGTGCTGTTCGACCCGGACAAGGGCGAGACACGCATGATGCGCAGCAAGGAAGAGGCGCACGACTACCGCTACTTCCCCGACCCCGACCTGCTGCCGCTCGAAATAAGCGAAGAATGGAAAGCGCAGGTACGCGCAACCTTGCCGGAATTGCCTCAGGCCAAACAGGCGCGCTATGTCGGCGAACTCGGTCTGTCGGCCTATGACGCGAGCATCCTCACCGCCTCGCGCGAGATGGCGGATTTTTTTGAGACCGCACTTAACCCCTCCCCAACCCTCCCCTTGTCAGGGGAGGGAGCCGTACCTACTCCTCTTATGACAAGGGGAGGCCGGGAGGGGTTCGCCGGAATCGAAGCGAAACTCTGTGCGAACTGGCTGATTGGCGAAGTGAGCGCCCAACTGAACCGCGACGGCTTGGACATGGCGCAATGCCCGATCACCGGGCAACAACTCGGTGGCATGCTGCAACGCATCAGCGATGGCACCATCTCCAACTCCGGTGCGAAAGAAGTGTTCCGCACGATGTGGGCGGAAGGCGGCGAGACTGATGCGATCATCGAGTCGAAGGGGCTCAAGCAGGTCTCCGACAGCGGTGCGATCGAAGCGCTGGTGGACGAGATCATCGCGGCCAACTCCGACAAGGTGGCGGAGTACCGCAGCGGCAAGGACAAGCTGTTCGGCTTCTTCGTCGGCCTCGCGATGAAGGCCAGCAAGGGCAAGGCCAACCCGGCCCAGCTCAACGAGGTGCTGAAGCGCAAGCTCGCCGGTTAACTTACGGCGTGTTAACCCCTGAACACCAGTTAGCCACGGATTTACACAGATAAGCACGGATAAAATCGCATTGTGATGGGATTGTGTCCGTGTCAATCCGTGTTCATCTGTGGCTCAATTGCGATTTTCAGGTTGAAGCGCCGGCTAGAGAATGTTGCGCGGCTTGTGCGGCGCATGGGCGAACAGCCGGTCATACATCCAGCGCGGCAACAGTCTGAGCACTCGCCCGGCCAGGCCCATCTGCCACGGGATCACGGCGAAGGCGGTCTGCCGTTCGATGGCGCGCGCCATGCGTCTCGCCGCCTCGTCCGCCTTCAGCATGAAAGGCATCGGATAGGGGTTGATGGCGGTCATCGGGGTCTCGATGTAGCCCGGACAGATCGTGACGACCCTTACACCGCTGTCGTACAGTTCGACGCGCAAGGATTCCAGATAGGATATCGCAGCAGCCTTGGAGGCGGAGTAGGCGCCCGCCCCCGGCAGGCCGCGGAAGCCGGCTACGCTGGCGATGCCGACCAAAATCCCTCCCGGCCTCCCCTTATCATGGGAGGAGTTGGCGCGCATCGAAGCGATGAAAGGCTGGAAGGTTTTCACCATGCCCAGCATGTTGATGTCCATGATGTCCTGGAACACCGCTTCATCCTCGACGTATTCTGTGAGCGTGCCGACGCTCACGCCGGCATTGGCGATGACGATGTCCGGCACGCCGACGCGCGACATGAAATCGCTCGCCGCCTGTTGAATGGCAGGCGCATCGCGCACATCCAGCGCGTAGCAAAAAACCTGACCGGGAAACTCTGCAGCGAGCTTTTCCAGCAATTCGCCGCGTCGGGCGAAGGCGGCGACGACGGCGCCGCGCTCGAGATAATGGCGTGCGAGCGCCAGGCCCAGGCCGCCCGATGCGCCGCTTATGACCAGTTTTGGTGAAGTGGCAGAATGGCTATGCAACGCTGTTTATCGGTCAGGCCGATTGACCATGCAAAGCGGCTGGTTTTACTTGGCCTTCGGTTTGGCGGAATGCTCATTGCGCGCCATCGCGATCAATTCATTCAGCACGCGGATGGCATCTGCCGGCTGCAATCCGGTGATGAGATATTTGCCATCCACGACCAGGGTCGGGGTGCCGTTGATGCCATAGCTGCGAATCATCTGCTTGGCGCGCACCACCTTGCTCTGCATCGAGAACGAGTTGTAGGCCGCGGAGAACTTGGCGCGATCCACGCCGCGTTGCGCGACGAAATCCAGTATTTTCGCCTCACTGCTCAGGTCCAAGTTGGTCACATTCCATGCCTGATACAACGCATCGTGCAACTGATGCTGCTGCCCAAGCGATTCGAGCGCGTAGAAAGTGCGCGCCATCGGCTCCCACGAATCGCGGAAGATGGTCGGCACATAAATCAGTTCCACGTCCTTGGGTATGGTCTTTTCCCAAGTGCTCAACGCCGGATGCAGGTGGAAGCAGTGCGAGCAACCGTAGAAGAAAAACTCCAGCACTTCGATCTTTTTGGTGCTGGCCGGCTGCGGCGGATTCAGTAATTTGTAGTCCCTGCCCAGTTCCACGGCGGCTGATGCCGTGCCGCCGATCAGCAATGCTGCCGCAACAAACAGGTTCTTGATCATGCTCTTCACTGGTCGCTCCTTTAAAAATTGGGATGGTGAATACGCCTACTGCACCCGCATTGGAGTGGCGTCCACCCCGTTTTGTTTCAGCAAACTGCGCGCCTGGTTCATCTCTTCGACATTTTTATATGGCCCCAGGCGCACACGATGCCATACGCCCTTATCGGGAATAGTCGCCGTTTGGGTGCTGGCCTCGATACCCAGTAACGCGAGCCTGGCCTTGAGCTTTTCGGCATCACCCGCATTGGAAAACGATCCTGCCTGCAAAAAATAGGGTTCATTGGCGGCCGGTTTGTTGTCCGCAGTCTGGGGTTTGGCCGGCTGCGGCTTGTCGGCAGGCTTGGCCGGCGCTGTCACGGTCGCGTCCTGCTTGTCGGTCAGCACCTTGTAGAACTCGAAACGCGGCTTGCCTTCAACCACGCCGGAGGCTGCTGCAGGCGATTGCGCACTGGGTGCCGAGGCCCCGGCCGGCGCCACCGGTTTGGCAATATCTGCCGGCGGCTTGGCGACCACCGGCTCCTTCTGCACGAACGGGCTGGGTGATTTCATGATGTACCAGGCCAGCCCGGCAGCCATGCCGACGCCGATGACCATGCCGACGAGAACACCGGTCAATAACGGATTGCCGTTCTTGCGCGGTGCGGAGGATTTGTTGCCTGTGTTTCTGCTCATTTCTGCTCCCTTTACAGGACATCTCTAAAAAACCAGATTTCATCCCGACTGCTGCGTTGCGGAAAAAAATTTCTTGCTTACATATAAAGCATTTGCGGCGCGGCGAAATTTTTCCGCGCCTTGCATTCAGGCGAACTCTGAATTTTTAGAGATGCCCTACATTTTTTCCGGCGCGCTCACGCCAATCAAAGCCAGACCGTTCTTCAGTACCTGCGCCACCGCTGCGATCAATGCCAGCCGCGCGCATTTGACTGCCCTGTCCTCGACCAGAAAGCGCGAGGCATTATAGTAGCTGTGGAAATCGGCGGCCAATTCCTTCAGGTAAAAGGCGATCAGGTGCGGAGCCAGATCCTGCGCGGCGTTTTCGATCATGGGCGGATAATCGATCAGCCTTTGCAACAACGCCATTTCGTAATCGCTGTCCAGCAATCTGGCTTCCGCATCGAGCAATTCCGCGCGCTCGCCATTCCATTGCGCCAGCACGCTGTGCACGCGCGCATGCGCATATTGCACGTAATACACCGGGTTCTCGTTGCTCTGCGATTTGGCCAGATCCATATCGAAATCGAGGTGCTGGTCGCTCTTGCGCAGCACGTAGAAGAAGCGCGTCGCGTCGTTACCTACCTCGCTGCGCAATTCGCGCAGGGTGACAAATTCGCCGCTGCGCGTGGACATCGCCGCCTTCTGTCCGTTGCGGTACAGCACCGCGAATTGCACCAGCGCGACGGTCAGCCTGTTGCTGTCCAGTCCCAGCGCATTGAGCGCGCCGTTGACGCGCGGAATGTAGCCGTGATGGTCCGCACCCCATACGTTGATGATGCGGTCGAAGCCGCGTTCGAACTTGTTCAGGTGGTAGGCGATATCGGAGGCAAAGTAGGTATACAGGCCGTTGTCGCGCTGCACCACGCGGTCTTTTTCGTCGCCGAATGCGGTGGAACGGAACCACCATGCGCCGTCCTGAAGATACAGATGGTCATTGGCTTTGAGCGTTTCCACAACACGTGCCACCAGTCCGTTGTCGAACAGCGACTGCTCGGAAAACCACTCGTCGAAATGTACGCCGAATTCCGCCAGGTCGTTGCGGCAATCACCCAGCTGTTCGGTCAGCGCATGATTGTGGATGTAGGCGTAATCCTCGCCCAGCAGGCGTTTGGCGTTGGCGATCAGCACGTCCAGATGCGCGTCTGCATCCTCGATCGCCGACGGGGCGCCATGCATCGCTTCGGCGACCGTGCGCACATAGCGCGTGCCATGTGCCGCGCTGACCTGTTGTGCCATGTCGCGCACATAGCCGCCCTGATAGGCGTTTGCCGGGAACGCCAGTTGCGCGCCGTGCAGCTCCAGATAGCGCAGCCAGGTGGACAGCGCGAGAATATCCATCTGCCGCCCGGCATCGTTCACATAGAATTCGCGCGTCACCGCATAGCCCGCCGCATCCAGCACATTCGCCAGGCTTGCGCCGTACGCCGCGCCGCGCCCGTGCCCGACATGCAGCGGGCCGGTCGGGTTGGCCGAGACGAACTCCACCTGTACCTTGCGTCCCGCACCCAACGTACTGCGCCCATAGCCGTCAGCCGCCTGCAATACCGCTTTGACGGCCGCCTGCTTGGCGGAAGCGGTGATGAACACATTGATAAAGCCGGCACCGGCGATCTCCACTTTCTCCACCACTTCGGAGGTGGGCAAGGCCGCGATCAACGCCTGCGCGATGTCGCGCGGGGATTTGCGTAACGGTTTGGCAAGTTGCATCGCGAGATTGCAGGCATAGTCGCCATGCGATGCCTGCCTGGAGCGCTCGACAGATGGGCCGACAGCCAGGGCCAGATCGGCGTGCCCGGCATCTTGCTCATCGAGAACAACGCCCAGGGCCTGTGTGAACAATTCATTCAGGTGTGATTGGAAATTCAAGGTAACGGACATTGCGCAATGCTTTCAAGAAAGGTGCAAATTATAGCATCCCGAAGTTTTGCGGGAGTTTGCGCGCTTTCTACACCCTCCCAAGCCTGATTCCGCAATGGCGATATTGGCAGGCGGCTTTCCGTATTACCCCATCTGTGGCATCCTTCACATCTTGAAAGTGCATATAATAATTTTTGACTCTCTTGCGGGAATATAACCAGGAGGGCGGCTTGGGGGATGGCAGTAATGAGATGTGTGGATGATTTCCGCCTGCGCTTTGGTAGGCGTGAGTTGGTGCCGATCATGATCGGCGGGATGGGCGTGGATATTTCTACCGCAGAATTGGCGCTGGAAGTCGCGCGGCTGGGCGGGGTCGGGCATATCTCAGATGCGATGCTGCCGACCGTGACGGACCGCCGCTACAAGACTAAATTTGTCAGCACCAAGCAAAAGCAATACAAGCTCAACGTCCATAAGGCCGACAAGGCGATCGTGCAATTCGATCTGGCACAGGTTGCCGAAGCGACGCGCCTGCACGTCGGCAAGACCATGGAAGCTAAGCGCGGCAACGGCATGATTTTCATCAACTGCATGGAAAAGCTCACCATGAATTCGCCGCGTGAGACCCTGCGTACGCGCCTGTGCAGCGCGCTGGATGCGGGTATCGACGGCATCACGCTGGCGGCCGGCCTGCATCTCGGCTCGTTCCCGTTGATGGAAGACCACCCGCGTTTCCGCGATGCCCAGCTGGGCATCATCGTCTCTTCGTTGCGTGCCTTGCAGTTGTTTTTGCGCAAGAATGCCAAGCTGAACCGGCTGCCCGATTTTATCGTGGTGGAAGGGCCGCTGGCAGGCGGCCACCTGGGGTTTGGCATGGATTGGGCGCAATACGATTTGCGCACCATCGTCGCCGAGATCCAGCAACATCTGCAAGCCGAAAAACTGGACATTCCGGTGATCCCGGCGGGGGGCATTTTTACCGGTAGCGATGCGGTCAGTTATCTGGAAACCGGCTCTGCGGCAGTGCAGGTGGCGACGCGTTTCACCGTCGCCCAGGAGTGCGGCATCCCCGAAGCAGTGCGCCAGGAATATTTCAAGGCCAGCGAAGCAGACATCGAGGTCAACATGCTGTCGCCGACCGGCTACCCGATGCGCATGCTGAAGAACTGCCCCGCGATCGGTTCCGGTATCCGCCCCAACTGCGAAGCGTTTGGCTATATCCTCGACGCCAACGGCAACTGCTCGTACATCGATGCCTATAACCGCGAGCGGGCATTGCATCCCGAGGTCAGAAGGATTTCCGTCAAGGACAAGATCTGCCTGTGCACCCACATGCGCAACTATGACTGCTGGACTTGCGGGCACTATACCTACCGCCTCAAGGATACGACCCGCCGCAATGCCGACGGCACGTACCAGACGCTGGCCGCGGAGCACATTTTCCGCGATTATCAGTTCAGCACCGACAACAAGATCGCCCTTCCCGCGTAAAAATAATCTCTTGCCTGCCCTTGAAATCGGGCAGGCCATCCCAATAGTTGGCACTCGCAGGCCTGGAGTGCTAAACTTCGCCTCCGCATTTTTTCAACCCATTGTCCCAGGAGAAATAGTATGAAAATTCGCCCTTTACACGACCGTGTGATCGTCAAGCGTATGGAAGAAGAGCGCAAAACCGCTTCCGGTATCGTGATTCCCGATGCCGCTGCCGAAAAACCCGATCAAGGCGAAATCGTCGCTGTGGGCAACGGCAAGATCGGTGACGACGGCAAAGTGCGCCCGATGAATGTCAAGGTCGGCGACCGCATCCTGTTTGGCAAATATGCCGGCCAGGCATTCAAGATGGACGGTCAGGAATATATGACCATGCGCGAAGATGACATCATCGGCGTGGTCGAAGCTTAATTACCGGCAAACTTAGGAGAAATAGACATGGCAGCAAAAGACGTGAAATTTCATGACGCCGCACGCAACAAGATGGTTGCCGGCGTCAATATTCTGGCCGATGCGGTCAAGGTTACCTTGGGTCCGAAAGGTCGTAACGTAGTGTTGGACCGCTCCTATGGTGCGCCAACCATCACTAAAGATGGTGTATCTGTCGCTAAAGAGATCGAATTGAAGGATAAATTTGAAAATATGGGTGCGCAGATGGTCAAGGAAGTCGCTTCCAAGACCTCCGACGTGGCAGGCGACGGTACAACCACCGCAACCGTGCTGGCGCAATCCATCGTTCAGGAAGGCATGAAGTTCGTCGCCGCCGGCATGAACCCGATGGATCTGAAGCGCGGCATCGACAAGGCAGTGATCACTGCCGTGGCTGAACTGAAGAAGATGTCCAAGCCTTGCACCACGTCTACCGAGATCGCCCAGGTCGGCAGCATCTCCGCCAATTCTGATGCCAATATCGGCAAGATCATCGCCGATGCGATGGACAAGGTCGGCAAGGAGGGCGTGATCACCGTCGAAGACGGCAAATCACTCGACAACGAACTCGAAGTCGTCGAGGGGATGCAGTTCGATCGCGGTTATCTGTCGCCTTATTTCATCAACAATCCCGACAAGCAGATCGCCGCGATGGAGAATCCCTTCATCCTGCTGCATGACAAGAAGATCTCCAACATTCGCGACCTGCTGCCCGTGCTGGAACAGATCGCCAAATCCGGACGTCCGCTGCTGATCATCGCCGAAGACGTCGAAGGCGAGGCGCTGGCCACTCTGGTTGTGAACAACATCCGCGGCATCCTGAAGACCGTCGCCGTCAAGGCGCCCGGTTTCGGCGACCGACGCAAGGCCATGCTGGAAGACATCGCCATCCTGACCGGCGGTACGGTGATTGCCGAAGAAGTCGGCCTGACGCTGGAAAAAGCCACGCTGAACGATCTGGGCCAGGCCAAGCGCATCGAAGTGGGCAAGGAAAACACCACCATCATCGACGGCGCAGGCAAGCATGATGTGATCCTGGCGCGCACGACCCAGATCAAGAAGCAGGTCGAAGAATCGACCAGCGACTACGACAAGGAAAAACTGCAGGAGCGCATGGCCAAGCTGTCTGGCGGCGTGGCGGTGATCAAGGTCGGTGCAGCGACTGAAGTCGAAATGAAGGAAAAGAAGGCACGCATCGAAGATGCACTGCACGCGACCCGTGCTGCCTGGGAAGAAGGCATTGTGGCTGGCGGCGGCGTGGCATTGCTGCGTGCCAAGGCGGCGGTTGCCAAGTTGAAGGGCGACAACCATGACCAGGACGCCGGCATCACCATCGTGCTGCGCGCGATGGAATCGCCTCTGCGCGCCATCGTGGCCAATGCGGGCGACGAGCCATCCGTGGTAGTCAACAAGGTGATGGAAGGCAAGGGCAGCTTCGGCTACAACGCCGCGACCAGCGAATACGGCGACATGCTCGCGATGGGCGTGGTCGACCCGACCAAGGTGACCCGCACCGCGTTGCAGAACGCCTCTTCCATCGCCGGCCTGATGCTGACCACTGCGTGCATGGTGGCCGAACTGCCGGAAGACAAGCCTGCAGCAGGCATGGGCGGCGGTGACATGGGCGGCATGGGTGGTATGGGCGGCATGATGTAATAGAATCTGTTGCACGGTTCTACCGCTGAAATAAACAAACCCCGCTTCGGCGGGGTTTGTCATTTGGCGCGTTACCGGTATAATGCGCGGCTTCCAAAGTTGGCCGCGCTTGTCAGGTCAACGGAGAGAAATGCAGCACAACGGCCTGGTAGCTCAGTCGGTATAACCAGCGACTTAGCGAGAGTTGTTTCTCGCTTAGTCGAATGGCTAGTAGTTCCTTCAGAGCAGAGGATTGACAACACGGCCCGCTTGCGGGACTTGTTGCGGCGTAGGCTAACTTGCAACGCAAGTTAAGTTTGGCGAAAGCCAAACGGCCGAAACCAAAATCCCTGTGTGAGTTGCGAGGTGGTGTTTCAAAAATTTGGCCTGGTAGCTCAGTCGGTAGAGCAGAGGATTGAAAATCCTTGTGTCGGTGGTTCGATTCCGCCCCGGGCCACCAAATTACCAGGGTTGCAGCGATGCAGCCCTTTTGTTTTTCCGCCAAACCCTATGTCCAATCAAGTGAATGACAGCGTCGCGCCAGATACGCCCGCACCCGTAGCGGACGCTGTCATCGTGCGCGAAAGCGATATTGTGCGTGAAGTCAGACGCCGTCGCACCTTCGCGATCATCTCCCACCCGGACGCGGGCAAGACCACGCTGACCGAAAAGCTGCTGCTGTTCGGTGGCGCGATCCAGATGGCGGGCACGGTCAAGGCACGCAAGAGCGGCCGCCATGCGACCTCCGACTGGCTGGAGATCGAGAAGCAGCGCGGCATCTCGGTGGCCAGCTCGGTGATGCAGTTCACCTATGACGATTGCGTGATCAACCTGCTCGATACGCCCGGCCACCAGGATTTTTCCGAGGACACCTATCGCGTGCTGACTGCCGTGGATGCGGCGGTGATGGTGGTCGACGCGGCCAAGGGCGTCGAGGAACAGACCATCAAGCTGCTCGAGGTGTGCCGCCTGCGCAATACACCGATCATCACCTTCATCAACAAGATGGACCGCGAGGTGCGCGAGCCGCTGGAAGTGCTGGACGAGATCGAGTCGGTGCTGAAGATCCACTGTGCGCCGGTGACCTGGCCGATCGGCATGGGCAAGCGTTTTCAGGGCGTGTACCACCTGCTGAACGACGAGGTGCTGCGTTTTTCGCCGGGCGAGGCGAAGGCCGACCAGGAGGTCGAAGTGCTGCAAGGTGCGCAGATCGACAAGCTCGCGCAGCAATGCCCGAGCGAGATGCAGACCATGCGCGACGAGACCGAACTCGTGATGGGCGCGGGCGCCTCGTTCGATCTGAACGAGTTCCTCAAGGGCAAGCAGACGCCGGTGTTCTTCGGCTCCGGCATCAACAACTTCGGCGTGCGCGAAGTGCTGCGCGCGCTGGTCGACTGGGCGCCCGCACCACTGGCGCGCGAGACCGACAAGCGCATGGTGCAGCCTACCGAACCGGCGTTCACCGGCTTCGTGTTCAAGATCCAGGCCAACATGGACCCGAACCACCGCGACCGCATCGCCTTTTTGCGCGTGTGCTCGGGCCGTTACAGTTCCGGCATGAAGGTCAGGCACAGACGCACCGGCAAGGAGATGAAGCTCGCCAATGCGGTGACCTTCATGGCCAACGAGCGCTCGCGCATGGACGAGGCTTATGCGGGCGACATCATCGGCATCCACAACCACGGCCAGCTGCAGATCGGCGATGTGCTCACCGAAGGCGAGGCACTGACCTTCAAGGGCATCCCCTACTTCGCGCCGGAACTGTTCAGCCGCGCGCGGCTGCGCGACCCGATGAAAGCCAAGCAACTGGAGAAGGGGCTGCGCCAGCTCGGCGAAGAAGGCGCAGTGCAGGTGTTCTCGCCGCTGGTGGACAACGCGCCGCTGATCGGCGCGGTGGGGCAATTGCAGTTCGAGGTGGTCGAGCATCGCCTGAAATCCGAATACGGCGTGGATGCGGTGTTTGAGCGCGCCGGCATCCACACCGCACGCTGGGTGACCTGTCCCGATGCGGCGCACCTCAACGAATTCGTCAAGGCCAACCAGGGGCGGCTGGCGAAGGATGTGGACGACAACTACGCCTACCTTGCCGACACCGGCGTGAACCTGCGCCTCGCACAGGAGCGCTGGCCGAAGGTGCAGTTCCACGCCACGCGCGAACACGGGCAGCAGCTGGGCTGAGCAGGCCGGTACGCTTCGTCGTTTGCCTTGCATAAAACAGAAAGCGGCCCTCGGGCCGCTTTCTGTTTCAGAACTTCGCCTTCGTTACGGTATCAGCTCGCGCCAGATCACCCGTTTTCCGGAAAATTCGGGCGCTGTGGCCTTAAACGGTACCTCTTTGTTCTGATCGGGCGTGGGGTTCGTCGATGTCACGACACTGACCCTGGGTACGCCTTGTATGTAGAGCACGTTGACCCCGACGATGGTGGCGTCATACTTCAGCGAGGCTAGGTCAGTTGCCGTATTGATGGCGCCGCCCGTCTTGTAGTCGAAGATATTGAGCCAGCCGTATCCGCCTGGCGAACAGACGGTATTCGAAGGAACGATCGAGGGCACCAGCAGGCTACCCTGCACCAGTTCGCTGTCGATGTTCACACGCTCCCCGCTGTCCGGGAAGTCGACGAACCAGCCCCGGCCGGTGTAGAAATTCACCGAGTTGATGGGTGTGGTAGCGGTGGTGGCGGACGTACCTGAGGAAAGACGGGTGGCGGTCCCGGCCGGGTCGTTGATCAGGTACTGACGCACCAAGGTATTGCGCGGATTCACCAGCGTCGTGGTTGCATCGTCATCCTTGATCGCATACTGGGTCTGCACCTGGGTCGTGGTCAGGTCGCCGGTTTCCAGATACTTACCGGTGCCGATGAAGACGATGCGCTTGCCTGCGATCTTGCCCAGCACCGGTGTGGTGGTGATGGGCTGCGGGTTGGTGCCGGCGGTATCCGAGAACAGGGCCGCGAGTTTCATGACATCGCCGGTGCCGATCTCGCCGTCGGCGACCGTGGCTGCAACGGGACTGTTGATGTCGAAGCGCCAGAGATTCCCCAGCAGGTCGCCGCCATAGACATAACCCGCCTTGTTGCCGGCTGGCTCGTCGTTCCAGCCGGCGATCTTGGCCAGCCCGCTCGGGGTGGTGGTGCTGCCCACGTTGGTGGCGATCTTGCTGATGATCGCTCCGGTGCCGGCATTGAGCACGTAGAGATAGCCCTTGCCGTTGCCCGGACTGGTGTTGTTGTAGCCGGAAGTGACCAGCACCACCCATGTGCCATCATTCTTACGGGTGATAACAGGCTTACCGAAGCCATAGCCGATATCGTCGTCCCGAACCTTGCCAACTTCGGTGCCGGCACCGGTGGTTGGCGTCAATTCCCACAACAGTACCGGCGTGGCTGGATTGGTGATGTCCAGCGCATAATAGCCGCGCCCGCCGCCGTTCAGGCCGGCCACCAGGATGGTCTTCCATACGGCAGTTGCCGCATCGGTGCAGTTGGCAACGCAAACGTCCGAGGTGATCGGGCTGCCGTTGACGAAGTTGCGGTGCGCGGTGGCGTAGTTCGTGTCTGCCAGCTTCCACATGTTGGGTATCACCATACTCGGCACATAGGCCCAGCGTTCTGCCCCGGTATCGGCCGCGAAGGCGTGCATCATGCCGTCGTTGGCGCCCATGTACACCGTCCCGACCCGGCTGGCTTGTGCCGTGAGATATGCACTGTAGCCCGGATAGGGATAGCTGAACACCGGCGGACCGATAAAGGCCGGCTGGGATTCCAGCGCATCGCCCAGCACGGCTTCGCGGAAGCGATACAGCCGGTTGGCTAATGCGTTGGTAGAGCGGTCTTCAAAGCCGTATTGCCCGCGCAGATAATTGACCAGGTTGTCGCCTGCGGCCGTGGTTTTTTGCGTGGCGTCCAGCGTATTCCACTGGCTGAGCGTATTGATATATGCCGCGGCGAAATAACCCTGCTGGGTGGCCGTCAGGTTGGCATAAGCAAAATCGACAAGGGCAGTGCCGGCGCTGTTGGCGGTCTTGATGGTGCGCGTGTCGTTGATGTCGGATACTTTAGCGCTCATCGTGCCGGTGCAGGTGGTCGCCATCTGCACCTTGCAGTCCGAGCCGACCAGCACGCCTCCGGTGCAGATGACCGAATTGGGCGTGACGCAGTTATAGACGGTGACGTCTCCGCTGGTCTCGGCCACCACGGTGCCCGGCGCCGCGCAGGTTCCTGCGACGACGTTTTCCAAACACCAGGTGGCGTTCTCGCTAACCACGCCGGTATCGGTGTTGATGCCGCGCGCCTCCAGGTTGCCCTTCCAGGCGACCGTGGTGTAGCTGGCGACGTAGGCAAAATTGTTGCCGGCCACCGGGTTCAGCGTGCTGGTGGCGGCCGCTGCGGCTGCGCCCTTGCGGGTATTGATGCCGGCCAGCGCGTTGGACAGGCCGCCGGACAGCGAGGCCGGATTGGTGGCGCTGAAATAGGCGCCGCGCCCGTTCACCGCAGCATGCCACAGGTCGTCGATGTTCGCGATCAGGCCGTTGCTGCCGGACATGCCGGGGATCGGCCAGTTGCAGACCGTGTCGGCGGCCTGCCAGGTGCAGACCGTGGCGCTGGCGGTGCTGCCCAGCTTGACTGCGACATAATCCCCGCTAGTGTCGGTCAGGTAGCTGGAGGAATAATTCATCCAGCCGCTCGCGCCCAGCCCGAGCGTGAAGGTGGTCATGTGCTGCTGGGTGTTGTTGTCATTGCCGCCGATGAACACGTTGTTAGTACACACATCCACCGAACCTCCGAGAGCCCCCGTGCAATTACCCAGCGTCGAAGTGCGCAGGTCGGTCTGGTAGTAATACATCGCGATGTCCGCCAGGTTGTCGCTGCTTCCTCCACTGGAGCCCGGAGTTGTCACCGGCGTGCCGTATTGCACCGGGTTAGTTGGGTTGGGGCTGGGAACCGTTACTGAGCTTGGGCTCACGCAAGTGGCTATATCTGAGGTATAGGGGGCTACGTAAACTGCGGGGCCGTTGTTAGCCCATGCAGTACAAGTCCCGGGTACGCTGCAGGTACGGATTTCGGGTTGGTTTACGAGCCGTTTTTTTCTTACGCCGCCAGACTTGGCACATTGAGCGTCGCTCCCCAAGCCCGCTGACTGGGATGTGTAATTATCTCGCGTATAGGTTGTCACCACGGTGGTAACGGCCTGCGCACCGTCAAACATCGGCCGCCCCGCCGTCCCGTCCTGGTTGCCGACCGCGGTGGTGCCGTCGATCTGATACCCGTCTCCGGTGTTCCAGTAGCCGTCGGTGGACAGGATGGTGAAGTTCTGCTGGCAGGAATACTGCACCGGGTCGGTTCCCGACAGCTTGCCGGCATAGTATCTGCCCGCATCCGACAAGGCCCGGCGCAACGGCGTGCTGCCGCTGGTGGTCATGCCGTAGAGCGCGCTGTACCAGTTGGTGCGGTGCGCGCCTTCAAAAGTGTCCAGATACACCACCGGGGCGGTCTGGCTGATCTTCATCATGCCGACGCGGTAGCTGTTGGTGAGGGTGCTGAAGGCGCGTCCGGCGGCGGTCTTCATCATCAGCATGCGGTCGCGGTAATAGCTGTACCAGTTGGCGAAATTGGTCAGTTTCGCGGCGTCGGTCTGCGGGAACACGTCGGGGGTGAGCGTCATGCTCCCGGACTGGGTGATCACAGGCAAGTAGTTTGCCGCCGAGGCCGGGCCGGTGACCGTGACCGTGCCGCCCGAAGCGGTTGCGCTGAAGCCGTTCAGGGTGATCTTGGCGGCGAGGTCGGTGGCCAGGGTGGTGGTGCTGGTGCTGGACGTGGTGGTGGCAGACAGCAACTGGACGCCATTGACCGTGATGCTGCTGACCGAGGTGGCCGAGCAGGAAGAGCAGGCCAGCACGATGGTGGTGGTCATGGTGGTGGCCAGCCTGCGCTTGGTGAACACGCCGGTTCCGGTGGCGGACCCTTGGGCGGCACTGCATTCACTGTAGAAGGTGTTGGTGGTGCTGTGGTAGTTCTTCTGCAACTGGGTGGTCTGCGCACCGGAATAGTTGTAGTAATAGGCGGATTGCCCAGTCGAGTCGCCATTCAGGCTCTGGGAGGCCATGAAACCGGAATTCAGATTGACGGTGGTGGAGGCGCTGTCGAACCCGTTTGTCTTTGCAGCGGTAAAGCTCGCATTCGGGTAGCTTGTGCCGTCCGCATAGACCGGCGGCAGGTAAGTGGTCGCCGGGTCGTAATAGACCTGGTTGCACTGGCTGCTGCGCAGGCCGTAGTAGCCATACTGGAATGTCACGTCGCTGCCGCCATCGCTATTATCATCCGGCATGTGGTCCCAGTTCATACTCCCCGAGTTGTCCAGCACGAACAGCAGGTTCGGCTTGACCGTGGAGGTGGTGGAGGTCGCCAATGGCGAGGTCGCCAGCGCGACCGACGCGGCCAGCGCGGGCAGCGGCAGCGCGAAGCTGGCGGCCAGCGCGACGGACAGCAACTGACGACGGGTGGTAGGGCGATTTTCAAGATAGTGTTTCATGGTTTGCCTCCTAGTAGACAAATGACTGCACGTAGCTTACGGTGTTCTTCGGCCCTGTAGCTCTGGCGGTGATGCGGATCTGCGGGGTTTGACCAGCTTGGGGGCACGCGCCCTTGCAGACCTCTTGGGGCAAGAGAAGATGTTGCGGATTTGGGTCGTCGATAGCTTTGCTGAACAGGCAAGCCGTTT
This sequence comes from Candidatus Ferrigenium bremense, assembly GCA_019449635.1. Classification (GTDB taxonomy): domain Bacteria; phylum Pseudomonadota; class Gammaproteobacteria; order Burkholderiales; family Gallionellaceae; genus Gallionella; species Gallionella bremense. The sequence goes on from JAGRPI010000018.1 coordinate 162,024, forward strand.
TAGGCGGTACGGCTAAAGGCTGCGCTTGCGTACCTGGGAGCGTATTGGCGGTAAGGCAGACGCGCTGGATGATATAGCGTATGGTGTTGCCGCTGCCGTCGGTTCCCACGAGGACGCTGTCGGTGTTATCCCATTGGACTCCAGTCCCATCGGTCAGGCTCAGGGCAGGGTTGAGGCTGGAGTAGTAACCCGCCGGGAGATTGTCATTGTTGAAGGGGTGGGTTGGGTCGGTCAATACATTGATGGTGCTGTTCGCCAATTGCGTTGCCGCCAGCCAGGTCATGGCGGCCTCGACCCCCGCGTCGCCTGAAGAAGTAGCCGATTGCTTGAACGCCAGGTTGCCGGCGATCATGGTGCTGGTATCCACCGAGCGTATCAGCGCCACCGCCGCGAGCGACATGGCAAGCAGGGCGATGAGGGTAAAGAACAGCACCACGCCGCGCTGTTTCATGGCGTGCACCCGCCCGTAACCAATGACTTGGCTGTTGTTCCTTAACAGCACAGTCAGATGGCTAGTTGTTTCATCAAAACGTGGTTTGGACAGTGGTTTCATAGCGTATCCTTGGACCAGATCACGTTGCGCAGCGGAATGATGGTTTCGAACACACGGTAGCGGTAACGCAGCCAGTTCGTGTCGCCGGCGCTCAGGTCGATCGTCGGCGCAGGGGAGGTCGCGCTCCCCGCCCATGCGCACAGGCCGGTGGGTGCGGCGGCAGTAAGCGAGCTGCATGCGGCAGTCACGGCGGTGGATTCCATCTTCGGGTTGCGCGCCACGACCGCGATGCGCACGGCCTTGATGCGGTTGCGGTCGGCGATCGCAGGCGCGGCCCATGTGCCGCCGCTGGCGTTCACCCACTGGGCGACCTGGTTGGAGTTGGCGGTCGCGGAGACCCCGTATTGCGCCTGGAGGTTGACGATGCCAGCCACGCTGGGGACACCATTGCGCGTCAGGTTGCCGGCATTCACGGCATAGGTGACCTCGTTCCAGGCTCCCAGGCAGGCGATGTTGGCGTTGGCGATCGCGACGCCGGCGGCGACGGCGGTATTGTCTTTCAGCGTTATTGTCGAAGCGCCCGGCACGGCGCTCACTCCGGTCATGGCGCAGGCCGCGCCGTTGATGATTATGGCGATATCGTTGGCCTGACAGCCCAGATTGTTGTCGACGGTTGCATCGTTGGCAGTCGGCGCGCCCATTGCGGTGATTCGGGTGGGGACGCCACCCATCTGCGAGCTGCCGTAGCGTATGGTGATCGTGTCGCTGGCGCTGACGCCCGGAGCCGCCACGCCTTCGGTGATGGAGACCGGAGAGATGCCGCCTATGCCCGTGGCGCCGAAAGTCAGTGCTGTGCATTCGAGCGGCGAATCTTCGAGCGGCAGCAACGGGTAGCCTGCCAGCTGCAGTTCGCGCCCGATGTTGTAGAGCGCGATGCCGCCGTTGGTCTGCGCATCGGCCGTTCCGGTCGTGACGCGTTTTTGCGTTTCGAAAACGGACATGACCTGCATGATGACCATCGTGGCGAGCATGCCGATGGCCAGGCCGACCATGATCTCCACCAGGGTGAAGCCGGCTTGATGAAACGGGGAGGGCTTGTTGCTCGGTTTCATTTTTCTAGCCTCCGGAGATGGTGGCGATGGTGGTGTAATTATGTTGCGCCTCACCCGGCTGTTGCCAGGTGACCGTGACCGTGTACTGGACTCCAGACTGGGCGGTAGTACGCAAGCCGCCGGGCAGCAAATCGGAAATGTTGGTATTGTTCTCAAGGTAAGTGGCGAGGTTGCCCGGATCGGACCACATCAGGCCGATCCTTTGCTGGGCGATATAGCTGGCATCGGCACGGTATTTGGAATCGCCGGTGTTCTTGATCATGGCAGCCTGCAAGCCGACTATGGCCAGGATGCCCATGGAAAAGATCAGGATGGCGATCATCGCCTCTACCAGCACGGCGCCTTGCTGCGCGGATCTTGCGGGAAACGCTTTGCGTCTGTTCATGATCTGTTCCTTGTTTATCATGATCGCGGGTTTAACATGCCCGCGGGCTGGAAGCGGGTGCATTGGGGTCGCACATTCTGACATTGCCGCCCAGGCCGATCGTGACCCGCAATTCCTGGCTGGCTGCTGCCGCCAGCACGGATGAATCCAGGTTGACTTGCGTGAAGGGTACGGAAGCATCCGCATTGGCTGCCTTCAACCCGCCAAAATTGTTGAAAGTGACGGTTGTCGCTCCTGCTGGCGTGACAGCGACGGTAACGTCCCTGGAGCCTTCGCTGCTGGATCTCGATTCGATATTGGTACCATCGGTCAATTGAACCACCCAGGAAGAACCTGCTCCCAAAACAAACTCCACGTCGGTGTTGCGCCCCACTGCCTCTGCGCGCGCGCGCTGCAAGCCATTCTGGACTGATTCGGCCGCGTTGCGGATCTGGGCATTCTGAAGCCAAGCCTGGAAGCTGGGCATGGCCAGTCCCGTCAGGATGGCCAGGATCGCAACAGCGATCATCAGCTCGATCAGTGAAAACCCAAGCGACCTGGATTTTGGCAAAGCGCTCAACACGTATCCCCTTTACTCATGATCCAGCACGTTGCGCCATTACCCCATGGGGTGGCAGAAGTCTTGGTGTTGGCTTGATTGATGGTGTAGCTGTAAGCAGACAGGCTGCCTATGCCGGTTGCGGTGATTGTGTAGGTGGTTGTTGTGGCAGCCGGGGTGTTGCAGTCGTATGTGAAATTCTCAGTTGCAGCAGGGCATGTCCCGCCGACATAGGTACGGTTGTCCTGGAAGAACTGCTCTATCTTGATGCGGCCATCGGAAAGGGTTGAAGTGCCTTCTACCAGTTTGCCGCGTATCACATAATCCCTGTAGGAGGGTATGCCGATACCTGCCAGAATGCCGATAATTACCACGACAATCATCAGTTCGACCAGTGTGAAACCTTTTTGCGTTTTCATGCGGCTCTCCTTTGGGTGGGCATAGTAGGGCGCGCATTTTAGGGTTTCTACCCAAAACCGACCAGAGGCGGAAGCATCCTGACGGGCGGCATGCCAAGCATGACGAGCGTGGATTTATGCGGGGGAGCTTTCTGGAAGATTTATCCTAAATTCCGCAGTTGAACCACGAAGAGCACGAAGATCGCGAAAAAGAGCAAAGGGTTATTCCACAAGTGGAATTCACCCTGCTGGTGATTCCGAAATATCGGGCAGCTCCAGGAATCGGAGCTGGCAGGGATATCGTCCTGTGGACGAAAACTCGCAAATGTTTTCGTAATCTCTGTGTTCTTCGTGGTGAGGTGAGTTTTTCAGGTTTATCAGTGCCGGCTTTTTGGCGCGGGGCGGATGACCTCGTTGGCTTCGCCCAGCAAGAACTCCTTGAATGCCAACGTGGCGCTGGACAGGCGCTTGTTGCTGCGATGCACGACGAACCAGTGGCGCAGCAGCGGGAAGTGTTCGACGTTGAGCATGACGAGCCGTTTGGTTTCCAGTTCGAGTTCGATGCTGTGCAGCGACAGGATGCCCAGCCCCATGCCGGCCTGCACGGCCTGCTTGATGGCTTCGTTGGTTTCCATCTCCATGCTGATGCGCGGCTGGATCTGATGTTCTGCAAAGACGCGCTCCATCGCGCTGCGCGTACCGGAGCCCTGTTCGCGCGACAGGAAGGTTTCCTGTGCGAGTTGCGCGAATTTGACGCGCTTGAGCCTGGCGAGCGGATGTCCGGGGGCGGCGATCACCACCAGCGGGTTCTCCATGAAAGATTCCGCGCTGATGTCCAGCCCTTCCGGCGGCCGCCCCATGATGGCGAGGTCGGTGCTGTTGTCGGCAAGCTGTTTGAGCACGGCGTCGCGGTTGGCGACTTGCAGGATCACGTTGATGTTGGGGTGGCGCCGGCAGAATTCCGCCAGCAGCCGCGGGGTGAAATAATTGGCAGTGTTGACCACCGACAGGGTGAGTTTGCCCTGTCCCAGCCCTTTCATTTCATCGAATACCGCTGCCATTTCGGCGAGTTGCTGTGCGATGTTGCGGCTGTAATGGAACAACTCGCGCCCGGCTTCGGTGAGAAAGATCTTCTTGCCCATCTGCTCGAATAACGGCAAGCCGATGTTTTCCTCCAACTGCTTGATCTGCATGGACACTGCCGGTTGCGATAGGTATAGTTCTTCGGCGGCGCGCGAGTAATTCAGGTGGCTGGCTGCCTTTTCGAAGACTTGGAGTTGGCGCAGGGTGATGTGGAGCATGGCGCAAGGTATGGATGGAGTGTCGCAATTATAACAAACCATAAGTAAGATTTATGGTCTTTATAAAAATAATTGACTGTTGTTTATATGTGGATGCCCCTATAGTGGCAGCCACTGCAACTTGAAACCAATCGTTGACCAGCGACTTGGTTGGCGTTTTTTGCCAGCTTAGTCGAATGGCCATGTAACGCTAACAACAGGAGAAAAAGCCATGGATCAATCGAATCGTTATGCGGATCTGAGTCTGAGTGAAGAAGACCTGATCAAGGGCGGCAACCATATTCTGGTCGCTTACACGATGGAGCCAGCCGCGGGCGTCGGCTATCTGGAAGCGGCTGCGCATATCGCGGCGGAATCTTCCACCGGCACCAACGTTGAAGTGAGCACGACCGATGACTTCACCAAGGGCGTGGACGCGCTGGTGTACTTCATCGATGAAGCCAGGGGCATCATGAAGGTCGCTTATCCAAACGACCTGTTCGACCGCAACGTCACCGACGGGCGCGTGATGATCGTATCCTTCCTGACCCTGTGCATCGGCAACAATCAGGGCATGGGCGATATCGCGAACCTGCAGATGCAGGACTTCTACGTGCCGCCGCGCATGCTGCAACTGTTCGATGGCCCGGCCAAGGATATTTCCGACCTTTGGCGCATTCTCGGACGCCCGGTCAAGGACGGCGGCTACATCTCCGGCACCATCATCAAGCCCAAGCTGGGCCTGCGCCCCGAACCGTTCGCCCAAGCGGCCTACCAGTTCTGGCTGGGCGGCGATTTCATCAAGAACGACGAGCCGCAAGGCAACCAGGTGTTCTGCCCGATCAAGAAAGTGCTTCCCCTGGTATATGACTCGCTCAAGCGCGCCCAGGACGAGACCGGCCAAGCCAAGTTGTTCTCGATGAATATTACCGCCGACGACCACTATGAGATGTGCGCCCGCGCCGACTACGCGCTGGAAACCTTCGGCCCGGATGCGGACAAGGTGGCGTTCCTGGTGGATGGTTACGTCGGCGGCCCCGGCATGATCACCACCGCGCGCCGCCAATACCCGAGCCAGTACCTGCACTACCATCGTGCCGGACACGGCGCGGTGACTTCACCCTCTTCCAAGCGCGGCTATACCGCGTTCGTGCTGGCCAAAATGTCCCGATTGCAGGGAGCTTCCGGCATACACGTCGGCACGATGGGCTACGGCAAGATGGAAGGCGGCAAGGATGACCGCATCATCGCCTACATGATCGAACGCGATAGCTGCACCGGCCCGTTCTATCATCAGGAATGGTATGGCATGAAACCGACCACGCCGATCATTTCCGGCGGCATGAACGCGCTGCGCCTGCCCGGCTTCTTCGAGAACCTCGGTCACGGCAACGTGATTAACACCGCGGGCGGCGGCTCCTACGGCCACATTGATTCCCCGGCGGCCGGTGCGAAGTCGCTGCGCCAAGCCTATGAATGCTGGAAGGCGGGCGCCGACCCGATCCAGTGGGCGAAGGAGCATAAGGAATTTGCGCGCGCGTTCGAGTCTTTCCCGAAAGATGCGGACAAGATATTCCCGGGCTGGCGCGAAAAGCTGGGCGTACACAAGTAAGCGCGCAGTCGGCGTAGGGTGCATTCCATGCACCATGGTGCGCGAAGCGCACCCTACCTGGCCGGCACAAATCTCGATGCCCCCAGCTCACTGGGGGCATCGCTGTTTATAGGGGCATAAAATGACCAACAAAGAGCAATACAAGGTAAACAAGGAACCGTTCTATCAGGCGCAAGGCGAAGAAATCGTACTGTACGAGGCAGCCTACGCGGCGCGCCTGCCGGTGATGATCAAAGGCCCGACCGGCTGCGGCAAATCGCGCTTCGTCGAATACATGGCGTGGAAGCTGGACAAGCCGCTGATTACCGTGGCGTGCAATGAAGACATGACTGCCAGCGACCTGGTCGGGCGCTACCTGCTCGACGCCAACGGCACGCGCTGGCTGGACGGCCCGCTGACCACGGCCGCGCGCATCGGCGCGATCTGCTATCTCGACGAGATCGTCGAGGCGCGCCAGGACACCACGGTGGTGATCCACCCGCTGACCGACCATCGACGCACCCTGCCGCTGGACAAGAAGGGCGAGCTGCTCGAGGCGCACCCCGATTTCCAGCTGGTGATCTCCTACAATCCCGGCTACCAGAGCCTGCTGAAGGATTTAAAACAATCCACCAAGCAGCGCTTTACCGCATTCGATTTCGATTATCCGGCACCCGATGTCGAGGCGCAGATCCTCAGCCAGGAAACCGGCATCGAAGCCGGGTTGTCCGCGCAACTGGTGAAAATCGGCCAAGCGGCGCGCAACCTGAAAGGGCACGGCCTGGACGAAGGCATATCGACGCGTTTGCTGGTGTATGCGGCGACCCTGATCAAGGGCGGCGTCGCGCCGCGCGCCGCATGCCGCATGGCGCTGGTGCGCCCGATTACCGACGATGCGGACATTCGCGATACGCTGGATCACGCGATCGACGCGGTGTTCGGGTAGCGTTTGGCTCCGCGGTCTGCGCTGAAAATCATGGAAACCGCAATTATCCCCGCCGAACTGGAAGCTTACTGGAAACAGCTTGACTGCGGCTTCCCGCGCGTCGAGCCGGTGTTTGCCGATTGCATGCGCGAGGCATTGGCGACGCTTTCCAGACAGGGTGTGGATGCCTACCTCGAACACGCGCGCTTCCTCGGCAAGATGGGACGCGGTGCGGAGCCGATCCTGATCTTTCTGGAGGAATGGCCGGCGGTGGCCAAGACGCTCGGCGAAGAGGCGCTGCCTGCCATCATGGACTTCATTCGCAAGATGTGGAAGTCGCCCAACGGCAATTCCATCACGCCGTTTTTGCAATCGTTGCCGGTTACCGCGCGGCGTCTGCAATCGCCGCAACAGTTGCGCGGCTATCTGGACATCGCGCTCGATTTCATGGAGCGCACCACCGGTTCGATCCACGGCATCCACCAGACTTTTCCCAGCCCGGGGCTGCCGGAATTTTTCAAACAGATCCCGCTGCTGCTCGGCCAGCTTTCGCTGGCGGGGCTGAAGAGCTGGGTGGAATACGGGGTGCGCTATTACCAGGATCATCCCGACCGGCAGATCGATTATTTCAGCCTGCAATCGGCGGACAGCCGCGCGGTGTTGCAGCGCGAGCGGCACGGCACGCTGCTGGTGGACAACGAGCGCAAGCTGGATATGTATCTGCGCGGGTTATGGCACGACGAAGGCCAACTGATTCCGTACTCAAGCGCATTCGACATACTGCGCCAGCCGGTTCCGTATTACGACAAGCTCGGCATCCGCCTGCCGGATGTGTATGACGACTTTGTTCTGCCCGCATCAAACAAACCTATAACCGTTCGCCCTGAGCCTGTCGAAGGACTTTGTGGTTCGACCGGCTCACCACGAGCGGTTGAGCGAATTTTGGGCATAGATCGCTACCGCGCCGTGCTGGCGCATATTGCCGGACACCGCCGCTGGACGGCGGCCATTTTCGCCGACAACTTCAGCCCGTTCCAGCGCATGGCGGCGGAGTTTCTGGAGGACTCGCGCGTGGAATATCTGGCGATGCGCGAGTATCCCGGCCTGCACCGCATCTTCACGGCATTGCATCCCATCCCCGCCGAAGACGCCTGCGATCCCGAACAGGAATCCGGTGTGCGCCATCGCCTGGCGATGCTGTCGCGCGCGATCCTCGACCCGCAGCATCCCTATAAAAACCCGCAGATCGTCGAGTTTGCGCAGCGCTTCCGCGACCTGATGCGGCACGGCGATTCAAGCACTCCGGAGATGGCCGAGCTGGCGGTTGCCTTCATAGTTCAGACGCGCCGCCAGAGCGACCAGCTCGCCAAAATCCACTTCAAGGACACGGTGGTGGATTACCGTGACGACAACCGCCAGATGTGGAAATTCATCGAGGAGGGCGACGAGGAGGAAGCCTTCGACGCGCCGCGCAAAATCGAGCCGGGCGAGGAAATCAAAGGCCTGCCGCCGCGCCATTATCCAGAGTGGGATTACCTCAATCAGAGTTACCGCCCGGACTGGGTGAGCGTGTATGAAGCCTTGCACCCGCCCGGCAATGCGGCGGATATCGACCGGCTGCTGGCCAAGCACGGCGCGCTGGCCAAGCGCCTGAAGAAGATGCTCGACCTGCTCAAGCCGCAGGACAAGGTGCGCATCCGCTACCAGGAGGAAGGCAGCGAGCTGGACCTGGATGTCGCGCTGCGTTCGCTGATCGACTACAAGAGCGGCGCGACACCCGATCCGCGCATCAACATGAGCCACAAGACCAGCGGGCGCAACATTGCGGTAATGCTGTTGCTGGACTTGTCGGAATCGCTCAACGAAAAGGCCGCGGGCTGCGACCAGACCATTCTGGAGTTAAGCCAGGAAGCGGTATCGCTGCTGGCCTGGGCGATCGAGAAGCTGGGCGACCCGTTCGCCATCGCCGGCTTCCATTCCAACACGCGGCACGACGTGCGCTACCTGCACATCAAGGGTTACAGCGAGCGCTGGGACGATAGTGTAAAGGGGCGGCTGGCGGCGATGGAAGCCAGCTATTCCACGCGCATGGGGGCGGCGATGCGCCATGCCGCGCACTATCTGGAACAGCAGCAGGCCGATAAAAAGCTGATGCTGATCCTCACCGATGGCGAGCCGTCGGACATCGACAGCAAGGATGGCCGGCTGCTGATCGAGGACGCGCGCCAGGCGGTCAAGGAACTGGACCGGCAGGGCATTTATGCCTATTGCATCAACCTTGACCGCAAGGCCGATGAATATGTTGCAGACATTTTCGGCAAGCAGTACACCATCATCGACAAGGTGAAGCAATTGCCGGAACGGCTGCCGCAGTTGTTCATTTCACTGACCAAATAGCCTTGTAGCCCGCATGAAGCGCAGCGCAATGCGGGGGTGAAGCCGATGACCGAGATGGCTTCCCGGATTCCACTTCGTTACATCCGGGCTACGTTACTGGCTAAATAGCGATATAGAGCAACCTGTAAAAGCGGTAAAATCACACTAATTGAAAATCTTGATAAAGGAAGAAACATGAGCAAAAGTTTGATCCAGTTCATCATCGAAGAACAGCGCGCCATTCCGGGCGCGAGCGGCGATTTCACCGGCCTGATCAGCGACATCGTGATCGCCTGCAAGCAGATCGCGCACGACGTCAACAAGGGCGCGCTGATCGGCGTGCTGGGCAGTGCGGGCAGCGAGAATGTGCAGGGCGAAACCCAGAAGAAACTGGATATCATCACCAACGAAATCTTCATCAAATCGACCGAATGGGCAGGCCACTTGGCCGCGATGGCTTCCGAAGAAATGGATGATGTTTATCCTATTCCGGCCAGGTATCCGAAGGGCAAGTACTTGCTGGTGTTTGATCCGCTCGACGGCTCTTCCAACATCGACGTGAACATTTCCGTTGGCACGATTTTCTCGATCCTGCGCGCGCCCAAGGGCATTGAAAATCCGACCGCGGAGGACTTCCTGCAACCCGGCGCCACGCAGGTTTGCGCCGGTTATGCGCTGTACGGCCCCTCGACCATGCTGGTGATTACCAGCGGGCACGGCGTGAACGGCTTTACGCTGGACGGCGACATCGGCGAATTCATGCTGACCCATCCGAACATGAAAATTACCGAGGACACCCGCGAGTTTGCAATCAACGCGTCCAACGAGCGGCACTGGGAAAAACCGGTGCAGCGTTATGTGGAAGAATGCGTTGCCGGCACCAACGGGCCGCGCGGCACCAATTTCAACATGCGCTGGGTCGCATCGATGGTCGCCGAGGTGCATCGCATCCTGATCCGCGGCGGCGTGTTCATGTACCCCAAGGACACCAAGGACCCCACCAAGGCCGGCAAGTTGCGCCTGTTGTATGAGGCGAATCCGATGTCCTTCATCGTCGAACAGGCGGGCGGCATGGCCTCCACCGGCTACCAGCGCATCATGGACGTCCAGCCTTCCGGCCTTCATCAACGCGTACCGGTGATACTCGGCTCGAAGAATGAAGTCGAGCGCATCGTGCGTTACCACAAGGAGATCTAGCCATGGGAAAGCAGCTGGTTTCCATCGTAATGGGCAGCGCCAATGACTGGGAGATCATGCAGCAGGCCGCGCGGCAGCTGCAGGACTTCGGTGTGTCCTATGACGCGCGGGTGATTTCCGCGCATCGCTCGCCCGATTTGTTGTTCGACTACATCAAGGAAATCAGCGCGCAGGGCGTGCAGTGTTTCATCGCCGGCGCCGGCGGCGCCGCGCATCTTGCCGGCGTGATTGCCGGCAAGACCACGTTGCCGGTGCTGGGCGTGCCGATGCCGTCCAAGTATCTCAAAGGAATGGACTCGCTGTTATCCACCGTGCAAATGCCCAAGGGCATCCCGGTGGCGACCTTCGCGATCGGCGAGGCGGGCGCGGCGAATGCCGGGATGTTCTCCATCTCGATGCTGGCGCTGCACGATGCGCAGCTGGCGCAGAAGCTGGCCGAGTACCGCAAGCAGCAGGCGGCGGCCATCGCGGCGACGGCCCTGCCGGTTCTATCGTAGGGGCGCAGCGCGCCGCGCCCCTACCGAATGCGATATTGCCAGGAGGTAAGATATGAAAATTGCCATCCAGGATTTCAACCAGAAGCTGCTCTCGCTGGTAGAGCATATCGGCCTGCTGGTGATCGCCATCGCCACGGTGATTGCGATGACCAGCGAGGTCGCGGCCATGGCGCTTGCGAGGCAAGTGACCCTGGCCGACCTGCTGCTGCTCTTCCTTTATCTGGAGGTACTCGCCATGGTTGGTGCGTATTACCGGTCCGGCAAGCTGCCGGTGCGATTTCCGCTGTACATCGGAATGGTGGCACTGGCTCGCTACCTGGTGCTCGACATCAAGGGCATGGACGATTGGCGCATGCTTGCCGTAACCGGCTCGATTCTGCTGCTGACGCTGGCGGTGCTGATGGTGCGCATCGGGCATGTGCGCTACCCTTACCCCAGCGACGATTAGGCTTATGCAGGTGCGGATTTATCCGCACCTAACCCGCTGTTCGTGCGAATAAATTCGCACCTACAAGCTCATCAACTGTCATTTTAAGGTTTACCAAATGAACACTCCGATACTCCAATCCAGCATCAACAGCCTGCCGCTATTGCATCGCGGCAAGGTGCGCGATCTCTATAAGGTCGATGAAAAACATCTCTTGATCGTGCAGACCGACCGGCTTTCCGCCTTCGACGTGATCCTGCCCGATCCGATTCCGGGCAAGGGCGAAGTGCTGACACGCGTGTCGAATTTCTGGTTCGACAAGCTGCGGCATATCATTCCGAATCACCTGACCGGCATCGCGCCCGAATCGGTGGTCAACGGCGAACAGGAACAGGCGCAGGTGAAGGGGCGCGCCTTCGTCACCATGAAACTCAAGCCGTTGCCGATCGAGGCGATCGTGCGCGGCTACTTGGCGGGCTCCGGCTGGAAGGATTATCAGAAGACCGGCACGGTATGCGGGATCAAGTTGCCTGACGGGCTGCGCGAGGCGCAAAAGCTGCCGCAGTCGTTGTTTACGCCGTCCACCAAGGCAGCGGTTGGCGATCACGATGAGAACATTACCTTTGCGCAGACCGTTGAATTGCTCGGCGAAGCGCGCGCCAACGAAGTGCGCGACGCGACGCTCGCGCTGTATACCGAAGCGGCAAATTATGCGGCGGGCAAGGGCATCATCATCGCCGACACCAAATTCGAATTCGGCGTGGATGAGGCGGGCAAGCTATATCTGATCGACGAGGCGCTCACGCCGGATTCCTCGCGTTTTTGGCCGGCCGACCAGTATCACGTCGGCAGCAACCCGCCCAGCTTCGACAAGCAGTTCGTGCGCGACTGGCTGGAAGCCTCGGGCTGGAACAAGCAAGCGCCCGCGCCGCATATCCCGCAGGAGGTGCTGCAAAAGACTGCCGGTAAATACCGCGAAGCGGCGCAACGCCTGACAGGCGCATGAGTTTGCCCACGCAGCTCATCGAAGGCTTTGCGCGTTTCCGCGAAAAGCATTTCACCAAGGACGATGTACTGTTCCGCGAGCTGGTCGAGCAGGGGCAGACGCCCAGGACCATGGTGGTCGCCTGTTGCGATGCGCGCGTCGATCCGGCACTGGTGCTGGATTGTGCGCCGGGCGACCTGTTCGTCATCCGCAATGTGGCCAACCTCGTTCCTCCCGCAGAAAACCAGGGGCACTACCACGGCACCAGCGCCGCGCTGGAGTTCGGTGTGCGCAAGCTGAATGTCGGGCACATCATCGTGCTGGGGCATGCGCATTGCGGAGGCATCCATGCGTTGCTGGAGGGCGATGTGCAAAAAGGAGACGCGTTCATTTCAGAATGGATGGGGATAGCCGATACCGCACGGGAACGGGTAAGCCGGGAATTCGCGGATACCGATAACGCGGCGCGCCATCGCGCCTGCGAGCAGCAGGCGATCCTGGTCTCGCTGGATAACCTGATGACTTTTTCCTGGATACGCGAGCGTGTCGAACAAGGCACGCTCGCGTTGCATGGCTGGTATTTCGATATCGAACGCGGCGAGCTGCTGGGTTACAACGCGGCAACCCGCCAGTTCGAAGTGCTTTAATTACTTGCCGGTCAATTCCTTGTAGCGCACCTTGTCGGCGTCATAGCGCGCATCCAGTGCGGCCTTTTCCGCCTTGGCTTTTTCCATATCCTGCTGCAGCTTGGTCAGCCGCGCCAGCGATTCATTCAGGTCTTCCTGCAAGGATACGGGGATTTTCTTGCCCGCTGCATTGTAGCCGTCGGCTTCTTTTTTCAGTGTGGCCAGATTTTCTTCGGCTATTTTGAGCTGTCTGCTGATGCTGTCGATGCGCGCCTCTACCTGTTGAAGATTGCGGTTACGCGCCAGGTCAATTTCCTTCTCGTTGCTGTAGGTACTGACCAGCGCCTTGTCGCGGCGTTTGCGTTCCAGCACGGCTTCCTCATCGGCGCGCTTTTTGGCGTCTGCCTGTTCGGCTGTGCGGCGTTCTTCAGGAGTGAGCACCTCCTTCTTTCCTATCACGCGCCCGGACTTGCCCAGTTCGCTGCGGTCCTTGTTGGCATACTCTGGCGGGATGGTTTCGCCGTAGTGCGTGACACCTTTGTCATCCACCCATTTGTACATCTTTGCTGAAACGGGCAAACTGAAAGCGATGCCGGCGACCAATGCGACAAACAATTTAAATCGGGTCATTTTTTACTCCATAACGATTGCGGTAAGATTGCGAAGCGGCCAGATTCTGCACCATATCCGCTTCGCCCTGCAAATAGCCGAGCAAGTCATCCAGCGTAGCGATAGACACCACCGGAATGCCATAGTTGCGTTGCACTTCCTGTACGGCGGAGAGTTCGCCTTGCCCGCGCTCCATGCGATCCAGCGCGATCACCACGCCACAAGGCTCGGCGCCTGCCGCCCCAATCAGCTCAATGGATTCGCGTACCGAGGTGCCGGCGGAGATCACGTCGTCAACGATCAGCACCCTGCCTTGCAGCTTTGCGCCCACCGTTGTGCCGCCTTCGCCGTGATCCTTGGCCTCCTTGCGGTTGTAGCAATAGGGTACGTTGCGCCCCTGCTCGGCCAATGCGATGGCTGTTCCGGCAACCAGCGGGATGCCCTTGTAGGCCGGGCCGAACAGCATATCGAAGGATAATCCGGAGGCAAGGATGGCTTGCGCATAGAACTGCGACAGGTTCCTTAACGCCGCACCGTCATTGAACAGTCCGGCATTGAAGAAATATGGCGACAGGCGCCCGGCCTTGGTCTGGAATTCGCCGAAGCGCAATACTTTCTGCTGCACGGCAAAGCGGATGAAATCCTGCCTGAAATTGAACATGGTAAGCGGCACAGGTTGAGGTAAGGTTGGTCATTATAATGGCGCATACTCCATCACCGGAAAATTTTCATGCGCATCATCACCATCAACCTGAACGGGATCCGTTCTGCCGCCGGCAAGGATTTTTTCGCGTGGCTCGCGCAGCAGGATGCCGACGTCGTCTGTTTGCAGGAGCTCAAGGCTCAGGCGGCAGACATGACCGGGCAAATGCTTGCACCGCCCGGCTATCATGGCTATTTCCATTATGCGGAAAAAAAAGGCTATAGCGGCGTAGGCATTTATACCCGGCACAAGCCGGATGCGGTGATCGAAGGGTTGGGCTTTCCCGAGTTCGATTGCGAAGGGCGTTATCTCGAAGCACAGTTTGGCAATTTGAGCATTGTGTCGGTTTATCTTCCCTCCGGCTCCAGCGGCGAGGAACGGCAGGCAGTGAAGTTCAGGTTCATGGCGGCGTTCCTGACGCACCTCCGCCACATGATGACGTCCTCTCCAGTTTTGGATGGAGGTGCGACGCGGCTGCTCCCGCAATCGGCTGGCTTTGCCATAACCAGCGACTTGGCGAATGTGGTTAAATCGCCCAGTCGAATGGCTATAACCAATGACTTGGCTGTTGCTGTTGGACAGCCTAGTCAGGTAGCTAGTAGTTCCACCAGTAGTTCTATCAGTGACGTGTCACAGCCGCATCTGCATGAACTGCGCGCCAGCGGGCGCGAGATGGTGATATGCGGCGACTGGAATATCGCGCACAAGGAAATCGACCTGAAGAACTGGCGCGGCAACCGGAAGAATTCCGGCTTCCTGCCCGAAGAGCGCGCCTGGCTGACCGGGCTGTTCGATGAGACAGGGTTTGTCGATGTTTTCCGCCGTGTCCATCCTGAGATGGAGGCATACACCTGGTGGTCAAACCGCGGTCGCGCGTGGGATAAGAATGTCGGCTGGCGCATCGATTACCAGATTGCCACGCCCGGCATCGCCGCGCGGGCTCAGGCGGCGGCTGTCTACAAGACGCAACGCTTTTCCGATCATGCGCCGCTGATTGTTGATTACGCCGATTGACCTGAGAAAAACATTCACCACGAAGGGCGCTGAGACCATGAAGGGGCAGTATCAGGCTTGCCTTCGCACTCTTCGTAGTTCAGAAAGGCTGCAAGGCTAACTTTGCTCCCAGGGCAACCCGGCAACGCGCCACCCACCCAACGTATTGCGGTGCTCATCTGCGTCCTGCTCGCCTTCGAAACCTTCCAGCACGTTGTAGCAGTCGCTGTAACCTGCCTTGGTGGCGGCCGTTGCGGCGGCATTGGAGCGCATACCGCTACGGCAGATGAATAGCACCAGGGCTTCCTTGTCCACTTGCTGTTCAAGCTGGGCGGTGAAATGCAGATTGGGTTTCATGCCCGGATAGATGACCCATTCGATCTCCACGGCATCGGGTATGCGCCCGACCCAGTCCAGTTCGGCGCGAGTGCGCACATCCACCAGCTTGGCGCCGGGCGCAGATTGCAGCACTTCATGAGCCTCGTCGGGGTACAGCGCGCCCTCATAGGGCAGGTTCATTTCCTTGGCGCGTTGTTGCGCTGCTTGCAGAATGGCGGTAATTTTTCCCATGTGACTTTTTTCTTCCATAGCGATATTTAACGAATTTGACGCATACTAGCGCAACAGACATGAAAAATCACACACATTCACATCAGTCCCAGGACGATATCAGGGCTTTTGAACCGATGCACCCGGAGCGTTTTGCCGCCGCACAAAAAAGCACGTGGGTGAGCATCTTCACCAATCTGCTGCTGACGTTTTTTCAGGTCATGGGCGGGTTTTTTGCGCATTCGCAAGCGCTGATGGCCGACGGCCTGCATTCGCTGTCGGATCTGCTGTCGGATGTGCTGGTGCTGTATGCGAACCGGCACGGCAACCGGCACGCCGACGCCGACCATCCTTACGGACATGCGCGGGTGGAAACTGCCGCAACGTTTATCCTGGGTACCTTCCTAGCGGTGCTCGGCGTGGTGCTGCTGGTGGCTGCCGCGATGCGTCTGCAGCACCCCGAGGCATTGCGGGCGGTCAATCCGCTGGCGCTCGCCATCGCAATCATCGCACTGGTCGCCAAGGAAGGCATGTTCCGTTATATGCTGGCGGTGGCCAAGCGGGTACGTTCGCAGATGCTTGTGGCCAATGCGTGGCACGCGCGTTCCGACGCGGCATCTTCATTGGTGGTCATCGTCGGGGTGATCGGCAACCTGCTCGGTTATTCCTTCTTCGACTTGCTTGCCGCTGCGGTGGTGGGGGTGATGATCGCACATATGGGCGGCAAGCTGGCTTTGGAGGCGATGGCGGAATTGATCGATACCGGGCTGGATGCGGAGGAGGTCGAGGCGATCCGGCAAACCCTGCTCAATACCCACGGCGTGCGCGGGCTGCATGAGCTGCGCACCCGCAAGATGGCGGATAGCGCGCTGGTTGATGCGCACATCGTGGTCGACCCCAAGATCAGCGTGTCGGAGGGGCATTACATTGCCGAGTCGGCACGGCATGCCGTGCTCAACAATCATCAGGTGATGGACGTGATGGTGCATATCGATCCGGAAGATGACATGCAAACCAGCTCCAACGCGCATTTGCCCGGACGCCCAAGTTTGCTGGCGCACCTTGCCGAGCGGCTGGGGGATCAGAGTTTGCCGGACTATCGCGTGGTGTTTCATTACCTGGATGGCAAGATCGATGCCGAGATATATCTGGAGGCCGGCCGCCAACCGACCGAGCAGGCCGACGCGTTGCAGGCACGCTGCGATGAACTGGTGCGCGATGACGGGTTATTTCGCGCCATTCATGTTCATCGCAGTCACGCACAAAGTTAGTGCATAGGCGGCTTGCGCCGCCCACTTTTGGTGCAAATGATTTTGTGCGCCGCGTGTCGGGCTTATGGCACAATGTCACTCTGCCGTATATGAAGAACTGGCACACTTCATGCGTATTGAATTCCGGATTCTGATTTACTGGTTAAGCTAATTTTAATTTTTTGTATTCTTGTGGGAGAAAGCTATGTCGATGTCGGCAAATGATGTGTTGAAGATGATCAAGGACCATGACGTCAAGTTTGTGGATTTCCGTTTTACCGATACGCGCGGCAAGGAGCAGCATGTCGGCGTGCCGGCCAAATATGTCGATTTGGACAAGTTTGAGGACGGCCATGCGTTCGATGGTTCGTCCATTGCCGGCTGGAAAGGCATCCAGGCTTCGGACATGCTGCTGATGCCGGACCCTGCGACAGCCTATCTTGACCCGTTCATGGATGAAAACACCCTGGTGATCACCTGCGACGTGATTGAACCGACCGATGGCAAGGGCTATGACCGCGATCCGCGCTCCATCGCCAAGCGCGCCGAGGCCTACCTGAAGTCCAGCGGCCTCGGCGACACGGCTTATTTCGGCCCGGAACCCGAATTTTTCATTTTCGACTCGGTGAACTGGCATGTCGACATGTCCGGCTGCTCGCTTAAGATCAATTCCGAAGAGGCCGCATGGTCAACCGGCGAGAAATTCGATGGCGGCAACACCGGGCATCGGCCCATGGTGAAGGGCGGCTACTTCCCGGTTCCGCCGGTCGACAGCCTGAACGATATCCGCGCGGCGATGTGCCTGGCTTTGGAAGATATCGGTATCGAAGTCGAAGTGCATCACCACGAAGTGGCGACCGCCGGGCAGTGCGAGATCGGCACCAAGTTCAACACCCTGGTACGCCGCGCCGACCAGACCCAGGCATTGAAGTACGTGGTACACAACGTCGCGCACCAATATGGCAAGACCGCGACCTTCATGCCCAAGCCTATCGTCGGCGACAACGGCTCCGGCATGCACGTGCACCAGTCGATCTGGAAAGACGGCAAGAACCTGTTTGCGGGCAACGGCTATGCCGGTTTGTCCGAGACCGCGCTGTATTACATTGGCGGCATCATCAAGCATGCCAAGGCGCTGAACGCGATCACCAATCCGGGCACCAACTCCTACAAGCGCCTGGTTCCGCATTACGAAGCGCCGGTCAAGCTTGCCTATTCGGCGAAGAACCGCTCCGCCTCGATCCGTATCCCGCACGTGGCCAGCGACAAGGCGCGGCGCATCGAGACGCGTTTCCCTGATCCGACCGCGAACCCGTACCTGTGTTTCGCGGCCCTGATGATGGCCGGTCTGGATGGCATCCAGAACAAGATCCACCCAGGCGATCCGGCCGACAAGAACCTGTACGATCTGCCGCCGGAAGAAGATGCGAAGATCCCGACCGTGTGCGCCTCGCTGGATGAAGCATTGGCACATCTGGACAAGGATCGCGAGTTCCTGACGCGCGGCGGTGTGTTCTCCAACGACTTCATCGATGCCTTCATCACGCTGAAGATGGAGGAGGTCAACCGCATCCGCATGACCACGCATCCGGTCGAATTCGACATGTATTACAGCATCTGATTTTCTTGCGCTACTCAAGTGTGATGGCAGAACGGGGCTTATGCCCCGTTTTGTTTTGGAACCGTCAATGTTTGTCTGAGTCCGATGCTTGCCCTATACTTGCCCGCGACACTTAGCAGGAGAATGAAAATGAAGCCTGGATACTTGCTTGTGATGATAAGCCTCTGCCCGGTATTGGCGCATGCGGAAATTTACAAGGCTGTCGATGCCGATGGACATGTCACTTATTCCAGCACGCCGATCAAGGGCGGCAAGAAGATCATTCTGGAACCGTTGCCCACCATGGTTCCGCCGGCGCGCACCGCTACGCCGGAGGGTTTCCCGAAGGTGGATGGCGCAACGCAAAAAAGCCGTGATGACACGCGCCGCAAGATTCTGCAGGATGAGCTGGGCACCGAGGAGAAATTGCTCGAGGAAGCCAGGCAGAACCTGAAAGAGGGCGAAGCGAATCCAGAAGTCTATCGGGGACAGGACGGCAAGACTTATCGCAATGTGGCGAAATATGAAGAGAAAATCAAGACATTGAAAGACCAGGTCGATTTGCACAGCAAGAACGTCGAAGCGCTCCAAATCGAGTTGTCCAAACTCAAGTAGAATTTTCCATCTGGCACGTTTCCTGCTGCGCAACAAGAATGTATGCCTGACCTGCCATCCTTTACGCCGGAGCATCTTGCTACCGCCGTCATCCTGCTGGATGACGAGGCGCGCGTCGTCTATCTCAACCCGGCCGCGGAACACCTGTTCGACGTGAGCGGCAAGAGCCTGCTCGGCCAGCCGGTGCAGCAGGTATTCACGGATACCGGGCAATTGACCAATGCGATGCAGCATGCGATACGGGACAATGCCAGTTATATCGAGTACGACCTGACGCTGGGCACGCATGCGCACGGCAAGCTGCATTTGCGCTGCGCGGCGACGCCGGTGCAGCTGGACAAGCGCTGTTTGCTGCTGGAATTTCACCCGATGGACCGGCCGCTCAAGCTGGCGCGCGAAGAGCAGATGCTCGACCAGACGCAGGCCAATCGCCTGCTGTTGCGCAATCTCGCGCACGAGATCAAGAACCCGCTTGGCGGCATACGCGGCGCGGCGCAATTGCTCGAACAGGAACTGGAAAAACCGGCCTTGCGCGAATACACCCAGGTCATCGTGCAGGAGGCGGACCGCCTGCGCCTGCTGATGGAGAAATTGCTCTCCCCGCAAAACGCCTCGCACTACAGCGCGCTCAACATCCACGAAGTGCTGGAGCGCGTGCGCAGTGTGGTGCTGGCG
Source organism: Candidatus Ferrigenium bremense (assembly GCA_019449635.1). Lineage (GTDB taxonomy): Bacteria > Pseudomonadota > Gammaproteobacteria > Burkholderiales > Gallionellaceae > Gallionella > Gallionella bremense. Next base: position 181,848 of record JAGRPI010000018.1, read on the forward strand.
GAAATGCCGGCAGGATTGACGATCCAGCGCGACTACGACATCAGCCTGCCCGCGCTGATTGGCGACAAGGAGCAGTTGATCCAGGCGATGCTCAACATCGTGCGCAACGCAGCACAGGCGATGCAGGGCAACGGGACCATCGTCCTGCGCACCCGCATCGCGCGGCAGGTCACGCTGGTCAAGCGCCGCCACCGGCTCGCGGTGATGGTGCAGGTCGCCGACAATGGGCCCGGTATTCCGCCGGAATTGCAGGACAAGATTTTCTATCCACTGGTATCGGGGCGCGCCGACGGCCACGGGCTCGGGCTGACGCTGGCGCAGGACTACGTCAGCCAGCATCACGGCGCGATAGAATTCGACAGCGAGCCGGGGCGCACCTGTTTTACCGTGCTGCTGCCGCTTCCATGATTAATAAGAACGGCAATTTAGCCACGGATGAACACAGATGAAACACGGATTAGTCACTACGGTTTTATCCGTGAATATCCGTGTTCATCAGTGGCTGAATGATTCGTCCGCCAATTAACCAACGACATAGGCGACACTTTATGAAACCTGTCTGGATCATCGACGACGACCGTTCAATCCGCTGGGTGCTGGAAAAGGCCCTGGCGCGCGAGAACATCGAGTTCAAGAGTTTCGCCACGGCAGATGACGCGCTGCGCGCGCTGGATGGCAGCCTGCCACAAGTGGTGGTCAGCGATATCCGCATGCCGGGCAGTTCCGGGCTGGATTTTCTGCAGGCGCTGCATCAGCGCCATCCGCTCATTCCGGCCATCATCATGACCGCCTACTCCGACCTGGAAAGCGCAGTCTCCGCGTTCCAGGGTGGTGCGTTCGAATACCTGCCCAAGCCGTTCGACATCAATCACGCGGTCGAGCTGATCCGGCGCGCGCTGGAGCAGAGCCAGCGCCAGTCGGGCGAGGCGCAGGAAGTCGAAGCCGCCGCCGACATTCTCGGCCAGGCTCCCGCGATGCAGGAGGTGTTCCGCGCCATCGGCAAGCTGGCGCAATCGCAGGCGACCGTACTGATCAACGGCGAGTCCGGCACCGGCAAGGAACTGGTGGCACGCGCATTGCACCGTCACAGCCAGCGCGCCGGCAAGCCGTTCATCGCGATCAACACCGCCGCGATCCCCAGGGACTTGCTCGAATCGGAACTGTTCGGCCACGAGCGCGGCGCATTCACCGGTGCGGCGGCGACGCGGCGAGGCCGCTTCGAACAGGCGGAAGGCGGCACGCTGTTCCTCGACGAGATCGGCGACATGCCCGCCGAGCTGCAAACCCGTTTGCTGCGCGTGCTGTCGGACGGCAGTTTCTACCGCGTCGGCGGGCAGCAGCCGGTCAAGGCCAGCGTGCGCATCATCGCAGCGACGCACCAGAACCTCGACGAGCGCGTCCGGCAGGGGCTGTTCCGCGAAGACCTGTTCCACCGGCTGAACGTGATCCGGCTGCGCCTGCCGCCCCTGCGCGAGCGGCGCGAAGACATCCCGCTGCTGGCGAAATATTTCCTGCACAAGAGTGCGCGCGAACTGGGCGTGGGACAGAAACAATTAAGCGAAGAGGCGCTGCGTTTCCTCGCCGCACAGGACTTCCCCGGCAACGTGCGGCAACTGGAGAACCTCTGCCACTGGCTGGCCGTGATGACACCTTCGCAACGGATCGAGATCGCCGACCTGCCGCCCGAGTGGCGTAATGAGGCAGGCGGTGAAGCAGCGACGCCAGGCGGGGATTGGAGCGCTGTGCTGGCGCAACAAGTGGGGCTGGCCTTGCAGCGCGGCGAAGATCGCATCATGGGCAGGCTTGCCGCAGACTTCGAGCGCACCCTGATCCTGCAGGCCCTGCATCACACCGGCGGGCGCCGCATCGAGGCCGCTGCCCTGCTCGGCATCGGGCGCAACACCCTGACGCGCAAGATACAGGAACTGGGATTGGAAAATCAGGGGGAATTGTAGGAGCGGGCCATGCCCGCGAACCGCCTCATCGCGGCATGGCCCGCTCCTACATCAGTTTTGCAGGCGCTTCAGCAGTTTCTCGTGTATCCCGCCGAATCCGCCATTGCTCATCACCAGCACATGGTCGCCTGAGTGCGCGGCGGCGGCGATGGCGTCGATCAGATCCTCGAGGTCGTCGTTCACCACGGCCTTGCCGCCCAGCGGCGCGAGTGCGCCGCGCACATCCCAGCCGAGGTTGCCGGCATAGCAGAACACCAGGTCGGCATCTTTCAGGCTGTCGGGCAGCACGTCCTTCATCACGCCGAGCTTCATGGTGTTGGAGCGCGGCTCCAGCACCGCGAGGATGCGCGCCTTGCCGACCTTGCGGCGCAGCCCGTCGATGGTGGTGTCGATCGCGGTGGGGTGGTGCGCGAAGTCGTCGTATACGGTGATGCCGTTGACCGCGCCGCGCACTTCCATGCGGCGCTTCACGTTTTTGAATTCACTTAATGCAGCCAGCCCCTGCGCGACCGGCACGCCGGCGTGGCGTGCCGCAGCCAGGGCGGCCAGCGCATTCATGCGGTTATGCTCGCCGAGCAGGTCCCATTCGAGCGTGCCCTGCGGTTTGCCGTTCAGCGTCACGCGGTCGTTGGCATCGATATTCCAGCCCTCGTCCGTGCCGAATTGCTCCACCGGTGTCCAGCAGCCGCGCTTCAATACGCGTGCCAGCGACTCCTCGTGCCCGTTGCACACGATCAGTCCGTTGCCCGGCACGGTGCGCACCAAGTGGTGGAACTGTGTCTCGATGCTTGCCAGGTCGGGGAAGATATCGGCGTGATCGAATTCCAGATTGTTGAAGATCGCGGTGCGCGGGCGGTAGTGCACGAACTTGGAGCGCTTGTCGAAGAAGGCGGTGTCGTATTCGTCGGCCTCGATGACGAAGAAGGGTGACTCGGTCAGCCGCGCCGAGATGCCGAAATTCTGCGGCACGCCGCCGATCAGGAAACCGGGGTTCAGTCCGGCATATTCCAGTATCCAGGCCAGCATCGAGGATGTCGACGTCTTGCCGTGCGTGCCCGCCACGCCCAGTACCCAGCGATCGCGCAGTAACGTGTCCGCCAGCCATTGCGGGCCGGAGACATAGGGCAGGCCGCGGTTGAGGATTTCCTCCATCAGCGGGTTGCCGCGCGACACCACGTTGCCAATGACGAAGATGTCCGGCCTGAGTTCGAGCTGCTCGACGCCGAAGCCCTCGGTCAGTGCTATGCCCTGCGCCTCCAGTTGCGTGCTCATCGGCGGATAGACGTTGGCGTCGCAGCCGGTGACGCGGTAGCCCGCCTGCTTGGCGATGGCCGCGATGCCGCCCATGAAGGTGCCGCAGATACCGAGGATATGTATGTGCATTTTTGCCCTGATTTTTCGCTATAAGTTGTCCGTTCGTGGTGAGGTATCGAACCACAACGGATTGGAAATCCGCCCTTCGATACCTCAGGGTGAACGGCTTAGTTTAAGCCCTGAAGATAAAATATACCGCACCCATCAGGCACAGCCCCGCATACAGGTAGTCCCATTTCAGCGGCTGGTTCATATACAGCACCGCGAACGGCACGAACACCGACAGCGTGATGACTTCCTGCAGTATCTTCAACTGCCCCAGGTCCATTGCGGTATAGCCGATGCGGTTCGCCGGAACCTGCAGCATATATTCGAACAGTGCGATGCCCCAGCTGACCAGCGCCGCGATATACCATGGCGATGCCGCCAGGTTCTTCAGGTGCCCGTACCACGCAAACGTCATGAACAGGTTGGACACGGCGAGCATCAGTGCCGTGACCAGCAGAGGGTGCGAGATCAGGTTCATCGCCCGTACCTCCGGTGCAGGGTTAATTTACGCCCAGCAATTCCACCTCGAACACCAGTGCCGTATTCGGCGGAATCGCCTCGCCCGCGCCGATCGGCCCGTAACCCAAGTATGCGGGGATGACCAGCGTGCGCTGCCCGCCGACCTTCATGCCGGCCACTCCCTGGTCCCAGCCCCTGATGACGCGCCCCCCGCCGAGCGGGAAATCGAACGGCTGGTTGCGATCGTGCGAACTGTCGAACTTCCTGCCCTTGTGGTTGGGCGCCATTTCGTCGTACAGCCAGCCGGTGTAATGCACCGATACATTGCGTCCTGCGGTGGCCTCGGTGCCTTCGCCCAGCCTGGTGTCGGCCTTGATCAACTCTTCCACGATACCGGCTTTCTTTTGTGTCGAGGCCTGTTCGGAGCAAGCGGTGATCGAAAGACTGCCGGCAGTCAGCAGCAATGCCAGTGGTAAAAACAAAGTACGCTTCATCATATTCACATTACTCCAAAATCACATTAAGTCGTTGCAGGATATGTGGTGCGGGCCGACTTACCGTACAGCCAGCAACTCCACATCGAACACCAGCGTCGCATTCGGCGGAATCACCCCGCCCGCGCCGCGTGCACCGTAGCCGAGATGCGCGGGGATGACCAGCGTGCGCTGCCCGCCGACCTTCATGCCTTCCACGCCCTGGTCCCAGCCCTTGATCACATGCCCGGCGCCGAGCGGGAATTCGAAAGGCATGCCGCGATCGCGCGAGCTGTCGAACTTCTTGCCCTTATGTTCCGGCGCGGCCTCGTCATACAACCAGCCGGTGTAATGCACGGACACCTCGTGCCCAGTGTTAGCCTGGGCGCCTTCGCCCAGTTTGATGTCGGTCTTGATCAGTTCGGTCATGGTGCGTTTTTCCTTTTGTGTTGCGGCCTGTTCGGAGTAAGCCGGGGTTGAAAAGATGCCGGCAGTCAGCAGCAAGGCCAGCGGTAAGAAAGTGATGTGTTTCATTCTGTTCCTTTGATGTTTTGCGCAGTTTTTGTAGGGTGCAATAAGCATGTCCTGAGCATAGTCGAAGGGCGTAGCGCATTGCACCATTCATCTTTTAAAACATCCGGCGCAATGCCCGCTGGTTATTGCGCCCTACGTGAACTCATGTCCTTGGCTAATAACCCAGCACCGACGCCAGCCACCGTTCCGCCTCTTCCACTGTCCACCCTTTGCGCTTCGCATAGTCCGCGACCTGATCCCTGTTCACCTTGCCGGTGGCGAAATACTGCGCCTGCGGGTGGGAGAGGTAGAAGCCGCTGACCGCTGCGGTGGGCAGCATCGCGTAGCTGTCGGTCAGCGTGATGCCTGCGTTGAGCGGCGCCTGCAGCAATTCGAACAACGGCCCCTTTTCGGTATGTTCGGGACAGGCGGGATAGCCGGGCGCAGGGCGGATGCCACGGTAGTTCTCGGCGATCAGCGCGTCGTTGTCCAAGCCTTCGTCCGCCGCATAGCCCCAGAACTCTCGGCGCACGCGCGCATGCAGCAGTTCGGCGAAGGCTTCGGCGAGACGGTCGGCCAGCGACTTGAGCAGGATGGCGCTGTAGTCGTCGTGCTGCTTCTCGAACTCGGCGACACGCGTGTCGATGCCGATGCCCGCGGTGACCGCGAACGCGCCGATGTAGTCCTTGACCTTCGTTTGCTTCGGCGCGATGAAATCGGCCAGACAATAGTTCGGGATGTCGTCCGGTTTCCTGGTCTGCTGGCGCAGGTTATGCCAGGTCATCGCGACCTTCTTGCGCGTTTCGTCGGTGTAGATCTCGATGTCGTCGCCCAAACCGCCATTGACAGCCACGCTGTTCGCCGGGAACAGGCCGAACACGGCATTCGCGGTGAGCCATTTCTCGTCGATGATCTTTTTCAGCATCGCCTGCGCATCGGCGAACAGCTTGCGCGCCTCCTCGCCCACCACTGCATCCTGCAATATCTTCGGATAGCGCCCGGACAGTTCCCAGGCATGGAAGAACGGCGTCCAGTCGATGTATGCGGCGATCTTGTCCAGCGGGTAGGCTTCGAATTTGTGCACGCCCGTCAGCCACGGTTTGGGCGGCGTGTAAGGCTCAAACCCCTCCCGGCCTCCCCTTGTCATGGGAGGAGCGCTGGTCTTCCCCCCTGACAAGGGGGGCTTGAGGGGGGTTGGGTTTTTGCTCCAATTCGTCTTCAGCCCATGCGCCCGCGCCTCAGCCAGCGTGACGTACACGGCCTTTTCTTTCCTGCCTGCATGCTGCTCGCGTGCCTGCGCATAATCCGCCTTGATGCCCGCGATATATTCGTCGCGCAGCGTGTCGGAGAGCAGGTTGCTGCATACGCCCACCGCGCGCGACGCATCGGTGGCGTACACCGTCGCGCCGCCCGGGTAGTTCGGTTCGATCTTCACGGCGGTATGCACGCGCGAGGTGGTCGCGCCGCCGATCAGCAGCGGGATGGCGAAGCCCTGGCGCTGCATCTCCTTGGCGACATGCGCCATTTCTTCCAGCGACGGCGTGATCAGCCCGGACAGGCCGATGATGTCGGCATGGTGTTCGCGTGCGGCATCGAGGATCTGCTGGCACGGCACCATCACGCCCATGTTCACCACTTCGAAATTGTTGCACTGCAGCACCACGGTGACGATGTTCTTGCCGATATCGTGCACGTCGCCCTTGACCGTGGCCATGACGATCTTGCCCTTGGCGCTGGTGTTGCCGGTGCGCAATTTTTCCGCTTCGATGTAGGGCACCAGGTGCGCCACCGCCTGCTTCATCACGCGCGCCGATTTCACCACCTGCGGCAGGAACATCTTGCCCGCGCCGAACAGGTCGCCGACCACGTTCATGCCGGTCATCAGCGGGCCTTCGATCACTTCGACCGGGAACTTCGCCTGCAACCTTGCCTCCTCGGTGTCTTCGACGATGAAGGTGGTGATGCCGCGCACCAGCGCATGGGTGATGCGTTCCTGCACCGTGCCCTTGCGCCATCCCAGGTCTTCGACTTGCGCCTTACCGCCGCCCTTCACGGTCTCGGCCAGTTGAACCAGCTTCTCTCCGGCATCGGGGATGCGGTTCAGCACCACGTCTTCCACCGTATCGCGCAGGTCTTTGGGAATCTCCCCGTACACGCTGAGCTGCCCGGCGTTGACGATGCCCATGTTCAGCCCGGCCTTGATCGCGTGATACAGGAACACGGTATGGATCGCCTCGCGCACCGGTTCGTTGCCACGGAACGAGAACGACACGTTCGACACGCCGCCGGAAATCTTCGCGTACGGCAGATTTTTTCTGATCCAGCGCGTGGCCTCGATGAAGTCCACCGCGTAGTTGTTGTGCTCCTCGATACCGGTGGCGATCGCGAAGATGTTCGGGTCGAAGATGATGTCTTCCGGCGGGAAACCGACCTTGTTCACGAGGATGTCATAGCTGCGCTTGCAGATCTCGGTCTTGCGCTGGTACGTGTCGGCCTGTCCCTGTTCGTCGAACGCCATCACCACCGCCGCCGCACCGTAGCGGCGCACCAGCGTGGCGTGCTTGACGAACAGCTCCTCGCCTTCCTTCAGCGAGATCGAGTTGACGATGGGCTTGCCCTGCACGCACTTCAGGCCGGCCTCGATGATGCTCCACCTGGAGGAATCGATCATCAGCGGCACCCTGGAAATGTCCGGCTCCGAGGCGATCAGGTTGAGGAACTTCGCCATCGCGGCCTCGCCGTCCAGCATCGCCTCGTCCATGTTGATGTCGATCACCTGCGCGCCGGTTTCCACCTGCTGCTTGGCGATCTCCAGCGCCTCGTCGTACTGGCCTTCGAGGATCAGGCGCTTGAACCTGGCCGAGCCGGTGACGTTGGCGCGTTCGCCGACGTTGACGAACAGCGAGTCGTCGCCGACGTTGAACGGTTCCAGCCCGGACAGGCGCAGCTTCTTCTCGATGTCCGGAATACGGCGCGGCGGCACGTCTTTCAGCGCCTCGGCTATAGCCTTGATGTGCGCGGGAGACGTGCCGCAGCAGCCGCCCGCGATGTTGAGGAAACCGCTGACGGCGAATTCCTTCACCAGCCGCGCGGTGGTTTCCGGCGTTTCGTCGTAGCCGGTTTCAGACAGCGGATTGGGCAGCCCGGCGTTGGGGTGCGCGCTGACATAACAGCTTGCGACGCGCGACATTTCCTCGACATAAGGCCGCATCAGTTCCGCACCCAGCGCGCAGTTCAGGCCGATGGACAGCGGGCGTGCATGGCTCAGCGAGTTCCAGAACGCCTCGGTGGTTTGGCCAGACAAGGTGCGCCCGGAGGCATCGGTGATCGTCCCCGAGATCATGATGGGAACCCGCACGCCGTGCTGCTCGAAATGCCGCGCGATGGCGAACAGCGCGGCCTTGGCGTTCAGCGTGTCGAAGATGGTTTCGACCATCAAGATATCCGCGCCGCCGTCGAGCAGGCCGCGCACCGCCTCGGCGTAGCTTTCCACCAGTTCGTCGAAAGTGACGTTGCGCGCGCCGGGATCGTTCACGTCCGGCGAGATCGACGCCGTGCGTCCGGTCGGGCCGAGCACGCCCGCGACGAAGCGCGGCTGGTCCCTTGTTGCGAATTCATCGCACAGCCCGCGCGCCAGCTTGGCTCCGGCGACATTCAGCTCGTACACCAGATGCTGCATCTGGTAATCCGCCATCGAGACGGAAGTGGAGTTGAAGGTGCAGGTCTCGAGTATGTCCGCGCCCGCTTCCAGATACTGGCGGTGGATGCCGCCGATGACATGCGGCTGGGTCAGTAGCAGCAGGTCGTTGCAGCCTTTCACATCGATTGGATGGCCGGCAAAGGTCTTGCGTTGGCCAGAATATTCACCGTACAACCTGGTGCCGCGATAGTGTTCTTCGGTCAGCTTGTAGCGCTGGATCATCGTGCCCATCGCGCCGTCAAGGATCAGGATGCGCTGCTGCAGCAGGGCTTCAATGGAGTGAGGCTTATGTGGCATGGTATCCGGCTCGAAAAATGAGCGTGGATTTTATCATGCCGGGTTGCCGGTGCAGCGTGGTTGGCATGGGACTTGATAATTTGAGGGGGAGTGCTAGCATGCTGTACACAATATGCGCGTACCGCTATTGTGTCTCCGGGTTTATGGTCATTTCTCATCACATTGAAGGAGAAAATCATGCGCAACCTGTCTATGCTGGTATTCATTCTCACAAGTCTCACTGCATCACTGGCGGTGGCCGCCGGGGCAAAGGTCGATATCACCTCTCCTGCAGATGGCTCCAGGCTCGATGCCAAAAAGCAGAGCCAACTTGCCTATGAAGTCATCCCGGGAGGCGAGGGCGACCATGTCCACCTTTACCTGGATGGCAAGCAGGTTGCATTACTGCGCGAAATGAAGGGTAGCCACACACTCGATCCCTTAATGCCGGGGATGCATGAAATTTGCGCCAGAATGGTCAACAAGAATCACACGCCTATCGGTGTGGAACGCTGCATCAAGGTCACGGCAGAATAGCGATGGAGGGACAGAACCTAGCCTACGCCGCCACCCAGATCGTCCATAATTTCGGGGCGGTGGCGGTGGTGGGCGGCGCGGCTTGCGCGCTTGCTTGGCGCGAAGCGACAGTGCAACGCCGGCTTGCCTGGATAGCGCTCATCGGTTGGGCTACCCAGGCCGCTAGCGGGGCGACTTTCGGCGCGATCAGTTTCTACCATTACGGAAAGTTTCCCGATATTCACGGCATCGCCATAGCCGCGCTCGGCGTGAAAATGACGTGTGCCGCGCTCGGTTTTACCCTGGCGGGATGGCAACTGTTCGCGCATCCCTCGGCGGTATCGGGCCGGCATGTCTGGATTGTATTGTGCGGTCTGGGCGCTTTGGCGCTGAGCTCTGCTGCTGTGCTGCGCTGGTTTTCCTGAGGGTGTCCTGAAAAGCCTGCTGCGCCGGGGCAAAGGGGGAGCGATGTTTTACTTCTCGCGTATTGCCGCAATACTGCTGATTTTTATGCTCGCCGCCTGCGGCACTGTCCAGGTGGGGCAGGATTTTGATGTGCGCGCTTTCGAAGCGAAGGTCGAGCGTGGCATTTCCACGCGAAATCAGGTCCGCGCATGGCTGGGCGAGCCGGCGGGTACCGGGATCAGCGTGGATACCGGCGGCGAGCGCTTTGACGAATGGACATATTATTTTGCTTCGGGGAAACTGCCCGGTATGGCCGGTGCGAAAGTGAAAATGCTGCAAGTCAAATTTGACAGGCAAGGCATCGTACGCGGCTACAACTGGTCAACTTCCGGCCAATAACCGCACCGGCTGGAGCCCCCTGCCACGCATGGCCCTTCTGCGATATTGCATCGCCTCGGCGATATGACGGGCTGCGATGGTATCATCGCCGTTCCGGAGCGGCGCTGTCAGCCATGATTTCCCCAAAGTGTTTTGAACGCCGGCATTACCCCACGACCAAGCGATGAGTTTCTATTGCGCCCCGTTGCCCTATCAACCCGATGCTGCGCGCTACTACGCCGCGCTGGCCGATTTGCCCTGGGCGGTGTGGCTGGATAGCGGCGGGATGGCGCGCTATGACATCCTGGCAGCTGCGCCGCAGCGCACGCTGACGCTGGATGAAGATGCGACGCAGGGCGATCCGTTTGCCCTGCTTCGCGGCGCATTGGGTGAACGGGTCGCGGCCGTCGCAGACGTGCCGTTTGCCGGCGGCGCGCTGGGCTACTGGAGCTACGATCTGGCGCGCCGCATCATGGTTTTGCCGGACATCGCGCAGACCGCCGGGCAGTTGCCGGACATGGCGGTGGGCATCTACGACTGGGCGGTCGTGCTGGATCATCGGCAACATACCGCGCGCCTGGTGTCGCATCGGCGCTTCGCCGGAACGGCGGAATTGCTGCCGCAAATATTGCTGCGCTTGCAGAACCTTCCGCCGCTTCCCGCCGATACTTTCCGCGTGCACGGAGAGATAGTCTCGAACTTCACGCCTGAAGGCTATGCGGCCGCATTCGCAGCGGTGCAGGGGTATCTGCAGGCGGGTGATTGCTACCAGGTCAATCTTGCGCAACGTTTCAGCGCGCCGGCCGAAGGCGATGCGTTCGGCGCCTATCTTGCGTTGCGCAGCCTGAGCCCCGCGCCTTACGCGGCCTTCCTGAATTTGCCGCATGCCCGGATCCTGTGCGCATCGCCGGAATGTTTCGTCAGTGTGCAAAACGGCAGGGTAAGGACCAAACCGATCAAGGGCACGCGCCCGCGCGGCAGCGACGCGCAACAGGACCGTCTGCTTGCCGAGGAATTGCGCAGCCACCCCAAGGACCGCGCGGAAAACCTGATGATCGTGGATTTATTGCGCAATGACCTGGGCAAGAGCTGCATCCCCGGTTCGGTGCATGTGCCGGAATTGTTCAAGGTGGAGAGTTTTGCCAATGTGCATCATCTGGTCAGCACGGTGGAAGGCCGGATCGCGGCAGGGCGTGATGCGCTGGACGTGCTGCGCGACTGCTTTCCGGGCGGCTCGGTCACCGGCGCGCCCAAGCTGCGCGCCATGCAAATCATCGAGCAACTGGAGCCGCACCGGCGCGGGATCTATTGCGGAGCCATCGGCTATGCCGGTTTTGACGGCAACATGGACACCAATATCGCCATTCGCACACTGGTGCATGGCAACGATAGAATTCACTGTTGGGCGGGCGGCGGAATCGTGGCTGACTCCGACATGGCGGCGGAGTACCAGGAGACGCTGCACAAGGCATCCGCGATGCTCGAGCTGCTGCAGCGCTATGGAGGGCATTATGAGCGCAGCATCGAGAAGCGCCTGCCCGGATAGCGGCCGCGCAAAATCCTGTAGTTGAGAACCCTGTTTGAGGTATATTTTCAAAATATCGGGTGCGCTGCACCAGAACCCTTATTGGCTGCTGCGCTTTATCAATGAAGCTGCGCGGCAGTTTTTTTAATTCGAGCGGAGTGACTATGGCGCGTCATGCTGTACAAGAATCAGGCTGTATTGCGATATCCTGCCAAAACTGCGGGCTTTACCAGCTTTGCCTGCCTATGGGGCTGGACAGCGCGGACACGGCGCTGCTCGACCGCTATGTAAAAAGAAAACGCCTGCTCAAGCGCGGAGAGGTGCTCTACCGCGTCGGCGAAGCGCTTACCTGCGTTTATGCCATCCGCAGCGGATCGGTCAAAACCTATATTTCCACCGACGATGGCCGCCTGCAAATCACCGGCTTCCATGTTCCGGGCGAACTGCTCGGCTTGAATGCCATCGACGAAAAACGCCATAATTGCGAAGCGGTGGCGCTGGAAACCGTATCGGTGTGCGAAATTTCCGTGGAGTGCTTCGAGGAACTGGCGCGGCAAATCCCGTCGGTGCATCACCAGATGCTCAGGATGATGAGCCGGGAGATCAAGCACAACCAGGAATTGATGCTGCTGCTCGGGAAAAAGAATGCCGAAGAGCGGCTGGCGACCTACCTGCTGTCGCTGTCGCGGCGTTTTGCCATGCGTAACTATTCTCCTACCCAATTCAATTTAAGCATGTCGCGCGGCGACATCGGCAATTATCTGGGCATCGCCGAAGAGACCGTGAGCCGCGTTTTCAGCCGCTTCCAGGAAGAAGGGACGATCACCAGCGAACGCCGGCATATCATCCTGCATGATCTCGGACGCCTGAGCGCCATTGCGCGCGAGCCTTATCCCGCTACTGCGCAGGTCATCCCGCTGCCGCGCACCCCGTCTCCCCGCTGATTTTTCCCCCGAAGCCCTCTCCGGCTGTCCGGTTCTTGCATCCGCATTCCCTGGCATTCCTTTTTTGCATGTCGAGCAAGAAGGTTGATGTGCGTCAGGGTTTTTTCCGTTTTTTAAACAGAGAATGTGAAGCGTAAAGATTCCGTAGTCGCTCGCTTTTCCTCCCTGCACGTTATGACATCGCGTGCGCTGTGCAGGCCGTTTGTGGCACCTCCCTGTTGCGAACGGCCTTTTTTTTGCGAGGCAAACCGGATTTGCTCCGGATGGATGGCTGGTGCCGGAATTATTGAAAATATTTGCGTTTTGCCGCAAGGCATGCGTTTGGGCGGGACTTAAAACTCCCTGGCCGGTTGGGAAGTATGAATTGCCTTTCCTGCCGGGAAAATGTGGCCTACACTATGCAGACATTGGCACTATGCCGGCATTGGTTGTTGCACCGCAAAGTTTTAAGTCCGTTCTTGTGTTTCTTGTCCTGTGAAAGGAATGATCATGAAACTTGGCACTTTGGCAGCAGCACTGATAGTTGTTTCAACCTCGGCATCCTGGGCGGCAGCGCCGGCCAACGAACCTATCCAGCCTATCAAGGCCGCATTCGTCAAAAACAAGGCAAAGATGGAACTGGGCAAGAAGCTTTTCTTCGATCCCAGACTTTCCAAATCCGGCTTCATCTCCTGCAATTCCTGCCACAACCTGAGCATGGGCGGCACGGACAATTTGCAGACCTCCATCGGTGACCACTGGCAGCAGGGCCCGATCAATGCGCCCACCGTGTTGAACTCGAGCATGAACCTGGCGCAATTCTGGGATGGCCGCGCCAAGGATCTGAAAGAGCAGGCGGCCGGCCCCATCGCCAACCCTGGAGAAATGGCCTTCACTCATGAACTGGCAGTGGATGTGTTGCGTTCCATCCCCCAGTACCGTGCCGAATTCAAGCAGGTATTCGGGTCGGATGACATCAGGATCGGCATGGTGACCGATGCCATCGCAGCCTTTGAGGAGACCCTGGTTACGCCCGATTCCCGCTTCGACAAGTGGCTGAAGGGCGACAAGAAGGCCCTGAACAGCACCGAACTGGCCGGTTACAAGCTGTTCAAGGAGGCAGGTTGCGTGGGCTGCCACAACGGGACTGCCGTGGGCGGCGGGTCATTCCAGAAATTTGGCTTGTTTGATACCTACAAGACCACCAGCAAGGCGGAAGGGCGGATTGCAGTTACCAAGCAAGAGGCAGACCGCATGAACTTCAAGGTGCCGATCCTGCGCAACGTCGAGTTGACCTATCCCTATTTCCATGACGGCGCTGTCTGGAGGCTGGAGGAAGCGGTGGAAACGATGGGGAGGCTGCAACTTGGCCGTGACTTCAGCAAGGATGAAATCGGCAGGATTGTCGCCTTTCTGAAGACGCTCACCGGCAAACAGCCTGATTTCAAGCTGCCGATTTTGCCGCCGTCCACAGACAAGACACCGCGTCCCAGACCGTTCCAGTAGCCGGATAGGCTCGCATGCTGCTGACCGTTGCATGCCTGCTTTTGCGGTGTGATTGGGGTAATGACCATTATTTTTAACCAGCTTCGAGGGGGTATTGTGGAGACAACTCAAGCGGCACCAGTGAGATACGATATGGACGTCGTCAGGTGGTTTTCCATCATGGCGGTGGTCTATTTGGTTGTGGGTACGTTGATCGGTGTGTGGATCGCCTCAGAATTGGCGTGGCCGTTTCTGAACTTCGATATCGCTGAGATCACCTTCGGGCGCCTGCGTCCGTTGCACACCAATGCGGTGATTTTTGCGTTTGGCGGCTGTACCCTGATGGCCACCGGCTACTATATGGTGCAGCGCACCGGTGCGACCAGGCTGTGGAGCAACAATTTGGCCTGGTTCACCTTCTGGGGCTGGAACCTGATCATCGTGCTGGCCGTGATTACCCTGCCGTTGGGAATCACCCAATCCAAGGAATATGCCGAACTGGAATGGCCGATCGACATCCTGATCGCCATTGTCTGGCTGGCGTTCGGGTTGAACCACATCATGACCATAGCAATCCGCAAGACTTCGCATATCTATGTGTCCAACTGGTTTACCATGGGCATGATCGTGATGATCACTTACCTGCATGTGGTGAACAGCCTCGCCATCCCGGTCAGCTTGACCAAGTCCTACTCGGTCTTCTCCGGCGTGCAGGATGCCATGGTGCAATGGTGGTGGGGCCATAATGCGGTGGGCTTCTATCTGACCGCCGGCTTTCTGGGCATCATGTATTACTTCGTGCCCAAGCAGGCCAATCGTCCGGTGTTCTCCTATCGCCTGTCCGTGCTGCACTTCTGGACGCTGATGTTCGGCTACGTGTGGCTGGGTGCGCACCATCTGCAATACACCGCGTTGCCCGACTGGACCGGCTCCCTGGGCGCGGCGATTTCCCTGGCAATGATCATCCCTTCCTGGGGTGGCGCAATGAACGGCATGATGACCTTGTCCGGTGCCTGGGACCGCCTGCGTACCGACTACATCCTGCGCTTCCTGGTGGTTTCCCTGGCGTTCTATGCAATGTCCACCTTCGAAGGTCCGGTGATGTCGATCAAGACCGTGAATGCCCTGTCCCATTACACCGACTGGACGATAGGCCATGTGCATTCCGGTGCGTTGGGCTGGGTGGCGATGGTTTCCATGGGCGCGCTTTACCATATGGTGAAAAAGCTGTGGAACACCGAAATGTATTCCGACAACCTGGTCAACGTGCACTTCTGGCTGACCACCATCGGCACTGTGGTCTACATCGTGGCGATGTGGGTGTCCGGCATCATGCAGGGCCTGATGTGGCGTGATTACGACGAATACGGCACCTTGACCTATACCTTCGTCGAGTCGGTTTCCGCGATGCATCCGTACTATGCGATGCGCGCCATCGGTGGGATCATCTTCAATCTGGGCGCCTGGATCATGCTGTACAACGTGGTGATGACGGTGCGCCAGGCAAGCGCTGCGCGCGACACCAATGCCGTTCCTGCCAAAGCATAAGGAGTGAGACATGTCTGATCACGATAAGATTTATTCAACCAGGTTTCAGGACAAGGTTGAACGCAGCACTGTCCTGATGTTCGTCATGGTCGCTATCGTTGTGGCGATTGGCGGTATCGTGGAAATCGTCCCGCTGTTCTATCTGGACCGCACCATGACCCATTTGTCTCCGGATGTCAGGGGCAAGGTGAACAGCAAGGAGATTTCCCCCATCGTCTGGCAGCGCCAACCCGGCCAGTCTCTGGACGACTGGAAACCGGGCGATGGTGTGCGCCCTTACAAGCCGCTGGAGTTGGCCGGACGCGATGTTTATATCCGCGAAGGCTGTTACCTGTGCCATTCGCAAATGGTCCGCCCGTTCCGCGACGAGAAGGATCGCTATGGCCACTATTCGGTATCTTCCGAATCCATGTACGACCACCCGTTCCAATGGGGCTCCAAGCGCACCGGCCCTGACCTGGCCCGTGTCGGCGGAAAATATTCGGATGAATGGCACCGCCGCCATCTAAAGTATCCGCGCGAAGTGGTGCCCGAGTCCGTTATGCCCAACTATTCCTTCCTGGAGAAAGGCAAGATCAGTGCCGAACAGCTGAAGAAAAACATGGAAGTGATGCGCAACATGCCTTTTTATCCGGCTCCCTACACCGATGCCGATATCGCCAGCGCAAAGAGTGCTGTGGAAGGCAAGACCGAGCTGGATGCGGTCATTGCGTACCTGCAAAGCCTGGGGAATCACATCAAGTTTACGGAAGGTGTGAATTACCGTGACTAAACTGTTCGGCTATCTGGGCATGGATGTGGCAACCATGACTACCAATGACTGGCTCGGTGTGTTCTTTTCCGTA
Organism: Candidatus Ferrigenium bremense; assembly: GCA_019449635.1. Taxonomy (GTDB): domain Bacteria; phylum Pseudomonadota; class Gammaproteobacteria; order Burkholderiales; family Gallionellaceae; genus Gallionella; species Gallionella bremense. The sequence continues at coordinate 198,211 of JAGRPI010000018.1, forward strand.
GCGGTGTTCACTGGCATGGTCTATGTCTACATCATGGTGTTTCGCCCGGCAAACAAGGACAAGTTCGAGTCGCAAAGCAGTATGGCGCTGGATGACGAAGATCACATCAATGCGGGAGAAATCAAATGAGTGAAAAACATGAGGTATCAGGTGCACCGACCACCGGACATGTGTGGGACGACGATTTGGCGGACCTCACCAACCAGCCACCCAAGTGGTGGATGCTGGGTCTGGCGGCCAGTGCGTTATGGGTGGTGGTGTACTTTCTGTATTATCCATCCATTCCCCTCGCTACGATGGGTACGTATTTCAAGGGTGTTGGCGGCTGGACGGCCATCAAGGAAATGGAAGCCGACAAGGGCGAGGTGGATGCGGTGCGTGGCAAATTCGAAGCCAGGCTCAAGGGTATGACGCCGGCAGCCATTCTGGCGGACAGCGAATTGACCGAGTACGTCACTCGTTCCGGCAAGGTATTGTTCGGCGACAACTGTGCAGCCTGTCACGGTACCAATGGTGTCGGCACGCACGACAAGGAAGGGCTGTTCGCGCCCATACTGAACGATGACGACTGGCTGTATGGCGGCAAGATCGATGATATACATGCCACCATCGAAGGTGGCCGCCAGGGCATGATGATGGCGCACAAGGACATGCTGTCTGCCGCCGAAATCGATACCCTGGCCAACGCGGTCGCGAAAGGCCAGCCGACCTCCACGCCACTGTTTGCCGGGAAAGGATGCACGGCCTGCCACGGCGAAGATGGCAAGGGTATCCAGGCCATGGGCTCGGCCAACCTGACGGACAAGATCTGGCGCTTTGAAGGGTCCGTCGAGGGCATCAAGCGCACCATTGCCTATGGCGTGAACTCGGGTGACCCGCAAGGCCGCGTGGCGGTGATGCCGTCATTCAAGGAGACCGGCAAACTGAGCGATACCGAAATGAAGAAGCTGGCAGTGTATGTGTATAAATTCGGCGGCGGACAAGTTGATGTACCTGCAGAAAGCACGGTTGCGGCATCAGCTCCAGAGCCAGCGAAGAAAATAGCAAAGAAAACAACAAAATAAACTATCCGTGCCCTTGTGGATGACGCACCTGCGCGGGCATGGTCAAAAGGAAAAAGGGGGAGAGTCGAATCTCCTCCTTTTTTCATCCCGGAAACAAGATGGCTTTTGAACTGGAAAAATATCAACAGTGGTTACAATGTATACCTATTGATTTTGAAATAGCGTAACCCCAGATGGGCTATAGGGCTAGCCAGGAGCGAGAACGTGGACAAGGAAGCAGAGCTAAAAGAGACTGGCACTGTCACGGGAATTTACCGGGAGTTAGAGCACTGGAATGTCAACAAGGGTGACAAGACCATCCATGCCAAGCGCATGCCTGGTTTCTTTCGCACGATAAAGAATTACACGCAATCGCTTTATTTGCTGTTTTTCCTTGTTCCCTATCTACGCTGGAATGGCAAGCAGGCCATTCTGTTCGATATCACCAATAGCCAGTTTCACTTTTTCAATCTGACGGTATTGCCGCAGGACATCTGGATGTTGTCGCTGCTGCTGCTGCTGCTGGCAATGGTTCTGTTTGCGGTGACTTCGGTGGCCTCGCGCGCGTTCTGCGGCTATTTCTGCTTCCAGACTGCCTGGACCGACTGGTTCGTCTGGCTGGAAAATAAAATCGAGGGGAATCCACAGGCCCGGCGCAAGCTGGATGCCGCTCCCTGGAATGCAGAAAAGATCTGGAAGAAATCCATCAAGCATTTCATCTGGATATTGATCTCCCTGTTTACCGGCATCAGTTTTTCGGTCTGGTTCGTGGATGCCTACGGCTATTGGAATGATCTGGTGCATTTCCGGTTACCGCTGGTGGGCTGGGTAACGCTGCTCACATTCCTCTTCGGCACTTATATCATGGCCGGCCTGTTGCGCGAGCAGGTCTGCATGTGGATGTGCCCCTACGCGCGCATTCAGGGCGTGATGACGGATTCGCAAACGATATTGCCGGCCTACGATTTCAGGCGCGGCGAACCGCGCGGCAAACTGCAACGCAAAGCGGTCGAGGCAGGAGGGGCGCAAGGAGACTGCATCGATTGCTTCCAGTGCGTCCAGGTATGCCCGACCGGCGTGGACATCCGCGATGGGCAGCAATTGGGCTGCATCACCTGCGGTCTGTGCCTCGATGCCTGCGATTCCATCATGGACAAGGTAGGCAAGCCGCGCGGCCTGATACGCTATGCCTCGCTGGATGAGCTGGAAGGCAAGCCCGCCAAGAAGCTGTACCAGCACCCGCGCACGTGGGTATACATCGGCATCATCCTGATCGCCTTCGGCGGGATCGTTTATGGCCTGACTCACCTGGGTTCGGTGGTGCTGAAGGTGATACCGGAGCGCCAGCCCATGTATGTGAGCATGAGCGACGGTTCGATACAGAACAAATATGAACTCAAGGTCTTGAACAAGACCGACAGCGATGTCCGGGTCGCAGTCACGGCAGAGGGCGGCGTGATAGACCAAGTGATTATCGGCGCCGAGAAACCCTTGCTGGCGCGCCATGGCCGCAGCACTTCCTTCACCATTTTTGTCAGGGCGCCCGGCCGGAACATCAAAATGGCAGTGACGCCGATCGAGTTTCGCATCCAGAGCGTTGACGATCCGCTCATCGCGGCGGAATACAAGACTAAATTCAACGGCCCAAGCTTTGACCTGGGACTTATCAAATGAATTGAGAACGGAGTCCGGGAAATGATTTCGCAAGATAGCAAAAAAGGCATGCGCAACCCTTGGTTCCTCGGGATGATAGGACTGATAGCCGTGGTGCTGGGCGTGAACGGTACATTCATCTGGCTGGCCATGCAGAACCATCCGGCGCTGGTGGATCGGGAGTACAGCACCAAAGACCGCAAATCCGATACCGCCGCGCTGAACGACCTGGAGGCGCATCGGGCGCTTGCCTGGCAAACCACCATCAAGCAGCCCAAGTCTATCGTGATGAATTCGCTGATGGCCTACGAAATCGGCGTGGCGGACCGCGCGGGGCTGCCGGTCAGCGGGACGATGGAAGTGGAAGCCTACCGCGCATCCGATGCCGGCAGAGACTTCACGACGGCATTCAGGGAAACCTCGCCGGGCAATTATCAGGGCTATATCGACTTTCCGCTCAAGGGGTATTGGGAATTGCGCATCCGCATCAAACGCGGCGAAGAGATGTTCGAGGTCAATACCGAGAGGTTCATGGTCGCGACAGCATCATGACGGGAGAAGTTGCAAATCACAAAATTGCTTCAAGCTTGAATCCGCGCGTTAGAGTGCCGAGGGAGTCAGTGGCAAATCCGTCTTTTGAATCCAGAACTGGTACATACCAAGAAAGGTATCAGGGTTATCTTCCTCAAAAGTTTGCCAATAAACGAGGTTCGTCATCGCTCGGTCATCTGGAAAGCGCAGCCTGAAGGCATGCAGGATGTGGGCGTCGATTTCGAACCCCAAAAATTGCAGATTATTCGCGCTGATGAATGCACTGATGTCGGCCAGCGTCATGCGATGTTCCTGAACATGAAAAAGCAGATCTCGGCACGCACTGATGCTGAAGAAGTCTTCCGACCTTATTGCAAATCCAAAACCCGTACTTTCGCTGAAATTCATCAGGTCTTGGCGACATCGCCGAATGTCTCCGCTCGTCGAACCATAACCTTGCTCGGCAATAAAGCTCCTTGCCCGGACGATATCCCTCCGCGCCACCTCGCTGTAAAAACCGAGTTTCATAATTCCACCAGGGCGTAGCAGCGACAGCAACACCAGCCACCCCGCCATCGGATCATGAAGATGGTGCAACACCCCGACAGACTCGATGATGTCAAAGCTGCGGCCGAGCGTTCCCATCTTTAGAATGTCAGCTTGAGCATATTCGATCATATCCAACCCCAGTTCTTGCGTCTTCCGTTTGGCATAACAAAGACTAGTCAGGCTGAGATCAACGGCCAGAATCCGAGCCTTGCGAAATCGTTGTGCCACCCCGATTGGATGCAGCCCGGTGCCGCAACCGGCAATCAGGATGTCGGGATTGTTGCTCTTGCCAAAGGGTCGACATGTAATGGAAGGAAAGCTCTTGCGCAAAAATCCGTCAACAGTCATGAGCTTGTTGGCGGGACCCGTCCTGACCCAGCGAGGGTACGGGTTTCCCTCGTATTGGCTTTGAACCTCTAACGATACCTCATTTTCGATGGCGGTCAGACGCGGTATGAGGGGGCGGTATTTCTCCTCCTCTGCAGGTTCGCATATCTGCTGCACCAACACTGCAGACACTGCGTCAGGCCATACCCTGTCCAATAAGTGGCTGGCAAGCGGTAAGGATTGGAGCGGGAAGTAAGCAGCTACTGCGACTGGCCAAAGTGCAGGAATTGGTGATTTAGCTTCCAAGGCGGCTGCTAGAGAATTACGCAACGTATACGCTTGGTCCGCTTCATGGTCGGTTAATACAAATACGTATTCATTGATAAAGCACTGTTGTGCCAATGAGCTGCAGAAACTTAGAATTGTCTTATCCCCGCTGACAGAAGCTATCGCCCTGGTAGCTACATCAAGCAGGCCATGCCGCATCATGGTCAAGAATCGTTCCAAATCAATATCACAGATTGGCGCTGAATTTAGTAGGGCGCACAACAATGGGTCAGACGCGACTGGGCCAATACCGTTCGATCCGAGCAATTGTTGCATTGGCAACCGTTGAGGCCAAGCTTCAGCAGCTCGCGATACGCATTCCCCGACATCCCTGTTGGATTTGACGAGGTCAGCCCCAGTCCGGGCCAGATCGGACGGCTTACCCCATGGCTCTGACAGAGCGCGCACCAGAAAATCCCGAATAGTTATCGTACTGTCGCTGAATCTTAGCCGCTTGACGCAGGCGACAAAGATACCCTTTGCCTCCATCGTTTCCCTTAATTGAAGGGATTGAACCACTAAATTCAGAGCAGTTATCGGTTCATCTCTGGCATTGAGAATCAAGGCAAGATTATTGAGCCCTTCAGGAAAATCTGGCTTGAGCACCAGTGCGCGACGATAATTATCCTCGGCTTCCGGAAACCTGCCTTGTTCCCAGAGGGCGGTACCCAAATTACTATACGCCTCGGCGTAGTCCGGCTTGATCTCCAGTGCGCGGCGAAGGCTTGATTCAGCCTCGAACGTCTGGCCAAGCTTCAGGAGAATGACACCCAGGTTACTATGCACCTCGGCATAGCCGGGACGGATTTCCAGTGCATGCCGATAGCTGGCCGCAGCCTCATTGAGTCGGTCTTGCTCCTGGAAAGTGACGCCCAGATTGTAATAGGCCTCGGCGTAGTCTGGCTTGATCTCCAGTGCTCGTTGATAACTGGCTTCGGCTTCGGCAAGCCGGCCTTGATTCTTGAGAGTATTGCCTAGTTTGCTATAGACTTCGACATAGTCTGGACTGATTTCCAGTGCACGCCGATAACTGGCTTCTGCCTCGGATAGCCGGCCTAGATTCAGAAGTGTATTGCCCAGATTATTGTGCGCCTCAGCGTCCCCATGCAATAAGGCGGCTGCCTTTTGTAAGGGTGGCAGAGCTTCTGCATAACGTCCTTGTTGCAAGACTGCTGCTCCCAAGGCTTTCCAGCCAATTCCACCATTAGGAAAACGTTCTGTCACTTTCCGCGCAATAGTTTCCATTTCCGCATAGCGCCCATTATTGAACAAGGCAACCAGCATATTTATATCTTGCAAGCCGGATTCTTCTCCTGCCCTTTCGCTCGGGACAGTCTTTTTGACAACCTTCGCTGGCTCGGCGAACTTGCGTTGCTTTTTGTTGTTTTGTCGTGCTGCCGCCAAAGTTGGCGGTGGATCATCATGCTGATGGTCCGCACCTGACCGGTTCTCAGCCTGTCCGTTGACTCCCAGCAGCAATGCCAGCTTATCCACCGCCTCCCCCTGCAACCCCTGCCGTTGGGCATGTGCCAGCAGCTGCCGCGCAGCTTCTGGCTGTTCAGCCTGAAACAGCGCGTCGATATAGCTCAACCAGTATTGGCCGGATGTCGGATCGGCCTCCAGTGCTGTCATAAGATATGGCAGTCCGTCAGTGGGCTGTTTTGCCTGTACCGCCAAAACTCCCATGTTGTGGTTTGCATCGGGATGATTCGGACTAATTTGCAGGATGGCGCGGTAGAGTTTTTCAGCTTCTTGTAGCTGGCCGGCCTGATGGTGTGCAACAGCCTGTTGAAAGGTCTCGTGAATAGCTTGATCCAAGGGTACGGAAGCGGTGGATGTCGAGGTAGACGTGTCAGCCATAATAAAGCCGGTAACCAATGCGAGAGGGGTGCAGTTTGACACAAAATGACCCAAAACAAATAACGGTTTGGGGCGTGCCAACGCGTCACTGGCCTTAATTTAACAGCCTACCGGCTACAACAATTGAAGAATTTCAAAATTTCCCTAAAGTTTTCTCGTTCTCTTCCGATAACACGAATAACAGCGGTTGATAAGCTTGGCAGTACACGGCAACCAATGTGAACGGCAAACAGCCGGAAAACGAACCAAACTCTTAGGAGAAATAAAATGGCTGCAATTATCAATACCAACATGGCATCGCTGAATGCACAGCGCAACCTGAATACCTCACAAAGCGCGCTGCAGACTTCTTTGCAACGTTTGTCTTCCGGCTTGCGCATCAATAGCTCCAAAGACGACGCGGCGGGCATGGCGATTGCCGACCGGATGACCTCGCAGGTTCGCGGCCTCAATCAAGCCGCGCGTAATGCCAATGACGGCATTTCCCTGGCGCAAACCGCCGAAGGCGCGTTGGCTGAAATCACCAACAACCTGCAGCGTATCCGTGAACTGGCGGTACAGTCTGCCAACTCCACCAACAGCGTCACTGACCGCACATCGCTGGATGCAGAAGCGCAGCAGTTGATCGCCGAAATCACGCGCGTAGCCAGCCAAACCAGCTTCAACGGCCTCAACTTGCTGGATGGCACCTTTACCGCCCAGTCTTTCCAGGTTGGCGCCAATGCCAATCAGACAATTTCGGTTTCCTCGATTGCCGATGCAAAAGCGACCGGCCTGGGCAGCAATATCCTGCTGGCAGCTGGAACGGCCATGAATGTCAATACAGCAGCAGCTACGGCGGCCAATACGACCGCTAACGGTGTCCTCGTAGAAGCCGCCCTGACGATTGGTACGGCCAATGGCGGCACGTCAGCTGCCTTTGGCTACGCCGTTGGTGCCGACGCCAAAGCTATCGCTGCTGCGATCAATACGAATGCGGCCAGCCAAGGCGTGACCGCTACCGCATCGAACAGCACCCAAATTGGCGGGCTTAGTGCAGCCGGCACCGTTGCTTTCAATCTTAACGGTACTGCAATTTCGGCGGTTGTGGCGGATTCAGCCGACCTCACCGCGCTGGTAGGCGCGATCAACGGTGCGGCAGGTGCCACTGGTGTGACCGCAACCTTCAGCAGCTCCGCAACGAAGGCCGCCATAACCTTGACCACAAGCGATGGCCGTGATGTCAAGATCGACACCTATACCAACACAGGTGCCGTTGGCGCAACCATGACGACCGGTTCGGCTCTCGGAACGACACTGACTGAAGGCGGTACCGATTCCTCCATCAAGACCGGTACGGTTTCCCTCGCCAGCAGCAAGGGATCAATCACCTTAACCGGCGCCAACGCGGATGTTTTCAATACGGCAACCAGCACATTTTCGTCCATAGCTGGCGTAAGCCTCACCGGCACCACTGGCGCAAATGCCCAGTTGGCCATGGCTACGGTAGATGCCGCTCTGAGCCAGATCAACGTCTCCCGCGGTGACCTGGGTGCTTACCAGAACCGCTTCAGCTCGGCGGTTGCCAACCTGCAAACCACCGCTGAAAACGTGACGGCAGCGCGCAGCCGTATTCAGGATACAGACTTCGCCGCAGAAACCGCTTCCCTGACCCGCGGCCAGATCCTGCAGCAAGCTGGTACGGCGATGTTGGCGCAAGCGAACCAATTGCCGAGCACCGTGCTGAGTCTTTTGAAGTAATTGCGCCAAGTGTGGTAACGTAATACAAACCCGGCCGGGAAACCGGCCGGGATTTTGAGACAAAGGAGAGGCAAGATGCTCATCCAAAATACAACTAGCATGGCTCAGGCTACACAGCCTGTAAGGCTCGCCAGCGATGGTGCGCCTAATGTTGTTGTTTCTACCCCATCAAATGTTGCAGCCCAGCCCAGCGCATCGCTTGAGTTGCCCCAGACTGCCGTAAAACCGGCCGCCGAACAGCAGCCTTCGACAGAACAATTGAAGAATGTGGTGGACGGCATCAACAAGACACTGAAGCAGGCGAACAGGAATCTGGAATTCAGCGTGGATAAAAGTACCAACAGACAGGTCGTCAAGCTGGTGGATACGGAAACCGGTGATGTGGTCCGCCAATTCCCGACGGAAGAAGTGCTGGCGATTTCGCGCGCCATAGATCAGGTTCAGCAGGGTTTATTGTTGAAACAAAAGGCTTAATTTCGTTCTAATTGAACGTTAGGTTGTTGTGGATGGCCATATATTGGAGCTTGGGCTTTAACCTGGCAATGTGCTGTTAGCATGGGATTGCGTCGGGTTAATACCTGACTTATGCATAGCCTGCAATTCGGCCCGCAACAATACATACGAGAAGCTTAAAGAGATAAATCATGGCAACCTCGGCTACATCGGCTACTACGTCGTCAACCAATCTTGACGTCAACAGCATTGTCAGTCAGTTGATGACGGTCGAGCGGCAGCCAATTACCAAACTCAATGTTAAGGAAGCAGGCTATCAAGCCAAACTTACCGCTTATGGCAGCGTCAAAGGCGCAGTAGCCAGTTTTCAGTCTGCCGTGCAGAGCTTGAGCAGCTCCAGCAAATTCCAGGCCGTCAAAGCTACCCCTTCTGACACTACCGTTTTTGCCGCTTCCGCCAGCAGCATCGCGGTGGCGGGCACTTATTCATTGGAAGTGACCAACCTGGCGCAAGCGCAAAAGCTGGTTGCTGCCGGGCAAGCCAGCAGCACCGCCGCCATCGGCGATGGCACGGCGACCACGGTCACTTTTGATTTCGGCACCATTAGCGGCGGTTCGTTTGACGCCGGAACCGGGAAATATACCGGTGCGTCGTTCGGATCGAGCGGTGCTGGCACCAAGAGCATTACTATCGATAGCGGCAACAATTCGCTGCAAGGCATACGCGATGCGATCAATGCCGCCAAGATCGGCGTGACCGCAACCATTATCAACGACGGCAGTGCCACTGCACCTTATCGCCTTGCGCTGTCTTCGGACAATAGCGGCGTAAGCAACAGCCTCAAGATCACTGCCAGCGGCGGCGACGGTACCATAGCTACCCTGTTGGCGCATGATCCCGCAGGGCTGCCAGCCGCACAGCATCTGAATCAAACCGTTGCGGCGCAAAACGCCGATTTCAAGGTGAATGGCGTGGCGGTAACCAAGGCCTCCAATACCGTCTCTGATGTGGTTCAGGGTGTCACGCTTACTTTACTGAATAAAACTGCAACAGCGGCAAATTTGACAGTAGCGCGCGATACGGCTGCGGTCAATAGTTCGATCTCCGGCTTCGTCAAGGCATATAACGATCTTGCGAAAACGCTTAAGGACGTGTCTGCTTATGATGCGGCCAACAAACAAGGAGCGGTCTTGCAAGGCGACAGCACGGTGAGATCCCTGCAGTCGCAACTGCGCAGCATGTTGAGTGCGCCGGTTGCAGGCACTTCCGGTGCATTGACGACGCTTTCCACCGTGGGCGTATCTTTCCAGAAAGACGGTACGCTGGCGCTTAATCAAACCAAGCTTGATAGCGCGATTGCCAGTAATTTTAGCGATATCGCCAGCTTGTTTGCTGCAGTAGGCAAGGGGACGGATAGCCTGGTTGGTTTCAGCGGTGCGACCAGCAACACCAAGCCGGGCAATTATGCGGTGAATGTTACCCAGATAGCGACGCAAGGCACCTCGGTCGGATCGGCGGATGCCGGGCTTGTTGCTACAATCGACGGTACGAATGACACGCTGAATTTATCCGTAAATGGGGTGGCCGCCTCCATCACGCTGACTCACGGCACAACTTATACTGCAGCGACACTGGCTGCCGAACTGCAATCCAAAATCAATAGCGCAAGCGCGCTATCCAGCGCAGGTATTTCAGTTACCGTTTTGGCAGATTCCGGAACAGGGAAGCTGACGATCACCTCGTCCAATTATGGCTCTACATCAAGCGTTGCCATCACTGGCGGCAGCGCAACAAGTTTGATGGGCACTCCCGTGGAAACTGCTGGCGCGGATGTGGCCGGTTCGATCGGTGGGGTCGCCGCAACCGGCACCGGTCAAATCCTGAAGGCCAACTGCGGTGACCCGATCGATTTAAGCATCGTTGTCAATGGGGGCGCGACCGGTGCGTGCGGAATGCTGAATTATTCGCACGGTTATGCCTATTTGTTGGACAAATGGGCAACCTCCAGTCTGGCAAGCGGTGGGATCCTGTCCAGTCGTACTGACGGAATAGGCAAGACCATTACCGACATCGGTAAGCAGCGCACCGCGCTGGAAACTCGATTGGTCGGTATCGAAAAACGTTATCGCACCCAATTTTCCTCGCTGGATGCCATGCTTTCCAGCATGAACCAAACTAGCACTTATTTGACGCAGCAATTGGCGCAACTCAGCAATATAAAATAGGAGAGATGTCATGAACGCAACCGCAGCCACCAAAGCCTACGCGAAAATCGGGGTTGAGTCCGGCGTGAGCACGGCCGACCCGCACAAGCTGATTTCCATGTTATACCAGGGCGCATTGCTGGCGATTGCCAATGCCAAGAACGGTATCTTGCGCAAGGATATTCCTGCCAAGGGCGCGGCGATTTCCAAGGCCATTGCCATCATCGATGAAGGCCTGAATGCCAGCTTGGACAAAAAAGTGGGCGGTGAGTTGGCGCAGAATCTATCGTCGTTGTATAAGTATATGGGCAGTCGCCTTTTGGCCGCCAACCTGAACAACGATATAGCTGCCCTGGATGAAGTGGCGCGCCTGCTGAACGATCTGAAGGGCGCATGGGACGGCATACGACAGCCAATTGCAGCTTCTGCTGCCGCTGTACCGCAACCAGCTATGGACGTGCAGCCGAAAACCGCGAATAAAGTGCAACTGGCATACGCAAGAGGATAAGAAGATGGGTAGCAGCCAAGTCATCGCAACTTATGAGTCGCTATCTGCCCTGACCGCGCAAATGCGCGAGGCGGCGGTACGCGGCGAATGGGATCAATTGATTGAGCTTGAACAGCAGTGCCGGCAGCATGTCGCCGCGATGAAAGAGGCGGATGTTTCCGCCATGCTGGACGAACCGTCCCGGCAACGCAAAGTGCGGCTCATCAAAAATATCCTTGCGCATGATGCCGATATCCGCAGCCGTACCGTGGCGTGGATGGGGCAATTGCAACGCATCATGCAAAGTAATCGTCAGGAGCAGCGGTTGCAGCAGGCGTACGGCAGGGTGTAACGCACATCTACAGCACGCCCGATCGGGTATGCTGCGTAATTGCACGATAGTTCTATAGCTTGGGGCGTGTGACAAGGTTGGTTCGCAGGGGTTTGCCCCAGTCTTGCGAAGCTGGGAACAGCTTTGCAAAAACTCAAAACCTGACGAGGCGATTGCCATACGATGCTACCCGCCAATCTGATTAGCGCGCTGCAAGTCCTTTCCAACTCCGGGAAACCGTTAGTCACGGCAACTTCCGCCGCGCCCAAACCCGTCACCAATCTTGAACTTGGGCAGCAATTGCAGGGTACTGTCCAATCCAAAATAAGCGAGGGTTTATTCAAGGTGCAGGTTGCCGGTCAGACCCTCCAGATGCGACTGCCCGGCAATATCCAGAGCGGCGATACGATAAAACTCGAAGTGATTTCGCTGCAACCGCGCATTACCTTCGGCATGATCTCATCAACCAATCCGCTCTCGACTCCCGAGCAAATCGGCTCGGCCGCACGATTGCTTTCCAACCTTGCGGATCGGCCAATCGAAAGGCCGGTTGTTCAGCAACTCGGCAACAAGGCGGTTTGGCCGGCTGAACAACAGGTGCCGGATTCAAAACTGATGGCCGGCGCTTTGCGTGAAACGCTCGGCAAAAGCGGCCTGTTTTATGAATCGCATCAGGCGCAGTGGGTACGCGGCGAGCGCAGCATCAATCAATTACTGGAGGAGCCGCAAAACCAGCTGACCGGAAAGACTCTGCCGCTATCTGCTGCCGACCAGCGTTCCGCAGTCGATAAAATTTCCGCAGCGCAAACACAGGTAGATGCTCCGGCACAGGCCAAAATTGCCGGCGATGCCACCCAGCCGATAGCAAAAGAGCTGGTGCACCTGGTGCAGCAGCAGTTGCACACGCTGGAGCAGCATCATCTGGTATGGATGGGCCAAGTCTGGCCCGGCCAGCAGATGCAGTGGGAAATCCAGGGGCAGCCGGAATACCAATCACCGCAGCAGGATGAACGGCAGTGGAGTACCGAGATGGAACTTGCCTTGCCCCTGCTGGGCGATGTCCATGCCCGCTTGGTGTTCGCCGGAAGCGGGCTGCGCATGACGTTGAGCGCGGCAGACCCGGCAACGGTCGCACTGTTCAATCGCGCCCTGCCCGGGCTCAAGGACTCGCTTGCCGCTGCGGGTATTCCACTGGCCGCTGCCGCGGTGGAAAAATCATGAAGCGCAACAACCTCACGCCGCAGCAGGTCGCCGTCGCACTGACCTACGGCAAGAACCAGGGAGGGGCGCCGACCGTGGTCGCCAAGGGGCGTGGCATGATCGCCCAGGCGATTATCGAGCGCGCCAAACAACACGACATTTATGTGCATGAATCCGAAGATCTGGTCGGGCTGCTCATGCAGGTCGAACTCGACCAGGAGATTCCGCCGCAACTTTATTTGGCGGTAGCCGAGCTGCTGGCTTGGCTGTATCGATTGGAACATGCGGGGGCTCCTGCTATTCCGCCTTTGGCAAAGCCATAGTTTTGTTATTATGTGCGCCGGGTTTTGCTATCATGCGCGCCGTCAATCAGCACCATATTACAAAAATACGGAAAATTCCCGGCCAGTTGCAGTTTCTGGAGTGCCGTAAACGAGAGTATGCAGGAAAACATTCAGCTCACCATTGAAAGGCTTCCCGACGAGCAGGAGAGGGATTGCCGCGTCACGTCCGCGCGGCAAATTCTATCCTTATTGCGCAACCTCTCGGAGGAAGGGTCGCGTACCGCGCTTTATTTCGATGGCGCGAACGATTTCATCATGACTTCCCTGCTGGATGTCGGCGAGAAAGGGCTGTGGGTGGAACAGGGAACGGACATGCCAAAAAACCGGCGCATCGCCGAGAGCAAGGAAATCATCCTGGTCAGCTCGCTTAACCAGGTCAAGATTCAATTTTCCGTCAATGGGGCACGTATGGTGACGCACCAGGACTATCCTGCCTTTTACCTGCCATTGCCGGCCAGCCTCCGCCGTATACAACGTCGCGAGTATTTCCGGCTCATGTCCCCACTTTCCGAACGCCTGCATTGCGTTATGCCGATAAACAAGCCGCAGGCGGGAGGCCGGATTGAGATACCTGTCATGGACATCAGCGGCGGCGGGGTGAGGCTGTTCTATACTGAAAATGATATTGAGTTTGAGCCGGAGAAAGCCTATGCCGGCTGCCAGATCAACCTGCCGGAAGTGGGTAAAATCGACGTCACGATAATAGTGAAAAACCTGGTTGTGATGTCACCCAAGCCCGGGCAAACGATCAAACGCGTCGGGTGCGAATTCAAGAATCTCGACAACGCTTCCAGCATCTTGCTGCAACGCTATGTGACAAAGATGCAGCGTGTACACAGTAGCCAGGAATTTTGACTACAAAACAACGCTGGACCAGCATGAAACAACAATTGTGCGTAACGCAACATACAGACTTATGAGCAAGACCGGTTTATAAGGGAAATAGCTGCCGAACCCGGAGTAAGCCATTGACAGGCCTACTTCATTCGCATTACAAATCCACAGAAGATTCATGGCCAGCTGCCGTTTCTGGAGCGCCATTATTTGAGTATGCAGGAAAACATTTCGCTAACCATTGAAAGACTTCCCGAGCAGCAGGAGAGGGAATGTCGCGTCACTTCCGTACGGCAAATTCTATCCTTATTGCGCAACATCTCGGAGGAAGGATCGCGTACCGCGCTTTATTTCGATGGTGCGAAGGATTTCATCATGACCTCCCTGCTGGACGTCGGCGAGAAAGGGCTGTGGGTGGAACAGGGCGCGGATATGCCAAAAAACCGGCGCATCGCCGAAAGCAAGAGAGTCACCCTGATCAGCTCGCTTGACCAGGTCAAGATTCAATTTTCCGTCGATGGGATCCGTGCGGTGACGCACCAGGGCTACCCGGCCTTTTACCTGCCATTGCCGGCCAACCTCTATCGTATACAACGTCGCGAGTATTTCCGGCTCATGATCCCCACCTCCGAACGCCTGCATTGCGCCATCCCGGCAAACAATCCGCAGGCGGGAGGCCGGATTGAGTTGCCTGTCCTGGACATCAGTGGCGGCGGGATCAGATTGTCCTGCGCGAAGGACGATATTGAGTTTGTGCTGGGACAAACCTATGCCGGTTGCCGGATCGACCTGCCTGAAGTGGGCATAATCGAAGTCACGATAAGGGTGAAAAACCTGATTTCGGCATCCCCCAAGCCCGGGCAAACGATCACGCGCGCGGGATGCGAGTTCGTGGATCTCGGCAACGCTTCCGGCATCTTGCTGCAACGCTATGTGACAAAGATGCAGCGTTTGAAAACCGACACATAAATCACAGCCCAAAGCGGCCGGCAGCGTGGGAGTATGAAGCCTGCTGAAATGTGCCCTTAGGCCAACTTTGCGGATTCCTGCGGCCTGCCCGGCTTGGGGTAAACCGAATCCGGACCTATTTTGTCGGTTACCCGAAAAACTCCCGCTGTTATAATGCGCCGCATGAACAAGCACATTTCTGTTGCGCCGCGCTCGCTCGATCTCGCCCGTGAAGTTCTGAGAATTGAAGCTGCCGCCGTCCAGGCCCTCGTTACACGCATTGATGAGGATTTCCTGCGCGCGCTGGAAGTGATTTTGCGCTGCGAGGGGCGCGTCATTGTCAGCGGCATGGGCAAATCCGGACATATCGCGCGCAAGATTGCAGCGACCATGTCCAGCACCGGTACGCCTGCTTATTTCGTGCATCCCGGCGAAGCCAGCCACGGCGACCTCGGCATGATCACCAGCAAGGATGTCATCATCGCATTGTCCTATTCCGGCGAGAGCCAGGAACTGATGACCATCGTGCCGGTCATCAAGCGGCAGGGTGCCAAGCTTGTCAGCATGACCGGCAATCCCGCCTCCAGCTTGGCGCAGGCGGCAGACGCGCACCTCAACGCGGCGGTGGACAGGGAGGCATGCCCGATGGGGCTGGCTCCCACTGCCAGCACTACGGCGGCGTTGGCGCTGGGCGATGCGCTGGCGGTGGCATTACTGGACGCCAAGGGGTTCGGCGCGGAAGATTTTGCCCGTTCGCACCCGGGCGGCAACCTGGGGCGGCGTTTGCTCACCCATGTGCGCGATATCATGCGCAGCGGCGAACGCCTGCCGATGGTGCGCGAAAATGCGATGCTGAGCGACGCGATCCTGGAAATCTCCAAAAAAGGCGTGGGCATGACCGCCATCGTGGATGACATGCAGCGCGTGCTGGGCATTTATACAGACGGCGACTTGCGCCGCACACTGGAGAAAAAACTGGATTTCAATACCACCCCGGTGCGCAGCGCGATGTCTGCCAAACCGCGCTGTATCAGTCCGGATGCTCTGGCCGCCGAAGCGGTGCAGATGATGGAGCAATACAATATCAACCAGATGCTGGTGGTGGACGGACAGCATAAGCTGGTCGGCGCGCTCAACATGCACGATTTGCTGCATGCCAAGGTCATTTAGGGGGAAGACATGCTATCGAGCCGCGCAAAACTGATACGCCTGATGGCCTTTGATGTGGACGGGATAATGACCGACGGCGGTCTGTACCTGTCCGATTCCGGCGAGGAATTCAAACGTTTCAATTCACTGGATGGGCATGGCCTGAAAATGCTGCGCGCCAGCGGGGTGGAGGTTGCCATCATTACCGGGCGCACTTCGCGCTGCGTCGCGGCACGCGCGCAGAATCTCGGCATCGCGCATGTCTTCCAGGGCGTGGAAAACAAACTCGAAACGATGGTCGAGCTGCTCAACAGGCTCAAGCTGTCGCGCGATGCTGCCGCCTATATGGGCGACGACGTGGTTGACCTGACAGTGATGCGCCATGTCGGGCTGTCGGTCAGCGTGCCCGAATCACCGCGGCTGGTGCGCGAACATTCCGACTATGTGACGCAATGCCGCGGGGGGCACGGTGCGGTGCGTGAAGCCTGCGAGTTGATCATGTCGGCGCAAGCCACACTGGATGCGCAACTGGCCCAATACCTGAAATGACCATTGCCACCCGCACCCGTTACTGGCTGCCGCTGCTGCCATTGCTTGGCTTGCTGGGAGTCACTTATTGGCTGAACCAGCAGGTGCAGCCGGAATCGGCCAAGTCAGGCAACGGCAAGCGCCACAACCCGGATGCCATCATGGAGAATTTTTCTGCCATCAAGCTGAACGATCAAGGGGTGCCGCGCTTCATCATGGCCGCGAAAAAAATGCAGCATTACCCGGATGACGACAACACTACACTGGAAGTGCCACGCCTGACTTCGCTGTCAGACCAGCAGCCGGCGATACACATCATCGCCGAGCAGGGCGCCGTTTCCAGCAAGGGGGATGAAGTATTCCTGCATCATGATGTCGAAGTGCTGCGCGAGGCAAGTGCGCAACGGGAGGAGCTTACGCTGCACACCGAATACCTGCACATCGTCCCGGATCGGGATTGGGCGGATACCGACCGTGCCGTCACTATTGTGGACGCGCACAATACCGTGCATGCGATAGGCCTGGAAATGGACAACAAGGCGCGCACCCTGAAATTGCTTTCCCAAGTAAGAAGCGAACATGTGCCAAGCAAAAAATAAGCTGTTGCCGGCGATTTTGTTGCTGCCGGCCTTTCTCTGTGCGCCGGCCTGCTTCGCAGAGCGTGCCGACCGCGACAAACCGGTGCACCTGGAGGCCGATCAGGTATTGATAGACGATGCACAGCAGATCAGCACCTTCACCGGCAGCGTAAAGTTGACCCAGGGTACGATGCTGATACGCGGCGACAAGATCGTTGTGGTGCAGGACAATGAAGGCTTCAAGCACGGCACGGCTTATGGGAATACCGCCAGTTTCCGGCAAAAACGCGAGGGACTGGATGAATATGTGGAAGGGTATGGCGAGCGCATCGAATATGACACGCGCGCCGAGACGGTGGATTTTTATGTGCAGGCGCGCATCAAGCGCGATATGGATGAAGTGCGCGGCGAGCACATCACTTACAGTGCCAAGACCGAGATTTTCCAGGTGAACAGCGGTGTCGCGAGTTCGGAAAAGGAACCGCCGAAACGGGTGCGCGCCATACTGCAACCCAAGCCAAAACAGGGTGCGGCGTCGCCTGCCGTGCCGGATGCGCTGCCGATCAAATCCAGCGAAACCCTGCCGCCCGCGGATTGAACAAAATGACCCGAATCATAATAACGCATCTGGGGAGCGCGGCCCCCGGTAAAGCCGGGCGATCCCCCGCTGGGCAGGTATATGGAACATTTTTCGGATTTGCATGATGAGTGAATTGCGTGCGGTTGGCCTCAAGAAAAAGTACGGTTCGCGCACCGTGGTGCATGATGTTTCGCTGTCGGTGAAGAGCGGCGAGGTGGTCGGCCTGCTCGGCCCGAACGGTGCAGGCAAGACGACTTCGTTCTACATGATCGTGGGGCTGATCGCAGCCGATGGCGGGGAGATATTTATTGATGAACAAAATATCACCCACATGCCGATACACCGCCGCGCGCGCCTCGGGCTGGGTTATCTGCCGCAGGAAGCCTCGATCTTCCGCCGCCTGACCGTGGCGCAAAATATTCAGGCAGTGCTGGAACTGCAGGATATTTCCGATGATGATCTGCAAAATCGCCTGGAAGAATTACTGGAAGACCTGCATATCTCACATATTCGGGACAACCCCGCCATCAGCCTGTCCGGCGGCGAGCGGCGGCGCGTGGAAATCGCGCGTGCGCTGGCGACCACCCCGCGTTTCATCCTGCTCGATGAGCCGTTCGCCGGCGTGGATCCGATCGCGGTGCTGGATATCCAGAAAATCATCCGCTTCCTCAGGGAACGCAATATCGGCGTGCTGATTACCGACCACAACGTGCGCGAAACGCTGGGCATCTGCGACCGTGCCTACATTATCAATGCCGGATCGGTGATGGCGGAAGGCAAGCCGGACGAAATCATTTATAATGAAGGCGTGAGGAAAGTTTATCTGGGTGAGCATTTCAGGCTTTAATAGAAGATGCACCCCGGAACAAACATCAGGCAATGAAGCCCGCATTACAACTTCGGATATCCCAGCAACTGACGCTTACCCCGCAGTTGCAGCAGGCTATCCGTTTGCTGCAACTCTCAACGCAGGACATGCATCAGGAAGTTGCCCGGATGCTGGACGAAAATCCCATGCTGGAACTGGCCGAAGAATCCATGCCAGCCGCTTTCCCCCAGGATGATCTGTCCCCGGCGGCACAGGGCAGCGCGAATGCGGCCAATGACGAGGCCGAACAAACCCCTGCTGATGACAGCGGTGCAGACGATTTCGGCAACGAGCAGACAGACTGGAACACCAGCGGCGGCGCAGCGCACAACACAGATGATGAAGATGAGACTTATCCTGAACAGGCTGCCGGGCAAGCCAGCCTGCGCGAGTATCTGCATAACCAGCTGACGACCAGTTCGCTGGATGACAAAGACCGCAAGGTGGTCGGTTTGCTGATCGATGCGCTGGACGAGAACGGCTACCTGGCGCAAGACCTGGGTGAACTGGCGGAACTGCTGCCCGCAGAGCTGGATATCACGCTGGATGATCTGGAAACCGCGCTGGTGCAACTGCAGCACCTCGATCAACCCGGACTCGGCGCGCGCAATCTGGGCGAGTGCCTGGCCCTGCAACTCAAGGCGTTACCGGAAGACACGCCGCAGCGCGACCTGGCGATCCGCCTGGTGAGCAATCACCTGGATGCGCTCGCCGCACACGATTTTGCCAGGATCAAAAAACTGCTGCGCTGTTCGGATGATGAATTGCGCACCGCGCAGCATCTGATCGTTGGCCTGAATCCAAAACCCGGCGCGGAGTTTGACCGGAGCATCGCCGATTATGTGGTGCCCGACGTCATCGTGGAAAAGCACAAGGATAAATGGCGTGTGCGGCTCAATGCGGAGGCGATGCCCAAGCTGTGCGTGAACAGGATTTACGCCAACATCCTGCAGCAGCGCGACGATAAAAGCTCTTCGCAGCTTGCCACGCAACTGCAGGAAGCGAAATGGCTGATCAAGAATCTGCAGCAGCGTTTCGAGACCATCCTGCGGGTCGCACAAGCGATCGTGGAACGTCAGGGCCGCTTTTTTGAACATGGCGAGATCGGCATGCGCCCGTTGGTGCTGCGCGAAATCGCCGAGGCCCTGGAGCTGCATGAATCCACGGTATCGCGCAGCACCACGCAAAAGTTCATGCTGACCCCGCGCGGCATATACGAATTCAAGCATTTCTTTGGCAGCGGCCTGTCCACGGAAAGCGGCGGCACCTGTTCTTCCACCGCAATACGCGAGTTGATCAAACAACTGGTCAGCGCGGAAGACACACGCAAACCGCTCACCGACAGCCGCATGTCAGAAATCTTGGCACAGCAGGGCATAGTTGTCGCCCGGCGTACCATAGCAAAGTACCGGGAGGCATTGCACATACCCCCGGTAAATCTCCGTAAATCACTCTAAAATACAAAGGAGCACACCATGAACCTCCACCTGACCGGACGTCACCTGGAAATCACCCCCGCCATCCGCGACTATACGACCGGGAAAATCGGCAAGATCAAACGCCATTTCGACAATGTGATTGACGTGAACATCATCCTTTCTGTTGAAAAACTGAAGCAGAAGGCTGAAGCCACCATCCACATCAGCGGCAAGGATGTATTCGTGGAATGTACTGACGAGAACCTGTACGCGGCGATCGACGCGCTGGTGGACAAGCTGGACCGCCAAGTGATGAAACACAAGGAAAAACTGTCGGCACGGCGCCATGATGACTCCGGCAAGCATCCTGCGGCGGAATAATTAACCACAGGCGGTCCGGAGATAACCCTCTCCCGCATGGAGGGGGTAAATCAGAAGCCACCGCCCCTTTTACCTGACTCTATAATGAACCTGATCAGCAAAATCCTGCTGCCCGAGAATATCCTGCTGGATACCGAATCCACTAGCAAAAAGCGTGTATTCGAACGGGTCGGCCTGCTGTTTGAGAACAATCAGCAGATTGCGCGCAGCCAGGTGTTCGACAGCCTGTTCGCCCGCGAGAAACTCGGCTCGACCGGCTTGGGGCAGGGCGTGGCCATCCCGCATGGCCGCATCGCCAAGCTGCGCGAGGCGACCGCCGCGTTCGTCAAAACCTCACACCCGATCCCGTTCGATGCGCCGGATGGCCAGCCGGTGAACCTGATTTTCATACTGCTGGTTCCTGAGCGTGCCACCGATCTGCACCTGCAAATCCTCGGCGAACTGGCGCAAATGTTCAGCGATGCCCAGTTCCGCAACCGCCTGACCGCCTGCGAAGATACCGCCAGCATCCATCAGCTGTTTTATGACTGGAACAGCGCGGCATGAGCCTGGTTAACATCCGGCAACTGTTCGAAGACAAGCAGCAGCGGCTGCAGCTCAGCCGTATTGCAGGCGCGGATGGCGTCGACCGCATCATCGACGGCGACAGGGTCAACGCCTCCAACAGCGAACTCATCGGCCATCTCAACCTGAAACATCCGAATTGGGTGCAGGTACTCAGCGAAACCGAGCTCGATTACCTGCGCAACCTTGGAGCGGAGGAACGCGCCGGGGTATTCCGGAAAATCGAACAAAGCGTCACGACCTGTCTGATCGTGGCTGGAGCGGGTGACATTCCGGCTGAACTGCTCGATTTTGCCAACCAATCGCATATCCCGCTATTCCACTCGCCCAGACCCAGCGTGCACCTGATGTGGCTGATCCGCCACTACCTTGCCAAGGAGCTGGCCGAGTCCACCACACGCCACGGTGTGTTTCTCGATGTGCTGGGTGTCGGCGTGCTGATTACCGGTGAAAGCGCGGTCGGCAAAAGCGAGCTCGGCCTGGAGCTGATCACGCGCGGCAACGGGCTGGTTGCAGACGATATCGTCGAATTGCATCACATCGCGCCGGAAACGCTGGAGGGGCGCTGTCCCGAGCTGCTGCGCGATTTCCTTGAGGTACGCGGCCTGGGCGTGTTGAATATCCGCACCATGTTTGGCGAAACGGCAGTGCGGCGCAAGAAGAACCTGAAACTGATCGTGCACCTGCATCGGCCGCAGGGCAGCGATCTCTCACAAATGGAGCGCCTGCCGCTCAACGCCACGCACCAGGAAATCCTCGGCGTGAGCATCAGCACCGTGAACATCCCGGTGGTCGCGGGCCGCAACCTCGCGGTGTTGGTAGAAGCCGCCGCACGCAATTTTGTCCTGCAACAGCGCGGCATCGACAGCATGCAGGAATTCATTCTGCGGCATGACCAGTTGCTGCTTGGCGACTAGCGGGAGCCTGAATGCAGCTCTTCCTGATCAGCGGAATGTCTGGCTCTGGCAAGAGCGTTGCGCTGAAGACGCTGGAGGATGCGGGCTTCTATTGCGTGGACAATCTGCCCGCCGAACTGCTCCCCAGCCTGGTCGAGCAACTCATGCCGGCCGGCTATCAGAACATCGCGGTAAGCGTGGACGTGCGCAATGCAAGCAGCGTAAAGACACTGCCTTCCCTGCTGACGCATCTCATGCAAAAAGATCTGGTGGTGCATGTTCTGTTCCTTGAGGCGCAGGCCGAGACGCTGGTGAAGCGTTTCTCCGAGACGCGCCGCCTGCATCCGCTCAACGACGGAGTGCGTACCCTGCCTGAATGCGTCGCCTACGAACGTGAATTGCTCGCCGAGATCAGCAAGATCGGTCACCATATCGACACCACCGAACTCAAGGCCAACGCATTGCGCGCCTGGATCAAGCAATTCATCAAGGTGGATCGCGCGCGCCTGACGCTGCTGTTCGAATCCTTCGGCTACAAGCACGGCATTCCGCTGGACGCGGACCTGGTGTTCGATGTGCGCTGCCTGCCCAACCCGCATTACAACGAGGAATTGCGCCCGCTCACCGGTAAAGATGCGGCGGTCATCGAATTTCTGGAGAACACCCCTGCCGCACAGGACATGTTTGGCGATATCCGCAATTTCGTGGAACGCTGGCTGCCGTGTTACGTTGAGGATAACCGCAGTTATCTTACCGTCGCCATCGGCTGCACCGGTGGCCAGCATCGCTCGGTGTATCTCGCCGAAAAACTCGCCCGGCATTTCGAGCAGCAGCAACAAGTGCTGGTGCGCCACCGTGAACTCGCATGAGTCCATCCGCGCGGCCATCCTGCCGCACCTCAAGGCCGGCGACTGGCTGACGCTGTTGCTCGGTGGCTTGTGCGTGGTGTTGCTCACGCTCAAGCTGTGGAGTGGCGACCTCGCCGACAGGGCAGTCATCCGCAGCGGCGGGAAGATTTTCCGCGAAGTGCCGCTGTCGCGCGACCAGCAGATCGAAGTTCCCGGCCCACTTGGAGTCAGCGTCATCCGCATTCAACAGCGCAAGGCGCGCATCGTCTCCGATCCCAGCCCGAGGCAATACTGTGTGCGCCAAGGTTGGCTGCAACAGGCCGGAGAAATCGCCATCTGCCTGCCCAATCAGGTCAGCGTCGAATTGACCGGCAGCACCAGGAAATATGACAGCCTTAATTATTAGACCGGGAAGTGGGAAGTAGTGAGTGGGAAAATCTAACCCCTCCCAACCTCCCCTTATCAGGGGAGGAGCCATTGCCCTGTTCTCCCCCTGATAAGGGGGAGTCAGAGGGGGTTTCGTTTTTCATCACCTCTCAAAACAAATGACTGCCTCAACCATCAAACTTAACACCACCGCCGAAGACCACCATATCGCGCGCATGGCGGCGGTGGCGCTCGGCCTCACGGTGCTGGAGAACGCCATACCCTCGCCATTGCCCGGCGTGAAGCCGGGGCTGGCCAACATCGTCACGCTGATCGTGCTGGCGCGCTACGGCTGGCGTGCGGCGGCATGGGTGTCGCTGCTGCGCGTAGTGGCGGGCAGCCTGCTGTTCGGCAATTTCCTGGCTCCCGGATTCTTCCTCAGCCTGTCCGGCGCGGTATGCAGCCTGCTGGTGCTGGCTTTCGCGCAATATTTGCCGTCGCGCTGGTTCGGCCCGGTCAGCCACAGCATCTACGCCGCCTTCGCGCATATCGCCGGGCAGATGCTGGTGGTGTACCTGTGGCTGATCCCGCATGCCGGTATCGCCTGGCTTATCCCGGTCTTCGCAGCCGCCGCACTGGTTTTCGGCACGGTGAACGGCCTCATCGCGGCGCGTTTCATGGGTAATGAGAAAGCGTTCACTTCCAAGCCAACTGAAAAAACCAGATAAAAACTCAAGCCACAGAGCGCACAGAGATGAAACCAATTCTTTTCAAAACAGCACGGCAACGGATTACCACCTACAACATCTTCTGTTTTTTCTCTGTGAACTCTGTGTTCTCTGTGGCAAACTGATTCCATGAAAACCATTACCTTGGCCTTCACCGGCGCCTCCGGCCTGCCCTACGGCATGCGCCTGCTGGAATGCCTGCTCGCCAGCGGGCAGCGCGTGCACCTGGTGTACTCGCAGGCCGCGCAGGTCGTCGCCAAGCAGGAACTGGATATCACGCTGCCGAACCGCCCGCAGGATGCGGAGCAGCTGTTCGCGGAGCGCTTCGGCAAATCCAGCGGCGAACTGAAGGTGTTCGGCATCCAGGACTGGTATGCGCCGATGGCGTCCGGCTCCAGCCCCGGCGACGCGATGGTGGTCTGCCCCTGCACCATGGGCACGCTCGGCAAGATCGCCAGCGGCATCGGCGACGACCTCATCGCCCGCGCCGCCGACGTGATGCTCAAGGAAAGGCGCACCCTGATATTAGTGCCGCGCGAGATGCCGTTCTCCGCGATCCATCTGGAGAACATGCTCAGGCTCTCGCACGCCGGCGCCGTCATCATGCCGCCCAACCCCGGCTTCTACCACCATCCGCAGAGCGTGCAGGACCTGGTGGATTTCGTGGTGGCACGGATACTCGATCATCTCGGCGTTGCGCAAACGCTGATGAGACCTTGGGGGAACGATTAACCTGCGTAGGGCGCAATAACCCTGTCCTGAGCTTGTCGAAGGGCAACGGGCATTGCGCCGCATGTGCTTCATCCGGTGCAATGCGCTGCGCTTATTGCACCCTACGGTGGAGATATTTCAACAAGCTGCGCACGGGTGTCGGTATCGCCGCCCGCAACGCCTCCTCCACATCCAGCCACACACTGCCGGGTTGCGCGGCGCGCAAGGGTTTGTGCGACAGTTGGATCTTCAGCGGCGTGATGTGCAGCCTGAAATGCGTGAAGGCATGGGTGAAGGTCTCCAGTCTTTCCCCATGACTCGCCGTCATCCCGTTGCGCACAAACCAGTCCCTTGCCGCTGCCTCGTCGTCGAATTGGGGCGGGCACCACAGCCCGCCCCAAATGCCGCTGCCGGGTCGTTTCTCCAGCAGGATGTCGTTGCCGTGCATCAGCAGCAGGAAGATGGCGTGTCTCTCAGGCACGGCCTTCTTCGGGCGCGGCGTGGGCAGCTCATTGATGCGACCGGTATTGAATGCGACGCAGCCGGCCTGTACCGGGCACTCGCCGCACTTCGGCCTGCTGCGCGTGCATACCGTCGCACCGAGGTCCATCAGCGCCTGGGTGTAGGTGGCGACATCGCGTTGTGGCAGCAGCGCTTCGGCCTGTTGCCACAGCTTGTCTTCTTCGTCTTTTTTCCCGGTCCATCCTGTGATGCCGCAATAGCGCGCCAGCACGCGCCTGACGTTGCCGTCGAGTATCGCGCGGCGTTTGTGGAAGGCCAGCGCGCAGATCGCGGCGGCGGTGGAGCGGCCGATGCCGGGGAGTTCGAGTATCTGTTCGAACTGGCGCGGGAATTTGCCGCGATGTCGTTCGACGATGATCCGCGCGGCGCGGTGCAGGTTGCGCCCTCTGGCGTAGTAGCCGATGCCGCTCCAGCGCGTCAGCACCTGCTCCTCGCTCGCCGCCGCGAGAGCGGCGACGTTCGGGAACGACGCGACGAAGCGCTGGTAATAGGGGATGACGGTGGCGACCTGCGTCTGTTGCAGCATGATCTCGGACAGCCATACGCGGTAGACATCTGCTCCTTGCCACGGCAGGTCGTGGCGACCGTGCTGGCGTTGCCAGCGGATGAGGCGGGAGGCGAAACTATCCATTCATCAGCATCTGTAGGAGCGGGCCATGCCCGCGACCAAAAGGCTCGCGGGCATGGCCCGCTCCTACGGTCAAGCAAATCACCGGAACAAGCCCTTGAGGCCGCCCTTCAACTGTTCCTGTAACTTGGTTTTGACTTCTTCTTTCTTGGCCTCGACCTTCTGTTTGGCGGCTTCGGCGACCATCGCGCCGAAATCCAGCGTGTATTTCAGGTCGGTGAACGGGCCGCTGACGCGCACCGGGACGGTGATGCCGCCGACCGCGTCCTTGCCGCCCTGGCCTTCCAGCGTCTTCGCCAGTGTGGCCTTGGCGACATAGTTGATGCTGTCGTTACCGATGTTGACGTCGCCGTTGCCGGTGACGCGCAGCAGCGGCGACTTCAGCGACAGGTCTTCATTGTGCGCCACGCCGTTGTTCACCCTGAAGGTCGCCTTGAGTTCGCTGAAGTCGGTCTTCTCTTCCTGGTTGGCGGATTGGGTCTGCGCGCTTCCTCCTCCCTTGCCGAACATGGCCTGCGCATCGCGCAATTTCCTGGCGATGTTGATGCCCCGGATCGCGCCGTCGGCGAGGTTCAGCGACAGGTTGCCGTTGAGCGCCTTCTTCATCGCGCCGACGGTATTGCCCTGCATGGTGAGGTTCATGCCGATGTTGCCCCTGCCTTCCAGCGTGTTGAAATCCGCCGCGTCCCTGGTCAGGGCGGCGACATTCACGCCGTTCAGGTTCTGGTTGATGGCGATGCTCGGCGTGGCTTGCGCGTTCACGCTGATGCTGCCGTTCATGCTGCCTTGGTACAGGTTGGCGGACAGCGGCGCGACGTTCACCTGGCCGTTGCGCGCCTTCACGTCGAGGCGCACGTTGGTGGATCTGACGTTCGCCACTTTCAGCGAACCGATGCGCAGGCTGCCGTTCAGCTTGAGCTTGCGCAGGCCGGACAGGTCGAGCGGCTGTTCCGCTTCGCCGGGTTTGGCCGCGGCGGATTTCGGCGCGTTGGGCGATTTCTTCGGCAGGTACAGGTCGGCATCGAACTGGTCCACGTCTACGTCGAAGTTGATCGCCGGGTCGGCGAAACCGTTCACGCCGACCCTGGCCTTGACCCGGCTCTGCAGCAGGCCGCCCGCGAGATTCGCCTGCACGGTCTCCTTCGTGGCGTCGACCTGCACGCTGCCCTTCATCTCGCTGCTGACGGACTTGTTCGGCAGCTTGTCGCCGGTGGCGTTCACCGCCACGACCAGGTTGCTGAGGTTGAATTGCTTTGACTGGAAGTTGCCAGACAGCGGCGAGGAGAGCTTCACCTTGAATGCCTGTTCGGGCTGCTTCACATCCAGGTCGAGCGTCAGTACGCCGCTCTTGAAGGATTGCGCGTTGCCTTCCAGGCCGGGCAGCGACAATGCCGCAACGATGTTTCCCGCTGCGCCGCCCAATTTGGCATTCAGCGTCAGCTTGTCGCCTGAGAACCTGTCCCTGGTGAGGCTCAAGGCGGGCGCATCGAGCGTCGCATCGAAGGCATCCTTCACCTTCGTCCCGCTCGCGCTCAGGGAGAATCCCTGCGCGCCGAATTCCTGCCTGGTCAGGTCGGCATTCGCCTCGCCGGCGGCCTTGAGCTTGAGGTTGCTGATGTCCAGCGCCGCACCGCCGGCCTGCAGGTCCAGGCCTTCCAGCCGGTATTGCTGCTTGTCCAGATCGAAGGTCAGCGTGGTCTTCAGTCGCGTGCTGATGTCCAGCTTCGGCTGGTTGGCCTGTACGGAAGCGGACAGGTCTATCTTGCTCGGCACGCCGTTGGCGATACGCCCGGTGTGCAGGTTCAGATCCTTGACGGCGTATTGCGCACCCGTGCCTTCGTCGCGGTAAGTCAGACCGGTTTTTTCGATGGCTATCGCGGCGATATCGAACTTGACCGGCTGCTTGCCGCCCGCCTTCTGGTCGCCGGCTTTCTCCTCGGCCGCGGTCGCCTCTTTCGTGCCGAGCAGGTCATCGATGTTGGTCGTGCCGTCCTTGCGCTTGACCAGCGTGGCCTGCAGGCCGCTCACCGCCACTTCGTTCACCACCGCCTGTCCGGAGAACAGCGGCAGCAGCGCCAGCGAGATGCGCGCCGAATCGATTGCGGCGAACGGCTTGTCGCTGTTGAATTCCGAAAGCGAAACCTTGCCGACATTTGCGCCGATACTGGGGAAGAACGACAGCATGATCTTGCCGTCGAGGCGCAGGTCGCGCTGCTTGCTGTCCTTCACCGCCTTGATGATCTGATCCTTGTAATCGTTCGGGTCGAAGGTCGCCGCCACGTAGGCCACACCCGCCACGGCGATGCCGATTACCGCGCCCGTGCCCAACAAACCGTACTTGAGGATATTGTTCATGTTCGCCCCTGTGATGAGAAATTGGGATGAAAGACAGTTTTGCAGGTTGGGTTAGCGGTACGCGTAACCCAACAGATAGCCTGTTGGGTTACGGCCTCGCGGCCTAACCCAACCTACATTGCTACATTTTTATATCACCTTGGAATAGTGTGCCCGCTCGGTGCGCGTGCGCAGGTACTTGTCGAACACCATGCAGATGTTGCGGATCAGCATGCGTCCCTTGGGGGTCACCTCGATCCATTGCGGGGAGATCTCCAGCAGGCCTTCACGCTGGTATTCGCGCAGCTCTTCCATTTCGGTAGCAAAGTACTGGTCGAAGTCGATCCGGTAAGTGACATTGAACGATTCCTTGGAAAGCTCGAAATGGCACATCAGCGCCTGGATGATGGCGCGGCGCACCAGGTCGTCGTCGTTCAGTTCCATGCCGCGCATGATCGGCAGTTCATCACTGTCCAGCGCTTTGTAATAGTCTTTCAGCTCGCGGTAGTTCTGGCTGTAGGTTGGGCCGACCTTGCCGATGGCGCTCACTCCGAGGGCGATGAGGTCGCAATCGGAGTGCGTCGAGTAGCCCTGGAAATTGCGGTGCAGCCGGCCCTGGCGCTGCGCCACGGCAAGCTCGTCTTCCGGCTTGGCGAAGTGGTCCATGCCGATGTACACATAGCCTGCGCTGGTCAGCTTGCTCACCGCGAGGCTGAGGATGTCCAGCTTGACCTGCGGGGCCGGCAAGTCCTCTTCGTGGATGCGCCGTTGCGGCATGAACACGGTCGGCATGTGCGCGTAGTTGTAGATGGACAGGCGGTCCGGATCGGCGGCGATCACCTTGTCCAGGGTCCTGCCGAAGCCTTCCAGCGTCTGCTTGGGCAGGCCGTAGATCAGGTCGATGCTGACCGACTTGAAGCCGTTGGCGCGTGCGGCGTGGATGATGCGCAGCGTCTCTTCCTCGCTCTGGATGCGGTTCACCGCGCGCTGCACCTCTTCGTCGAAATCCTGCACGCCGATGCTGATGCGGTTGAACCCTTCCCTGCCGAGCAACGCGATGGTCTCGTCGCTGACCTTGCGCGGGTCGATCTCGATGGAATACTCGCCGTCATCCACCAGTTTGAAGTGCTGGCGTATCGCCGCCATCAATTGGCGAATCTCGTCGTCGCTCATGAAGGTCGGCGTACCGCCGCCGAAATGCAGCTGCTCGACGACCTGCCCCGGCCCGAGCAATTCCGCCTGCATCGCCATTTCCTTGATGAGGTAGCGCACATATTCCGCGGACTGGCTGCGATCCTTGGTGATGATCTTGTTGCAGGCGCAGTAAAAGCACAGCGTGTTGCAGAACGGGATATGGAAATACAGCGACAACGGATGTGTGCTGCCCTCAGCCGCGCGTTTTGCCACCCATTGCCGGTAGCTTGCGGCATTGAAATCTGCGGCGAAGCGGTCTGCGGTCGGATAGGAGGTGTAGCGCGGACCGTTCTTGTCCAGCCTGCGTATCAGTTCCAGGTCCACTACCAGTTGATTGACTACCTTGTTCATAAACGTCCCCATAACAGACGCGTATTATGCCAGTTTGTTGCCCGTAAGTCGCCCGGAGCGGTTTGACCTGTGTCAGAATCCGCATCATGTCTGCCGCACGGCCAGGAAGGAAACGGCCGGCGGGAAATCCGTTGGACGGGGCTCCTGTAGCCCTTCACGGACAAACGCATCACAGGTTCATCAGGAGGCGGAATGCACCAACAGTTCACCATATCACCCGAGGAAGGCCGGCGCGCCAAATGGCCGCACGAGATCTTCCTGATCAATCTGATCTTCAACCATATCTTCGTATTCTGCGCGACGATCGCGGTGTTCGGCACCTTCCCCTGGCTCACGGCGCTGGTGCCGCTCATCTCGTTCTCCATCATCGGCTACCTCCTCGTCAGGGCCAGGCAGGTGGCGGCCGGCGACGAGTCATGGTTCGTCAAGGCGCACTGGCAGATCGCCGCCGGGCGCAACCGCCTCTTCATGCTGCTGCTGAGCGTCACCTGCGTCGTCGCCTTCGGCGGCCTGTGGCTGTCGAAACTGCTCGGCTGGGCCAAGGTGCCCACCATCGCCCTGATCGCGGGGGTGGGGCTGCTGCCGTTCATGGTGGTGCTGCTGGTGCTGGTCGTGCTAGGCAACGAATCGGTGTTCATGGCGCGCGACGGCAAGCTGCCGAAGCGCTTCGTCGAAAAGGACCCGGACCTGCAGGCGCGACTATCCCGGACGGAACCAGAATGAAAGTGCAACACAGGATTTACGGAGGCGCCGCCATCCTCTCGGCCCTGATCCTCGCGGCGGCGATCTTCATGCCGGGCAAGACCGTCGACCAGGGTGACCTGCCGTGGCATATCGAACACCCCGCGCCGGACAAGACACGCGTCTTCGGCCTGACGCTCGGGGCCAGCACCGCCGGCGAGACGGAACAGCGTTTCCGCGAAGAAGCCAAGCCCAGCCTGTTCAAGTCGCCGGACGGGCGGCTGGTCGCCGAGATGTTCTTCGAGCAGGTCGAGCTGGCGGGGTTGAAGTCCCGGATCGTCATCGGTATCGCCGTCCCCGCGGCGGAGCTGCAGGCCATGTACGAGCGCGGCCTGCGCATCAGCACGGTGGGCAGCGGCAAGAAGATCACCCCGGCGCCGGAGGATGCGGCCAGGCTGCGCGCGCTGCCGATCGGCAGCCTGACCTACATGCCGTCGGTGCGCCTGGAGGAGGAGATTTTCCGCAAGCGCTTCGGCCAGCCGGGCCAGCGCATCAGGGAGAGGGAAAGCGGCGCGGTGCACTGGCTGTACCCGCAGGACGGTCTGGACATCACCCTGGGCGGCGAAGAAAAACCCGTGCTGCAATATGTCCCGCCTAGGGATTTTGGCAAGCTGCTGCAGCCCTTGCTGGATAGCGGTGAGGCACTTGGCCAAGACTGACGGTAACGCCCACTCAACTTCAGCTACCACCCCATACGGGAACTTCGATTTCCCTGTCAAAAGTCATTCATAATCAATAATTACACAAAATTTAGAACCCCCTCCGTTGCTACGCAGTAACAAGCAGTTAATAAATTACAAAAACTGATACCCAAAAATACAAAGCACTAGCTGTAAATACTATTTACAAACCATGTTATGTAAATGTAATATACAAACACAGGGCTGTAAATTGACTTTACAGCCTGTAATTTGTATTAGTACAAAGTTTATAACGGAGGAAAAAGTGAACTATCCCATTAAGACTCTCAGCCAGCTGCCTTTAATTCTCAAGGGGTTTCGCAAGGAGCGCGGGCTAACACAGGAAGCAATGGCTGAAAAATTGGGAATCACTCAGCAAAGTTATGCCTACTTTGAAGCCAATTCAGCGACAACCACGCTTGATAGGCTTTTCATGGTGCTGCGCATATTAGGTGTTGAAATCTCTCTGAACCAAGCCGTTTCCGTCACAAGCATGAGTCGCATCTCCTCTGCTATGGGCAAGAACGTCACCGGTGTCAAAACTTCAAATCAGAAGATCTGCAAAACAGCCAGCGCAGAAATTATTAAGAAAAAGAAATCGTCAGCGGTTATAAAACCGGGCCGCATTATTTCCATCAGACAGAAGAAGGAAAGTTGGTAATCATGGGGCGCCGCTCAAAGACACAAAAGTTGAACATCTGGATGAACGGCATCCCGGTAGGATACTGGGAGACCACCCGACAAGGCGAACGACTTGGCTACTTCAATGAGTGGCTCACTGATGAACAAGGCCGCCCTTTATCTTTATCACTTCCCTTTTTGCCGGGAAACGCGACCTACCAAGGGCAGATCGTTACAGACTATTTCGACAATCTCTTGCCCGACAACGATGCCATTCGCCGTCGCTTGGCTCAGCGTCACCAAACAGGGGGGATTGATGCCTTTCAACTGCTGGCGAAGCTGGGCCGCGACTGCGTTGGTGCAATACAACTTCTTCCAGAGAATGATGCGCCGTCGGATCTGTATGAAATCAGGGGCAAAATATTAAGCGTAGCTGAGATCGCCCAACTACTACGCAACACCACGTCAACTCAAGCATTGGGGCAACATGATCACGATGAGGATTTAAGACTTTCTATTGCGGGCGCGCAAGAAAAAACTGCTTTGTTGCACCATAATGGTCAATGGCTCCTGCCACATGGGAGCACTCCGACAACTCACATTTTCAAACTGCCCTTAGGCTTGGTCGGCCATATGCAGGCTGATATGCGCACCTCAGTTGAAAACGAATGGTTGTCCTCGAAAATCGTGAATGCTTACAAAATTCCGATAGCGAGTTGCGAAATCGAATACTTCGAAGACAAGAAAGCTCTCGTTGTCGAACGATTCGACCGAACACCTTCAAGCGATGGAAGCTGGATCATCCGTCTTCCTCAAGAAGACATGTGTCAAGCAACGGGTACGTCACCACTACGCAAATATCAATCAGACGGCGGGCCTGGCATCGCTCAAATCATGGAGCTGCTTCTCGGGTCAGGCAATGCCGAACATGACAGGAGGAACTTTTTCAAGACGCAGCTCATTTTTTGGGTACTTGCCGCCACTGATGGCCACGGAAAAAACTTCAGCATTACTCATCAGGCAAGGGGCCGCTACCAAGCAACACCAATCTATGACGTACTTTCTGCTCATCCCGTAATAGGAAAAGGAAAGAATAAAATTTCGCCGCAGAAAGCCAAACTCGCAATGGCGGTGCGGGGAAGTACCAATTACTACTTAATCGAGAAAATCCAGCGACGGCACTGGATTGCCCAAGGACAACAAGTCGGGCTTGGGGCAGAGGCAGTAGAGCAATTGATCGAGGAAATCATTGAGTCAACGGAGGCTGCGATTGACGAAGTAAGCAAACTGTTGCCTGACAACTTTCCTATGGATCTCGCAGAGGCGATTTTCAGTGGAATGAAAAAGCATTGCGCCAAACTGGCCACTGATCACAGTTGAGGACGTATAAGATTTGTGAATTTCGCGAAAGACTGCTCATGGCTATTTTGACTCGGGATTTTCCTTGCCTTCACTGCCATTCTTGCCATCATCAGGATGGCCCATCATCTCTTCATCGTCATCGAGCAGGATGCGGCTGGCATTGCCTTCCATGTCCTCGTACTGGCCTCTCTTCACTGCCCAGATCAGCACGACGAGGAAGATCAGGCCGAAGAACATCATGCCGGGGATCAAGCTGTAGATCACGTCCATAGCTAGGGTTTCCTGAACAGGGTGCGGATGCGCGCCGCGTTGCCGATTACCACCAGCGAGCTGATCGGCATGGTGATCGCCGCCACCAGCGGCGTCACCATCGCCAGCATCGCCAGCGGCACCATGATCGCATTGTAAACAAAGGATAGCGCGATATTCTGCCGGATGGTGCGCAGGGTGCGGCGCGACAGCAGGGTGGCCAGCCGCACCTTGTCCAGTTCGTTGTGCATCAGCACGATGTCGGCGCTCTCCACCGAGACGTCGGTGCCCGAGCCGAGCGCGATGCCGACATCGGCACGGATCAGGGCGGGCGCGTCGTTGACGCCGTCGCCCACCATGGCGACCACCGCGCCGCGCTGCTGCAACTGGCGTATCACCTGATCCTTGTCCTGCGGCAGCACTTCGGCGATGACTTCCATGCCGCCCAGTTGCCGCGCGACCGCCTCGGCGACCGGCCTGCGGTCGCCGGAAAGCAGGGTCATGGCGATGCCCGCCGCACGCAGTTCGTCCACCAGTTGCCGTGCGTCGCCGCGCAGTTGGTCCGCCAGCGCGAACACCGCGAGATGTGCGCCGCCCAGCGCGACATGCACGCAGCTCATCGCCTGCGCCTCCAGTTCGTGCGCCTGTGCCAGCAGTCTTTCGTCGGGCACGATGCCGCGCCGCTTTAGCCATTCGGCGCTGCCGAGCAGGACGGTCTTCCCGTCTGCCACTGCCTCCACGCCCAGACCTGCAGTCGCCTGGAATCCGGCCACGGCTATGTCGCGATAGCTTAGTTGTTGCCTGTCCGCTTCCGCGACGATGGCCTTGGCGACGCTGTGTTCGCTGTAGCGCTCCACCGCCGCCGCAAGTCGCAACACCTCTTCCTTCGCTGCGCCGGGCGCGACGTGCAGTTGCGCGACGCCCATCCTGCCTTCGGTCAGCGTGCCGGTCTTGTCGAGCACGAAATGGTTCACTTTGGACAGGGTCTCCAGCACCAGCCCGTTCTTGATCAGGATGCCGTGCTTCGCGCCCAGCCCGGAGGCCACCGCGATCGACATCGGCGTCGCCATGCCCAGCGCGCACGGGCAGGTGATGATGAGCACCGAGGTGGCCGCCATCAGCGCGACCTCGAAATCCCTGCTGTTCCAGATAAAAAACGTCAGCGTCGCGCAGATCAGCGTGACCAGCACGAACCACGGCACGATGGTGTCGGCGAGGCGCTGGATAGGCGCCTTGGAGGATTGCGCCTCCTCGACGAGGCGGATGATCTTCGCCAGCGTCGTGTCCTGCAGCAGGGTGCGCACCTCCACCAGCAGCGCGCCGCTGGTGTTGACCGTGCCCGCAAAGACCTGCGCGCCGGCCGCTTTGCTCACCGGCGCGGATTCGCCGCTCAGCATGGACTCGTCCACCGAACTGTGCCCCTCGATCACGACGCCGTCCACCGGCACCTGGTAGCCCGGCTTGATCAGCACCCGATCGCCTGGTTTCACGCCGCGGATCGGCGTCATCTGTTCCTGCCCGTCGCGCATCACGATCGCGACACGCGGTTGCAATTCCATGAGCCGTTTGGTCGCGGAGACCGCCTGATGGCGGAACATGCCTTCCAGATAGCGGCCGATCAGGATCACGAAGATCAGGTTGGTGACGGTGTCGAAATACACCTCCCCGGTCTGGGCGGCGCCGACCGTGACATACAGCGAATAGGCATAGGTGACGGAGAGGCCGATGGCGATCGGCAGGTCCATCGTCAGGCGGGCGGCGCGCAGCCCGCCGAATGCGCCGCGATAGAAAGGGTAGCCCGCATACAGCAGGGTCGGCGTGGCCAATGCCAGCCCGACCCAGTGGAAGAAATCGCGGAACTCGTCGCGGTTCGCGCCGCTGTACAGCGCGATCGAGACCCACAGCATGTTCATCATCGCGAAGCCGGCGAAGAACAGCCGGTAGAGCATGGCGCGATTGGCTTTCTTGATGATGCCCTCGGCGCTCTCCGGGTCGTATGGCACGGCGGCGTAACCTATTCTGGCCAGCGCGCGCAGCACGTCGGACAGCTTGCTGCGGCTGTTGTCCCAGCGCAAGTGCAGCCGTTTGGCGGCCAGGTTGACGTTGGCCGACTGCACGCCGGGCACGCGCTGCAGGCCGCGCTCGATCAGCCACACGCAGGCGGCACAGTGGATGCCCTCGACGAGCAGGTGGATGTCGCGCATATCGCCGGAGCCGGTGGCGAATTCCTGCTGCACTTCGTCGAAGTCGTAGATCTCGATGTCTTTGGGCAGCTCGGGCGGCGGGGCGAGCAGCGCGCCTTCCGGGGTGCGCTGGTAATAGCCCTGCAGCCCGGCTTCGAATATGGCGCTGCACACCGACTGGCAGCCGAAACAGCAGAAGCGCCGCTCCGCGCCGTCCAGCAGGGCGTGGTAGTCCGCATCGGCGGCGATGGGCAGGCCGCAGTGGAAACAATCGCCGGTGCCGTGAGCACTATGCATATTCATTATGATGGGCAGTCAAAACGGCGGCAGGGATGGATAAACAAAAAGCTACAAATCAGCCACGGATTAACACGGATAAGCACGGATAGAACCTTTGTATTTCTCGTGAACCTTTGCCACAGACCAGTAGCAATTCGCTGTTCATCCGTGTATATCCGTGTTAATCCGTGGCTGACTGCGGTTTCCGTATTTATTTCGCCACGACCACGCGGTTCTTGCCGGTGTGTTTTGCCTGATACATGGCCTTGTCGGCGCGTCCGATGACATCTTCCTGGGGCTCCTGCGGGGCGCGCAGCGCGACACCCGCGCTGAAGGTGATCAGGATGCGTTCGTTCTCGTGCATGAAGAATTGCTTGGTCAGTTCGCGTTGCAGGCGCTCGACGGTCGCCGCGGCCTCTTCGATGCCGATGCCGGGCAGCACGATGATGAATTCCTCGCCGCCATAGCGCGCCACCGAATCGCTGGGGCGCAACGCTTCCTTGATGACGTGGCTCAGGTGGATGAGTGCTTCGTCGCCGGCATGATGCCCCTTGGTGTCATTGAGCCGCTTGAAGTTGTCGATATCGAGCAGCGCGACGCAGACCGGAGTGTTGCTGCGATCCGCGCGCGTGGCTTCCCGGTCGAATGCCTCGTCCAGGCCGCGGCGGTTGAGCGCGCCGGTGAGCTGGTCCTGGTGCACCAGCTCGCTGACTTCCGCGAGTTCCTGTTCCAGTTTCCTGATCTTGCCTTCGGCTTCCTCGACCTTCTTGCGGGTG
>JAGRPI010000019.1 GCA_019449635.1 Candidatus Ferrigenium bremense
AGATGGCCGAGGCGCGCGGGCTGCGCACGGTGGAGAGCCGCGCGTTCCTGAGCATGGTGGCGCACCGCGAGGAGACGCTACTCTCCGAGATCCAGGCGGTGGGGGCGGGCTATCCGTTGCGCGGCAGGATCGAGATCGACGACGGCAGCGGGGCAAATGCGCGCAGTGTTTTTACTCCCTCCCCCTCGATGGGGGAGGGTGGGGGAGAGGGTGAAAATTCCAGGATTACCCCCTCTCCCCAGCCCTCTCCCACAAGGGGAGAGGGGGAAGATGGTGGCGTTCCCACACACGGCACGGTGTGGGTGGACGGACGGCTGTTGCGGCGGCTCGACGTGCGCGTCGGCGACGAGGTCGGCATCGGCGCGCGACGCTTCACGGTGGCGGCGCGCATCGTGCGCGACATCGACCGGGCGGTCGGTTTCTACAGCATCGCGCCGCGCGTGCTGATGAACGATGCCGACCTTGCAGCCACCGGCCTCGTGCAGGAGGGCAGCCGCATCGCCTACCGCCTGATGGTCGCGGGCGAGGCGCGGCAGGTCGAGGCGCTGCGCGACGAGCTGGAGCCGCAACTCCTGAATGGCGAGAAGCTCGAGGACGTGCGCGATGCGCGCCCGGAGATCCGCACCGCGCTGGAGCGCGCCGAGCATTTCCTCGGGCTGGCCGCGCTGACCGCGGCGATCCTCGCGGGCGCGGCGATGGCGCTGGCGGCGCGGCGTTTCGTGCTGCGCCACCTGGATACCTGCGCGGTGCTGCGCTGTCTCGGCGCAGAACAGGGGCAGGTGCTGCGCCTGTTCCTCTGCCAGTTCCTGCTGCTCGGCGCGGTCGCGGTGCTGCTCGGCTGCCTGCTGGGCTATGCCACGCAGGCGGTGCTGGTCTCCTTCATCGAGGCGATGCGCGAGACGGAACTGCCGCAGCCTTCCGTGCTGCCCGCGCTCAAGGCTGCGACGAGCGGCTTCGCGCTGCTGCTCGGCTTCGCCTTCCTGCCGCTGCTGCAATTGCGCAGGGTGTCGCCGCTGCGCGTGCTGCGCCGCGAGCTCGGCGCGCCGCAGCCGAACGCCCTGCTGGCCTACGGCCTCGCCGTGCTGGTGCTGGCGGGCCTGTTCCTGTGGCATTCCGGCTCGGCCAAGCTGGGGTTCACGATGCTGGGCGGTCTGCTCGCGGGGCTGCTGTGCTTCGGCGTGCTGGCCTGGCTGCTGCTGCATGGCTTACATCGAATTTCACAGCGGGATTGGCACTTTGCAGGAGCGAGCCCTGCTCGCGAACAGGCTGATGGTCGCGAGCAGGGCTCGCTCCTACAATATGCGAAGAGTCTGCGATATGCCCTTGCCAGTTTGGTGCGGCACGGGCGCGATTCCGCGCTGCAGGTGGTGGCGCTCGGCCTGGGCGGCATGGCGCTGCTGCTCTTGACGCTGGTGCGCGGCGACCTGCTGCAAAGCTGGCAGGGCAAGCTGCCGCCGGACGCGCCGAACCGCTTCATCGTGAACATCCAGCCGGACCAGCAACAGGCGGTGCAGGATTTTTTCGCGCGGGCACAATTGCCGCAGCCGCTGCTGCTGCCGATGGTGCGCGGGCGGCTGGTCGCCATCAACGCCACTTCCATCAATGGCGACAGCTACCCCGACCCGCGTACCCGCGAACTGGTGGAGCGCGAATTCAATCTGTCCTGGGCCGAGCAGATGCCGGAGTGGAACGAATTGATAGCGGGGCAATGGTGGGCGCCTGAAGGCGGTTCGATACATTCCCCGTTCGCCCAGAGTGTCGCGCCAGGCGCGACGTATCGAAGGGGCGAACGGGGAACACTCACCGCGAACGGTAGGGAGGATGTTCCGCTGGAGCGCAAGCAGCTTTCCGTCGAGGAGGGCATCGCCGAACGGCTCGGCATCCGCCTCGGCGACGAGCTGACCTACGACGTGGGGGCTACGCCTTTCACCGCGCGCGTGACCAGCCTGCGCAAGGTGCAATGGGATTCGATGAAGGTGAATTTCTTCGTGATCGCCACGCCGGAACTGCTCAAAGGTTATCCGGCGAGTTATCTCGCCAGCTTCTACCTGCCGCCGGACAAGGTACGCGCGGGCGACCAGCTGGCGCGCGAGTTTCCCAACCTGCTGGTGATCGACACCGGCGCGATGATCGACCAGGTGCGCGGCATCATGGGGCAGATCGCGCAGACCGTCAGCGTGATCTTCCTGTTCACGCTGCTGAGCGGCCTCGCGGTGCTGTATGCCGCGCTGCTCGCGACGCAGGACGAGCGAGTCAGCGAGGCGGCGATCCTGCGCACCCTGGGCGCGGACAGCCGCTACCTGCGCCGCCTGCACCTCGCGGAATTCGCCGCGCTGGGCTTGCTGAGCGGTCTGCTGGCCGCCGCCGGTGCGGTGCTGCTCGGCTGGGTGCTGGCGCGCTTCGTGCTGGATATCCCGTACCACGCGAGCGCCGTCATCTGGCTGGTCGGCGGGCTGGGCGGGATGCTGGTGGTGATGCTGGCGGGATGGCTGGGTACGCGGCGATTGATTTCATTGCCGCCGCTGGCGATCTTGCGCGAGTAACCCGGCGCTTCACTGCGCAAGCCGGATTAAAGTTGAGTCAAACGGCGCATTAATGCTAGAATGCGCGCCGCTTCGGAATAGGCCGAGGCGAATTTCCCGCTCGCGCAAGTTGGGGTGCCCATATGGGTCAGGCTGGCGAGTGGTAGTCGATAACCCTTACGATTGGAGTAATCATGGCTGTAACTATGCGTCAAATGCTGGAAGCCGGTGTTCATTTTGGCCACCAAACCCGTTTCTGGAATCCCAAGATGGCACCGTACATCTTCGGCCACCGCAACAAGATCCACATCATCAACCTGGAAAAAACCGTCGCGATGTTCGCCGAGGCGGAAAGTTTCGTACGCAAATTGTCGGCGAAGAAGGGCACCATCCTGTTCGTGGCGACCAAGCGCCAGGCGCGCGACATCCTGCAGGAGGAAGCGGTGCGCGCAAGCTCCCCATTCGTCAACTATCGCTGGCTGGGCGGCATGCTGACCAACCACAAGACCGTGCAGCAATCCATCAAGCGCCTGCGCGAACTGGAAGCCATGGTGGCCGACGGCTCGTCCGAGAAGCTTTCCAAGAAAGAAGCGCTGATGATGAAGCGCGAGCTGGAAAAGCTGAACCGCAGCCTGGGCGGCATCAAGGACATGAACGGCTTGCCGTCCGCGCTGTTCGTGATCGACGTGGGCTACCAGAAGGGCGCCATCGTCGAGGCGCAGAAACTTGGCATCCCGGTGATCGGCATCGTCGATACCAACAATTCCCCGCTCGGCGTGGACTACATCATTCCCGGCAACGACGACTCCACACAGGCGATCCGCCTGTATGCGCGCGGCATCGCCGATGCGGTGCTGGAAGGCCGTGCGCAAGCCCTGAACGAATTGGTCGAGCAGGTTGCGGGAACGGAAGAGCAAGCCGCCTGAGTTTCAACAAGGCGCGCCCTGAGTTTCAATAAGGCGCATAAAGGGGCGCGAGCCCCTTTTTTTATAAGTTTTTTTATGGAGTTTGATGATGGCAGAAATCACTGCAAGCATGGTCAAGGAACTGCGCGAGGCGACCGGCCTCGGCATGATGGAATGCAAAAAGGCGCTGGTTGAATCCAACGGCGATTTCAAGGCGGCAGAAGAGCAATTGCGCATCAAGAGCGGCGCAAAGGCGAGCAAGGCAGCATCCCGCGTGACCGCCGAAGGCATCGTCAGCACGTTCATCGCGGCGGACGGCAAGACCGGTGCGGTGGTGGAAGTGAACTGCGAGACCGACTTCGTGGCCAAGAATGATGACTTCGTTGCGTTCGCGAAAAATGTCGCCGAGACGGTGGCGAAGAACAATCCGGACGACATCGAAGCCTTGTCCGGTATGGCTATTGTCAATGGCTCCGGCAGCGTGGAAGAGACCCGCAAGGCGCTGATAATGAAGCTCGGCGAGAATATCGCCGTGCGCCGTTTCGAGCGCTACGCGACCACCACCGGCAAGCTATCCAGCTACCTGCACGGCAGCAAGATCGGCGTGCTGCTGGACTTTACCGGCGGCGACGAGACAATGGGCCGCGACATCGCGATGCACATTGCAGCGAGCAAGCCGAAGTCGATCGACGCATCCGGCGTGAATCCGGAAGAGATCGCCACCGAACGCCGCATCGCCATCGAGAAGGCGCGCGAAGGCGGCAAGCCGGAAGCGATGCTGGAAAAGATCGCCGATGGCACGGTGCAGAAGTTCCTCAAGGAAGTGACGCTGCTCGGGCAGGTGTTCGTCAAGGCGGAAGACGGCAAGCAGACCATCGAGCAATTGCTGAAGAACAAGGGCGCTTCGGTGACCGCGTTCCAGATGTTCGTGGTCGGCGAGGGCATCGAGAAGAAGGTTGAAGACTACGCGGCTGAAGTGGCCGCCGCAGCCGCTGCCGCCAAGGGTTGAGCGCCATGAAGCCGGCCTACAAACGCATCCTGCTCAAGCTGTCCGGCGAAGCCCTGATGGGCGATGACAGCTACGGCATCAATCGCGCGGTGATCGAGCGCATCGTCGCGGAGATCGCGGAAGTGGCCGGGCTGGGCGTGGAAGTGGCGATCGTGATCGGCGGCGGCAATATCTTCCGCGGCGTGGCTCCGGCTGCGGCGGGGATGGACCGGGCGACCGCCGATTACATGGGCATGCTGGCCACGGTGATGAATGCGATGGCGTTGCAGGATGCGATGAAGCGCGCCGGGCTGGATTGCCGCGTGCAATCCGCGCTGAGCCTGGAGCAGGTCGCCGAGCCGTTCATCCGCGGCAAGGCGCTGCGCTATCTGGAAGACGGCAAGGTGGTGATCTTCGCGGCCGGCATCGGCAGCCCGTTCTTCACCACCGACACGGCTGCCGCGTTGCGCGGCGTGGAGATGTCCGCCGACGTGGTGATCAAGGCCACCAAGGTGGATGGCGTTTATACCGCCGATCCCAAGAAAGACCCCGGTGCGATACGCTACCAGAGCCTGAGCTTTGACGAGGCGATCGGCAAGAATCTCAAGGTGATGGATGCGACGGCGCTGACGCTGTGCCGCGACCAGAAGCTGCCGATCATCGTATTCAGCATCTTCAAGACAGGCGCGTTGAAGCGCGTGGTGCTGGGCGAAGGAGAGGGCACGCTGGTGCGCGTCGATTGATTCGGGTTTAGGAAGTAGGAAGTGGGGAGTAGGGAGTGGTGTGGGGTTTCCCACTGACTACTTTCCACTCACCGCTCCCCATTTTTTTATTAGGAACATCCCCGGGGGAATGAATCATGATTACCGAGATCAAAAAAACCACCGAACAAAAAATGCAAAAGTCGCTGGAGGCGCTGAAGGCCGACTTGGGCAAGGTGCGTACCGGACGCGCGCATACCGGTTTGCTGGACCATGTGACGGTGGATTACTACGGTAGCCCGACATTGATCACTCAAGTGGCTAACGTAACGCTGGTTGACTCGCGTACCATCGGCGTGCAGCCGTGGGAAAAGAACATGGTCGGCCCGGTGGAGCGCGCGATACGCGATTCCGATCTGGGCCTGAATCCTGCCACCAACGGCGATCTGATCCGCGTGCCGATGCCGATGCTGACCGAAGAACGCCGCCGCGACTTGATCAAGGTGATCAAGTCCGAAGGAGAGACCGCCAAGGTGGCGGTGCGCAACATCCGCCGCGATGCCAATCATTCGCTCAAGGAAGCGCTCAAGAATAAAGAGATCGCCGAAGATGTGGAGCGGCGTTTGCAGGATGAAGTACAAAAATTAACCGACCGCTTCGTCGCAGAGATCGACAAGGCGCTGGCCGCAAAAGAAGCCGATTTGATGGCAGTTTAGCTGGTAGCCTGTTGCTTGTTAGGGTGCGCGCTTCGCGCACGGTATTTGTAAAGCTACCAGCCACGAGCTACAAGCTACCCGCTCACAAGGACTCCTGATGGCGCAATCCCAAAGTTCCACCCGCACCATTCCAGATATCGCCAGTGTTCCGCGCCATATCGCCATCATCATGGACGGCAATGGGCGCTGGGCAAAACAACGTTTTTTGCCGCGCGTGATGGGGCATCAGCGCGGCGTGGAAGCGTTGCGCGAGGTGGTGAAAAGCTGCCGCGAACTGGGCGTGGAGTACCTGACGGTGTTCGCGTTCAGCAGCGAAAACTGGCGGCGCCCTGCCGAAGAAGTTTCCTTCCTGATGTCGCTGTTCCTGAAAATGCTGGAGCGCGAAGTCGCCAAGCTGCACGAAAACAACATCCGCCTGAAAATCATCGGCGACCGCGGACGTTTTGACGACAAGCTCATGCAGGCCATGCAGCATGCGGAGCAGCTTA
This sequence comes from Candidatus Ferrigenium bremense, assembly GCA_019449635.1. Taxonomy (GTDB): domain Bacteria; phylum Pseudomonadota; class Gammaproteobacteria; order Burkholderiales; family Gallionellaceae; genus Gallionella; species Gallionella bremense. The sequence goes on from JAGRPI010000019.1 coordinate 6,321, forward strand.
CCGCAGACAACGTCGGCCTGACGCTGACCATTGCGGCCAATTACGGCGGGCGCTGGGACGTGATGCATGCGGTGCAAGCCATGCTCAGGGAGCATCCGCAGCTGGCGCAGGGTTTCGCGGAAGAGGATCTGTCACCCTATCTTTCGATGAGCGACGCGCCCGAGCCGGACCTGTTCATCCGCACCGGCGGCGAGCAGCGCATCAGCAACTTCATGCTGTGGCAACTGGCATACACCGAGCTGTATTTCACCGATGTTCTGTGGCCGGCGTTCGGGCGCGAGGACCTGGATGCGGCAATCGCCTCCTATCAAAAACGCGAACGGCGTTTTGGCCGAACCAGCGAACAGTTGCCGGGTAAACAGTCGCCGGATGGGCAGGGAAAAGCTAACGATCATGGCGCAGGATTTCAAAAATGATGAATTGCCTGCACCCTGATCGTTTCCCTGATGAAACCCCTGGCCATTCCACCAGGTTGTCAAAAAACGACAACCAAGTGGTTGGTTATCACCTCCGTTCCCCCTCTCCCGCAAACGGGAGAGGGGTGCAGGCGGTAGCTACGCGAGATTTGCAATAATGCTTAAATCGCGGGTGATCACCGCCGCCATATTGCTGGCATTACTGCTGGCGGCGCTGTTTGCGTTGCCACCCGCCGCATGGGCGGCGCTGATCGTGGCGATGGTCATGCAAGGGACCGTCGAGTGGTCGCGCCTGTCCGGGTTGAGCGGCCGGAAGGCGAATGTCTATTGGGGACTGACCCTGTTGCTGATGCCGGGTTTGCTGTGGATGGATGCCGGTGCCACCGGAGCGCAACAGCTCTATCTCCATCTGGCGGTCTATGCCGTAGCAGCCCTGCTGTGGCTGATCCTCGTACCGACCTGGTTGATGGCAGGCTGGAAGGTAACCAATCCGTATTTGATGGCGCTGACCGGATGGGCGGTGCTGGTTCCGACCGGCATGGCGATGCTGGACCTGCGTGAGGCCGCCCCGAGCCCGTGGATTTTGCTGTTCGTGATGGGATTGGTGTGGATGGCGGACATCGCGGCCTATTTCACCGGGCGCAGATTCGGCAAGAACAAGCTCGCCCCGAGCATCAGCCCGGGCAAGACCTGGGAAGGCGTGGCGGGCGCGCTGCTTGGCGTATCGGTTTATGTGGTGCTGGTATGGAGCTTCAGCCCGTATTTTGCGCATCGTGAAGTGTTGCCGATCCTGCTGCTGGCTGCCTGGTGGTGGACGGGCCTGGCGGTGATCGGCGACTTGTTCGAGTCGGCGGTCAAGCGCCAGGCAGGCGTCAAGGACAGCGGTGCGTTGCTGCCGGGACACGGCGGACTGCTGGATCGCATCGATGCCCTGACCTCGACCCTGCCGCTCGCCGCGATGGCGATGCTGTTGCAGAGACTGGCATGATCCTGAAAAACATTTCAGCCACGGATTAACACGGATGATCACGGATAACCAACATGTTGCAAAAGATTCATGGCCCACTTGCAAGAAACATGGTGGCATTAAGTTAAACGATGGTTTTTTCCGTGTAAGTCCGTGTTTATCTGTGGCTAATTACAGTTCTATAGAATGAATATCACTATCCTCGGCTCCACCGGCAGTATCGGCACCAGCACGCTGGACGTGGTGGCGCGCCATCCCGACAGATTCCGGGTCGTCGCGCTGACGGCGAACTGCCAGACGGATTCGTTGTTCAGGCAATGCGTGCAGTTCAAGCCGCGCTATGCGGTGCTGCTGGAAGAAAATGCCGCGCTGCAGCTGCGCGAACTCGTGCGTGAAGCGGGTCTGGCTGTCGAGGTGTTGAGCGGTGCGGCGGCATTGGAGCAGGTCTCCGTTCTGCCCGAGACCGATACGGTGATGGCGGCCATCGTCGGCGCGGCAGGCCTGCGGCCGACGCTGGCGGCGGCGCGCGCCGGCAAGAAAATCCTGCTGGCGAACAAGGAAACGCTGGTGATGGCGGGCAACGTGTTCATGGATGCGGTGCACGCCAGCGGCTCCGCGCTGTTGCCCATCGACAGCGAACATAACGCGATCTTCCAGGCGCTGCCGCGCGGCTATGACGGGAACCTGGCGGGCAACGGCGTGCGCCGCATCCTGCTCACCGCTTCCGGCGGGCCGTTCCTTAACACGCCGCTCGGCGAGTTGCAGCACGTCACGCCGGAGCAGGCGTGCGCGCATCCCAACTGGGTGATGGGGCGCAAGATCTCGGTGGATTCGGCGAGCATGATGAACAAGGGGCTGGAGGTCATCGAGGCGCACTGGCTGTTCAATGCCGGCGCCGATGACATCCAGGTGGTGGTGCACCCGCAGAGCGTGATCCATTCGCTGGTCGAATATGTGGATGGTTCGGTGCTGGCGCAACTCGGCAATCCCGACATGCGCACGCCGATCGCTTATGGGCTGGCCTATCCCGAGCGTATCGATTCCGGCGTGGCGCCGCTCGACTTGTTCAAGGTGGCAACGATGGATTTTGCCGCTCCCGACTTCGGGCGCTTCCCCTGCCTGGCATTGGCCTATCGAGCTTTGCGCGCGGCGGGCACCGCGCCGGCGATGCTGAATGCCGCGAACGAGGTGGCCGTGGCGGCTTTCCTCGATAAACGGATTTCCTTCCTGTCGATTCCGCGCATCATCGAGGCGGTGCTGGACGCGCTGCCGGTCGGCGCGGTCGGCAGCCTGGACGATGTGCTGGCTGCGGATGCCGACGCGCGCCGGGCCGCGCAAGAACATATTCACAAATTTTTCAGATGACCCTTAACAAAAGTACATGCCACAGAGATCACAGAGGACACAGAGATAAACCTGCGTATTCTCTGTGTCCTCTGTGGCTCGAATTGAGGTTTCCCAGATGATTACCTTATTCGCTTTTGTCGGCGCGATCGCGCTGCTGGTGGTGTTCCATGAGCTCGGGCATTACTGGGTGGCGCGCCGCTGCGGGGTGAAAGTGCTGCGTTTTTCGATCGGTTTCGGCAATGTGATTTACAGCAAACGCTTCGCCGGCAGCGACACCGAGTGGGTGATCTCCGCGATCCCGCTGGGCGGCTATGTCAGGATGGTGGACGAGCGCGAAGGCGAAGTCGCTGCGGAAGACCTGCCATACGCGTTCAACCGCCTGCCGGTATTGCGGCGCATGGCGATCGTGGTAGCCGGGCCGCTGGCGAATTTCATGCTGGCCATCGTGTTGTACTGGATGTTGTTTGTGTACGGCGTGCCGGGACTGAAACCGATGGTAGGCGATATACCGCCGGGTTCTCCGGCTGCCATCGCGCAGTTGCAGGCGGGCGAAACCATACTCAGTATCAACGGCGAGACGATCCCGAACTGGGAGGAATTGCGCTGGACGCTGCTGGAATTGACCCTTCAACAGGAAGCAGGACAGGCTGCGCAGCATGGTGAAGTGAAGATCGAAGCGCAAGACGCCGGCGGTGCACGATTGTTTCACCTGCTGGATATCAGCAGCCTGGAGGCGAAGGACCTGGATGGCGAGTTCCTCGACAAGCTCGGACTGCATCCCTACCGGCCGGCCGTCCTGCCGGTGATCGGCAAGGTTGCCGAAAACAGCGTGGCGCAGCGTGCCGGCTTGCAGCATGGGGATCGCATCCTGCAAGCCAATGATTTGGCGATGCAGCGCTGGAACGAGGTTGTGGAAGTGGTGCGCATGCACCCCGGAAAAACCGTGCGACTCGATATCCGGCGCGGCGATAAAACCTTGAGTATCGCAGTGGTGCCGCAGGCGGTTGCCGAATCCGGCAAGACGGTGGGCAAGATCGGGGCGGCTCCGCAAGTGGACCATGCCGCATGGCAGGCGATGTTGACCGAGGTAAGCTATGGCCCGTTCGAGGCATTCGGCCGGTCTTTGCGCAAGACATGGGAAACTGCCGTCATCAGTCTGAAAATGCTGGGTAAGATGGTAGCGGGTGAGGTCTCGATGAAGAATCTGAGCGGCCCGATCACCATTGCCGACTATGCCGGCCAGTCCGCCGAAATGGGCGTGGCGGCTTACTTCGGCTTTCTGGCGTTGATCAGTATCAGTCTCGGTGTACTGAATTTGCTGCCTATCCCCTTATTGGATGGGGGGCACTTGCTGTATTATGTCGCCGAATTGGCCAAGGGGAGTCCGGTTTCCGAACAGGCTTGGGAGATCGGCCAGAAAATCGGTATCACGCTGCTCGGTATGCTGATGGTCTTTGCCATCTATAACGATATTTATCGCCTAATCTCAGGTTAGAAAATGAAATTAAAAAAACTGGCGGGGCTGATTTCCCTGCTCTGCATGTCCCCCGCTTGGGCAATCGAACCGTTCATCGTCAAGGATATCCGTGTTGAGGGTGTCCAGCGCACCGAAGCCGGCACGGTGTTCAGTTACCTGCCGGTCAAGGTTGGCGACACCCTGGACGACCAGCGGGCCGCTGCGGCGATCCGCGCCCTGTATGCTACCGGGTTCTTCAAGGATGTACGCCTGGAAGTCGAGCAGGGCGTGCTGATCGTGCTGGTGCGCGAACGTCCCTCGATCGCCAGCATCGAACTCAATGGCATCAAGGATTTTCCCAAGGATCAGCTCAAGGACAGAATGAAATATTCAGGGCTGGCCGAGGCGCGTATTTTCGACAAGGGTGCGCTGGACAAGGCGGTCCAAGAGTTGAAGCTCCAATACGTGGCGAAGGGAAAATATGGCGTGAGCGTGAAAACGACGGTTAGTGAACTGGAACGCAACCGCGTCGGCATCGTGTTCAATGTGGTGGAAGGCGAAGTCTCCAAGATCAAGCAAATCAACCTGGTCGGCAATCGTGCCTACCAGGAAGATGAGTTGCTGGATATGATGAAACTCAGCACGCCGGACTGGATGAGCTGGTTCAGCAATAACGACCAGTATTCCAAGCAGAAACTGTCAGCCGACATGGAAGCCATGCGCTCGTTCTATATGGACAACGGTTACCTGGAGTTCAGCATCGATTCCACGCAGGTCTCTATCACGCCGGACAAGAAAGACATCTACATCACCATCAATATCACCGAAGGCGAGAAATACACCGTCTCCAGGACTGGGGTATCCGGCAATACCCTGATTGCAAAAGAAGAGGTCGAAAAGCTGGTCCAGGTAAAGGCGGGCGACACCTTCTCGCGCAAGGCCTTGACCGAAACCAGCAAGAAGATTGGCGATCGCCTGGGGCAAGAGGGCTATGCCTTTGCCAATGTGAATGCGATCCCGGAACTGGACAAGGAAAAGCATCAGGTGGCCTTTGATTTTGTGGTCGATCCCGGGCAGCGCGTGTACATACGCCGCATCAATATCGCCGGCAACGACAAGACGCGCGACGAGGTCATCCGCCGCGAATTTCGCCAGGTCGAGGGTGCGTGGTTCGATATGGATAAAATCAAGAAGTCCAAGCAGCGCGTGGACAAGCTGGACTTCTTTTCCGAAGTCGATCTGGAGACTCCGCCGGTGCAAGGCACCAACGATCAGATGGATGTAAACGTTTCGGTAAAAGAAAAAAATACGGGCAACGTTTCGTTGGGAGCGGGTTTTTCGAACGGCGAAGGCATAACGCTGTCTGCCGGTGTCACACAGGCCAACCTGTTCGGCAGCGGCAATCATGTTTCGACGCAAGTCAATACCAGCAAGGTCAACCAGGTTTATTCGCTTTCCTATACCAACCCGTATTTCACCGATGACGGCGTGAGCCGCGGTTTCGATGTTTACAGACGCAACACCGATTCGAGCAGCACGGCGGTGAGCCAATACTCATCCCGCACCTATGGCGGCGGCGTGCGCTTCGGTGTGCCGATCGGCGAAGAAGAGGCGATCAGTTATGGCCTGGCGTTCGAGAGCACCCAATTGGGGTTGTTGACAAATCCTCCGGCGCGCTTGACGCAGTACATCAATACCTTCGGTGCATCCAACAGTAATTTGCTGGGGACCATCGGTTGGAGCAGGGATAGCCGCGACAGCGTGATTTACACCACCCAGGGCACGGTACAGCGCGCCTTTGCGGAAATTGCCCTGCCGGTGTTCGATATGCGCTATTACAAGCTGAATTACCAGCATCAGTGGTTCCATCCGGTGAGCACCGATATCACCCTGCTGTTGAATGGCGAGGCCGGCGTCGGAGGCGGCTATGGCGGCAAGCCGATGCCGTTCTTCAAGAATTTTTATGCCGGCGGTACCGGTTCGGTGCGCGGCTATGATTCCAATTCGCTGGGCCCGCGTGATCTTACAAATCAAGCGCTGGGCGGCACAAAACGCGTGGTCGGCAATGCCGAACTGTTGCTGCCGGTACCGGGAGTCAAGGAAAAATCGGTGCGCCTGAGCGGATTTATCGATGGGGGCGCGGTCTATGGCTCCGGCGACCTGCCGGGCAGCGCCGGATTGCGCTATTCTACCGGTGTGGCATTTACCTGGTTGTCTCCGGTGGGGCCGATCAAGTTCAGTTATGCCGTGCCGCTCAACAAGCAGCCGCAGGACAAGCTGCAAAAATTCCAGTTTAACTTGGGCTCGATGTTCTGATAAAGCTACTGGTGGAACTCTAGCCATCTGACTAGGCTGTCCAGAAACAACAGCCAAGTCATTGGTTATAGCCATTCGACCAGGATGATAAAAGACATCATCCAAGTCGCTGGTCATGATGAGATTGCCAGCCAATCGACTTGGCAGGCAAACAAGGCCGACCAAATTGCTGGTTATGACGTGTAAGGAGTACATGATGAAGACGATAATGAAAGCATGCATACTGGCCGTGTTGCTGGGTGCGGGAGCAGCGCAGGCTGCGGATTTCAGGGTGGGCGTGGTGGATACCGAACGCGTGTTGCGCGAGTCGGCGCCGGCGGTGAAGGCGGAAAAAAAGATAGAAAAGGAATTCTCCGGGCGCGACCAGGAAATCAAGAAGCTGATGAAGCAGGCGAAGGAGCTGCAAACCTTGCTGGAGAAGGATGGTAGCAAGTTGTCGGATGCCGATCACCGCAACAAGGAGCGCGAATTGACCGGCCTGAACGTGAATTTGCAACGCATACAACGCGAATTCCGCGAAGATTTGAATTTGCGCAAAAACGAAGAATTGGCCATCGTGCTGGAGCAGGCCAACAAGGCGATCCAGGCGATCGCCGAAGCGGAAAATTATGACCTGATCCTGCAGGAAGCGGTATATCGCAACCCCAGGATAGATATCACCGAGAAGGTGATCAAGCATCTCGCCGGCGAGAAAACCGACAACGGCAAGGACAGCAAATAAGCGACACGCAGGATGGATATTTCCTATCGGTTGGCTGATATCGCGGCACAGCTCGGCGGGCGCGTACTGGGAGATGCCGAGGTGCGCATTTCCCAGATTGCCACCTTGGAAAAGGCACAGCCGAACCACATCAGCTTTCTTACCAACAGCAAATACCGCACGCAGCTTGCCGGTACCCGGGCCGGCGCAGTGATACTTGGCGAGGCGGATGCGGGGGCGACCGATCTGCCGCGCATCATTTCGGACAATCCCTACGCCTATTTCGCCAGGGTTTCGGCCTTGCTCAATCCTTTGCCGGAGGCCAAGCCGGGCGTGCACCCAAGCGCAACCGTCGGCGCAGGCGCGCAGATCGACCCGACGGCCAGCATCGCTGCGATGGCGGTGATCGGCGCGGGTGCGGCAATAGGCGCCCATTCAATAATCGGTGAGGGCTGCTGCATCGGCGCGAATTCGGTCATCGGCCGCCATGCCCGGTTGTATCCGAATGTGGTTGTCTATCACAACTGCATGATCGGCGATAACCTGATCGCGCATTCCGGTGCGGTGATCGGCTCGGACGGATTCGGCATTGCGATGGATGAGGGGCGCTGGATCAAGATTCCGCAAATCGGCCGCGTGGTGATCGGCAACGATGTCGAGATCGGCGCGAACACCACTATCGACCGCGGCGCGCTGGACGATACGGTGATCGAAGACGGGGTGAAGCTGGATAACCAGATCCAGGTCGCACATAACGTGCGCATCGGTGCGCATACCGCCATCGCCGGATGCGCCGGGATAGCCGGCAGCGCGGTGATCGGGCGCTATTGCCTGATCGGCGGCGGCGCACGGATCCTGGGGCATCTGCAACTGGCCGATCACGTCGAGATCGCCGCTCACACGCTGATCGGGAAATCCATCCGCGAAGCTGGGTCTTATGCGGCCATTTACCCGTTCGGCAAGACCGAAGACTGGCGCAAGAACGCGGTGCACCTGCGGCACCTCGACGACCTGGCGAAGCGCGTCAAGGCATTGGAACAAGAAATCGCATTATTGAAAGGAAAAGATTAATGAGCACGCAAATGGATATCCACGCCATCCTCGAACATCTGCCGCACCGCTACCCGTTCCTGCTGGTGGATCGCGTGTTGTCGGTCGAACCGGGCAAGGACATCGTCGCATTGAAGAATGTCACCATCAACGAACCGTTTTTCCCCGGCCATTATCCGCACCACCCGGTGATGCCCGGCGTGCTGATCATCGAGGCGATGGCGCAGGTTGCCGCATTGCTGTCGTTCAAATCCATGGACAGCAAGCCGGACGACAAGTCGGTGTATTACTTCGCCGGCATCGACGGCGCGCGCTTCAAGCGCCCGGTCAGCCCCGGCGACCAGATGATCATCAAGGTGACGCTGACGCGCAGCATGCGCGGCGTGTTCAAGTTCAGCGCCAGGGCAGAGGTGGACGGGCAACTGGCCGCTGAGGCGGAGTTGATGTGCGCCGTCAAGTCGGTAGCCTGACGGTATTGAAAAACAGTTTGCCACATAACCAGCGACTAGGCTGGCGTTGTTCGCCAGCCTAGTCGAGTGGCTAGTAGCTTTATCAGAGAACACAGAGAACACAGAGAGAAACGCCGTCGTTCTCTGTGGACTCTGTGGCTTGAATTGAGGTTCTCAGGATGATTCACTCAACAGCCATTGTCCACCCGGATGCAAAGCTTGCCGACGACGTCGAGGTGGGCGCCTATTCCATCATCGGCGAGCATGTCGAGATCGGCACGGGTACGGTGATCGGCCCGCATGTCGTGATCAACGGACATACGCGCATCGGCCAGCACAACCGCATTTTCCAATTCTGTTCGCTGGGCGAGATCCCGCAGGACAAGAAGTACGCCGGCGAACCGACACGGCTGGAAATCGGCGACCACAACACCATACGCGAGTTCTGCACTTTCAACCTCGGCACCGCGCAGGATACCGGTGTGACGCGCGTCGGCCATCACAACTGGATCATGGCCTACGTGCATCTGGCGCACGACTGCCAGGTCGGCAACCACACCATTTTCGCCAACAACGCGCAGCTGGCCGGTCATGTGCACGTCGGCGACTATGCGATCCTCGGCGGCTTTACCGTGGTGCACCAGTTCGTCAGGATCGGCGCGCACATTATCTCCGGCATGGGCACGATCCTGTTGCAGGACGTGCCGCCTTATGTGCTGGCTTCCGGCAATCCTTGCGCACCGCATGGCATCAATGCCGAAGGACTGAAGAGGCGCGGTTTTTCCAGTGCGGGAATCATGGCGATCAAGCGTGCCTACAAGACGCTCTACAAGTCCGGCATGAGCTTCGACGAGGCTAAAGCAGCGATCCAGGTTCAACTGGCGGAACATGCCGAGCTGCAGCCGCTGGCGGATTTCCTCGCCGCTTCGGAGCGCGGCATTATTCGCTAACCCTGCAAACTGCAATCCACCACTAAGAAAAACAAATGGTTGTCTCTTTTTTACGATCCCCATCAGGAATAACCTGCCGAGTCGCTTGATTTGCTGGTTTCCTTCGTGAATTTCGTGCTCTTCGTGGTTAAACTGTTTTTTCAGAATAATAGGCTGTTTCAATGACGCAGAAAAAAATCGTAATCGGCATCGTCGCGGGCGAAGCCTCCGGCGACCTGCTCGGCAGCCACTTGATGGCAGCCCTGAAGGAAGCGCGTCCCGATATCGAGTTTGTCGGTATCGGCGGCCCGAAGATGCAGGCGGCCGGGATGAACGTATTGTTCCCGATGGAAAAGCTGGCGGTGCGCGGCTACGTCGAGGTGTTGCGCCACTATCGCGAGATCGTCGGTATCCGCCGCAAGCTGCGCGAGTATCTTCTGGACAATCGTCCGGACCTGTTCATCGCGGTGGATGCGCCGGATTTCAATCTCGATCTGGAACTCGCGCTCAAACAGCGCGGCATCGCTACTGTCCATTACGTCAGCCCGTCGATCTGGGCGTGGCGCGGCGAACGCATCAACAAGATCAAGCGCGCCGTATCGCATATGCTCGCGCTGTTCCCGCATGAACCCAGGCTCTACCAGCAAGCCGGTATCCCGGTCGATTATGTCGGGCATCCGCTTGCAGACATGTTGCCGGACCAGCCCAAGCGCACCGAGATGCGCGAGACGATGCGCATCCCGCTGCAAGCCAGGGTATTCGCTTTCCTGCCCGGCAGCCGCCAGAGCGAGGTGAAGCATCTCGTGCGTACCTATATCGAAACTGCCAAGCTGATCCTGCAACAGATACCCGATGCGCGTTTTCTGGTGCCGCTGGTTAGCCGCGAGACACGCGGCATCTTCGACCAGGCGCTCTACGATTGCGATGCGCAGCAACTGCCGATAACGCTGTTGTTCGGCCACGCGCAGGATGCGATGATCGCCGCCGATATCGCGCTGGTGGCCTCTGGTACGGCCACGCTGGAATGTGCGCTGCTCAAACGGCCTATGGTCATCACCTACAGGATGCCGGCGCTTTCCTGGTGGATGATCAAGCGCAAGCGCTACCAACCCTATTTTGGCCTGCCCAATATCCTGAGCGAGCGCTTTGTCGTGCCGGAACTGATCCAGGAAGACGCCACGCCGGAGAATCTTGCCCAGGCGCTGCTCAACCTGGTCAATGACAAGGATGCCGTGATGCAACTCGAAGAGACATTCCGCGCCCTGCACCAGACGCTGCGCCAGAATACCGCACAGAAAGCCGCGGCTGCCATCCTGCCGTACCTGCCGGCTGCATGAATTTGGGAAACGCAATTGAGCCACGGATAAACACGGATTGACACAGATGAACGATGAGTTGCTGATCGGCTATGCGGCTTTTATCCGTGTTTATCTGTGTAAATCTGTGGCTAATTGAATGCTCAAGACAAATTCCTTTCCTTGTTTAAGGAAGAGTGAGGGGAGAGGGGAAATTACTCAATCAACCATTCTGATCTGCGGCGTCGACGAAGCCGGGCGCGGCCCGCTGGCCGGGCCGGTGTGCGCGGCGGCGGTGATACTAAACGACGCCAGCCCCATCGAAGGGCTGGCCGATTCCAAGAAACTTTCCGAAAAACAGCGCGACCGGCTTGCCCCGCTCATCCGCGAACGTGCGCTGGCTTGGGCGGTAGCCTGGGCAGAAGTGGACGAGATCGACCGGCTCAACATCCTGCAAGCCACCTTGTTGGCGATGCGCCGCGCCGTGCTGGCGTTGCAGATACAACCGCAGCAGGTGCTGGTGGATGGCCTGTATTGCCCGCAGACCGGCATTCCCAGCCAGGCCATCGTCAAGGGCGACAGCAAGGTCGCGGCGATCTCCGCCGCGTCGATCCTGGCGAAGACCGCGCGCGACGAACTGATGCTGCGACTGCACGAACAGTATCCGCACTACGGCTTCGCCGAGCACAAGGGCTATCCCACCGCCGCGCATCTTTCCGCGTTGCGCGAACATGGCGTGTCGGCGGTGCACCGCAGGAGTTTCAGGCCGGTACGCGAGCTTTTATTCCCTCTCCCGCCTGCGGGATAACCAGCGATTTTGCGGCTTTGCCGCCTAGTCGAATGGCTAGTAGTTCCACCAGTTGTTTCACCCAGAGGATTGAGGTGAGGGTGCCGGTGTTCAGTCTATTGAACCAAAATAATCCATTAGGCCGTCATACCGGCTGAAAACCCCCATCCTAACCTTCCCCCTTGCAGGGGGAAGGGGCGATTGCCTCCTCTCCCGCAGGCGGGAGAGGATTGAGGTGAGGGCTGCCGGTATCCAGTTGTTTAATAAATCCCCACGAAGTGGGGCAACTTCATGTTTTTGTCCGCTTCGCGGCCTATTTTTTATTGCTGGATACCGGCCTTCGCCGGTATGACGAAACCAGAATTTTTAGATGCGCCAAGAAGATCATGGTGTTTTTGAGGTATCGTAGCGCCCAGCTATGCATAGCGTCAGAAATCGTAGCGAGCGGCTTTGGGGTGGGGGAGATCGGAGCGCAGCACCCGGAGCATACACAGCAGTATGTGAGGAGGGCGAGCACCGCCCGACCCCGCCCCGGAGTCGCGCAGCAGATTTATGTCGCTATGTACAACAACCGGCCGATAACAAATGACTCTCTTCAAACTCATCCATCTGCTGGCCGTCCTGATCTGGGTGGGCGGCATGTTCTTCGCGCATATGGTGCTGCGCCCCGCCGCCGTGGAAACGCTCGAACCGCCGCAACGCCTCAGGCTGCTGGACGCAGTGTTCCGCCGTTTCTTCAACTGGGTATGGGGCGCATCCGGCGCGATACTGGTCACGGGCTTCTACCTGGTCTACCTGTACGGCGGCATCGCCCACACGGTGCGCCATGTCCACATCATGCTGGCAGCGGGGCTGGCGATGATGGTGATCTTCGGCTACCTGTTCTTCGCCTGCTACGTGCCGTTCAGCCTGCATGTCGCCAAACAGCGCTGGAAAGAGGCGGGGGAAATGCTGGACAGGATCCGCAAACTGGTCGCGCTGAACCTGGTGCTGGGGCTGCTGACCGTCTGTGTGGTGGCAGTCGGCATGGCGCGGTGACGAGGGCTACTCCCCCAGATCCATCCGCCGGATGTAATGGCAGGTGTAGCCGCGCGGGTTCTTGACCAGATACTTCTGGTGGTACTCCTCGGCGCGAAAGAATTCCCTGAACGGCACGACCTCGGTGACGATCCTCGCCTGCCATTCCCCCGAGCCTTCCACGATGCGGATGATTTCCTCGGCAATGCGTTTCTGCTCCTCATCGACATAGAAGATCGCCGAGCGGTATTGCGTGCCGATGTCGTTGCCCTGCCGGTTGCGCAGGGTCGGGTCGTGCATGCGGAAGAACTCGAACAGCAGGTGACGGTAGGTGAGTTTTCCGGGGTCGAACACGATCTTCAGCGATTCTGCGTGGCCGGTGGTGCCGGTCCTCACCTGCTCATAGGTCGCATCCGGCGTGCCACCGCCGGTATAGCCGACCTCGGTGGCCAGCACGCCGGGAATCTGGCGCACCAGTTCCTCCATGCCCCAGAAGCAGCCTCCGGCCAAGTAAGCGGTTTGGTTGACTTCGGTCATGGCGGCTCCTTTCGCTTGGGTATGGTTAACTGCGGGCAGCAGGACGACGAGGATGAGGATGATGCGGATGAATGGTTTCATGGATCACCTCCACTGGAACTGATGGAAGTAAGACCCGCACAAAGCATTTCAGTTCTGCAAGACAGGGGCGGGCTGTAGTCTGCACCCCAAGCGCGCTGCTTGACTAGCGGCGCTCCTTCTTCATGGCCTGCGAGGCTTCACGCTTGGCGTCCTTTTCTTTCTCGGTGGCGCGCTTGTCATGCATCTTCTTGCCCTTGGCGAGGCCGATCTCGAGTTTGACGCGGCCGTTCTTGTAGTGCATGTCGAGCGGCATCAGGGTGAAGCCGGCGCGCTGCACCTTGCCGATCAGTTTGTCGATCTCCGACTTGTGCAGCAGCAGCTTGCGGGTGCGCACCGGGTCGGGGTGGATGTGGGTGGAGGCGTTGGCGAGCGGGCTGATGTGTGAGCCGAACAGGTACAGTGCACCATCTTTGATGGTGACATAGGCCTCCTTGAGTTGCGCGCGCCCGGCGCGGATGGCCTTGACTTCCCAGCCTTCCAGCATGATGCCGGCCTCGTATTTTTCCTCGATGAAGTAGTCGTGGAAGGCTTTTTTGTTTTGAACGATACTCATTATTGAGTTTCCATAAATCATTACATCCGTTCACCCTGAGGTATCGAAGGGTGGCTTGTTGCAAGTCATTGGGCTTCGATACGCCTTGCGTACCCTGTGCTGAGCTCGTCGAAGCATCAGCCCGAACGGTATGATTGCCACAAATTATGGAAACCTCAATAACAGATGCCATTTGTGATGCGTTCGGCTATTCTACCAGCCTTTGGTTTGGCAACTTTGAGAAGCAATGGCATTCGTAGAAAAAACGGTACTGGTTCCGCACAGCGCGGAACAGATGTTCAATCTGGTGGATCGTGTGGAAGAATACCCGCAGTTCCTGCCGTGGTGCGGCGGGGCTAGCGTTTCCGAACTGGAAGGTACGACGGTGCATGCCACGGTGCATATCAATTATCACCATATCAAGCAGCATTTCACTACCGAAAACGTGCGTACGCCGCCGCATCAGATCGACATGGCCTTGAAGGACGGGCCGTTCCAGCACCTGGACGGCTGCTGGCGGTTCATTCCGCTGAACGATTCAGCCTGTAAGATAGAATTCCGTCTGCACTATGAGTTTTCCAGCAGGTTGCTGGAAAAACTGGTCGGACCGGTGTTTCATTACATAGCCAACAGTTTCGTGGATGCTTTCATCCATCGTGCGGAAAAGGTCTATACGAACATATGAGCGGCCAGTAGTGTCCGGTTAACTTACAAATTATCAAGCCAATGCTAAGCATTGGCGCGGTTTACAAAGCAATAAATTTTGGTGCCGATTTGAAATCAGTTTACCTATATTCCGGTTCAAGTAACTTCCAGAGATTGAATTCTC
>JAGRPI010000020.1 GCA_019449635.1 Candidatus Ferrigenium bremense
AGCGCCGCTCGCGGGAAGCAGCAGAGGCGGCCAAATTAAAGGCGCAGCAGGAGGCCGAAACGGCGCGTCGCAAAGCCGAGCAGGAGGCCGCCAAAGCGCGGGAAGAGGCAGAACTCGCCAAACAGAAAGTGGCAGCCAAGGCCAGGGCGCAGCAGGAAGCAGACACCCATAAGTCGAAAACAGGGGCACGTCAAGATGCACGCTCTACCAGCGCGACCGTGTTATTTTTCGATGTGGTCGGCTATACCAAGCAATCCGTCAATAAACAGATCGAAATCAAGAAGCAATTCAACCAGTTGGTCACAGATTGCCTGGATACGCTGGGAGATGACGAACGTATCATTCTGGATACTGGGGATGGTGCGGCAATAGGCTTTTTGCAACATCCGGAAGATGCGCTGAAAGTGGCGATGCAATTCCGCAAGACGGTGATGGCCAATCGGCACCAGGATTACCCCGATCTGAACGTGCGCATCGGCATCCATCTCGGTCCTGTCAACGTCGTCAAGGATATGAACGACCAAAGCAACATGGTCGGCGACGGCATCAATGATGCGCAGCGTGTGATGAGTTTCGCCGACATCGATCAGATTTATATTTCCCGTTCCTATTATGATTTTGTTTCGCGGCTGAGCGATGAATATGCCGGCCTGTTCCAGTATCGCGGCTTGCAAAAAGACAAGCACGGGCGCGAGCATTCGGTCTATGAATTGATGGATGCCGCGGCGCCCGTTGCTGAGGTTGCGTTGCCGCAAGCCGCCGAACCGGCTGTAACAATCAAGCTGGAGCCGTTCAGTTTTGCGATGCCCGAGGCCGTGATTCCACCTCCTGTACCACCCGTGGTGGCGCATGAAGAACCGGAAGCGCAACAGGATGTTGCAGCGTTGATGGGCGACATAGAGCAGTTTAATCTTCCTGGAAAAGCGGAGAAACCGGTTGAGATAGCACAAGCCATACCGCAACAACCGCCATCGGCAGTGCCGACTCCTTCGGCAAGCGTGCCCAAAACACCGTCACCCGAAGCGGCGGCCAAGCCTGCCGCAGAGGCGCGCATGCCTTCCGCGGAAGAAGTGGCAAAACTTGCAGAAGTCCAGGCCAAGGCATGGGCGGAGGCCGAGCGGCGCGGTGCCGAGGCTGCCAAGACCAGCGCAGAGCGTGCCGCCAAGACGCCCGAGACGCCGCAACCCTCCAAGGTGGTGCAGGTTGCACGGGCACGCCGCAAACCGGTGCCTTGGGGCAAGGTCGGTGCAGGATTATTTGTGCTGTCGCTGATTGCGCTGTTTGTCGTCCCGTACGTGTTGCCCACGAAGGACTACGCAACCGGCATCGAGCAACTGCTCAGCGCCAGGTTGCAACAGCCGGTGCATGTCGGACACCTGGCGGGACGATTGCTGCCCACCCCACGTTTGGAATTGCAAGAAGTGTCGATTGGCGAAAAGAAGTCAATTCAGGCACAGCAGGTACGGATCGATTTCGCGTTGTCTGCATTATTTTCTTCGGACAAGCCGATTACCGGCATCGAATTGGAAAACGTGCAGGTCAATGGTGCAGCCTTGCCGCAAGTATCCGCATGGCTGCAAAAAATCGCTTCCGACACACAGTATCCGGTTGCCCGTATCGAGCTAAGCCAGGGCAAGCTGGAAGCGGACGGTATGCAATTATCGGGCATAGGCGGTGAACTGAGTTTTGACCAGGCCGGGAAATTCACGCAGGCGAAATTGCATGCCGAGGGAGGCAAGTTTGCGCTGGACATTAACGCCACACCGGAAAACAAAATGCAGGTATCGGTCACGGTACGCGGCAGTGCGTTGCCGTTACTGCCGAATTGGGTTTTCGACGATTTGAGTGCGAAGGGCGAGTTGACCGGCGATGGCCTGGTGATTACCGATATGGACAGCCGCATCATGGGCGGGGTGCTGCTCGGCGACGCGCGTATCGACTGGCGCTCCGGTTGGCGCGCCCAGGGAGCCCTGACAGCCAAGACCATCACCTTGCAGAATATGAGCAAGGCGCTGAGCGGCGATATGGACGGCACGGCACGCTTCCAGATGCAGTCAGCGAGCTTGTCGAAGCTTGCGGAGGCGACGACGCTGGAGGGTGCCTTTGCCGTCAGAAAAGGCATCATCAATGGCGTCGATGTCGTCGAGACTGCCCGCCTGCGCAGCAAGGAAAACTTGCCGGGCGGGCGCACCCATTTCGATGAACTGAGCGGCAATCTATATTATGCCAACGGGGACTACCACTTCAGGCAGGTAAAAATGAGCACCGGAGTGCTGAACGCAACGGCCACACTGGACATTGACAAGCAGCAGCTATCCGGGCGTGTCGTTGCAGACCTGACCATGCGTGCGGGGATGGGATCGGTTACGCTGCAAGTAGGCGGGACGACCGATAATCCGTCACTGCAGACGGCGCGGTAGATTCAATCTAACTTTCTAGGTCTATCTTAAAAAACATAGTTCGGTCCGCAGATTGCGCGGATTTACGCAGATTTTTAATCTCGCGTAATCTGTGTAATCTGCGGACAACAGCTTTTTTCAAGCTTCAGACGGGAGACAGATCAGGCTAGCGCTTTCGCCAGGCGCTCCAGCGCTTTCGTGAGGTTTTCCATCGAGGTGGCGAACGACAGGCGGATATAGCCTTCGCTGCCGAAGGCCGAGCCGGGGACTACCGCGACACCGCCTTGCTCCAGCAGATATTCGGAAAGCGCGATGTCGGTCGCAGCCTTGATCGTGCCGCGCTGGTGCAGCCTGGCGATCGCCGCACGCGTGTCGGGGAAGGCATAGAACGCGCCGCCCGCCATGAGGCACTGCACGCCGGGCATCCTGTTCAGTTCATTCACCACGAACACGTGGCGCTCGCGGAACGCCTTGAGCATCGGCGTGATGCACCCCTGATCGCCGTTCAATGCCGCTTCCGCCGCCACCTGCGAAATCGAAGTCGGGTTCGAAGTGCTCTGCGACTGCACATTCTCCATCGCGGTGATGATGTTCTCCGGCCCCGCCGCGTAGCCGATGCGCCAGCCGGTCATGGCGTAGGCCTTGGACACGCCGTTCAGCACCATGGTGCGCGGATACAGGTCGGGGCAGGCATTCAGGATGTTGACGAATTGCGCATCGGTCAGCGCGATATGCTCGTACATGTCGTCGGTGGCGATGAGGATGTTCGGATGTTTGCGCAACACCTCGCCCAAGGCCTTCAACTCTTCCAGGTTATACACCGCGCCGGACGGATTGCTCGGGCTGTTGATCACCACCATTCTGGTTTTCGGCGTAATCGCCGCTTCCAGTTGCGCGGCGGTCATCCGGAAACCTTGCTCTATGCCTGCCTGCACGATCACCGGCTTGCCCTCCGCGATGATCACGATATCGGGATAGGATACCCAGTACGGCGCGGGGATGATGACCTCGTCACCGGGGTTGATTACCGCCAGCGCCAGATTGAAGAAGCTCTGCTTGCCGCCGCAGGAGACCAGGATCTGTTTCGCCGTGTAGTCAAGGCCGTTGTCGCGTTTGAACTTCGCGATGATCGCTGCCTTGAGCGAGGGCGTGCCGCCGACGGCGGTGTATTTGGTGAAGCCCTTGTTGATCGCGCCGATCGCCGCGTCCTTGATGTGCTGCGGTGTATCGAAATCCGGTTCGCCCGCGCCCAGCCCGATGATGTCTTTTCCTTCGGCTTTCAGCTTCGCTGCGCGGGCGGTGACGGCGAGGGTGGGGGAGGGCTTGATAGCCTGTACGCGAGTCGAGAGTTCCAAGATATTTCCTTGCGGTTTAAACGTGAGGGCGAATTATACCCGTGCCGGGGAAAGAGTGAATCGGGGTGCAGAGAGAAGGAGGACTTGCCGGCTCAATTTTTGTTCCTCGGATGTTCCGGTGGCACAAGCAGCCAGGCAAGCAGCGTAAGGATTCCAAATACGGTGTAGGCAACCGTAAAGGCCCAGGGGTCAAAATCGTAGAACAGGATCTGGTGCAGCCAATGCCGGATAAAAGAACCCGAATAGGCAGCGCCGCCCGCCGCCTCCCTTGACCGGCTCTCCCATTCGGTCAGCGGGCATGCCAGGCCAAACCATGACTCCGCCATGACGATGCCGATTGCCACAAGGTGGGCTGACCTGAACCACAAGTTCCTGACCCAGCCCCAGCGCCGATACTTCCCGAGCAGGACGGCGACCAGCCCGAGAACGACAAATGCCACGAACAAGGCATGGGTGGCGAGAATGAGATCAGCCAGCAACAGGTGCATATCCGTTCAATCCCCTGCCAATACAGACGCTGCCCGGCGTAACCGGATCCAGCAGGGCTTTCATTTCTGGGTAATGGTTATTTGCCTCGGATCAGTCGGTGTGGCTTTGGGTACGCTGAACCTGTCAGTCCGATGGTTCATCATGTTTCCCGGCGGCAGGCCTTGAATGTCAATTGAATTCTTTTCTGAGGATGATGGCGTTGATCTTGTCTATGTTTACCACGGCGTCGTAATAAACCTTCCCGGAAAGCTGGGTGATATACACTACGGAGTCCCCCACCATGGTTACTATCCCCTCGATCTGTTCGCCAGACTCGAGCGCGAGGGCCACACGCTCCTTCTTGAGATCAACCAGGGCTTCTCTTATCGTTGTGTTTGCCTTGGGTTCGAACTTCAATACACCGGCGGCGAAGGCGGTTTGCGCCGGCAACACCGCCAACCCGGCCATAAGCAGTAGAGCGTTCACTGATGTTTTCATTTATGCCACCTCTCCGATAATGCCCAGCAGAAAAGAATCAGGGCCAAGATTAACAGGCTGTTAAGGAACCGGGTCAGGATCGAAGCGGATATTCGTTCCGTTGCCGTGGCGGCATTTTCCGCCATGCCTTCCTGTTTGGCAATCGAGCCATTGCCCGTACAATACGCGGCTCACCATGAACATCACCACCTTCCCCAATAGCCCCTATCGCCTGCACCAGCCGTTCGAACCGGCGGGCGACCAGCCCACGGCCATTGCGCAACTGGTGGAGGGGATCAACGACGGGTTGGCGTTCCAGACATTGCTTGGCGTGACCGGCTCTGGCAAGACGTTCACGATGGCGAACGTGATCGCGCAACTGGGGCGGCCGGCCATCGTGATGGCGCCGAACAAGACGCTGGCGGCGCAACTGTATTCCGAGTTGCGCGATTTCTTTCCCGAGAACGCGGTCGAGTATTTCGTCTCCTATTACGACTACTACCAGCCCGAGGCCTATGTGCCATCGCGCGACGTGTATATCGAGAAGGATTCCAGCATCAACGAGCAGATCGAGCAGATGCGCCTGTCCGCGACCAAGGCGCTGCTGGAGCGCGAGGATGCCGTGATCGTCGCGACGGTGTCGGCGATCTACGGCATCGGCGACCCGGTGGATTACCACGGCATGATCCTGCATCTGCGCCACAACGAGAAGATGGCGCAGCGCGATGTGATCAAGCGTCTCGTCGAGATGCAGTACGAGCGCAATGAGATCGATTTTTCGCGCGGCACGTTTCGCGTGCGCGGCGACGTGATCGACATCTTCCCGGCGGAAAGCAGCGAACACGCGCTGCGCCTGACGCTGTTCGACGACGAGGTGGAAACGCTGTCGCTGTTCGATCCGCTCACCGGGCATATCGTGCAGAAGGTGCCGCGCTATACCGTCTATCCGTCCAGCCATTACGTCACGCCGCGCGCCACGGTGCTGGCCGCGCTGGAAACCATCAAGGTCGAGCTGGCCGAGCGCATCGCGTTCTACCAGCGCGAGAACAAGCTGGTCGAGGCGCAACGCATCGAGCAGCGCACCCGCCACGACCTGGAGATGCTCAACGAGATCGGCTTCTGCAAGGGCATCGAAAATTATTCGCGCCATCTGTCGGGGCGCAAGCCGGGCGAACCGCCGCCGACGCTGCTGGATTACCTGCCGCCGAACGCGTTGATGTTCATCGACGAGAGCCACGTCACGATCCCGCAGATCGGCGGCATGTACAAGGGCGACCGCGCGCGCAAGGAGAACCTGGTCAACTACGGTTTCCGCCTGCCTTCCGCGATGGATAACCGCCCGCTGCGTTTCGACGAATTCGAAAAGGTGATGCGCCAGAGCGTGTTCATTTCCGCCACGCCGTCGGTGTACGAGGCCGAGCACGCCGGACAGGTGGTCGAGCAGGTGGTGCGCCCGACCGGGCTGATCGATCCGCTTATCGAGGTGCGCCCCGCCACGCATCAGGTGGACGACCTGATGTCCGAGGTCAGGCTGCGCGTGGAGCAGGGCGAGCGCGTGCTGGTGACCACGCTGACCAAGCGCATGGCGGAAGACCTCACCGATTATTTTTCCGAGCACGGCATCAGGGTGCGCTACCTGCACTCGGACATCGAGACCGTCGAGCGCGTCGAGATCATCCGCGACCTGCGCCTCGGCATGTTTGACGTACTGGTCGGCATCAACCTGCTGCGCGAGGGGCTGGACATTCCCGAGGTGTCGCTGGTCGCGATCCTCGACGCCGACAAGGAAGGTTTCCTGCGTTCCGAGCGCTCGCTGATCCAAACCATCGGCCGCGCCGCGCGCCACCTCAACGGCAAGGCGCTGCTGTACGCCGACAGGATCACCGATTCGATGCGCCGCGCAATCGATGAGACCGACCGCCGCCGCACCAAGCAGGTGGCGCACAATTTCGCGCACGGCATCACGCCACAGGGCGTGCAGAAGCGCATCAAGGACATTATCGAAGGCATGTACGAACCGGAGGAAGCGCGCAGCCAGCTCAAGGCCGCGCAGACCCAAGCGAAGTATCTGGCGATGAGCGAAAAGGAATTATCCAGGGAAATCGCCCGGCTGGAAAAAGATATGCTGCAAGCCGCGAAGAACCTGGAGTTCGAGCGCGCCGCCGAACTGCGCGACCAGTTGAAGAGACTGCGCGAGAGCGTGTTTCTATCGGCGTTGTAGGGTCGTGAATTAAGGCAAGAAAGCATCGCCACAGGCTGCGCTTCTGCCCTGCGCTCGGGTATAATGCGCGCCTTTGTAAATTACCCGATAGGAGGATGTCATGCCTATTTACGCTTACGGTTGTTCCAGTTGCGGCCTGCAAAAAGACGTGCTGCAGAAAATGAGCGACGCGCCACTCACCATATGCCCGGGATGCGGCAAGGAGACTTTTGCCAAACAATTGACTGCTGCCGGTTTCCAGTTGAAGGGCAGCGGCTATTACGCAACCGATTTCAAGAATCCGCCCAAACCCGAACCTGCCAGCACAGCTTGCTGTGGCGGCGGCTCCTGTTCGGCGGCCAGCTGATTAGCCGATGAAAAAATACCTCATCACCGGATTGCTGGTCTGGGTTCCGCTCGGCATTACCCTGTGGGCGCTGAACCTGGTCATCGGCACGATGGACCAGACGCTGCTGCTGTTGCCGGGGCAGTGGCACCCGGACAGGTTGTTGCCTTTCCACATTCCCGGCTTGGGCATCATCCTGACGCTGGGCGTGGTGCTGCTGACCGGCTTGCTGATGCGCAACGTGTTTGGCCAGCGGCTCTGGGAAGCATCGGAAAAGGCGATGCTGCATGTGCCGTTCGTCGGCAGCATCTACAAGGGCGTCAAGCAGGTCAGCGATACCCTGCTGTCCGGCAGCGGCAATTCATTCCGCAAGGTGCTGCTGGTGCGCTATCCGCATCCCGAGGCATGGTCGCTGGCGTTTCAGACCAGCGTGCCGGGCGAGGTGATCGACCGGTTCGATGAGGCATATGTCGCGGTGTTCATTCCCACCACGCCGAGCCCGGTGAACGGCTTCTATTTCTACGTGCGCAAGGCCGATACCATCGAGCTGGAAATGTCAGTGGACGTGGCATTGCGTTCCATCGTTTCGATGGGGGTGGTGGCGGATCACGAAGTCGGGAAGCATCGCACCATCACCCAAAATCACCAGTCAAACTAACCCTAGTATTTTTTAGAAACCGAATCATGCGAACTCATTATTGCGGACTGCTCAACACCGACCAACTCGATCAAACCGTCAGCCTGTGCGGCTGGGCGCATCGCCGCCGCGACCACGGCGGGGTGATCTTCATCGACCTGCGCGACCGCGAAGGGTTGGCGCAAATCGTCTGTGACCCGGACCGGCCGGAGATGTTCAGGATCGCCGAATCGGTGCGCAACGAATTCGTGCTGCGCGTCACCGGCAAGGTGCGCCACCGCCCGGCGGGCACTACCAATTCCAACATTACCAGCGGCGAGATCGAGATCCTGTGCCACGAGATCGAGGTGCTGAACACCTCGGTCACGCCGCCGTTCCAGCTGGATGACGAGAACCTCTCCGAGAACGTGCGCCTGACCCACCGCGTGATCGACCTGCGCCGCCCGCAGATGCAGAAGAACATGATGCTGCGCTACAAGGTGGCGATGGCGTTCCGCCGCTTCCTCGACAGCCGCGGTTTCATCGACATCGAAACGCCGATGCTGACCAAATCCACGCCGGAAGGCGCGCGCGACTACCTGGTGCCATCGCGCGTGCATCCTGGCGAGTTCTTCGCGTTGCCGCAGTCGCCGCAGCTGTTCAAGCAGATGCTGATGGTGGCCGGCTTCGACCGCTATTACCAGATCACCAAATGCTTTCGCGACGAGGATCTGCGCGCCGACCGCCAGCCGGAATTCACCCAGGTGGATATCGAGACTTCGTTCCTGACCGAGACGCAGATCACCGCGCTGATGGAAGAGCTGATCCGCACCGTGTTCAAGGAAACACTGGATATCGAGTTGCCCAACCCGTTCCCGCGCTTGACCCATGCCGAGGCCATGCGGCGCTACGGCTCAGACAAACCGGATATGCGCATCACGCTGGAGCTGACCGAGGTGACCGATGCCGTCAGGGATGTGGCATTCAAGGTATTCTCGGGTGTCGCAAGCTCGGATAACGGCCGTGTAGCGGCGCTCCGTGTTCCCAACGGGGCGAGCCTGACTCGCGGCGAGATCGACGGCTACACCGAGTTCGTAAAAATCTACGGTGCGAAGGGGCTGGCCTACATCAAGGTCAATGACATCACGCAGCTCAACGAGACCGGCCTGCAATCGCCGATCGTGAAAAACCTCCACGAGGCAGCGCTGAAGACCATCATCGAACGCACCGGCGCGCAGAACGGCGACCTCATCTTCTTTGGCGCCGACAAGACCAAGATCGTCAACGACGCGCTGGGCGCATTGCGCAGCAAGATCGGCCATGAAAAGGGCTACACCAACGGCAAGGCCTGGGAGCCGCTGTGGGTGGTGGATTTCCCGATGTTCGAATACGACGAGGAAGAAAAACGCTGGACGGCTTGCCATCATCCGTTCACCTCGCCCAAGGACGAACACCTGGAATTTCTGGAAAGCGACCCGGGGCGTTGCCTGGCGAAGGCTTACGACCTGGCCTTGAATGGCTGGGAACTCGGCGGCGGCTCGGTGCGTATCCACCGGGAAGCTGTGCAATCGCAAGTGTTCCGCGCGCTCAACATCGGCGCGGAAGAAGCGCAGCTCAAGTTCGGCTTCCTGCTCGATGCGCTGCAATACGGCGCGCCGCCGCACGGCGGGCTGGCGTTCGGGCTGGACCGCATCGTCACGATGATGACCGGTGCCGAATCGATCCGCGACGTGATCGCCTTCCCCAAGACGCAGCGCGCGCAATGCCTGCTGACCCAGGCGCCGAGCGCGGTGGATGAGAAACAGTTGCGTGAACTGCACATCCATTTGCGCAAGCAGGTGCAGACATCGGTGGAAGTCGCGAAGGGTTGACGGTGGCGCGTTCGCTACGGTTCTGGTGGATATTGTCGGCAACACTGCTGTGGCTGCCGTCCGGACAGGCCGAACCGGTGGTGCAGTCCGGCCTGCCGGTCATTGCCGTGGCCGAGCTGCCCGCCGAGGCGCGCGACACCTTGCGTATCATCAAACAGGGTGGGCCGTTTGCCTATGCACGAGATGGTGCGGTGTTCAATAACTACGAGCGCATTTTGCCGCAGCAACCGCGCGGCTGCACCTCCGACACGTTACTGACGAAGTCAGCCGCTTGCGGGAGGAGGTGCGAGGCGGGCGCTCCCGCACCAAAGGGCTCCGCCCCACCGTGTCGCGCCCGCTATCACGAATACACCGTCAAGACGCCCGGCGCGCGCAATCGCGGTGCGCGGCGCATCGTGTGCGGAAAGCCGGTCGAGTGTTATTACACGGCCAATCATTACCGAACTTTCAAACGCATCAGAGAACAGTCATGAATTCGCTGACAAAACAATTGAACGATACCGCTGCGGCAGGCAGCTATTCGCTGCAATGCAGCATGGACGAACTGCGCAGGGCGGCCAGCGAAGCCGGTTTCGTGCTGTTCGATGCCGACCTCAAGGGAATCAAGGGCAAGCAGAATCTGCTTAATGCATTGGCTACCGCCGCCGCTTTCCCGCCCGAGTTCGGCGTAAACTGGGATGCGCTGGCGGATGCGCTGTGCGATCTGTCGTGGCATGGAGAGGTGGCCGGTTATGTGCTGCTGTTGCGCAACGTCAGCGGTACCTTTGGCCTGTCCGCGAATGACCGCGAGATCGTGCAGGATATCCTCGCCGACACGGTGGTGTATTGGCGGCAGCGCAACAAGGCTTTCTGGGTGTTTTTCGCCTAACAGGCATGGCGAGAGTAGTCGCGCCTGATAATGAAACGTCTCACAAGATTGCCTCGAGTCAAACCCGAACCCCTCCCGGCCTCCCATTGTCAGGGGAGGTTGCAGGCTCTCCCCCTGACAAGGGGGAGCTGGAGGGGGTTTGGAGTTCCAATTTGTGTTGTTTCGCGTCAACAGGCATGACACGCTACAAACAGCCGGTCTCGGTGCTGGTGGTGATTTATACCGCTCCTTCGACAGGCTCAGGACAGGCCGCTTCGACGTGCTCAGGACAGGCTCAGGATATGAAGGTGCTGTTGCTGGAGCGCGCCGATCATCCGGGCTACTGGCAGTCGGTCACCGGCAGTTGCGAGCCGGGCGAGGCGCTGCGCGACACGGCACTGCGCGAGGTGCGGGAGGAAACCGGGCTGGATGCTTCGCAATATGCATTGAGCGACTGGCAGGTGCAAAACGACTACGAGATTTACCCGCACTGGCGCCACCGTTACCCGCCCGGCATTACACGCAACATCGAGCATGTGTTCAGTCTGCAACTGCCGTACCCTGTCTCTGTCCTACTCGCGCCGTACGAGCACTTGAACTTCCAGTGGCTGGCGTGGCAGGATGCGGCAGAGAAAGTTTTCTCACCGAGCAATCGTGCCGCGATACTGGAGTTGCCAGCGCGCGCGATCAGGAAAATGCCATGAGCGAAAACGTCATCTATATCCCGTACGACCACCCCGATGCCGCACAGACCGGTTGCAGCACGGCGCAGGCATGGGCCAAGGTTCCGCGCGAGCCGGATCCCGCAGAGAAAGCCGAGCTGATCGCGCATATCAAGCGCATGCTCAAAGAACAGGACGCCGTTCTGGTGTCGCATTATTACGTGCACCCCGACTTGCAGGATCTGGCGGAGGAGACCGGAGGCATCGTCTCCGATTCGCTGGATATGGCCAATTTCGGCCATCAGCATCCGGCGAAAACCATCGTGGTCGCCGGCGTGCGTTTCATGGGCGAGACCGCGAAGATCCTGAATCCGGAGAAGCGCGTGCTGATGCCGGATCTGGAGGCGGAATGCTCGCTGGATCTGGGTTGCCCGGCGGACGAGTTCAGCGCGTTCTGTGATGCGCACCCCGACCGCACCGTGGTGGTGTATGCCAACACCAGCGCGGCGGTGAAGGCGCGTGCCGACTGGATGGTGACCAGCTCGATCGCATTGCCTATCGTCAGGCACCTCAAGGAACGCGGCGAGAAGATCCTCTGGGCGCCGGACCGGCACTTGGGCAGTTACGTGCAGGAACAGACCGGGGCGGACATGCTGCTGTGGCAGGGCTCATGCATGGTGCACGACGAATACAAGGCGCGCGAGCTGCTCGAGCTGAAGGCGCAGCATCCGCAGGCCAAGGTGCTGGTGCATCCAGAAGCGCCGCGCGCGGTGGTCAAACTGGCAGATATGGTCGGCTCCACCACGCAGCTCATCAAGGCATCGCAGCAGCTCGATGCGAACGAATTCATCGTCGCGACCGACAATGGAATACTGCACAAGATGCGCACCCTGTCGCCGCATAAGGTGTTCCTCGAAGCGCCCACCGCCGGGCACGGCGCAACCTGCACCAGTTGCAGCCATTGCCCGTGGATGGCGATGAACGGCCTGCTCAACCTTGCTGAAGTGCTGGAAACAGGCAAGAATGAGATTCGCATCGACCCGGCGATCATTCAGCGTGCCGTGTTGCCGATCCGGCGCATGCTGGACTTCGCCAAACAGATCAATCTGCCGACGCGCGGCATCGGCAATGCGTAATCCGCAGTTGCATGCAGTAATGTGGCGTGCGCACCGTTTGCCTTGGAGTCATGATTCATGTGAAGCTTAACCAGGTGCGTTTAAGGTAACCATGGCCATTACATCCGAATCCATTCCCTCACCCCGCCGCTCTTCGGTAAGCCTCAAGCTGGGCGGGGTGTTCCTGCTGCTGGTGACGCTCGCCACCGGCAACCTGTATTTTATCAATAGTGTATATGACTCTATCGCGAATGTTGCCGGCATCATCAACCAGAGCGGGCGGCTGCGCTATCTTTCCCAGCAGATCGCCTTTCAATCAGCCAGCTATGTGCTGGAGCCTGACGAGGCTGTCAGGCAGTCCAGGCTAAAGGCGGAAAACGAATTCAATATGCGCTATGCCGGTGTGGCACGCGAGATTGGGCAGCTCCATCCGCTGATGCGCAGCGCCGGGGACAATCTGGAAGGGTATCTGGAACGTATCGATAAAATCCGGCGGCGCCAGCACATCGCGCTGGAGCGGGTGATGGCGGAGCCGGATCTGGCGGCACGACAGGCAGCCCAGCGCGAGGTGGTTGCCGGTGCGGCGCTGATGCTGAGCGAGGCCGAGCATTTGGTAAGCGCCCTTGAAGGAGCCGCCAACACCGCACAACGCCGGGTGGATTTCATCATTTACCTGGTGCAGGCGCTGGCAATCCTGTTCACGCTCTTGCTCTTTTTCTACGTGCGCTCGCGGATCATCGCGCCAATCCTCAGACTGACCGATTTTACCCGGCGTTTCGCCGCCGGCGAGCGGGGCGTGCGCATGGATTTACATTCGAACGACGAGATCGGCGAACTGGTAGCGACATTCAACTCCACTGCGATGCAGACCGCCGAGCTGATCGATAAATTCGACCGTCTCAACACGGAGCTGGAAGAGAAAGTGACGGCGCGCACTGCCGAGCTGGCGCAGGCCTGGCTTGATGCCGAGCAGGCCAACGGCGCCAAGTCGGCCTTTCTTGCCACAATGAGCCACGAGATCCGCACGCCGATGAACGGCGTGATCGGCATGATCGACGTGTTGCAGCAAAGCAGCCTGAATGACCAGCAAATGGAGATAGCGAATATCATCCACGACTCGGCGTTTGCCCTGCTGGCTATCATCGACGACATCCTCGATTTCTCCAAGATCGAGGCCGGCAAGCTCCAGATCGACAGCCTGCCTATCTCCGTCGCCGGTGTGGTGGAAGGGACATGCGAAACCCTGATTTCCCTGGCCTTGAAGAAAGACGTGGAGCTGACGCTATTTACCGATCCGGCCATTCCCGCAGCGGTCATGGGCGACCCGGGACGGTTGCGCCAGATACTGGTCAACCTGGCCAACAACGCCATCAAGTTTTCCAGCGGGCAGCAGCGGCAAGGCAGGGTGTCGGTGCGCGCACTGTTGGCTGAAAGCACGCCAGAACTGGTAATGCTGGAGTTCCGTATCGCCGACAACGGTATCGGCATGGATGAAGCAACCCAGGAACGTTTGTTTGCACCATTCACGCAAGCTGATTCCTCCACAACGCGGAGTTTTGGCGGCACCGGGCTGGGTCTGGTCATCTCCCGCCGGCTGGCAAGCATGATGGGCGGTGAGATCACGCTGCACAGCGAGCTGGGCAAGGGCACCACACTCAATGTGCGCATCCCCTTCGCGCGAGTACCGGAAAATCCTGAAATCTATGCGGTACCCTCTCTGGTTGCAGGACTGGCCTGCCTGGTGGCGGGCGGATCGGAGAGTCTGGTCGATGATCTTGCCGCCTATCTGACGCATGATGGAGCAGTGGTCGAGCGGGCAGCGGACTTGGCGGCTATCAAGCAATGGATCATCGGACGTCCGCCCGGACTGTGCGTCGTGGTCATCGACACTGCGGGAGTCAACCCGCCGCTGTCCACGTCGCTACTGGATGAGTTGCGCACCGCTTCCCGCACCTGGAGCCTGGATGTTCGCTTCGTCACCATCGAGCGCGGCGGGCGCCAGCGGTGTCGGGTCGTGGCGGCTGATGTTGTTGAGCTGGATGCCGGGATAATGCATCGCAGCGCATTCCTGGAAGCGGTGGCGGTTGCCGCAGGCCGGGTCAAACAGGCCGTTCCGGAAAACAAGCGCGGCGATACCCATGTGAAACCCCTGTTGTCGCGGGATGAGGCGCGCCGCAGGGGCAGCCTGATTCTGGTCGCCGAAGACAACGAGATCAACCAGAAAGTCATCCTGCAACAGCTCATGTTGCTCGGGCAAACCGCAGACATCGCCAGCAACGGCAGTGAGGCTTTGCAACGCTGGCAGAGCGGCGATTACGCCATATTGTTCGCCGACCTGCACATGCCGGAGATGGACGGCTACGAGCTGACTGCCGCGATCCGCGCCGCTGAAAATGCCGTATATGAAACCGGAGCCGGTAAAACCAACAGGGCCCGCATGCCGATCATCGCCTTTACCGCAAATGCCCTTAAGGGCGAGGCCGAGCACTGCCTCGCCTTTGGCATGGACGATTACCTGAGCAAGCCGGTGCAACTGGTCAAGCTGAAAGCGATGCTGGGAAAATGGCTGCCCCGTAGCCCGTATGAAGCCGCAAGCGAAATGCGGGAAACTCCGGACGAGACAGCAGGCAGCCCCCATCCCAAACTTCCCTCACTTCGACAGGCTCAGGACAGGCC
>JAGRPI010000021.1 GCA_019449635.1 Candidatus Ferrigenium bremense
CTGGCTTTTTGGCTACTGCCTTTTTAGCTGCCGGTTTCTTTGCTGCAACCTTTTTAGCGGCTGGCTTTTTGGCTACTGCCTTTTTAGCTGCCGGTTTCTTTGCTACTGGTTTCTTCTTTGCTTCTGCCATTTCAACCTCCTTGTGATGATGAAAGTTAACGAAAACAACACTTGCAACTACTACACCCCCAACCCATGCTCAAACCAAGCATGAGCTAAAGCCTGTCAATTCCTCGCCCCCTGTTAAATCCTGGGCAACAGAATTCATGCCGTACATACGACAGCGGCAGATTGTCTTGTATTGATCAAACAGATTGGGAATAGATGAAACAAAACCGGAAATATCGCTGGCTAGCACTGAAGAGTCTGAAACACTATCGGTAGCAGCATGCGGCATGTACGCACTCCCTGAAAATTTTGCCAACCCTGAATTCAAAAAACACTACATTTAGCTATTTTTTCCATCAACATGGCTAATTGTAGTGGTTGACACAAACATCATAAGCCGAGAAAAGAACTATATATTTCATCCAATTTATCCTTTTACGGGCACTGACAGAGCGTTGAAAACCTGGCGAATGCAGCAATTCTGTCCCGTTAATTCCCCGACAACCCCGCAAGATAGCGCGCCCAATCAAAGCATGCGCCCGGATCGGTCTTGCGTTGCGGCGCAATATCGCTGTGCCCGGCAATGCCGCGTATTGGATAGGTTTTGCGCAACACCATGGTCAAACGATGGAGTGCATCATATTGTGCATCGGCATACGGAACGGTATCGGTGCCCTCCAACTCGATGCCGAGTGAAAAATCGTTGCAGCGTGGCCTGTTTTGCCAGCAAGACTCGCCCGCATGCCATGCCCGCTTCAAACAGGGAACGAACTGGACAATCTGCCCATCGCGGCGCACAAAGAAGTGCGCCGATACTTTCAGCCCCGCGATGGTTTGATAATAAGGATGGGCATGCATGCTCAATGTATTGGTGAACAGCCGCCGCACATCATCGCCGCCAAACTCGCCAGGAGGCAGGCTGATATTATGTATCACCAATAATTCGATTGCGCCTGCGGGGCGATCGTCGCAGTTCGGCGACGGGATATATTCGCATTCAACCAGCAATCCTTGCGCATCAATCCGCATCGCCCGCACCATTTGGGTCTTTGATGCCCAACCGCTCCATCCGGTAGCGCATGGTACGGAACGTCAATCCCAGCAGCTTGGCGGCTGCCGTGCGATTGAACCCGGTCTGCTCCAGCGCCTCCAGCAAGGCCTGTTTCTCGATACGATCCAGGTATTCCGGCAGCGGATATTTACTGCTGAGAGCCGCATTGTCAGGCTGGTTATGCTCCACGGGCACCAGCAACAGATCCTGCTCCTCGATCACCCCTCCCATGCACAGCGCCAACGCTCTTTCAATGATGTTCTCCAGTTCGCGCACGTTACCCGGAAAGCTGTAGCCTTGCAGCGCATGCAATGCGTCTTCGGAAAAACGCACCTCCGCATTGCCGCGCAAACGCTCCAGGATCCGCTGTGCGATTTCCGGTATATCCTCACGCATCTCGCGCAAGGCGGGCATCTGGATCGGGATCACATTCAGGCGGTAATAAAGATCCTGGCGGAATTTTCCTTGCCGCACGCATTCGGCCAGATCGCGGTGCGTCGCGCTGATGATGCGCACATCCACCGCTTCTTCGCCGGCCCCGCCGATCTTGCGCACGCGCTTCTCCTGTATCACGCGCAACAGCTTGACCTGCATATCCAGCGGCAGATCGGCCACCTCATCGAGAAACAAAGTCCCGCCGTGCGCCGCCTGGAAAAACCCATCCCGATCCTTGTCCGCCCCGGTAAATGCGCCTTTTTTGCAGCCGAAAAATTCGCTTTCCATCAGGTTGCCCGGGATTGCCCCGCAGTTCACCGCGACAAACGGCTGATCGTGCCGCGCGCCGCTTTGCACGATGAGGCGCGCCGCCAACTCCTTGCCGCTACCCGATTCGCCGCTGATATGTACCGGCGCCTGGCTGCGTGCCACACGCTTGATCAGGTCGCGCGCTTTCTGCATCGCCGGCGAATGTCCGAGCAGCCCCTTGCCATCCGATGTTGCCACCTGCGGCAGCTTCAACGCGGATTTCACCAGGGCGCGCAACTGGTCCAGGGAAACCGGCTTGGCGAGGTAATCGAATGCACCCGCCTTGAGTGCGGTAATGGCGTTTTCCATGTTGCCGTGCGCGGTGATCACCGCGACCGGCACATCCAGATTGTTCTGCATGATGTGCTGCACCACTTGCAGGCCATCGCCATCCGGCATACGCATATCGGTCAGGCACAGGTCATAGCGGCGCGCCGCGAGCTTCGCCAACGCCTCGCGCACATTGCCCGCCCTGTCCACCTCCAACCCCATCTTGCGTAGCGCCAGTTCCAGCAACTCCAGGATGTCCGGCTCATCGTCCACCAGCAGCACAGTAGCGCTTCCCCCCAAATGGTTATTTGCCATGCTCATGCTCCCCCGCTATCTTCAGGACGCTCCGCAAACATTATGCGGAAACGCGCCCCTTTCCGCCGCCCGCCGCCATGATATTCCAACGATGAGCCATTTGCCTCGCACAACTCCTTGGCGATATACAGGCCCAAGCCGGTGCCGTCGGCCGCGGTAGTGAAAAACGGCTCGAACAACCTGCCCTGGTGTTCGGCGGAGATGCCCGGCCCATCATCCTGCACATCCAGCATCACCCGCTCATTCACCTTGCTTATCACCAGCATCAGACTGCCGGGCTGCTTGCTGCCATAGCGCAGTGCATTGCTGCATAAATTCCACAACACCTGGCGCAAGTGGCCGCGATCGAAGGAAACCTCTACGTCATGCACCTCATTTAGCATCACCACACCCGGCTCAAGCCTTTCCGCCAGGTTAAGCTCTTCGAAAAAAGTGCGCAGCATCGCATCCAGTTCGAACACTTCAGGCTGCGCACGGTCGCGCCGGTTCAACTGCATCACGTCCTGCACGATGCGGTTGATGCGCTGCGTATTGTCCAGCACGATCTGCAGCAGCCGCTGCTGCTTGGCATCGCCCTGCTCCTCCTGCATCAATTCCGCCGCATAGCTGATTGCCGATAACGGATTGCGCACTTCGTGCGCGATGCTGGCAGTCAGGCGACCCAGCGCGGCCAGCTTGATCTGTTGCGCCTCGGCCCGGACACGCTGCATATCTTCCAGAAAGATCACTGCGCCATGCGCCGTGTCCCGCTCGACGGAGGCAAAATGCAATCTTGCCTGCACCCCGACATCCAGCTGCAAGGTATCGCGGCTGGCCGCACCGGTTCTTTTCCATAGAGCGTACTGCCCGAACAGCAACGGAAAACTTTCCGCCAGCGAGCTTCCGGGTTGTGCGCTGCGGCGCAACAGGCGCGCCGCGCTGGGATTCATCTGCATGATCACGCCCTGCTCGTCCACCACCAGCACACCATCCTGCATGTCGCGCATCACCAGGAGGTTCGCCTCGGACAAACTGGCCAGATCATGGCCGCGGCGTTGCGCCAGTTGCTGGCTGTCCACGGCGTATTTCGCCAGCGTATGCGCCAGCCAAGCCACCGCGAAATAGGACACACACAGCAAGCCGACCTGGACATATTGCGCCGCCTCGGCATCGGAATACAGCACCGCATATGAATGCTCCAGCAGTGCGGCAATGCTCGCCAGCGCGGCAAAGAACAGGGTGATCTTGCCGCGGCTGATCAGACCGGCGGCGGCCAGCGAAACCATCAGCAACAGGCCGATACTGCTCTGTATCCCCCCGCTGGCATAGGAAAGCACCGACAAACCGGCTATGTCGCTGCCAATCTGGCCGGCCAGTTGCCAGGCAAAGCGCGGCCAGCGCATCTGGAGCGGAATGAAGGAAAGCATCACCACTGCCGCATAGACCAGGCTGGCAACAAAAAACACCGTCCAGTTGCGCTCGCCCAGCGACAGCGAAGGACCGAATGTCCCTGCGAGGAACACCAACAGGCTGGCCAGCGCCAGACGGTACAGATTGAAATAGCGCAGGGAGCGCCAGAAGTCGACAGGGGGAAACTCTGCAATAAGCTTGTCGGTCATTAGTCTATGCGACGTCGGATTGCATCACGTTACTTACTTGCGATAGGCATCACGATGTTCCGCACTGCAGAAAAAACGCCCGTCGGCCTGGACGCTTTCGCCCTTGGGCAAATGCACGCCGCAATGTGCGCAGCGCACCATGTCCTCGGCAACCGGTTTATCCTGCTGCGGCATTCGCTTGCGGTAAGCCCTGATCAACAGGTAGACCACTGCCACGATGGCGATTATCAATAACAGGCGGCTCATTTTGGATAGACTCCACGTAACGGGATCGGGGAGGGAATTGTACTACGCAATCAATGCCGCGCTCTTCACCTGCGCGAACACTTCCATGCCCGGCATCAGCCCGAGCTGGTCGCGCGAGCGGCGAGTGATGCGCGACAGCAGCACCTGCGATCCGCCGACCGTCAGGCGCAGATTCACACGATCCGGGCCCTCGTCGCGAATCCCGGCGATGCGCACCGCAAGGATGTTGCTGATGCTGGTACCTTGCGGCGCAACGGTGGCGATGCTCACGTCGCGCGCCAGCACGCGGGCGCGCACCACGCTGCCGATGGTGCGCTCCACCCTGCTCACCCACAGGCTGCCGCCGGAAAAATCCAGCCGGGTGAGATGGTATTCCTCGTCATGGACGGCCACGCCGGCCTCGATCACCGCGCCCGCGTCATCCAGATGCGCGGTGGGCAGATCCAGCCGCCCGAGGATTTCGTTGAGCGCACCGCTGGCGATGACGCACCCCTGCTCCATCAGCACCAGTTGGTCGGCCAGCCGCGCCACTTCATCCAGCGCGTGGCTGACATAGATCACCGGGATATCCAGCTCGCCGTGCAGCCGCTCCAGATACGGCAGGATATCCCGCTTGCTGGCGGCATCCAGCGCCGAGAGCGGCTCGTCCATCAGCAGCAGGCGTGGGCTGGTGAGCAGCGCGCGCGCGATGGCGACGCGCTGCCGCTCGCCGCCGGACAGTCCGGCCGGACTGTCGCGCGCGATCAGCCTGCTCAGGCCGAGCCACTCCACCGCCTGCTCCGCTTGCACCCTGCGCTGCGCGGGCGGGATGCGCTTCAGGCCGTATTCCAGATTCTGCCGCACCGACAGATGCGGGAACAGACTGGCCTCCTGGAACACATAGCCCAGCGGGCGCCGGTGCACCGGCAGGAAGTTCGCGCCGTCCTGCCACACCTCATCCTTCACCTGCAGCATCCCGTTGGCGATCCGTTCCAGCCCGGCGATGCAGCGCAGCAGGGTGGTCTTGCCCGAGCCGGACGGGC
Source organism: Candidatus Ferrigenium bremense (assembly GCA_019449635.1). GTDB lineage: Bacteria > Pseudomonadota > Gammaproteobacteria > Burkholderiales > Gallionellaceae > Gallionella > Gallionella bremense. The sequence goes on from JAGRPI010000021.1 coordinate 5,355, forward strand.
CGAACAGCGCGGTGATGCCATGCGCAGGCAACTGCAACTCCGCGTGCAGTTCAAAGCTCGGATAGGAGAGATCGAAGCGCGCCTTGATCACTTGCGTTGCCCGCTCGGATTGAAGGTATAGAGCAGCAGCAACACCACAAAGGCGAACGCCACCATCCCTGCCGACAGCCAGTGCGCCGCGGCGTATTCCATCGCCTCGACATGGTCGTAGATCTGCACCGACACCACGCGCGTCTTGTCCGGGATGTTGCCGCCGATCATCAGCACCACGCCGAATTCGCCGACGGTATGCGCAAAGCCGAGCACCGACGCGGTGAGCAAGCCGGGCCGGGCGAGCGGCAGCGCGACGCTGAAGAAAGTATCCAGTGCGGATGCGCGCAGTGTCGCGGCAGTTTCCAACGCGCGCTCTGGAATGGCCTCGAAGGCGTTCTGCAGCGGCTGCACCACGAACGGCAGCGAATAGAACACCGAGCCGACCACCAGCCCGGCAAAGGTAAACGGCAGCAGGCCGATCCCCAATGCCTGCGTGAGCTGGCCGAGCGGCCCATTCGGCCCCATCGCCACCAGCAGATAGAAACCGATCACCGTCGGCGGCAGCACGATGGGCAAAGCCACCACCGCGCCGACCGGCCCCTTCCAGAAGGAACGCGTGCGCGCCAGCCACCACGCGATCGGGGTGCCGACCAGCAGCAGGATGACGGTCACCACCGCAGCCAGCTTGAAGGCCAGCCAGATCGCGGACAGGTCGGCGGAAGAGAAGGCGGATTCCATTTTGTTATTTCAACGCTCCAAAAAGTGCGCATTCCCTCTCACACTTGTGGCAGAGGGGCCGGGGGAGAGGGCGATGCAGAAATAAAGTGTTTCCTCAACGTACCCTCTCCCTAGCCCTCTCCCGCAAGCAGGAGAGGGGACTTGTGTAGGTCTTGCACCGGGAAAGAGGCTGTCCCGGTTCTGCCAGGCAATCCGACTCATTTTGCTTCGCCCGGCAACCCGAACCCGTAACGCGCCATGACCGCACGCGCCTCCTTATCAGTCATGAATTGCGCGAATGCTAGCGCCAATGGATTATCGGTGGCGCGCTTGGTGACGATAAAACCCTGCTCCAGCGGCTGGTGCAGCTTGTCGGGAATCAGCGCATAGCTTCCCTGCTTCGCGAGTTCCGGGCTGAGCGCCAGCGACAGCGCGACGATGCCGGCCTGCGCGTTGCCGGTCTGCACGAACTGCACCGCCTGCGCGACGTTCTCGCCGTAGACCAACCTGGCTTCCACCTTCTCCCACACGCCCGCCGCCTTCAGCGCCTCTTCGGCGCGCTTGCCGTAGGGCGCATGCTTCGGGTTGGCGATGGCGATTTTATGGATGGAAGGGTCGGCGAGATCGGCAAGCGTCATCTTCGCGGTATCGCGCGACGCGCTCCACAGCACGATGCGCCCCACCGCGTAGGACTGCACCTCGGAAGCGGCAAGCCCCTCCTCTTTCAATGCGCGCGGATAGGCGATGTCGGCGGAAAAATACAGATCGAACGGCGCGCCCTGCCGGATCTGCGTCTGGAACTTGCCGGACGAGCCGTAGATGGTTTCCACGCGGTCGGCGGGGTGCGCCTTGCCGAACAGCACGACGATCTCGTCCAGCGCGAACTTCAGATCGGCGGCGGCGGCGATGGTGATCTTCTCGCCCGCATGCGCCGCTTGCCCTGCGACGAGCAGGCAAACGAAAATCAGCATCCTTGCTGCAAATCGGCTAATTATGCGCATCTTGATTGAGGTGTCCGTGGAGGTGGTCGATATAGTCTATTGATTGATGTCAGGTTCCGACATAAACCGAACCGTCACGAAAAGAAACCTAACGCGTTAGGCATTCGTTTGTCCATTTTCTAGCGCTTCAATGTCTGCAATATCCTGCGGACGACCAAGCTTTCGTTTTTGTTGCAACAAATCGTCACGCGAAATCACGTAAACAGCAATTCCCTTCTTGTTTGCCATGACGCGGCGCGCGTAAGCCTCCTCAAACGTTGGGCCATCTGGCGAAGTAAGCAACTCCGTCTGGTATCGCCCAAGTGGAATTTGCCTTCTCGGCTCAGAAAATCGATCTGCTGATAAATCCCTCCCCGAAAACCCAAGGGAACGCAAAGCGGTAACTACACGCGAGGGGTTATCCCCAGATATGTCGATAAAAATATCTAAATCCTTCGCCGGTCGGAGATGTCCATAAAATTGAACTGCGCGCCCTCCAATGACAAGGTAACGCACGGCAAAGGAATTAAAGCAGTTCAAAAGCTCCAACTCTTGGGCGTTAAGAAAGAGTGCACTCATGCTCGGTGGTTGTTCTACCCCTTGGTCGTCGTAAAACTGGCACCTAGCGTATCCAGCTTGTCTTTCCAATCAGGGATTTCTTCGCCACGACCCATGCACTCAGCCGTCGCACTACGCACCAAATCCAACGCAATGTTTCGTAGTACTGGGAGAGGGTTGTCTTTGTTTATACTTACAATATAGTCGCAGTATGCACGTATATTGCCTGCTGGTTCGGAGAGAAGAGCCTCTACCAATTCATCAAGAGGAATGTATTCTGGGTTTACTGCCTGCTGTACGAATACGTTATCTAGGTACTCAAACTGCTTCCATTGTTGTTCGGCAAGCTCTAGTGTCTGCAGCCCCTCCGAGTTGTCAGCCAAACCCTCCTTCCACCATTCGATTACGTGACGGCGCGCACTTTGAAGTGTTTCCAGCACGACGGGATCCCCGCCAACCTTGTGGTAGGCTCCAATTAACTCATCCACCTTCTTGCGCATGTCATCGCACCAATCCAAGTCGGTACAGTTGCCTGATGATACATCCTGCCATTCCGCAAGAAGATCTTTCACCCTGGCTCTTAACACATCCATCGCTGCGTCATCTTTAATCCAAGCGTGATAAACGTCTGCAGCCGTTATTTTTCGGCGCTCCGCTGGAAAGAGTGGATTATTACACCGCCGCTGTAGGTGCCTTTCATAGCCTCCAGGGTGCGTACTCCAGAGCCACTCCACGAATGTTTCAGGTGCATAGTGAACGTTCCGTAACATCACATCGAACACTACGCTAGCTTTATCCGTAGCGTATGCAATGCACTGACCAAGAAGAACCTCGTTCCCTTTAAACTCGCCGTCAGTTTTATTGTGCTGAAGTTGTTCTACCAATCTAACAAGCATCTCTTTAGCCGCAAAGTACGTCCACGGCATATTCGCACCCTTCTGATTCTCATCGGTCATTGCAGATTTTCTTGCAAGACTAGCTACACTCCCTATCTCTACCAAGTTATTAAATATCTGCCGCGCGTCACTGGTTCCCCTCTCTCTCGCCACCTGCAGGCAAAACACATCTAGGGCATGTTTTAACGCTTGAGCTCCGTACTTATCGCCGACGAGAACCATCCATGCCCTAACTTGGAAACTCTGCGCTAGACGCTGAAAGGTGGGATTAAGAGCTACTGGCACATCAACAGTGGGGTCACGCCACATGTCGAACGGCGGTGCACTGCGTGCAAATAGCGCGCCGATGAAGATGGCGTGACGGTACAGGTCGGTTGGAAGCCGGTCATCGGAGGTGCTTGGCAGATGATCTTCCTTCTTTTTCTCCCAAAACTTCCAGCTCATGGCGCCTCCGTTGTAATAATGACGATATCTTATCGTCCAATATTTGCTGGTTGACTAAAGTGTCGGCTTACGAGACGGCATTCTGCTCGCCGGATGTAAAAATATCAATTCAAGCGGCATGTCGATTCTGACGGTACTCAGCAGTGCATTTACCTTAACTTCGCGTGCGCCGGACGGAACGCCTTGCATTGCTCCGGGTCGGATTCCAGGTACGCACCTTCGATCAGGTCGATGCAGTACGGGATGGCCGGGAACACGGCGTTCAGGCAGTCGTCGATTGCGGAGGGCTTGCCGGGCAGGTTGACGATCAGGCTCTTGCCGCGTATTCCGGCGGTCTGCCGCGACAGGATCGCGGTGGGCACGAATTTCAGCGACGCGGTGCGCATCAGTTCGCCGAAGCCCGGCATCATCTTTTCGCACACCGCCTCAGTGGCTTCCGGCGTGACGTCGCGCAGTGCCGGGCCGGTGCCGCCGGTGGTGACGATCAGGCAGCAGTTCTCCCTGTCGCTCAGCTCGATGAGCGCCGCTTCGATCAGCGGCTGTTCGTCGGGGATCACGCGCGCGACCGCCTCCCACGGCGAGGTCAGCACGCGCGTGAACCAAGCGTGGATGGCCGGGCCGCCCTTGTCTTCGTATTCGCCGCGGCTGGCGCGGTCGGAGATGGTCAGAATACCGATACGTGCGATGCTCATGCTTACTCCCTATTCCAACTCAAGATGAAAACTTAATGCTCACATCCGTTCGTGGTGAGGTATCGAACCACAACGGATGTGTCGAAGGGTAGCGTGGTTCGATACCTCACCACGAACGGATGTGCCCTGTGCTAAGCCTGTCGAAGCATCAGGGCGAACGGAGTAAGTGTAGCGTGTGCTGTGCGCACGCCACACCGGTCACTCCTTGAAGCCCATGCCATCCTGAAAAGCCGTGCCGTCGAGCAACTGCACCGTTACCTGGCTGCCCGCCACCAGGCCATTGCACTCGGCCGGCAACACCGCCAGGCCGTCCGCGCGCGCCATCGACAGCAGCATGCCGCTGCCCTGCGCGCCGGTGGAGGTGGCCGCGTAGCCGCCCTGTTCCTGCGCGAGCATCACGCGGATGAACTCGGTGCGCCCCGGCTGGTGCTTCACGTTATGCGTCAGCCGCGCTTCGACGGTGCGGCGGTGGGTGCGCGCGTGCCCCATCATGCGGCGCAAGGCCGGTACGACGAACTGTTCGAAGCAGACCATGCTGGATACCGGATTGCCGGGCAACCCAAAGACAAAAGTGCCTGCGGCGGCGCATTGCTGCGTTGCTCGGTGCTCGCTTCCTTGTCTATCTTCAAGATATGCCTGCGTCGCTGCGCTCCTCGCGCCTTGCACTGCATCCGCCTCGGCTACTTTTGCATGTGGAATCTTGCCGAACGCGACCGGATGCCCCGGCTTCATAGCCACGCGCCAGAACAGCATCCGCGCGCCCAGCGCCTCGATGGTCGGGCGGACGTAGTCGTGCACGCCAACCGAGGTACCTCCGGAGACCAGCAGCACGTCGTATTCCAGCCCGCACTTCAGGTAGCGCGCCAGTTCGTCGGGGTCGTCGCGCGCGATGCCGAGCAGCACCGGCTCGATGCCGAGCGCCTGCATCTGCCCCATCAGCGCGTAGCTGTTGGAGTTGGGGATCTTGTTCGGATCGACGGGCTCGTCGAGGCCTTCCAGCTCGTTGCCGGTGGACAGGATCGCGACGCGCGGCCGCCGGTACACCTGCACCTGCGCGCGCTTCACCGTCGCCAGCACGCCGATCACGCCCGGCGTGATTGCAGTACCCGGGGCCAGCACCACCTCGCCGTTGCGCATATTCTCGCCGAGGCGGCGGATGTCGTTGCCCGGCTTGACTGACAGATTGATCTGCACGCGGTTGTCCGGTTTTGCCTCGGTGTCCTCGACCCGGATCACCGCATCGGCGCCCTGCGGCATCGGCGCGCCGGTCATGATGCGCGCGCACTGGCCGGCCGCCAGCGTCTTGCTCGGCATGTCGCCGGCCTTGATGTCCTCGATGATTTCCAGCGTCGCGGGAATACTGCTCAGGTCCGGACTACGCAATGCGTAGCCATCCATCGCCGAGATGTCGTAGGGCGGCTGGTCGCGGTTGGCGCGCACCTCCTCGGCCAGCACGCGGCCCAGCGATTGTTCGAGTTTCACCTGCTCCGCGCCCAAGGTCGCGACCGCTTCGAGGACGCATTGCTGCGCCGCTGCCACCGACAAATGCTCCATTTATTACCTCACTCCATTTTTTGCCGCTTCGACATCCTGCGGCGTGTCCAGATCGAAAAAGCTGCGCAAATGCGGATCGGCTGCCAGCATTTCTTCCTCGTCCACATAGCGCACATCCAGTTGTTGCAACACGCTGCGCAACCCTTTCTGCTGCGCCGCGAGGCTCGCGCGCAGCGGCGCGAGGCAACTGGCCGCATAGAAGGCCGCGAGCGGCTGCGGATGTCCATGCACGACGGGCACGACCGCCTGGTACAAAACCCCTCCCGGCCTCCCCTTGTCATAACCAGCGACTTGGTCATCGTTTTTTGATGATCTAGTCGAATGGCTAGTTGTTTTATCAGGGGAGGAGCAATCGCCTCCCCCCTGCTCCCTCCCTGATAAGGGAGGGCTGGGGTGGGTTGGGGGTTTAAAGCGATACCTCGCGAGCAGCTCGACCACTTCCGGCACGACGAACGGCATGTCGCAGGCCACCATGAACGCCCACGGTGTGGTGATCTGTCCCAGGCTGGCGGCCAGCCCGGCCAGCGGGCCACCGTCGGCCACGTCGTCGCAGACCTGCGGCAGGTCAACATCGGCGCGCGGCTGGCGCACGCTGACGATCACCTGCGGAAAAATTTGCCGCATGGTGGCTGTCACGCTTTGCAGCAGCGTTTGCCCATCGAGCAAAATACTCGCCTTGTCCGTTCCCATGCGGCTTGAGTCACCGCCCGCCATGACAATTGCAGTACAGTCCTCGATCATTTTGGCATGCGGTCGAGCATGAACTGCGCAATCGCGGCGATGTCCTCCAGCCCGAAATGCGGCAACTGCGGATAGACCTCGTCCATGTCGGTGACGATGGCGATCAGGCCGTCCTCGAGCGTGCAGCGCGGCGGCTTGGCGCACTCGCGGCGCAGCACTTCGATCTTCGCCCCGACGCAGTGGGAAAAACCCTCCGCAAGCACCAGGTCGGCCTCGCCGAGAAAGCGCTCCGCCAGTTGCTCCGGCTCGCGCCGGTCGACCGCGTCGGCAACCAGTTGCAGTTCGCTGGACGTGACCAGCATACTCATCACCGCGCCGGCCTGTTTGTAGCGGTAGCTGTCCTTGCCCGGTGTGTCCAGCACCACCTTGTGATGCGCATGCTTGATGGTCGCCACGCGCAGCCCCCGGCCGCCCAGCTCGCGCAGCAGTTTTTCGACCAGCGTGGTCTTGCCGGAACCGGAATGCCCGACAACGGTAAATACATTCAACATTATAAAAAGCCTTTGCAGAGCGTCATAAACGCGGTAGTCATATAAATTGAACCAGTAGTGTCCGGTTAACTTACAAATTATCAAGCCAATGCTAAGCATTGGCGCGGTTTACAAAGCAATAAATTTTGGTGCCGATTTGAAATCAGTTTACCTATATTCCGGTTCAAGTAACTTCCAGAGATTGAATTCTC
>JAGRPI010000022.1 GCA_019449635.1 Candidatus Ferrigenium bremense
GGCTTTTTTGCTGCCGGCTTTTTTGCTGCCGGCTTTTTTGCTGCCGGCTTTTTTGCTACGGCTTTCTTGGCTGCCGGTTTTTTAGCTGCTACTTTTTTTGCTGCCGGCTTGGCTGCTGCCTTTTTTGCTGCCGGTTTTTTTGCTGCCGGTTTCTTTGCTACGGCCTTCTTGGCTGCCGGTTTTTTAGCCGCTACTTTTTTTGCTGCCGGCTTTTTTGCTGCCGGTTTCTTTGCTACGGCCTTCTTGGCTGCCGGTTTTTTAACCGCTACTTTTTTTGCTGCCGGTTTCTTTGCGGCTGGTTTGGCTGCGGCTTTTTTGGCTGCAGGTTTTTTCGCTGCGGGTGTTTTTGCTTTTGTATCGGATGTTGCCATTTTCATTCTCCATAAAAATTTTAGAACATTCATTACGACTCACTGCACACCCAAACGCCCTGTGTTTCAGCGAAAGACGCTTGCGGCATCGGCACTGTATCCACGTTTAAAAAAACGTGCAACAAATTTCGTAAATTTTTTTTGTGGAAATTACAACACTCACAAAACCGGTTTTTCCCCGGCATACAACTGCGCCACCGTCTCGCGCTCACGCACCAGATGCGCCGTTCCGCCATCCACCATCACTTCGGCAGCACGCGGGCGAGTGTTGTAATTGGAACTCATGCTCATCCCGTAGGCGCCGGCGGAAAGCACGGCCAGCAAGGATTGCGGGGCGATTGCCAGCTCGCGCGCATGACCGATGAAGTCGCCCGTTTCGCAGATCGGGCCGACCACTTCGTAGATTAAAGATTGTATTTCACGTTCGCTCCCTCCCCCGCAAGCGGGGGAGGGTTGGGGATAACCAGCGACTTGCCCGCTTGCGGGCTTAGTCGAATGGCTAGTAGTTCCTCCAGAGGGTTCTAACTCGACCGGCAAGATTTTGTGGTACGCGTCATACAAGGCCGGGCGCATCAGGTCGTTCATCGCCGCATCGACGATGGCGAAATTTTTCTCCTCGCCGGGCTTGAGATATTCCACGCGCGTCAACAGCGCTCCGGCGTTGCCAACCAGCACGCGTCCCGGCTCGAGGACCAGCTTCTCGCCGCGCCCCCCGAGCGCACCCAACAACGCGGCCACATAATCCGCGATCGCCGGCGGCGTTTCGTCGTTGTAGCGAATGCCCAGGCCTCCGCCCAGGTCGATGTGTTCGAGCCGGATGCCCTCCCGCGCCAGCATATCCACCAGCACCAGCACTTTTTCCACCGCGGCAATGAACGGGCTGGTCTCGGTGAGCTGCGAACCGATGTGGCAGTCCACTCCGGTGATGCGCAGATGGGGCAACGCCTGCGCCTTGCGATACAGCGCGACCGCCTCGCCGTAAGCCACGCCGAACTTGTTCTGCTTCAGACCCGTGGAAATGTAGGGATGGGTCTTCGCATCCACGTCGGGGTTGACCCGCAGGCTTATCGGCGCGACCTTGCCCATGCTGCCTGCCACTTCGTTCAGACGCTCCAATTCGGCGGCAGACTCGACGTTGAAGCACAGGATGCCCGCCTCCAGGGCCAGGCGCATCTCGGCAATGCTCTTGCCCACGCCGGAGAACACCACCTTGCCCGCATCGCCGCCAGCCGCACGCACGCGCTGCAATTCACCGCCGGACACGATGTCGAAGCCCGCCCCGAGGCGCGCGAACACGTTCAGTACCGCCAGATTGGAATTCGCCTTCACCGCATAACAGATCAGATGTTCGCGACCCTGCAATGCGTTGCTGAATTGGCGGAAGCCATCGGTCAGCGCAGCACGCGAATACACATAACAGGGCGTGCCGAACTGCGCGGCGATGTCCGCCAGCGGCACTTGCTCGGCATGAAGCTGGTTGTCTAGATAATGGAAATAATCGCTCATGGTTATTTGCTTTGCTGGGAGGATGAAGTGCCGGGCGCAGGGAACGTAAGCGGACCTTTGTGCCCGCAGCCTTGCAGCAGCGCAGCCAAAACCACGATAATGCCCAAAGTGATACCAAGACGCATGATTGCATCCTCAAAAAAATTAACGTACCGGATTATAAGGGCTGACCATGACCGAAAGCGAATTCAACCGATTGGCTGATGCCGTGCTGGCACGCATCGAAACGGCCATTGATAACTGCAGCGGCGATGTCGAATGCAACCGTAGCGGCAACGTGCTGGAAATCGAGTTTGGTGACGGCCAGAAGATCATCATCAACCGCCACGATGTGAACCAGGAGATCTGGGTTGCCGCCAAGTCCGGCGGCTTCCATTACGCATGGCTTGATGGAGCGTGGCACAACCGGCGCGACGGCAGCGAGCTGTTCGGCAAACTCGCAGAATTGTTTGCCGCTCAGGGCGAGCAAATCGGCTTGCCGCAGGCCTGATTTTTACAGATTGAAAGTTCTAAGCTCGCGGCGCAGCTTTGCGTAATCCGGGCAAACGCTTTGCACCACTCCCCAGAACGCCGCCGAATGATTCATCTCGCGCAGGTGCGCGAGTTCATGCACCACCACGTAATCCACCAGGCGCAGCGGCAGCCGGATGAGCTGCTCGTTGAGCCGCACCGTACCGCGCGCCGTGCAGCAACCCCATTGTGTCTTGGCCGCTGAAAGCCTGACCGCGTGCGGCACGACATCCAGCAACGCCGCGTAGTGCGCCACTCGTTCCGCGAACAGCCGCTCTGCCTCATGCCGATACCAGTGCGCCACAACCTGCTCGATTTGCACCGCCTCGCTGTTATTGGCAATGAACACCCACAGCTCGCCGCGGCGCAGTGTCGCAGGCGCGGCGAACAGACCCGGCACGACGCGCAGGATCAGCGCCTCACCCAGGTAGGAGACCGCCTCGCCATCCGCCCAGCGGGTTTCAATAGGCTTGCGCGTCTGCCAGTTGTCCAGCTTTTCCACCACCCAGTGCGCCTTGTCCTGCAACACGCTGTGCAGCCATTTCTCCGAAGCACGCAACGGCACGCTCACGGTCAGCCCGCGATCATCGATGCGCAGGCCGATGCTCCTGCGCCGGCTGGTGCGCTTCAGGGTGTAGGGAATGTTTTTTCCGGCGAGTAGCGCAGCGCGTTGCTCGATGGCGGGAGGGTCGTTGCGAAGCAACGGGGACCCCCCGGACATGCCCCTTGCGGGTACGGCGGGCGGAGAAACCAGGTTGCGCAGGCGTTTAAGCATCAATGCGGCAATCGCTGAATCTCGTTCTCGATCCACGCCTCGACCTCGGCGTTGATCTCTTCCGCCTTGCGCCCTTTGGTCTCGATCGGCGCGCCGATGCTCATGGTGATAAGCCCGGGATGTTTGCTGAACGCGTTGCGCCCCCACAGCCGCCCGGCATTGTGCGCCACCGGCACCACCGGCACGCCGCTGCTCGCCGCCAGCATCGCTCCGCCGATCTTGTATTTGCCGCGCCGGCCGAACGGCACGCGTGTCCCCTCCGGGAAGATCACCACACAGAAGCCTTGCGCCAGCCGCTCCTTGCCCTGCTTGAGCAACTGCTTTATCGCGCCCTTGCCGTCGCTGCGCTTGATGGCGATCGGACTGGTCAACGCCAGCGCCCAGCCGAAAAACGGCAGCCACAACAGTTCGCGTTTCAATACCCACACCTGTGGCGGGAATATCTTTTGCAGCGCCAGCGTCTCCCATGCCGATTGGTGCTTGCACAGCACGATGCAGGGTTCTTTGGGGATGTTTTCGATGCCGCGCACCTCATGGCGGATGCCGCACACCAGGCGCAACAACGGCAGCATCAGCTTCGCCCATTGCGAAATGATGCGGTAGCGCATGAGCGGGCTGAGCGGAAAAGACAGCAAGGCCAGCATCGCAAAAACCGGCGTGATGACGATTTGCAGAAGCAGGAAAATCAGCGAGCGTATAAAGATCATGGGTTGAAAGGCAACTTAGCCACGGATGAACACGGATTTACACGGATAAAACCTTGGTGATATTTACATAAACCAGGTGATGAATTTCCATCCGTGAACATCCGTGTCAATCCGTGGCTAGTAACTTGTCGTTAAACCAACTCTGCCGCCACCGCCGCCAGGTCCGGGAGAACCAGCGTGCCTTCCGGCAGCCCCCCTGCTGCCTGGGTTTTCAGTCCCTTGCCGGTCAGCACCAGATAAGGCTGAGCGCCCAGCACGGCGGCAGGCTGCAAATCGCGCAGCGAATCGCCCACCACCGGGACATTGTCGAGGTTGCCGAGGCCGTAACGCGCCGCGATCTCCTCCAGCATCCCGCTCTTGGGCTTGCGGCAACCGCAATCATTCTCGCTGGTATGCGGGCAAAAAAACACCGCATCGATACGCGCACCGACCAGCGCGCAGGCCTTGTGCATCTTGCCGTGGATCGCGTTCAGCATCGCCATGTCGAGCAGCCCCCGCCCGATACCGGACTGGTTGGTCGCCACCACCACGCGGTAGCCGGCCTGGTTCAGGCGCGCAATCGCTTCCAGGCTGCCGGGGATCGGATTCCACTCCTCCGGCTTCTTGATGAACTGGTCGGAGTCGTAATTGATCACGCCATCGCGGTCGAGAATGATGAGGTTCATGACTTCAGTCGTTAGTCGTTAGTTGGTAGTCGTTAGTTGATATTGTCGCTGCGCGGCTCTTGTTTTTAACTACAAGCTAGCGACTAGTAACTAACGACTGCATTTTCATGCCGCCAGTTTGGAAATATCGGCGACCTGGTTCATCAGCTTGCCGAGCTGCTGCAATAACGCCGCCCGGTTCAGACGCAGATCATTGTCTTCGCACATCACCATGACTTTCTCGAAGAAATCGTCGATGAAGGGCTTGAGCGTGACCAGCACTTTCAGGTTCTGACCGTAGTCGCCGCGATCCAGGTAGCCTTGGGCAAATAGCGCGATGTCCTGCATGGCCTGATGCAGGTCGCGTTCGGCGGCCTCTTTCAGCAGCGCAGGTTTCACGACCGCGTGGGCCAGATCAGCGCTGAGTTCTTCCTGGTTCTTGCGGATGATGTTCAGCACGCGTTTGTTGGCCGCAGCCAGGTCCTTGGCCACCTCCAGCGCGGCGAAGGCACGCACCCCTTGCAGGCGCGGCAATATCTCGTGCATGCGCCCATCCAGTATATGGAGCACCGCCTCGATGTGCGACACCTCGAAATCGCGCTCGCGCAGATAGCCGCGCAGGCGATCCAGCATGAAACCCTCCACGCCGCCTGCCACCGTCGCGCTCAGCATGCCTGCGGGAAAATTCCCGGCAGCGATCTTGATCAGCGCGGGCAGCGGCAGATCGAGCGGCGTCTCGACCAGGATGCGCAGGATGCCCAACGCATGGCGGCGCAAGCCGAACGGATCCTTTTCGCCGGTGGGTACTTGGCCGATGCCGTAGATACCAACCACCGTCTCCAGCTTGTCGGCCAGCGCCACGGCGCACGCGATCGCGCCCTGCGGCAAGGTGTCCCCGGCGAAGCGCGGGTGATAATGCGCCTCGATGGCATCCGCCACCACCTTGTCCTCGCCGTCGTGCAGCGCGTAGTAGCGCCCCATGATGCCCTGCAACTCGGGAAACTCGCCGACCATGTCGGTGAGCAGGTCGGCCTTGGCCAGCCGCGCCGCCAGTTCCGCGTCCGCCTTGTCCGCATCCAGCAGCCGCGCGATCGTGCCGGCCAGCGTGGCGATACGTTCGACGCGCTGCAACTGTGTGCCCAGCTTGTTGTGGTACACCACGCTGCCGAGCTTCTCGACGCGCGATTCCAGCGTCTTCTTGCGATCCTGATCGAAGAAGAACTTCGCATCCGCGAGGCGCGGGCGCACCACGCGTTCGTTGCCGCCGATCACCAGGCTCGCATCCGCCGGGCGGATATTGGACACGATCAGGAATTTGTTGGTCAGCTTGCCGTCGGCATCCAGCAAGGGGAAGTATTTCTGGTTCGCCTTCATGGTCAGGATCAGGCATTCCTGCGGCACCTCGAGGAATTCCGCCTCAAATTGCCCGACCAGCACGTTGGGGCGCTCGACCAGCGCGGTCACTTCGTCCAGCAACGCGGCGTCTTCGATCGGCTTGAGCTTCTCCGCGGCGGCGGCAGCATCGATTTGTTTGGCGATCTCGGCGCGGCGTTTTTCAAAAGCCGGGATCACCGCGCCTTCGTTTTCCATCTGCGCCTCGTAGCTGTCGGCATCGCGGATTTCCAGCGTCTGTTTAGACGCCTCGAAGCGGTGACCCTGGGTGGCGCGCCCGGCCTGCAGGCCCAGCACGCGGACCGGTACGATCTCCACACCATGCAATGCGACCACCCCATGCGCGGGACGCACGAACTGCACGCTATCCCAGCCGTCGGCGAGCTGGTAGGTCATTACCTTGGGGATCGGCAGTTTGGCGATCGCGTCTTCCAGGGCTTTCTGCAATCCGTCCGCCAATGTCGCACCGGATTGCCTGCTGTCATAGACCAGCGACTCCGCCTTGCCCTCGCCTTCGCGGCGCAACTGCGGCACGACCTCGGCTCCCGCACCCATCGCGGCGAGTTTCTTCAACAGCGCGGGCGTCGCCTGGCCGGATGCGTCCAGCCCGACGGACGCCGGCATCAGCTTCTGCGACACCGCTTTGTCGTCGGCCTTGGCGGCCACATCGCCCACCCGCACCGCGAGGCGGCGCGGCGAAGCGAAAGAAGCCATCACGCTTTCGGCGGAGGCCAAGCCTTGTGCCTTGAGGCTTGCAGTCAGCGTCTCAGCGAAACTGTCGCCCAGTTTCTTCAGCGCCTTGGGCGGCAGTTCTTCGACGAGCAATTCAACCAGCAAATTTTTGGTGCTCATGCCGCCACCGCTTTCTTCTCGATCTGCGCCAGCACTTCATCCGCCCAGGCCTTCGGCGCCATCGGGAAGCCGAGGCGCGCGCGGCTGTCGAGATAGCTCTGTGCGACGCTGCGCGCCAGATTGCGGATGCGTCCGATGTAGGCGGCGCGCTCGGTCACCGAGATCGCGCCACGTGCATCGAGCAAGTTGAAGCTGTGTGCGGCTTTCAACACCTGCTCATAGGCGGGTAATGCCAGTTGCTGCTCCATCAGATATTTGGCCTGTTTCTCATGGCTGCCGAACGCGCCGAGCAGGAATTCCACATCGCTGTGCTCGAAGTTGTAAGTCGATTGCTCGATCTCGTTCTGGTGGTACACATCGCGGTAAGTCACGCCTTCCGTCCAGGTCAGGTCGAACACGTTATCCACGCCTTGCAGATACATCGCCAGCCGCTCCAGCCCGTAAGTGATCTCGCCGGTGATCGGCTTGCAGTCGATGCCGCCGACCTGCTGAAAATAGGTGAACTGCGTGACTTCCATGCCGTTCAGCCACACCTCCCAGCCCAGCCCCCACGCGCCGAGCGTCGGGTTTTCCCAGTCGTCCTCGACGAAGCGGATGTCGTTCTGCTTGAGGTCGAAACCGAGCGCCTCCAGCGAGCCTAGGTACAGATCGAGGATATTGGCCGGCGAAGGCTTCAGCACCACCTGAAACTGGTAGTAATGCTGCAAGCGGTTCGGGTTCTCGCCGTAGCGCCCATCCTTGGGGCGGCGCGACGGCTGCACGTAAGCGGCTTTCCACGGCTCCGGGCCGAGCGCGCGCAGGAAAGTCGCGGTGTGCGACGTGCCCGCGCCGACTTCCATGTCATAGGGTTGCAGCAGCGCGCAGCCCTGCTTGTCCCAGTAATTTTGCAGCGTCAGGATGATCTGTTGAAAGCTCAGCCCTTGGCTGAGCTTCGGTGAAGACTCATGCCCGCTTGCGGGCGTTATGTCAGAACCAAAAGTAGGCATCGGTTGTTTCAGGCGATTGCAAAGGCGTGCATTTTACTGGTTTTCGGGCATCGTGTTCGCCATTGATTGGCATGACAGTGCTAATCAACGCGCGGGCGATGGGGTATGGTTGCTCCAGAAGTAAGGCGGAGCTTCAGGCCTGAAGCCAAGCATCGCGAAACAACCAATGGCTTCTTGGTGCCAGCGGAAGATCATGCCGATTGTGGACACGGTCTCCTCCTCGGCCTTTGCTGCCTGTGGTAGCCAGGTGCACCAACGTCCGGTATAGAATCGCCACCAGCCATAGGTGGCGATTTATAGAACCGTTTGCAAATCACTCAGCAAAATCTTGGCCTCGCCGTTATTACTCAAAATCCGCCCCACTCCGTTATTAACGGCCTGTTGCAGTTTATCTTTGATATTGGAAGGGGATTCTCCTTCCAAAAATCTAGCTGCGGCTGCCGGTGTGAATTCATTATGGAATGGTGTCGTGTTTTGCCGTTCATGAATCCATTCGGCCACCATCTGAAGCACCGTATCCTCCTTTGGTTTTTGGAATTCGAAGTGCTCAGAGAATCGCCCTCCGCGAACGATAGCCGCATCCAGTTGATCTGGATGATTGGTTGCTGCGATAAACATCACGTCGTGCATCGCCTTCGTGCCGTCGGTGACTGCCAGAATTTTGTTCGTGACGATCGAACCATATCGACTATTTGAACGGTCTCCTAGAGCTTCTTCTGCTTCATCAATGAAGATAATGCAAGGACGAAGATCCTTTGCTTTCTTGATCAGGTCATCGATTCCTGTGCCATTGCTGGCCAATAGGTCGCTTCCCGTTGTTGCTAAAAAAGCCCAGCCGGAGGTCTTAGCCAATGATTTTGCCACTGCTGTCTTGCCGGTTCCTGGTGGCCCCCAAAAAATAACACCTTTGGGCACGGAACCGCCCAGTCGCTCTACCTCATCAATGTTTTCTAATCGAGTCGCTAAGGTTATCAGCTTATCCCTGAGTGCTGGATCGAAGTGTAGTTTTCCGTCTCTTAGTGTCGGGGTATCTTCGCCCACCATATCCCCCATTGACCCCTGAATCTGGCGCAGCGCCTTGAAAGCCTCCTCAAGAGAAACTTCTTTCTTCCCTCCAGATTTTGTGTTTTTCAGGATTCTTTCTGCAATGCCCCTGATGCGTACCACCGAGAAACCTTCCCAACGTTTTACCAGGCGGCTCATAACGTCTTCGGGAATAACTGGTTGCCACTCTTTGTCTTTACTGAACTTTTCAAGAAGGCCGCGTCGAGCATCAGCATCAGGATTGGGGATATGAATTTTGAAGTCAAAGCGACCATCGCGTATGGCAGCAGAATCCAGTTTATCGAGATAATTCGATGCAGCAATCACAATGATGTTCTTGTGACGGCGGATGTCTACAATGTTTGTAAGAAATGCGTTGGTTGTCCCCAATGCATCAACTGCTGCACCGCCCCCATCGCCTGCCATCAGGCCACTGCGGTCCATCAGCATGGAGTCGCACTCGTCGAAGAATAGAATCAGCTTGCCGTTACGTTTAGCTGAGTTAAATACAGCTTGAAGCTGTTCTGTTGTTTGTCCCATCCATTTTGATTTGATATCCCCGATAGTAATCGGCATGAAACCCCATTTCAGCTCTCCGGCCAAGGCCTCCGCAATAAATGTTTTACCGTTGCCTGGGTCACCCGTGAGCAGAATGCCATTTTTGCCTGACTTCTTGTGATTGCTAACGACTTCCATCAGTGCAGCCTTCAGCTCAGCCATGCCTGAAACATGTGCGAAAGTGACGGTTGGTTTGATTTGGCTATAAACGGTACGGCTTTCGCCGCTATCGCCAACGACATTTTTCGAAGAAAAATACGATGCCGCTGTACCAATCGCCCACAAGACGAGAGTGAATACAGCAAGAATAAATGGCGCTGCAATGTAGTCGTATAACGTGCCCGTGCCCTCATTACCCACTTGCAACGAGCCCTTTCCACCCGCTTGCCAAGCCATGAAGGCTCCCACAGAGGCGAGGAAAGAGCCAAGAATCAGGGGCCTCAGTACAAAACGCCAGAGGGCAGACTGTACAAAGACATCATCATCTTCTTGGGTGAAAAGGCGAATTGAGAATAGAGTACATCCAGAAACAATGTAGATAACAAAGACAACGAAATTAAGATCCATGCGACGTCCCCGAGAATTCTTCCAGAATTGTTTTTATCTTCTACGATTTTTAAATTGCCCAACGCCCCATTTAGTGACTTGCCCGGATACATCACACGTCTTGAAGGCTGCCTTGAAGAGAAGCACAAACAATCCAGCAAAGATGGCAATCATTAAAGAAATCAACCCTGCGCCATCGTTGGTATATTCTCGATCTAGCATATTGCTCTCCCTTTCGGACTTCAGATTGAAAGTAATTTTATAACCCGCGAGATTCAAAGGGCATCCCTAATTGAGCTACCACAACTCAATAGGCTCATTGCATTCCCTAGTCCAAAAAACGCGGGCACCAAATACATCAATCTCGAACCCTAACAGCAAACTCCCCAAAAAACCATATGCCGAAATATATAGGCGAAAAGGAAAGGCCGCGAAGCGTTACGTTTGGAACGTGTTACGTCCGAAAACGAACGCATGGAGGTATGGCTTCAGGAGATTTGCTGGAACCGGTTGGTGAAGCCTTCGTGGAAGGCTATCTGAAAGGCTTTGAGGAACCCTTCGCAAAGAGGGTGTCCTGAATTTTGTGTAAAGCAGCCATTCAACCATCTGTTGAAAATGACAGCTAAGGCCGAGAAGGAGACGATCGGTGCTCCTAGTCTCAACTACCGCAATGTATCGGAATCAGATATTTACCTGAAAACCAAATCAGTCAAATGACAAAGTCATTTTAAACTTGATTGAATCAGCACCAGCTTCTCCGCCCGCTTCAAGTTCTTGATCTCCATCTCGCGCTTCGATGCGGCCGATCTATCCGTGCAAGGCTCGGCAAACACCAGTTCCACCGGCACGCGCACTCGCGTGTACTTGGACGCCGTGCCGGCGTTGTGCGCCGCGAGGCGTTTTTCCAAGTCGTTCGTGATGCCGCAGTACAGGGTGTCGTCGGCGCAGCGCAGCAGGTAACAGAACCAGTTCACTCCTTAAACCCCTCCCGGCCTCCCCTTGTGCGAGCATCCGCTGCGCGGATTGCCTGCTTGACCCGCTTCAGGGGAGGAGTTGTGGTTGCGGCGCAGCCAGGCATAGGCCAGCATCAGCGCGATCAGCAGCATCACCGCCGCGTTGCCCCAGCGCACATAGGGCGTGATGCCTTGATAGCCTTGCGCCATGCCGTTCAGCACGGCTTCCCGATGTTGCGGCAGTTGTTGCAGCACCTTGCCGTCCGCGCCGATGATGGAGGTCACGCCGGTGTTGGTGGCGCGCAGCATCATGCGGCCGCTTTCCAGCGCGCGCAGTTGTGAAATCTGGTTGTGCTGCGCCGCCGCGTGGGAATGCCCGTACCAGGCGTCGTTGGTGAAATTCGCCAGCAGCGTGGCACGCGGCAGCGCGCGAATGATCTCCTCGCCGAACACGTCCTCGTAACAGATGTTCGCCGCGATGCGCTGGCCGGCAACATCGAGCGGCGCCTGGCGCGCATCGCCGCGCGCCAAGTCGCCCATCGGGATATCAAGCACGCCGTTGATGAGCCAGCCGAGCAGCGGGCGCAGCGGGATGAATTCGCCGAACGGCACCAGATGCTGCTTGCGATAGTGCTGCTCGTCCGCTGTGCCGAGCGTGAACACGCCGTTGTAGTAGCTGCCGTTGTTGCGCTCGAAGGCGCCGATCAGGATGTCGCCGCCGTTTTGCCTGGCGTGGCCGCGCAGTTGTTCGACCAGTTGTTGCGGCACTTCGTGGCGCAGCAGCGGCAGCGCGGTTTCCGGCAGGATGGTGAGGCGCGCCGGGTTTTGCAGAGTCAGGCGTCGGTAGGTTTCCAGCGTACCAACCAGCGCGCCTTCGTTGAACTTGAGGTCCTGCGCGATGTTGCCCTGCACCAGTGCGACGCTGACCGGTTCGCCGTGCGGCTGCGTCCAGGCGACGGTACGCAATGCTGCGCCGCCGATCCACAACAAGACAAGAATCGCCAAAGCCGCCCACCCCTGCCCGCTCCAGCGCTCCACCCCTACATTACCGTTCGGGCTGAGGTATCGAAGCCCCTCCGCTCCATCTGCCCTTCGATACCTCAGGGCGAACGTGCTGAGCAAGCCTGCGCTCACCGCCGCGACCAGCGACACGCCGTATACGCCGAGCAGCGGCGCGTAGCCCGCCAGCGGGCTGTCGCTGTGCGCATAGCCCATGGCCAGCCAAGGGAAGCCGGTGAAGATCGTGCCGCGCAGCCACTCGATCAGCACCCATGCGCCCGGCATCACCAACACCATGCGCATCCCGTCAGACATCGGGAAACGCGCGCCGTGAGCTTCGCCAAAACGCGCCTGTGCATAACCGGCCAGCGCCGGGAACAGGGCGATGAATGCGGCGAACAGCAGCGTGGCGGGCAACGCCAGCGGCAGCGGCATGCCGCCGTAATCGTGCAGCGCGACGTAGATCCAGCCGATGCCCGCGACGAACAGCCCCAGGCCGAAGCTCAACCCAAGCCATGCCGCCGCAGACCGGCTATCGGCGCGGCTCCACAACGCGAACAGCGCGGCGAGCGCCAGCACCGGGATGACGAACACCCCGAACGGCGCGAAACCGAAGACGCACAGCAGGCCTGCCGCAAATGCGCCGGCCAGGGATTTTTGAGTTTTGTTCATCGGGCAAACCGGGACATGAAACGCGCGAAGAATAACCGATTCCTTCCGGTACGGCATTTGTGATTAAATCGCGCCCTCGTTACTCAGGAATACCGCACACCATGGAAAAGATCCGCCTCTCCAAACGCATGTCCGAACTCGGCCTGTGTTCGCGCCGCGAAGCGGATGGCTATATCGAAAAAGGCTGGGTGGAAGTCGATGGCGAAGTCGTCAGCGAACTGGGCAGCAAGGTCTACCCGACCCAGAAGATCGTCCTGCGCAGCGCGGCGCAGAACACCCAGCAGCAGCGTGTGACGATCCTGCTCAACAAGCCGATCGGTTATGTGTCCGGCCAGGCCGAGCACAATTACAAACCCGCCGTCACTCTGCTGGATGGTTCTACGCACTGGGCGGAAGACCCGTCGCCGTTGCGCTTTCACCGCAGCCAGTTGCTCGGTCTCGCCCCGGCGGGCCGCCTGGACATCGACTCGCAGGGCCTGCTGGTGCTCACCCAGGACGGCCGCATCGCCAAGCAGCTGATCGGCGAGGACTCCAAAGTGGACAAGGAATATCTGGTGCGCGTGCAGGGTAAGCTTAAGGACAGCGGACTGGCTTTGCTCAATCAGGGTCTGAAGCTGGATGGCGAATATCTCAAGCCCGCCAAGGTGACCTGGCAGAACGAAGACCAGTTGCGCTTCGTGCTGCGCGAGGGTAAAAAACGCCAGATCCGCCGCATGTGCGAACTGGTCGAACTGAAAGTGACGGGGTTGAAACGCATCCGCATCGGCAGGGTGAAGTTGGGGGATCTGCCGGTCGGGCAGTGGCGGTATCTGGGCGAGAACGAGCAGTTCTGAAAGGTCTCAGACCTTTACATAATGGTTTGCCAGATCCTGCAACGCTGCGGGTCTGCCAAAATGCCAGCCTTGCCCGAAATCACAGCCCAATTCCAGCAGTTTTTCCCGCACCGCTTCGGTTTCCACACCCTCTGCGACCACATTCATGCCGAGGGAATGCGCCAAATCAATTGAAGAGCGCACAATTTCCAGGCTCTGCGCCGATCTCATCAAGGGCTCGATAAAAGCACGGTCGATTTTCAGCGTACCGATTGGATAGCGCTGCAGATGATCCAACCCGGAATGCATAGTGCCATAATCATCCAGCGCAAGGCTGCTGCCCAATTTGACCAGCTTGCCCAGGATGCGCAACGCCATTTCGGGATGCTCGACCATGACCGTTTCCGTGAGCTCCAGCTTCAGCTCCGTCGCAGGCATATTGTGGCGCGCGATGATCGCCGTGACATCGTCCACCAGCGATTCGCTGGTCAATTGGCCCGGCGACAGGTTGACGCTGACGAAAGGAAGCTTGTAGTCGGAATATTGCCTCAGTGTCGGCCAGTCGCGGCAGGCGCGCTCGATCGTCCATACCCCGAGTTCGCGTATCAGCCCGGTTTGCTCGGCAAGCCAGAGGAAATTCATCGGCGGGAGCACCCCGTCCGCGGGATGATGCCAGCGGATCAGCGCCTCGAACCCGGCAATGTTGCCATCGGCCAGATTGCAGATCGGCTGATAATAAAGTTCGAATTCACCATGCTCCAACGCGCGTGTAATCCCGTGGGCGAGCGACAGTTTCTGTGTCGCCTCGCCTTTCAGGGCATCACGACGGATGGTTTGTTCCAGTGAAACTTGCGCATTTGGCTTGGCGGAACTGTCCTGCTTGCTGCGGAAGCGCTCCAGGATGAGCAGCAACAGATGGCGCAGGATCGGATCGCTTTTCTCCAGCAATCCTTCCATCAGTCTCCGCCTGATGGGAACGAGCACGGTTTTCTCGGCAGCCCTGACCGTGGCAGTGCGCGGCTGATGGTCGATCAGCGCGATCTCGCCGAACAGTTCATCCCTGCCCAGCGAGCAGACCAGGCGCTCCACGCCCTGGTCCATGGTAAAGACTTCAACCACGCCCCGTTCGATAATATAAGCACAGTCACCAGCGTCGCCGATCTTGAATATCTGCTCGCCGGCGGCAAAGACTTTGCGATCCAATTCGTCAAACATGCAGCACCCTCAATCAGGATTGGGACGTGATGCGCCAAGTGGCAGCCGAATCCCCTTTTGCGATCATTACAGAGACACAAAAAAGCGATATACCGTATAGCCTAATTTGGCGGCAACAGATCATTATGGATAATATCAGCGGTTCTCCGGGCTAGGCGTCTCTGTAACGGATTTTTTTCGCTCCACGAGCAATGAATACAACCGGCGGCTATCCGCCCGCAGCACGGTTAAGGTCAGACTGCCGATATGCACGCGGTCGCCGCGCTTGGGAAGCTGTCCGGCGGCCTTGAGCACCAGCCCGCCCACAGTGTCGCATTCTTCGTCGCTGAAATCCGTGCCGAGCGCCTCGTTTAAATCGTCGATCTCGGTGTCGGCCTTGACGCGATAGTGTCCCGCGCCATCCGGGATGATATTGTCCTCGTCCTCGTTGAAATCGTATTCATCCTCGATATCGCCGACGATCTGCTCCAGCACATCCTCGATCGTCACCATGCCGGACACGCCGCCGTACTCATCCGCCACCAGCGCGATGTGGTTGCGGTTGCTGCGGAAATCGCGCAGCAGCACATTCAACCGCTTGGCTTCCGGCACGAACACCGCCGGACGCAGCATATCGCGCACGTTGAATTCCTCCCCGGCGTAATAGCGCAGCAAGTCTTTTGCCAGCAGGATACCGATGATATTGTCCTTGTCGCCATCGATCACGGGAAAACGCGAGTGTGCGGTATCGATGACAAAGGGGATGAATTTTTCCGGCGGCTCGCTGATGTCGATGACATCCATTTGCGCGCGCGGGATCATGATTTCACGCACCTGGCGTTCGGAGACCTGCAGCACGCCTTCCATCATGGACAGCGCATCGGCGTCCAGCAGGTTACGCTCGAAGGCGGAATGCAACAGGTGTATCAATTGCTCGCGGTCTTCCGGTTCGCGCAGCAGGAATGCGGAGAGGCGTTCCAACAAACCGGGTTTGCTACTTTCTGAGTCGTCCATTTGCAATGCGTGTCACCTGATAAGGATCTGAATAATGCAATTTTAGCATCAGCCCGGTTTCCAATGCTTCCATCTCGGCGGCATCGATGTCGTTTTCGTGCTCATGACCCTGCAGATGCAAGGCGGCATGGATGGCGAGATGGGCGTAATGGGCAAGCAGGTCCTTGCGCTGCGCGGCGGCCTCCCGCTCCACGACCGGCGCACAAATCACCACGTCGCCGTGCAACGGCTGTAAAGCAACCCCTCCCAACCTCCCCTTATCAGGTGAGGAGTCAGTTAGCCCCCCCGGCAAGGGGGGTTGGGGGGTTGGTTCGGCATCGTCATAGACAAAAGTCAGCACGTTGGTAGCGTAATCCTTGCCGCGGTATTTCCTGTTCAGTTCGCGCCCCTCCGCCTCGTCCACGATGCGCAACGTCATGGCCGCATCGCGCCGCAACGCGATTTTCACCCAGCGGCGCAGTTGCGCGCGGGTTGGCAGATGCTGCGCGGCGCTGGCATATTGCACGGCCAGGGAAAGTTTGGCCGGCGAAAGCTCAGGCGTTTTTTTGCTGTTCATGATGCTCATAAGCGGCAACGATTTTCTGCACCAGCGGATGGCGCACCACATCTTCGGCGAGGAAGTCGCTGAACGCGATGCCGCGCACCTCCTTCAATATGCCGCGCGCTTCGATGAGGCCGCTCTTCTGTCCGCGCGCCAGGTCGATCTGGGTGACGTCGCCGGTGATCACCGCCTTGCTGCCGAAACCGATGCGGGTCAGGAACATTTTCATCTGCTCGGGCGTGGTGTTCTGCGCCTCGTCGAGGATGATAAAGGAATGGTTCAGGGTGCGTCCGCGCATATAGGCCAGCGGCGCGATCTCGATTGCGCCGCGCTCGAAGGCGCGGTTGACCTTCTCCAGTCCCATCAGGTCGTACAGCGCATCGTACAAAGGGCGCAGGTAGGGATCGACTTTCTGCGCCAGGTCGCCGGGCAGGAAACCGAGCTTTTCGCCGGCCTCCACTGCCGGGCGCACCAGCACCAGCCGGCGTACCGCTTCGCGCTGCAGCGCATCCACCGCGCAGGCCACGGCGAGGTAGGTCTTGCCGGTGCCGGCCGGGCCGATGCCGAAGGTGATGTCATGCTCCTGAATGGCTTGCAGGTAGCTGTTCTGGCGCGGTGTGCGGCCACGACACGGTGCGGTGAAACCGATGGGTGCGGGAGTGGCCGCATCGCGCCTCCTCCCGCAATCGGCTGACTTCGTCAGTAACGTGTCGGAGGCGCGCCCGCGTATCTCGGCCTTGCGCGTCATCAGCAGCGGCACGAAGTCGCTGTCCGGTTGCGGCTCGACACGCCATTTCATCGCCTCGATCAGGCCGAGTTGCAGGCGCTCCAGCGTGATGTCGTGCTTGGCTTCGCGATAGAAATCCTGCAATACCTGGCGCGCCAATTCGGCCTGCGCGCCCTGTATGCTGAAATGTTCGCCGCGCCGCGCGATGCCGACCTCCAGCGCGGTCTCGATCTGGCGCAGATTCTCATCCAGAGCGCCGCACAGGTGCGCCAGCCGCTGGTTATCCACCGGTTCGAGCGCGAATTGAATGGTTGGTGTGTTCATTTTTTAAGAAAGGGCAACCAGCCACGGATTGACACGGATGAAACACAGATCAGCCGCCCGGATTTCATCCGTGTATATCTGTGTCAATCCGTGGCTCAATCCTGCTCTCATGAGCCCGTCACCAACTCGCCGCGCAAAGTATGCCGCACCACTTGCGTGACCTTCACTTCGGCAAAGCGGCCGATCATGTCTGCAGTGCCGGAGAAATTCACCACGCGGTTATTGTCGGTGCGCCCGGCCAGCTCCTGCGCATCCTTCTTCGACACGCCTTCCACCAGAACGCGCTGCACCGTGCCGAGCATCGCCCGCGCCACACCCTCCTCCTGTTCCATGATGCGGTCCTGCAACCGTTTCAGGCGCGCAGCCTTTACTTCATGCGGCGTATCGTCACGCAGTTCGGCGGCGGGCGTGCCGGGACGCGGGCTATACAGGTAACTGAAGCTGTTGTCGAAGCCAATATCGTCGATCAGTTTCATGGTCGCCTCGAAATCCTGCTCGGTCTCGCCCGGGAAACCGACGATAAAGTCCGAAGTAATGCAAATATCGGGACGTACGGCGCGCATCCGGCGAATGATGGATTTGTATTCGAGCACGGTGTGGCCACGCTTCATTGCCGCGAGGATGCGATCCGAACCGGACTGCACCGGCAGATGCAAATGGCTGACCAGCTTGGGCGTGGTCGCGTACACATCGAACAGGCGTTGCGTCATCTCCTTGGGATGCGAAGTGGTGTAGCGCAGGCGCTCCACGCCCTCCAGCGCGGCGACGGACTGCAGCAGGAAGGCGAAATCCACCGTGCCGCCGTCCTCCATCGCGCCGCAGTAGGCATTCACGTTCTGGCCGAGCAGGGTGACCTCCTTCACGCCTTGCTCGACCAGCGCCTGTATGTCGTGCAGCACGTCGACAAGCGGTCGCGATATTTCCTCGCCGCGCGTATAGGGCACCACGCAATAGGTACAGTATTTGCTGCACCCTTCCATGATGGAAACGAAAGACATGCCGGAGGCCGTTTGCGGCCCTTCGGCGCTGTTCAGCACCGGCACGGGGAGATGATCGAATTTCTCGATTTCAGGAAAACTGATATCCACTTGCGGACGGCCGGTATCCCGGCACGCCTGCAACAACTGCGGCAAACGATGCAAGGTCTGCGGGCCGAACACCACATCCACATACGGCGCGCGCTTTGCGATCGCTTCGCCTTCCAGGCTGGCCACGCAGCCCCCGACACCGATCAGCAAACCCGGCTTGGCCAGTTTGAGCGGGCGCACGCGTCCCAGGTCGGAAAACACCTTTTCCTCGGCCTTCTCGCGGATCGAACAGGTATTGAACAAGATGACATCGGCTTCTTCCGGCTTGTCGGTTTGCTCCATGCCCGCACAGGCGCGCAGCACGTCCGCCATCTTGGCCGAGTCGTACTCGTTCATCTGGCAGCCATAAGTTTTGATATAGAGTTTGCTGGGCATACTGGAAAATTGGGTTGGAAAATCGCTGCCGAATCCCGGGAAATCCGACAAGGGGAAAATAACAGGCTGAATTTACGCTCAAATCCAGGCAGGAACATTATGCGGAATTTTATCAAAAAAAGGGCTTGTTTGCCCAAAGGATTGTGCTACGATTAATGCTGTTTGGACTTGTTATCGTGTTCAACCCTGTTCTCTCGGGAGGAGAAAATGGCGATTATCGCTGACATAGCATCAATCGGTACCGCGGTGGCGGCAGTTCTGTTTTCCTTATGGATGCTGAAACAACTGTTCACCGGCAAGTGATATAAAAGCAACCAACAAGAAACCAGCTTCGGCTGGTTTCTTCATTTGGGCAGCTGGCGGCAACCAGCTGACATAGACATTCATCTGATCCGTTCGCCTGCCTTCCAGCCATTGGTGGTTCTTGAGGTGGCCGCGAATCACGCCCCCCCTTTGCAGGTGCCGGCACAAGGTTCACTGTGCCCGGAAGGAAGTGAAAATATGCGCGTAATTTGGTAGAATCCGCCGTTGCCTAAACCCGCGCACCCGAGGAATTGAATAACACGATGAATATGTTCAACCGTATTAGCGAAATTTGTCTTGCTCGTTTTGGCGATACTCGCCTTGCTCGTTTTCACCATCATGCCGCACTGTTTGTCGGCGCGTTGCTGTTAAGCGCCATCCCCGCTGCCCATGCCGATGACATCCAGGATGCCAACAAGCTGTTCAAACAAGGGCAGCACAGCCAGGCGCTGGACAAGGTGAATGGGGTTCTGGCCGGCAAGCCCAAAGATGCGCAAGCACGCTTCCTGAAGGGCCTGATCCTCACCGAACAAGGCAAGTCCGCCGAGGCCATCAAGACATTCTCGGCCCTGACCGAAGACTACCCGGAATTGCCCGAGCCCTACAATAACCTCGCCGTGCTGTATGCCAGCCAAGGCCAGTACGACAAGGCCAAGCTGGCACTGGAAATGGCGATACGCACCCACCCCAGTTATGCCACCGCGCACGAGAATCTTGGCGACATCTATGCCAAGATGGCCAGCCAGGCCTATGACCGCGCCCTGCAACTGGACCGCAGCAACACCGCGACGCAAACCAAGCTGGCCATGATCCAAGATCTGTTTGCCGGCAGCGCGCGCGGCAAAGCGGCACCGGTGCACAGCAACCCAGTCCTGAGTAAGGTCGAAGGGCCTGCCTCGGCCAAACCGGAAAAAACAGCGTCGGCCAATGAGGCGGCAAGCAAACCTGAACCCAAACCCGAACCAGCCGCGTCTGCCGCAACCAAGCCCGCCCCGGCCAAAAATAACGCTGAACATCCGCCCGCAACGAACAACAGCGGCGAAGTATTGAAAGCCGTCAACGCCTGGGCCGCCGCATGGTCAGCCAAGGATGTGAACAAGTACCTGTCGTTCTATGCCGCCGATTTCAAGGTGCCAGACGGCGAAAACCGGGCAGCCTGGGAAGCCGCCCGCCGGGAGCGCATCAGCAAACCCAAATCCATCCAGGTCGGCATCAGCGGCGCCAAGGTGAGCTTCAGCGACGGCAATCATGCCACCGTGAAGTTCCAGCAGTCCTATCGCGCCAGCCATCTGAAAAGCTCGGGCAACAAGACCTTGCTGATGATGAAATCCGGCGGCAGCTGGCTGATCCAGGAAGAGCACACCAAGTAAGCCATGCTGACCCGGACACTGATCTCTTCGTTGCTGTGCGGCTTGCTGACAGGCATGGCGCACGCCGCACCGGATTCGTACAGCACCGAAGTGCAACTGGCGAAGAGCCTGCAAGCCATCAAGAACAACCGCCTCGATATCGCGCTCAATGAGGTGGACAACCTGTTGCGCATCAACCCCAATTTCAAGCTGGCGTACTTGGTCAAAGGCGACTTGCTGATGGCGCGTGCCGGCGCGATCGACAACTTCGGCAGCGCCGCGCATGCGCCGCGCGACAAGATCGAAGACCTGCGCGACGAAGCGCGGGTGCGCCTGCAACGCGTTTTGTCCCAGCCGGATAACAAGCTCATGCCGCGCTTCTTGTGGAAGCTGGATGCGCAGCAGAAATATGCGCTGGTGGTGGATACCAGCCGCGCTACGCTGTTCGTTTACGAGAACGTGAATGGCGAACCGCGCTATGTCACCGACTTCTACATCACCATCGGCAAGCTCGGCACCGAGAAAGTTTCCGAGGGAGACAAGCGCACCCCCATCGGCGTGTATTTCGTCAAAGCCGACCTGCCAAAGAGCAAGCTCGCCGATATGTATGGCAGCGGAGCCTACCCGCTCAGCTATCCGAACGAATGGGATCGCAAGAACAAGCGCACCGGCAGCGGCATCTGGCTGCACGGCACCCCCAGCGACACATATAGCCGCCCGCCGCGCGCCAGCGACGGTTGCGTGGTGCTGGCGAATGACGACCTGAACAAGCTCGCTCCCTATCTGCAAGTCGGCATCACGCCAGTCATCATCACCAATCGCATGGACTGGAGCAACGGTCAGGACCAGGCCGAGCGCGACGCGCTGCTGCAGGAGATCGAGCAATGGCGCAAGGATTGGTCCAGCCTCGATACCGATGCCTACCTCAGGCATTATTCGCGCGATTTCTCCAGCGACAGCGTGGATTACGCGGCATGGACGAAGCAGAAGAAACTGGTGAACAGCGCGAAATCCTGGATCAAGGTCAATCTCTCGAATGTCAGCGTGCTCACCTATCCCGAACAGCCCGGCATGGTGGTGGTCAATTTCGAGCAGGACTACAGCAGCAGCAACCTGTCCAATCGCATGAAGAAGCGCCAATACTGGATCAAACGGAACAACCGCTGGCAGATCGTTTACGAAGGAGCTGCATAGCATGAAACGTCTGTTCACCGCACTGCTCGCACTGCTGCTGTGCGGCGCGATGCAATCTTCCCATTCTTCAACTCAAGGCAAAAAAACCATGGTCAAGCTGCATACCAATCACGGCACCATCACGCTGCAACTCGATGCCGAAAAAGCCCCGCATACCGTCAAGAATTTTCTGGAATATGTGAATAGCGGCTTCTACAACAACACCGTTTTTCATCGCGTGATCGACAGTTTCATGATCCAGGGTGGCGGTTTTGAACCCGGCATGAAGCAGAAAAAGACCAACGCGCCAATCCAGAACGAGGCGGCCAACGGCTTGAGCAACGACACCTATACCGTCGCCATGGCGCGCACTTCCGACCCGCATTCCGCCACCGCGCAATTCTTCATCAACACAAAAAACAACTCCTTTCTCAATTATCCGGGACAGGACGGCTGGGGCTACTGCGTGTTCGGCAAGGTAGTAGAAGGCACTGAAGTGGTGGATGCGATACGCAAGGTCAAGACCGGTTTCCATGCCGGACATCAAGACGTACCCGAAGAAGACGTCATCATCACCAAGGCGGAAGTGGTGAAATAAGGATTGAGGAGCGGGGATCGAGGTGAAACCGTTACACCGCATTTAACTCGATCCTCAATCCCCGATCCTGCCATGCCCCATTCCTTATTCATCTCCGACCTGCATCTCGGCGCCGACCAGCCGCTCAGCATGGCGGCATTCCGGCGCTTCATCGCCGGGTTCGCACCGCAAGCCTGCCCTGATGAAACTACTGGTGAAACAACTAGCCATCCCACTAAGCAACCAGAAGACGGTTGCCAAGTGGTTGGTTATGAGCCAAGTCGAAGGGCCGAAGCGCTTTACATCCTCGGCGACCTGTTCGATTACTGGGCAGGCGACGATGACCTGGAGGATGCCTTTCACACCGAGGTGATTGCCGCATTGCGCAGCCTCGCACAGCACGGCACCAGGGTTTATCTGCTGCACGGCAACCGCGACCTGTTGATGGGCGAGGCACTGGCGAACGCCTGCCACGCCACGCTGCTGAACGACCCGACGCTGATCGACTTGTACGGTACGCCGACGTTG
The DNA here is from genome assembly GCA_019449635.1 of Candidatus Ferrigenium bremense. GTDB lineage: Bacteria > Pseudomonadota > Gammaproteobacteria > Burkholderiales > Gallionellaceae > Gallionella > Gallionella bremense. The sequence continues at coordinate 22,521 of JAGRPI010000022.1, forward strand.
CTCAGTCACGGCGATCAGCTATGCACCAATGATGCCGAATACCAACGATACCGCACCCAGGTGCATGACGCAGATTTCCAGCGGCAGTTTCTCGCCAGACCGCTGGCGGAACGCAAGGCCTATATCGTCCAACTGCGCGAACGCAGCATCGCGGAAAAACAAAGCAAGGACAGCGCGATCATGGACGTGGACGACGATGCGGTCGCCGCGCTGTTGCGCGAACATGGCTATCCGCGCCTGATTCATGGCCACACCCACCGCCCGGACCGCCATCAGCATATGGTCGACGGGCACACTTGCGAACGCTGGGTGCTGGGCGACTGGCATCGGCAAGGCTCGGCACTGCGCTGCGACGCGCAGGAGTGCCGCTCAATCAGCTTTTGATTCCTTCGGAGAACAAAGCTTCTCGCACGGCACGCCGTCGCCATTTCCATCCAGCGTCTTGATGCCGCACTGCGCCAGATAATGCCTGGCTTCTTCACACGAAGACATCTCCGAGCAATGTCTCTTGCTGCCACAGGCGGTGCCGGGTGCGGCAGCAGCAGCCGGAGCAGTGTTTGACAAGTTAACGGCATGAGGCTGATCGCCAGTGATGTTGGGATGCAATTTGCGCCACTCCCACGGCGGGGTCGGATTGCCGAGCGCCCACAAGCCGCGCGGAACCTGTTTGGCTTCTTCCTGCAGTGCGACCAACACCTGGTTGCCGTGGAAATGCGAATATTCCCATGCCATGCCACGGCGGATTTGTTCGGCATTCACATCCAGACCATTCCAGCCGATATGCGCGACCATCCGCCCGTATTGGTCCACCGCCTGACTGGACACCTTCACCTGTTTGCCCAGCACCATGTCGGAGAGCGAGCGTCTGGATGTTTCACCGAAGGTCTGCATTTTTTCCGGCGCGTCAATTTCAGCCAGTCGCACTTTAACCGGATGGTTGTTACGCAGCACCAGCAAGGTATCGCCATCCAGCACCGTAATCACCTTACCGGAGAATTCCGCCGCTTCCGTGAAGCCGCCGATAAAAAGCAGCAGGGCGCATGCCAGGCAGTGCAAATGGTTCGTCATGGCAATATGCTCTTGATGACGGCCAGGCATAGCAAGGTGTAGCCGGCAGCGAGCAGATCGTCGAACATCACGCCCAGTCCGCCGTGCAGGTTGCTGTCGAAATAACGGATCGGCTGCGGCTTGACGATATCGAACAGGCGGAACAGCGCGAAGGCCAGCAGCGCCCAATCCCAGCCGGGGGGGGTGAAGAACAGCACCAGCAGGAACGCCACGATCTCGTCCCACACGATGCCTCCGTGATCTGGCACACCCAGTGCTTTGCCGGTGATGCCGCATACCCGCACGCCGATGGCGAATGCGCCAGCCAGTCCGAAGAGGAACAGCCAGTCCGGCAGACGCGGTGCGAGATACCAGTACATCGGGAATGCCACCAGCGTACCGAACGTGCCGGGCGCCTTGCGCGCCAGGCCGCTGCCGAAGCCGAACGACAAGAGATGCGCCGGATGGCTCAGCAAGAATTGCCAGCCGGGTTTGACGAACAGTTCAGCGGAAGTGGTCATAGCCGCCAGTCTCGACGTTGAGTGGATTGCCCGCCGCATCGTGCACGATACAGCCGCACCCCGCAACAATTTTCCCGATGCGGGTCAGCGGCAGGCCGAGCCGTGCGGCAATCTCCGACAATTCCGCATGACGCGCGGCGGGAGCGGTGAAGCACAACTCGTAATCGTCGCCACCGGACAGGATGCATTGCCTTGCCAGCGGCAGCGACGCATGTGCTCGCAAGGTTGGAGACAGCGGCAACGTCGCGAACTCGATCTCCGCACCCACCTGCGAGGCATCCAGGATATGCCCGAGGTCGGCGAGCAGGCCGTCGGAAATATCGATTGCGCTGCTGGCGATGACGCGCAACGCCAGCCCCAGCGCCACGCGCGGCTGCGGCTGGTGCAGGGCCGGCAGGCAGGCGGCAAGCCCGGCATCGGACAATGCGATGCGGCCTTGCAGATGCGCCAGCGCCAGCGCCGCATCGCCCAATCTCCCCGACACCCAGATATCATCGCCAACCTGCGCGCCGCTGCGGCGCAATGCCTGTTGCGCGGGCACTTCGCCGAAAATGGTCACGCACAGATTGAGCGGCCCGCGCGTGGTGTCGCCGCCGACCAGTTCCACACCATGCTGCTGCGCCAGCGCGAAGAAGCCCGCGCTGAATTGCGCCAGCCATGCTTCATCCGCCTCGGGCAGCGCGATGGCCAGCACCGCCCAGCGCGGCACAGCGCCCATCGCCGCCAGGTCGGACAGGTTCACCGCGAGGGTCTTGTGTCCCAGCAAAAACGGGTCGGCATCGGGAAGGAAATGCGTGCCGCTCACCAGCATATCGCTGGACACCGCCAGCACGTTGCCCGCATCCACTTGCAGCAGCGCAGCATCGTCGCCCACCCCAAGTATTGCATGAGGCGTATCCCTGGTGAAAAAACGGCGGATCAGGTCAAATTCGGACATGCGGAAACATCCGCTTCATGACGTGCGCTTGGCAAACTCCGGCGCACGGACTTGCGGCGCCAGTTTGTCCAGCACGCCGTTGACGTATTTGTGGCCGTCGGTGCCGCCAAAGGTTTTGGCCAGTTCGACCGCTTCGTTGATGACGACCTTGTAGGGCACTTCGAGGTGTTGCGACAATTCAAACGTCCCGAGCAGCAGCACGGAAAACTCCACCGGGCTGAGCTCGGCAAGCGGCCGGTCGAGGTGCGGGGCGAGCAGCGCCTCGAGGACAGCGTGCTGATCCAGTGTGCCGCACAGCAATCTGGAAAATAATTCCTTATCGAAGCGACCGAGATTTTTTTCGGTCAGTATCTGTTTTTCGATCTGCGCCTTATCACCCGCGGTGACGCGCCATTGGTAAACCCCCTGCAAGGCCAGTTCGCGCGCGCGGTGACGCGGGCTTTTGCCCGGTGCTTTTTTTACTTCATGGCCGGCAGCCAGGCTGCTCATGTCAGGTCACGCAGCAGATTGGCCATCTCGATGGCCACCAGCGCGGCCTCGCCGCCCTTGACGTGCATGCGCGCGATGGCCTGCTCGTCGTTGTCGGTGGTGAGGATCGCGTTGGCAACCGGCACGCCGCAGGCCAGCTGGACTTCGTTCACGCAGCGCGCCGATTCGTTCGACACCACCTCGAAATGGTAGGTGTCGCCGCGGATCACCGCGCCCAGCGCGATCAGCGCGTCGTACTTCTCGCTCTCCGCCATATGCAGCAGCACCAGTGCGATCTCCAGCGCGCCCGGCACGGTGGCCAGCGTGATATCGGCCTCCGCAACGCCCTGTTGCGCCAGTTGCGCGCGGCATGCGCCGAGCAGGCCTTCGCATACCTCCGGGTTGAAGCGGCTCTGCACGATGCCGATGCGCAGGCCCTTGCCGTCCAGGTTTCTCTCGATTTCTCTCATCTATATTTCCCTTTTAGAAGCAGTCTTAAAAATTTGCGAAGAGGGATGGATGCAAGGCGCACGGAACGCAGAAACCGGAATGTACACAAAGTACATGAGGATTTCGAGTACCGCGCAACGCCGCAGACGCCCTCCGCAGCAATTTTTAAGGCTGCTTCTTGGTTTGGCACTGACAATAACTCACCACCTCCAGGCCGAAGCCGGTCATGCTCGGCAGCTTGCGCGGGGTGCCCAGCAGGCACATCTTGCCCACGCCGAGGTCACGCAGTATCTGCGCACCGATGCCGTAACTGCGCGGATCCCAGCGCAGCACCGGATGCGCCTCCTGCGTTGCGGTGGCGCGCGCCAGCAGATCCTGCGAGGTTTCCCCGTGGTGCATCAGCACCAGCACGCCACATGTGGACTGGCTGATTTTTTTCAGCGCATCATGCACGCTGGTGGAATGCGAATAATCGACCTGTTCGAGAAAATCCATCACCGACAGCGGCTCGTGCACGCGCACCAGGGTCTCGGTATCGGGGCGGATATCGCCCTTGCGCAAAGCCATGTGGACGCGCTGCGTAGTCTTGTCCAGATAGGTGAACAAATCGAATTGGCCATAAGCCGTCTGCACGCTGCGTTGCGCGACACGTTCAACCAGCCTCTCGTTCTGGCTGCGGTATTCGATCAGGCTGGTGATCGTGCCGATCTTGAGCCCATGCTGCTTGGCAAACTCGATCAGGTCCGGCAGCCGCGCCATCTCGCCGTCATCCTTGAGGATCTCACAGATCACCGCCGCCGGCGTCAGCCCGGCCAGTTGCGCCAGGTCGCAGCCCGCCTCGGTGTGTCCGGCGCGCACCAGCACCCCGCCGTTCTGCGCCATCAACGGGAAGATATGGCCGGGCTGCACGATGTCGGATGGCCGCGCGTCCCGGTTGGCCGCCGCCTGGATGGTGCGCGCACGGTCGGCCGCCGAAATGCCGGTGGTCACGCCCGATGCCGCCTCGATGGACAGAGTGAAGTTGGTGCCGAGCGGCGAGCCGTTGTCGCGCACCATCAATGGCAGGTTCAACTGCTGGCAATGCGCCTGGGTCAGCGTCAGGCAGATCAGGCCACGGCCATGCTTGGCCATGAAATTGATCATTTCCGGCGTGACGAATTCGGCGGCAAACAGCAGATCGCCCTCGTTCTCGCGGTCTTCCTCGTCCACCAGCACGACCATGCGCCCGGCGCGTATCTCCGCGACGATTTCCTGGATTGAAGCGATGTCGGTCATTTAGATTCTTCTTTCTCGGCCTGCATCATGCGCTCGACATAGCGCGCGATCAGGTCGATCTCCAGATTCACTTTCGCGCCCATCTGCAATTCATTCAGCGTCGTCACATCCAGCGTATGCGGGATCAGGTTCACGTCGAACTCCGAGCCCGCAACATGGTTCACGGTGAGGCTCACGCCGTTGATGGCGATGGAGCCCTTGGTCGCGATGTATTTCGCCAGCGCGTGCGGTGCGCGCACCACCAGCCGCCAGCTCTCGCCGATGTCGTTGAACGCGACGACCTCGCCCACGCCGTCCACATGCCCGCTGACCAGATGTCCGCCCAGCCGGTCCGCCATGCGCAAGGCCTTTTCCAGGTTGACATGGCCGCCCAGCCGTTCCAGTCCGATGGTGCAATCCAGCGTCTCGCGCGACACATCCACGGTAAATTCGTTTCCGGCCAGCTTCACCACGGTGAGGCACACGCCGTTCACCGCGATGCTGTCGCCGATCCGCACGTCATCCATGCCGAGCGCTTCGGCCACCACGCTCAAACGCAGACCGCCGTCGCGGTCTTCCGCGCGGGTGATGAGGCCGACATCGGCAATGATTCCACTGAACATTCAATCTCCTTGATGTTGCTCCACGAAACCCCTCCCGCCCTCCCCTTGTCAGGGGAGGAGCGCTTCCCCCCTGGCAAGGGGGGATTGAGGGGGGTTTGCCTTTTCCACTTTTACCGAAATGCGCAGGTCTTTCCCGACCTGCCGCATGTCCTGCCACTTGAGGCCGACGCGCTGCTCCAGGCTGGTCAGCTCGCCCAGTTGCGCCATGCTGCGCGCCGCATCGCCCAGTAATTGCGGCGCAATATACAGCAGCAATTCATCCGCCAACCCGGCGCGCAGCAACGCGCCATTCAGGATGCTGCCCGCTTCCACCAACACCTCGTTGCAGCCCCGCTGCGCGAGGTCGCGCAATATGGCCGGCAGATCGACCTGCCCATTGCCGTCCGGCATCACTGCCACAGTCGCGCCCAGATCCTGCAACAGGCCGATTTTCCGCTCGTCATGCAGTGCCGTATAAACCAGCGTTCTGCCGCCGCCATACAACACGCGCGCCTCAAGCGGGATACGCAACTGGCTGTCCAGCACCACCCGCAGCGGCTGGCGCAACCCCTCCTCCTGCCCACCCCTTGTCAGGGGGGGAGCACTCGCCCCCCCCTCCTCCCTCCCTGACAAGGGAGGGCTGGGGTGGGTTGGGGGGCTGGGGGGGTTACTAGCTCCGCCCCGTGGTGCCGGAATCATCCCTCCGATCTCGCGCACGTTGAGTTGCGCATCGTCCGCCAGCACCGTATTGATCCCGGTCAGCACCGCGCAGGAACGCGCGCGCCAGCGCTGCACATCCTGCCTTGCCGCGTCGCCGGTGATCCACTGGCTCTTGCCATTGCCCAGCGCGGTACGCCCATCCAGGCTCATGGCGATCTTGCTGCGCAACCACGGCGTGCCGCGCGTCATGCGCGCAAAGAACCCGACATTCAATTCGCGCGCTTCCGCTTCCATCAGCCCGCTTTCCACCGCGATGCCGGCGGCACGCAACCGCGCAATGCCCGCGCCAGCGACCTCGGGGTTCGGGTCTTGCACCGCGACCACCACGCGCGCCATGCCCGCTTCGATCAATGCCTCGGCGCAGGGCGGTGTACGGCCATGATGGCTGCATGGCTCCAGCGTGACATAAGCCGTCGCCCCGCGCGCCGCGCCGCCCGCTTCGCGCAGCGCATACACTTCGGCATGCGGCTCGCCGGCGCGCTGGTGCCAGCCGCTGCCGACGCTTTTCCCATCCCGCACCAGCACGCAGCCGACGCGCGGATTCGGGCTGGTGGAATAAAGGCCGCGCTCCGCCAGCCGCAGCGCCTGCGCCATCCATTGACTGTCGCTCGGCGCAAACACGTTAATTCCGAAATTCGTAATCAGCCACGGATAAACACGGATAGACACGGAAGAAACCCATACTGACCTGGGCTTTCCCATTTCCATCCGGAATACACTGCAATCGCCATTCGGAAAATTGGTTATCCGTGATCATCCGTGTCAATCCGTGGCTAATTTGTTCTTGGTTTGCGGCGCACTGGAGTCTTGCGCACCGCCTCGACCGCTTCGGCGAAGTCGCCGACATCCTGGAAACTCTTGTACACCGAAGCGAAGCGGATATAGGCCACCTTGTCGAGCTTCAGCAATTCCTTCATCACCATCTCGCCGATCTGGCGCGAACCGACTTCGCGCTCGCCCAGGGCGAATACTTTCTGGGTCACGTTATCGATCGCCGCATCCACCAGTTCGGTCGGCACCGGGCGTTTGTGCAGCGCGCGGCTGAAACTGGTGCGCAGTTTTTCTGCATCGAATTCGCTGCGCATGCCGTTCTGCTTGACCACCTGCGGCATGCGCAGCTCCACCGTCTCGTAAGTGGTGAAGCGCTTGTCGCACGACTGGCAGCGGCGGCGGCGGCGGATGCTGTCGCCCTCCTCGCTTTCGCGGGTATCCACCACCTGGGTGTTTTCGCCTTTGCAGAATGGGCACTTCATGAAAGGCAGCCGGAAGTCGAAAGTCGAAAGTCGAAAGTTAAAGCCCGCCGCTTTGCGGCGACAAACCCAACTAACGACTTACGACTTACGTCTAACAACTCAAGCTCCGTACACCGGGAATTTTTCGCATAACTGTTTGACCTCGCCCGCCACGCGCGCGATCACCGCGTCGTCTTCCGGCGCGTCCAGCACATCGGCGATCAGGTGCGCCAGTTTCTCCGCTTCCAGCTCCTTGAAGCCGCGCGTGGTGATCGCCGGGCTGCCGATGCGGATGCCGCTGGTAATGAACGGCTTTTGCGGATCGTTGGGGATGGCGTTCTTGTTCACCGTGATGTGCGCGCGCCCCAGCGCGGCTTCGGCATCCTTGCCGGTGATGTTCTTGGCCTGCAAGTCCACCAGGAACAGATGGCAGTCGGTGCGCCCGGACACGATGCGCAGGCCGCGATCATGCAACACCATCGCCATCACGCGCGCATTGTCCACCACCTGTTTCTGGTAAGCCTTGAATTCCTTGCCGGCCGCTTCCTTGAACGCCACCGCCTTGGCGGCGATCACGTGCATCAGCGGGCCGCCCTGGATGCCGGGGAAAATCGCCGAATTCAGCACCTTTTCATATTCCGCCTTGGCGAGGATAACGCCGCCGCGCGGGCCGCGCAGGGTCTTGTGGGTGGTAGTGGTGACGAAATCCGCGATGCCGACCGGGCTGGGGTACACGCCCGCCGCGATCAGCCCGGCGTAATGCGCCATATCCACGAACAGATATGCGCCGACGCTGTCGGCGATCGCGCGGAAGCGTTTCCAGTCGATCACCAGCGCGTAGGCCGACGCGCCCGCCACGATCATCTTCGGCTTGTGCGCCGTCGCCAATGCCTGCACCTGGTCGTAATCGATTTCCTCGTTCTTATCCAGGCCGTACTGGATGGCGTTATACAGCTTGCCGCTGGCGTTGACCGATGCGCCGTGCGTCAAATGCCCGCCATGCGCCAGCGACAGGCCGAGAATCGTGTCGCCGGGCTTCAGCACCGACATGTACACCCCCTGGTTCGCCTGCGAGCCGGAATTCGGCTGCACGTTGGCGTATTCCGCGCCGAACAGCGCCTTTACGCGGTCGATCGCCAGCTGCTCGGCCACGTCCACATATTCGCAGCCACCGTAATAGCGCATGCCCGGATAACCCTCGGCATACTTGTTGGTCAGCTGGCTGCCCTGCGCCTCCATCACCGCCGGGCTGGTGTAGTTTTCCGAGGCGATCAACTCGATATGATCTTCCTGGCGGCGGTTTTCGTTCTGGATCGCGGCCCACAGTTCCGGGTCGACAGTGGCGATGGTGTTTTTTCTGGAGAACATGGTGTTTATTCCTGAAATAATGAAAGCGGGAAAGGCGCGGATTTTACCATGTTGCGCGGATACTCTACAGGGGCAAGGCTGGTCTTGCGCCTCCTTTCGCACGGCAGCCCATCAGGGACGCTGCCCCTACCGTCCCGCGACGGTCATGCCTTCCACCAGGATCGACCCGCACTGGCGCGAGCCTTGCACCAGGATGTCGCTGCCGGCGGCAACGATGTTGCGGTACATGTCCTTCAGGTTTCCGGCGATGGTGATCTCCTGCACCGGATACTGGATCTCGCCATGCTCCACCCAGAAGCCCGCCGCGCCGCGCGAGTAATCGCCAGTCACAGCGTTGACGCCGCTGCCCAGCAGTTCCGTGACCAGCAGGCCGCGCCCCATCTGCCTCAGCAGGCCGGCGAAATCCAGCCCTCCCCCCTCTTGTTCGCCAGGCCGCCCGCCGGACGCTTTCAGGATCAGGTTGTGATTGCCGCCCGCATTGCCGGTGGTGCGCATGCCGAGCTTGCGCGCCGAATAGCTGCCGAGGAAATAGCCGCGCAGCAGGCCGTCTTCGACCATGGCGCGGCGCTGCACCCGCACGCCCTCGTCATCGAACGGGCTGGAGGCCAGCCCCTTGCGGATGTCCGGGATGTCCTCGATGTTGATGTGCGGCGCAAACACCGGCTTGTCCAGCTGGTCGAGCAGGAACGAGGATTTGCGGTACAGGCTGCCGCCGCTCACCGCACCGGTGAAATGGCCCAACAGACTCGATGCGACCGGCGCCTCGAACAGCACCGGCACCTGCATGGTTTCGAGCTGGCGCGCGTTCAGACGGCGCACCGTGCGTTGCGCCGCGATCCGCCCGACCTGCTGCGCATCCAGCAGATCGCCGGCATCGCGCGCCACGCTGTACCAGTAGTCGCGCTCCATTGCATCGTCCTTGCCGGCAATCACCGCGCAACTCAGGCTGTGGCGCGAAGTAGGATAGCCGCCGATGAAGCCGAGGCTGTTGGCATGCACGAACTGCGCCTCATGCACGTTCACCGTCGCGCCTTCCGAATTGCCGATGCGCTTATCCGCATCCAGCGCGGCCTGCTCGCAGCGCCTCGCCAGCTCGATCGCATCGTCCACCGGCAAATCCCAAGGGTGATACAGATCCAGATCGGGGCAGTCGCGCGCCAGCATGTCGGCATCGGGCAAGCCCGAGCAATCGTCTTGTGCGGTATAGCGCGCGATCGACAACGCGGCATCCACCGTATCGCGCACCGCCTGCGGCGAAAAATCCGAGGTACTGGCATTGCCGCGCTGCTGGCCGATATAGACGGTGATAGACAGGCCTTTATCGCGGTTGTATTCGATGGTTTCCACCTCGCCGTGGCGCACGGTGACTGCCTGACCGAACCCTTCTGAAACGTCGGCGCACGCCGCCGATGCGCCGCGTTGCCTGGCATATGCCAGCATGTCCTGCGCGATGTCGCGCAAACCGTCGGCGGAGTTGGAAAATCTGCCCCGGCTATGGTCGAGGGAGCCGGGGGCGGATGACACGAGTGTGCTCATAACGAAAACGTAACCATGACGAAAGGCGGTATCATAGCAGCATCGATAAGCCACACACACCGCCATGAATCCGAACAAAAACGACCGCGACGCAAACCAGCCGCTACATATTCATCTGGGAGATGACGAAGACGAGCATGACGATGGCGAGGTGGAAATCATCCAGCCCCAGGCTCACAACGCAAATGACGTTACCACACGGGGTCGCTGGCTGCGCAACAAGCCTGTTCCTGCCGAAGGCGAGGAAGAATTGCCGCCCAGCAAGACCCAGATCAAAAAGCAGATGCACGAATTGCGCGACCTCGGCGAAGAACTGACCGATCTCAGCAAGGATCAGCTCGCGCAACTCGACATCCCGGAAAATCTGCGCGATGCGGTCCGTGAGATGCATCGCATCAACAAGTTCGGCGCGCAACGCCGCCAACTGCAATATATCGGCAAGCTGATGCGCGATGTCGACCCCGCACCGATCGTCGCCAAACTCAACGCATGGAAAGGCTACTCGCAACAGCACACCGCCTACATGCACCAACTGGAACGCTGGCGCGACCGTTTACTGGAAAGCGATACCGCGCTGACTGAACTGCTCGCCGACCATCCGGAAACCGATGTACAGCGCCTGCGCGCGCTGATCCGCAACGCGCAAAAAGAACAGGTGGCCGGGAAGCCTCCCAAGAATTACCGCGAAATTTTCCAGGTACTGAAAGAGATCATTCCCGAACCGGCGTGAAGCGGATCGCATAGACTGGAGGCTTGGCGCCACTCCCCGCACCGAAGGGCTGCGCCCCACCGTGTCCATGCCGCCCTCCCAAGAATTACCGCGAAATTTTCCAGGTACTGAAAGAGATCATTCCCGAACCGGCATGAAGCGGCCTTTCAGTCGGGCTTGAAGTCGTACGGATAGGTTTGCAGCACCGGCTTCAACAGCATATCCTCGTCGATGACGTGATCTCTTATCCAATCGCTCAGGAAATGGGAATAATGTTCTGCCGCACCATCCGACCATATGCCATCCCTGGTTATTAGTTCATCTTTCATGTGCTGAAACTCTTTCAGCATACGTTCATGCTCCATCTTGTTTTTGCCAAAAGGTAAATTGACCGCCTGTGCAACCTTTTCCTCATAGACAAAATGGGCGCACAGATAATGTTCGAGCTGCTCAAACGCTTGTGCCAGGGCAAAACCATCCCTCGCCTTGATCATGGCCTCCACGCCGTTGACCATCACGATCAATTTCTTGTGATCGGCATCGATCGATGCGTTTCCGACACTCAGATCATCCGTCCATCTTTCCATCATGCCATCCTGTGATATATCCGCCCGAAGCTTACTGCCAATACAAACGGGTCGCTTGGAATTCTACCCCACTAATGGGTGACGGCATATATGCCGAATAGTCTATGTATTTCGCTCTGGCCGCACCGCTGCCATCTTCCCAAATCTGTCGCAGAATACCCGTGTCTGAAGTACTGCACCGGCAACCCTGTTAAACTGCGCGCCTGAATTTGAGAAGCCAAAATTTCCATGCTGATTACCGAATACCGCCTTGACCTCGTCATCCAGGCACTGCGCGCCATCCTGCCGCTGGCGCACCCCGCCGACACGACGCTGCGCTACTTCTTCAAGAACGAGCGCATCGGCTCGAACGAACGCGAACTGGTCGCCGAGACCGTGTTCGGCGTGCTGCGCCATCGCCTGCTGCTGGAGCACGCCTGTGGCGAGAATGCTACCCCGCGCCGCATGGCACTCGCCTGTCTGATCAGGTTCGGCGGCTATAACCTGCGCGAGATCGAACCGGTCTTGAAGCGCGACGAGAAGGAATGGCTCGCCACGGTGAAAGGCGTGAAAGCCGATAGCCTGCCATTGCCGGTGCAGGCCGAACTGCCCGAATGGCTGGTGGAAAAGATGCGCGCTTCCTGTTCGGATGAAGACATCCTCGCCATCGGCCTGTCGATGCAACAGGGCGCGCCGCTGGATATCCGCGTCAACACCCTGCTCGCCAAGCGCGACGAGGTGTTGCAACTGCTGCACGACAAAAACATCGAAGCCGCCGCCACGCCCTGGTCGTCCGTCGGCATCCGCCTCAAGGAAAAGATCCCGCTGAATAAAGACGCGCTGTTCACCGAAGGCAAGATCGAAGTGCAGGACGAAGGCAGCCAGTTGCTTGGCTACCTGCTCGCGCCGAAGCGCAACGATATGGTGGTGGATTTCTGCGCCGGAGCGGGCGGCAAGACATTGATGCTGTCCGCGCTGATGAATTCGCAGGGTCGCTTGTATGCAATGGATGTTTCGGAGAAACGCCTCGCCAACCTCAAGCCGCGCCTGAAACGCTCCGGCGCGAGCAATATCCAGCCGATGCTGATTTCACATGAAAACGACCTCAAGGTGAAACGCCTGGCCGGCAAGATCGACCGCGTGCTGGTGGATGCGCCGTGCAGCGGTCTCGGCACGCTGCGCCGCAACCCGGACCTGAAATTCCGCCAATCGCCCGGCAGCATCGAGGAACTCACGCAAAAACAGGCCGCCATCCTCGCCTCCGCCAGCCGCCTGCCGAAGAAGGGAGGCCGCCTGGTGTACGCGACCTGCAGCATCCTGCCGGAGGAGAATCAGCAGATCGTGCAGGCCTTCCTCGCCGCACACCCCGACTTCGTGCTGCGCCCCGCCGGCGAGGTGCTGCAACAGCAGAAGATCGCACTGGAAATGGGCGATTATCTGGAATTGCGCCCCCACCTGCACGGCACGGATGGATTTTTTGCGGCTGTGCTGGAGCGGGTTTGATCCGGAGCGAGCTAACCCGGATTTCCATTAGCTTCGTCATTCCCGCGAAGGCGGGAATCCAGTGAGACAAAGATTTCGCGAAGCGAACAAGACTTAGGTTCTGTCCTGCTGCGCAGGGATTATTTAACCGACCGGATTCCCGCCTTCGCGGGAATGACGCTGTTGTCGGTTATACCGGATGCCATCAATCCATTCACATTCCGACAAGCTCAATGCGAACGGATTGGTGGTTAATTCGCGCCAGATCAATAGGTAAAAACTAGAACGGGATATCGTCGTCGAAATTATCGAAACTGCCCTTGGCGGCCGGTGCTGCCTTGGCGGGAGCGCTGCCGGATGAAGCGGCGGGCTTGCTTGGCCGCGACTCGCTACGCTCGTTTTCCACCACCTCGAAGCTGCCGCTGCCGGACGATTTTCCGCCGAGCATGGTCATCTCGTTGACGATGATCTCGGTGGTGTAGCGGTCCTGCCCTTCCTTGGTCTGCCACTTGCGGGTCTGCAGCTTGCCCTCGACGTAGATCTGCGAGCCCTTCTTCAGGTATTCCCCGGCGATCTCGGCGAGGCGGCGGTAGAACACCAGGTTATGCCATTCGGTCTTTTCCTGCTTCTCGCCGCTCTTGTCCTTCCAGTTTTCGGAAGTCGCCAGCGTGGCGTTGGTCACCGCTTCGCCATTGGTCATGTAGCGGGTTTCCGGGTCCTTGCCCAGGCGGCCTATCAGAATCACTTTGTTCACCGACATGTCATGCTCCTTTCATCACGAGTTGTTCCACCGCTGCTTCGTCAAATCCATGCTTGTCCACCTTGAGGCAGGCCATGCGCTCTGCTGCGACCACCATCACCTCGCGCACCCCGGAAAGCTGCGCAAGGCGCCGGCGCAATTCTACCGCGGCGGCGTCATTCATTTCCGGCAAATGATACATCCGGGTGCGCACCGCCGCCGGCGATTGCATCCCGGCTGCGACGATCAGCCACAATAACAGCAACACGATGCCGAACACAAACACGGCATTGCCGCCGACGAACTGCATCAGCGCGCCGCCTATCGTCGCGCCGAAGAATGCGCCGAGGAATTGCACGCTGCTGTACACGCCCATCGCCGTTCCCCTGGCAGCCAGCGGCGCAACGATGCTGACCAGCGTGGGCAGCTTGGCCTCCAGCACGTTGAACGCGGTGAAGAACACCAGCAGCGCGACCGTCACGCTCCACAGGCCGGGCGGCGCGAACAGCAATATGGCTTGCGCAACCGCCGCCAGCGCGATCGCCAGCAGGAACACCTGTTTTACCTTGCCCTTCTTTTCCGAGACGAAGATAAACGGCAGCATCAATACAAAAGCCGCCAGCATCACCGGCAGATAGACCTTCCAATGCTGCGACACCTCCAGCCCGTCGGCATGCAGCAGGGATGGCACCTGCATGAACACCGACATCAGGATCGCGTGCACCGTGAAAATGCCGAAATCGAGGCGCAGCAGATCCTTGTGGCGCAGCACCTCGCCGAGGCGCTTGCTGTTCGCCTCGGTATCGCTGTGGAAGCGCGTGATCGCCGGATCGGGCACCACGAAGCGCACCACCAGCAGGGCCAGCAGGGCCAGCACGCCGGTCATGGCGAAGATGCCGGGCACGCCCATCACACCGTTGAGCACCGGCGACAGCACCAGCGACAGCGAAAAAGTCGCGCCGATGGTCATGCCGATCAGCGCCATCGCACGGGTGCGGACTTCCTCGCGGGTCAGGTCGGCAGTGAGCGCCATCACAGCCGCATTCAGCGCGCCCGCGCCCTGCACCACGCGCCCGACGATGACCCAGTGGATATTATCCGCCGAGGCGGCGATGAAGCTGCCCAGCGCGAACAGCAACAGGCTGACGTAGATCACCGGCTTGCGCCCGTAGCGGTCGGACAGCCAGCCGGCGGGGATCTGCAGGATCGCCTGGGTCAACCCGTAAGCGCCAAGCGCGATGCCCATCAGCAGATGGCTCTCGCCGCCGGGCAGATGTTCCGCATACAGCGCGAAGACCGGCAGGATGATGAACAGCCCGAGCATGCGCAGGCCATAAATGCTCGCCAAGCCGAGGCTGGCGCGACGCTCGGTCGCGGTCATGGTATTTGTTGCAGGCATGGATGATTCTGGAAAGATGCAAAAAGTGGCGCATTTTAACAGGTCGCCGGAAACCGTGGTCTGTCCCCGTTCATTACCGTTCATTAAACTGATCGCTACATGACCGGCAAATCCTCACGGGGCAAGTCGAGGGCCTCCAGAACCTTGAGCGCCGCGTAGGCATCGTTTGCCGCATAGAGCAATTGCTGCGGGGTGAGCCGGGACTGCGACCAGTTGGAGGTGGTCACATGCCGCGACTTGGCAAAGCGCTGCTTGAAGACCAGCCCCACCGCCGCCCGGACGCCTATGTGCTTGTGGTAGCCGTCCATGCTGAACACCGTATTGAGATCGACCACCCCGCCCAGATGCACGCCCAGCTTCGCGTAGATATGCCCGCTATCCGACTTGAGGTCGAAGCCCACCTTGAGAATCTGTTCCGATTGCAGCAACTCGACCAGGTACGGATGCCCGTCCGCCCGATGCAGTTGAAACAGGTAGGCCTTGTCGTGCAGCGCAAACTGCACCACGTGCGGCCCTTCGCTGACATCGCCCGTGACGAACGTCGGCCTGGATTCGGTATCGAATCCAACGAGGCCCGCCGCCTTGATCTCGTCCGTGGCGGACGCGAACTCCCCCTTGGTCGCCGGCACATGGATGCGCTCCAGCGTGAGTCCGACGAATGGTTGCAAAACGGCGATCTCAGCCTTGGTCGGGACGGTTTTTTTCATAGGGCGAGGGTACCTGATATTTGAATTGAGGTGCGCGTTTCAGTGCAGTGCATTCTTGAATGCAGAATCACTCCGGCCCTGGAAGGGCATACCCTCCCCCTTGCAGGGGGAAGGAATGGGCATGATCATATTTGGAAATGGCTCTATGCTTTCACTGCCCGTGCGCGTAACTGCCCGCACGCCCCTTCGATCTCCTGCCCTGCCGAATCGCGTATCCGGACGAGGATGCCATGACTATGCAGGGTGTGCGCCATGAACGAGGTTCGCTCGGCTGAGGGGCGACGATAGGCTAGTCCGTCGACTTCGTTGAAAGGGATGAAGTTCATGACGGCGTATTTCCCGGAGAGGAGCCGGACTATCCCCCCCAGCTCGGCGTCGCTGTCGTTGACGCCCTCGATCAACGTCCATTGATATTGCACCGGATAGCCGGTGGCGCGCGCATACGCTTCGCCGCGCTCCACCAGCTCTTCGATAGCAATCTGTGGTGCATGAGGCAGCAACCTGGCGCGCAGTGCCGCATCGGTGGTGTGCAGTGAAATGGCGAGCGCCGGTTTGACCGCAGGGGTTGAAGATTGCTTTTGCGAGCCTTTGTCTTGCGACAAAATACCTGCTTGACCCACTTCTCGATTGCCCCATCTCCCCAACCCCTCCCAGCCTCCCCTTGTCAGGGGAGGAGCCGACTCTGCTCTCCCCCTGACAAGGGGGAGTTGGAGGGGGTTTGAACCTGATAAAAAATCCGGATCCATCAGCCGCTCAAACACCCGCAAATCGCCCACCGTAGACAACACCAGATTCTTGTGGCCAATGTTGCCTTGTGTACCAAGCAGCTGAATCGCTTCGAGCACGTTGTCGAGATTGTGGGCCGGTTCGCCCATGCCCATGAACACCACCTTGCTCACCGCGCGGCGTTTGCGCGCGAGCACCACCTGGGCGACGATCTCGGCGCTGCCGAGCTGGCGCAGCAAACCGGCGCGGCCGCTCATGCAGAACACACACCCCACGGCGCAGCCCACCTGCGTCGAAACGCACAGACCGCCACGCGGCAGCAGCACGCTCTCCACCATCTGGCCGTCACGCAGTTCGACCAGCAGTCGCGCAACGCCCTCGTTATCGGAAAATCCGCGTAGCGCTACGTTTGCCCCCTCTCCCGCAAGATTTATAGATGGCCTTTCTCGTTCGCCTGGCTCCGCCCCCCTCGCTTCGCTCTCCCCGCTCGCGGGATAACCAGCGACTTGCCCGCTTGCGGGCTTAGTCGAATGGCTAGTAGTTGCATCAGAGGATTGAGGTGAGGGACGGCGGGGCAGGGTTGGGGTGGGGGAACGGTCATAGCTTCCATGATTATTGGTGGTATCCATCCCATGACTGTTGGCGGGATATTCGCTGCGCAGGCGCGCCAGTCCATGCAACTCCGCCTCGATGGCGGGCAGCTCGTTGCGCAGCGCAAGCGGAAAGAAAGTCTCTGCGGGACTGTGCTTCCTGTCGTACGAACCGACCTGGCTCCAACCGCGCAGCAGACGATCTTCGTGGCACGGCTTGGCACCGAGATCACGCAGACGTTGGCGAAGCTGTGCGATACGCATGGGAGAGTGAGAGACGAGAATCAAAGTGTGTTTGAAAATAGTTGCGGGGAAGCTGTTTTGATTTTAACCCAATGAAGCGCTGATTAAATCCTCCGTTCGCCCTGAGCCAGGCAAGTCCGCATACGCGAGGCAAGGCGTGAGCAGGAAACAGTATGTATCTCAAAACCCACCCCCCCCTCCAACTCTCCCTTGCCAGGGGGAGTGACCTTCCCCCGAAAAATCGTCTTCCAAGGGTAACGTAAAATCGAGTTACTTATGGAAAGGAAGATGATGAAGATACCGAAGCAGGAATACACCGCCGAATTCAAGGAGCTGGCGGTCAAGCGCATCAAGGAAGGCGTGA
>JAGRPI010000023.1 GCA_019449635.1 Candidatus Ferrigenium bremense
CAGAGCACGTAGCACGTAGGGCGCAATAACCAACGGGCATTGCGCCGCATGTATTTGTCATCCTACCGCCTTACGCATGCTGGAAGCGGTGCGCTCTGAGGTGCCGCCAAAGATCACGTTCTGCGTCGATCATATTGCGGCACAGTTGTTTGGCGAAGGTGTGGAGTTTGCCACTCATGAATACCCCATTTTCAAATGCGCCCCCTCTCCCCCAGCCCCTGATGGAACTACTAGCCATTCGACTAAGCCCGCAAGCGGGCAAGTCGCTGGTTATCTCCCGCTAGCGGGAGAGGGTGGCCGATAGGCCGGGAGAGGGTTCATCCTTTATGCAGCCTTTCCTCCGCCTGCTGCAACGCTTCAGGCAGCCCCAGCAGCACCAGTACATCGCCTGCCTGCAGCAGCATTTCCTCGCTCGGTTGCGCGCCGCGCATGCCGCGGCGGCGCACTGCGTTCACTTGGATGTTCAGGGTATCCAGACCGACTTCGCGCAATTGTTTGCCCGCTGCACTGGAGTCTTCCTTGAGCAGCACGCTCAGAAAGCGCTGCTGCAGACGGTCGGTTGCCTCGCCGACCTCATATTGGGCGGTGCGCAAATAGCCGCTGAACACCGCATAGCGGCGTGCGCGGCTTTCCTGGACGCGGCGGATCACGCGGTTGAGCGGCACACCCGCCATCAGCAAGGCTTGCGAGGCGAGCATCACGCTGCCCTCCAGCACTTCGGCAACTACTTCCGCCGCACCGGCTTCCTTCAACACTTCCACGTTCGTATCGTCGTTGGTGCGCACCACCACCGGCAGATCCGGGCGCAGTTCCTTGACATGGCGCAGGATCGCCAGCGCGGAATGCTTGTCCTTGTAGGAGACGACCAAGGCCTTGGCGCGCATCAATCCGGCGGCCATCAATACTTCGCGTTTGGCGGCATCGCCATATACCACGCTCTTCCTGGCGGCAATGGCTTCGCGCACGCGGCGTGAATCGAGATCCAGCGCGATGAAACGCAGGTTCTCCTCTTCGAGGAAGCTTGCCAGCGTATGCCCGCTGCGCCCATAGCCGCAAATGATGATGTGCCCGCTGCTGCCCATGCTTTGAATGGCGATCTGGTGCATCTGCATGGCGCGGCTGGTCCATTCGGCGGCCGAGAAACGCCGCGCGATCGCTTCGCCGTGCTGGATCAGGAAGGGTGCCGCCAGCATGGAAAGCAGCATCGCCGCCAGCGTGATCTGCATGGTTGCAGCGTCGAGCAGATGCGCGCCATCCGCCAGCGTCAGCAGCACGAAGCCGAATTCGCCAGCCTGCGCCAAGCCGATCGCACTGCGCAACGCCACGCCCCAATCCCCCTCGAAAGCGCGCGCCAGCGATGCCACGATCAATGCCTTGAACAGGATCAGCGCCAGCAATGCCAGCAGCACCCAGCCGAGATCCGCCGCCACGCTGCCCAAGTCGAGCTTCATGCCGATGGTGACGAAGAACAGGCCAAGCAGCACATCGCGGAACGGCTTGATGTCCTCCTCCACCTGATAGCGGTATTCGGTTTCGGAAATCAGCATGCCCGCGACAAACGCGCCCAACGCCAGCGACAAGCCCGCCAGCTCGGTGAAATAAGCCAGCCCCAGCGTGATGAGCAGCACGTTGAGCATGAACAATTCCGAGGACTTCTGCTGTGCCACGACGTGAAACCATGGCCGCATGACGTGCTGCCCGAACACCAGCAGCACCAGCAACACCGCTATCGCCTTGAGTGTCGCATAAGCCAGCGTGATGGGAAGATCATGGGGACTCGAGGCCAGCGCGGGAATGATGATCAGCAGCGGGACCACGGCAAGATCCTGAAACAGCAGCACGCCCATCATCTGCTGGCCGTAGGGCAGATTCAGCTCGGCGCGCTCGACCAGCATCTTGCTGACAATCGCGGTGGAAGACATCGCCAGCACGCCGCCCAAAGCCAGGCCGGCGCGCCAATCCAGCCCGAACACGGCAGCGGCCGCCATGACCAGCAGCATGGTCGCAACCACCTGCACGCCGCCCAAACCGAACACCGTGCGTTTCATCGCGGTCAGGCGCGTCAGGCTGAATTCCAGGCCGATGCTGAACATCAGGAACACCACGCCGAACTCGGCCAGATGCCGTGTTCCCGCCGCATCGGGTATCCACGCGAGGGCATACGGGCCGATCAGGATGCCGACCGCCAGATAACCCAGCATCACCGGCAAATGCAGGATGCGGCACAGCACCACCACTATCACGGCAGTGGCAAGCAGGATAAGGACCAGTGAGAGGATGCTTTCCATCGACGGCTTCAAACTCCAAATGCGAAATGGGCAGCAGCACGCTGCAGCAACCCGGATTATCCATCTATTGATCCGGCACTGTTTATCCAAGAATCCGTTCGCATTGAGCTTGTCGAAATGTGAATGGATTCTTGTGCTTCGACAAGCTCAGCACGAACGGCAACCGATTTCAATTCGTGCCGGATCAATAGATGCGGGCCGATTTTCCATCTGGCCGGCAAGCCAATCTCAACAACGCGGCGCGTAACGACAGATTCATTCGCCCATTTTCGCGCGGATGAGTCCGCACCTGCGACCGACTGATTGCTTGGCACTGCGCCGGCCAATAAACAATCCGGAATAGACCAAAGACTATCAGAATACGCAACAAAAAAGCCGGCTCACGCCGACTTTTTTAAAGGCTGCTCCCTTGCCAGTTCAGGGCAAGCTTACTTCGCCAGACCCAGAACGAAGTTCGCCAGCATGCCCGCATCTGCTTCACTTAGCTTAGGGTTACCCGGCATGGGCATGGCTCCCCATACGCCGCCCCCGCCCTTCATGATCTTGGTGGTCAGTTTGGCCTTTGCGGTGGCATCGCCCTTGTACTTTTTGGCAACGTCCATCCATGCAGGACCCACCACTTTTTTGTCGATTGCATGACAGGCGTTACAGCTGTTTTTCTTGGCAATGTCAGGCATGTCGGCCGCCATCGCGCTGCCCCCGACCATCAGGCTTGCTGCGATCATGCTTATCACAATAGATTTCATGCTTTTCTCCCTTGTGCAGTTGATGCATTCAAATAAAGCAGGACGCGCCCTACTCTCGCCACCGGAAACAGCATAAACAATCCCGCCGCCCCCGCATGACCGTCCGACCAAGCCGCTGGCCCATCTAATCTTCCAAACCGCAAAGCATGATTAACTCTATCCATGGCGTTGACGGTTCGCTTGCGCGATGATACTCCATCCGGAGTATTCGAATTCTGGGTCATTTTTTTTGCCCCATCACATGCCGTCAGCGATATTATCCGATAATAAAAAAAGCCGGCGCAAGCCGGCTTTTTCGTGAATCATTCCAGAACTTATTTTGCCAGGCCCAGAATAAAGTCTATCAGCGCCTTCCGGTCTGCATCGCTAACCTTGGTCATGGCCGGCATCGGGCTCGAACCCCATACGCCCTTACCGCCCTTGGAGATCACGCCGTCCAGATGGGCGGCAGCACCTGCATCACCCTTGTACTTCTTGGAAACGTCCATCCATGCAGGACCCACCACTTTTTTGTCAATTGCGTGACAAGCTGTGCAAGTACCCTTTTTGGCAACGTCGGGCATATCGACCGCCATCGCGCTGCCTGCGACCATCAGACCTGCTGCTGCAACCATGCTTACAATAATAGATTTCATGTTCTCTCCGTTTCGTGATTAAAACACCCTGAGTAATGCGAAGGCCTCACCTTCGCAGCCGATTCTAAACAACTCCACCCGCTTTGCCAACCAAAACCCTTCAGGCGGCAAGGCATTAACGCAAACCAGCTTCGCGGCGTTGACAGCTTATTTCAAAGACAGCACAAATCTCGCCAGGGTCTTGCGATCCGCCTCGCTGACCTGCGGGCTGGGCGGCATTATCATGACACCCCACACGCCGCTGCCGCCCTTGGCGATCTTGTCCATTATCCTGGCTTCAGCCCCGGCGTCACCGCGAT
Organism: Candidatus Ferrigenium bremense; assembly: GCA_019449635.1. Taxonomy (GTDB): domain Bacteria; phylum Pseudomonadota; class Gammaproteobacteria; order Burkholderiales; family Gallionellaceae; genus Gallionella; species Gallionella bremense. The sequence continues at coordinate 3,969 of JAGRPI010000023.1, forward strand.
ATTTGGCAGCCACATCCTTCCACGCCGGCCCGACCACCTTCTTGTCGATTGCATGGCAGGCAAGGCAGTTGCTTTTCTTTGCCAATTGCAAAGCATCCGCTTCGGATACTGCCGGCTCGGCCTTTGTCTCCGGTTTGGCCACAACTGCTGCCGGTTCGGTTTTTGCAGGCGGTGCGGCAGCTGCTGGCGCTGGAGCTATCTGTGCCGGTTTTTCGGCAGTCACGTGCACTGCCTGTTGAACCGGGGCGGATGCAGCCGCTCCACTCGCGACGGGCTGGGCAGCCTGCCCTGGTAGAGCCTGCGTAACAGGCGGCTGCATGGCAGCGGGTGAGGCAGGCTGTTGCGCAGGTACTTCGGGCTGGCAGCCATACAATGCCGCCAACAATGATGCCAGCAAGATATTTCGTGTACTCATGATTCTCCTTATTCAGGTTTCCTGATTTAAAAAATTATTGATGTTTTCATAATACGTGACACACCCCCCGTTCGGGCTGAGGTATCGAAACCCCAAGCTGTGAGCCGTTCTGCCCTTCGATACTTCAGGGCGAACGGGTGTAATGATTTATGGAACCCCCAATAGTAACTACTCGGATCTGTTTTGTACTGGACAAAAACCAGATCAAACCCAGTTTTCGCGCAAAGGCGCCAAGAAAGAATTAAAAATACCAGACTTCTGTTTTGCAGTTCTTTGCGGTCTTTGCGGCTTTGCGCGAGACACCTTGTTTTTCGACCTGAGTAGTTACAAAAACTACAACGATTCGGCACGGTATTCGACGATCAGGGTATGCCTGGTTCCTGCCGCGACATGCACTATATTGTCAATTGCATTGGCCGATTCCACGCACAGCATCTCGCGCCAGCCATCCGGCTGCCCCATGTCGCCCATCCTGTCAGCCTTTGCGGTCCACGGTGTCCATACCACGGTGGAAAGGCTGCCGGACTTGGCGACGTGGATGCGCCGCTTCAGCCTGTCATCTTCGATCACGCACCCTGCGGCGGTGTTGATGTATACGCGGTCGGTCTCGCCCGCAAATTGAATTGCACCATCCTGCCTTTTGAGCGTCGAACCGCCCACCTTGTCCCAGTAATCGCAGCCTGCCAGACCGCTGACGCGCGCTGCGCCGATGTCGCCGATCTGAAAATAGGCATGCAGGGCTTCGCTGATCACGAAACCGGCTTCTCCGGTGTTTTCGGTGGACAACTCCATGCGCAGCGCCTCGCCGACGATCACGGTCAGATCGAGCGTGCAGGAAAACGGCCACTGTGCCCGGAGTTTTTCGCTTTCCACCAGGCGCAGTGTCAGGTGCGTCGCGCCGTTCGGCTCAACGCCGGATTCAACCACTTGCCACGGTACGGTGCGTGCATAGCCATGCGCGGGGAAACCGGGCTCGGAGGCGTGCGCACCGAACCACGGCCAGCATACCGGCACGCCGCCGCGTATCGACTTGCCCGCCGCCAGTTTCGCGTCGCGCGACAGCCACACCACCGGCACGGATTGGTTCCTGGGTTGCCAGGTCATCAGGTGTGCGCCCTGCAAGCACAGCGATGCGGTCGCCTGCGGGTTGCTGATTTCCGCAATAACCAGCCCGCTGTCATGTTCGCGGAAGCCGAGTTGCCCGTCGATGCCGAATTGCGTGTTCAATTGCTGCGCAGTAGCCATTTTTAATTCCAATATCAATCTATCCGATTTTGTCCGTGGCGCATAAAAACAATTTGTCCACGAAATACACGAAAGACACGAAGCTTATCCGGGCCATCGCTACTTTGACGGCATTTGCATTATTTTCGTGATTTTCGTGTATTTCGTGGACAGTATTTCGAGGGCTATTCTATTTGCGATACGTCGCGCACCGCGCCCTTGTCGGCGGAAGTCACCATCGCGGCGTAGGCGCGCAGCGCAGCGGATACGTGGCGTTCGCGGCTGGCTGGACGCCATGCCCTGCCGCCCTTTGCCTCCATCGCGGCGCGGCGGCGCTGCATTTCCGCATCGGGAATCACCAGCATGATACTGCGTTGCGGAATGTCGATTTCAATAGTGTCGCCCTCTTCCACCAGGCCGATCGCGCCGCCCTGAGCGGCTTCCGGCGAGACATGGCCGATGCTCAAGCCGGAGGTACCGCCGGAAAAACGCCCGTCGGTAAGCAGCGCGCACACATTGCCCAGATCTTTCGATTTCAGGTAGCTGGTGGGATAGAGCATTTCCTGCATCCCCGGTCCGCCCTTTGGCCCTTCGTAGCGGATCACCACCACATCGCCGGCCACGACCCGCTCGGCAAGGATCGCCGCCACCGCGTCGTCCTGGCTTTCGAACACGCGCGCCCGCCCGGTGAATTTCAGGATGCTTTCGTCCACTCCGGCGGTTTTCACGATGCAGCCATCCACGGCGATGTTGCCGTGCAACACCGCCAACCCGCCGTCCTGAGAATAGGCATGTGCCATGTCGTGGATGCAGCCGTTGCTGCGGTCGGTATCCAGTTCCGGATAGTGCATGGATTGCGAAAAGGCGAGGGTGGTGACGACCCCGCCGGGCGCCGCACGGAAGAATTTCTTCACTGTTTCGTCATCAGTCTGCACGACGTCCCATTGCTTGAGCGCATCGCGCAGGGTCGGGCTGTGTATCGTTTTGGCGTCGGCGTGCAACAGCCCGGCGCGGTCCAGTTCGCCGAGGATCGCCGGGATGCCGCCGGCGCGATGCACGTCTTCCATATGGTATTCGGATGAGGGTGCGACCTTGCACAGGGTCGGCACGTGGCGCGACAGTCGGTCCATGTCCCGCATGGTGAAGTTCACTTCCGCCTCCCGTGCGATCGCCAGCAGATGCAGCACGGTATTGGTCGAGCCGCCCATCGAAATATCCAGCGTCATGGCGTTCTCGAACGCCTCGAAGGTGGCGATGGAGCGCGGCAGCACTCCGGCATCGTCCTGCTCGTAATAGCGTTTGCACAACTCAACGATGGTGCGCCCGGCGCGCAGGAACAATTGCTTGCGCTCGGCATGGGTCGCCACCAGCGAACCGTTGCCGGGCAGCGCCAGCCCCATAGCCTCGGCCAGGCAGTTCATCGAATTGGCGGTGAACATGCCGGAGCAGGAGCCGCAGGTCGGGCAGGCAGAGCGCTCGATGGCCTCGCATTCTGCCGCGCTGACTTTGTCGTCCGCCGCCGCGACCATCGCATCCACCAGATCCAGCCCCTTGGTCTTTCCTTGCCAACTGACCTTGCCAGCCTCCATCGGCCCGCCGGAAACGAACACCACCGGGATATTCAGGCGCATCGCCGCCATCAGCATGCCCGGCGTGATCTTGTCGCAATTGGAGATGCACACCAGCGCATCGGCGCAATGCGCATTGGCCATGTATTCCACGCTGTCGGCGATCAATTCGCGGCTGGGCAGCGAATACAGCATGCCGGCATGCCCCATCGCAATGCCATCGTCCACCGCGATGGTGTTGAACTCCTTGGCGATGCCTCCCGCCTTTTCGATCTCGCGCGCCACCAGTTGACCCATGTCCTTGAGGTGCACGTGGCCGGGCACGAACTGGGTGAACGAGTTGGCGATGGCGATGATTGGCTTGCCGAAGTCGCCTTCGGTCATGCCGGTGGCGCGCCACAGGGCGCGTGCGCCGGCCATGTTGCGGCCATGCGTGGAAGTACGGGAGCGGTAAGCGGGCATAATGTCTCTCTTTGAAAGTTGAAGCGTGCAACACCCATAAAACAACCATTAGCCACGGATAGACACGGATTGCCACAGATAAAACCCTGTGTTGCCGGAAATCCGCCTTTCATCAGAAAGATGTACCGGATGAGAAAGGCAACTCATTGATAATCCGTGTACATCCGTGTTAATCCGTGGCTGAACTGCTTTTTATAGGATAATTGAGCAATTCATTTTACCCGATTCATCCATGCTCGTTCATCCACAATTCGACCCCGTCGCCGTGCAGCTCGGCCCGCTTGCCATCCACTGGTACGGGCTGATGTACCTTTCCGGGTTCATGACCTTCCTGTGGCTGGGGCGCAAGCGCATCGCCACGCTGAACCATCCGCAGATCGACGCCAGACTGCTCGACGATCTGTTGTTCTACGGCGTGCTCGGCGTGATTCTCGGCGGGCGGCTGGGTTATGTACTATTTTACAAAGTTTCCTATTATTTCTCTCATCCGCTGGAGATTTTCGCGGTATGGCAAGGCGGCATGTCGTTCCACGGCGGCTTTCTCGGCGTGCTTGCGGCGATAGCGTGGCTAGCCCACAAACGGAAGTTGCGCTGGCTGCAACTGACCGACTTCATCGCTCCGCTGGTGCCGCCCGGGCTGGCCTTCGGGCGCCTCGGCAACTTCATCAACGGCGAATTGTGGGGGAGGCCGACCGATGTGCCGTGGGCAATGGTTTTCCCGCAAGCGGACAACCTGCCGCGCCACCCGTCGCAGCTTTACGAATTCGCGCTGGAAGGGTTGTTGCTGTTCGTCCTCCTCTGGCTGTATGCGCGCCAGCCGCGTCCCGTCGGTGCGGTATCCGGAGTATTTCTGATCGGTTATGGCAGTTTCCGTTTCCTCGTCGAATTCACACGCGAACCGGATGATTTTCTCGGCCTGCTGTCATTCGGCATGAGCATGGGCCAATGGCTCAGCCTGCCGATGGTGATCGCCGGCGCGCTGTTGATGCGTTACAGCACCCGGCACACCGCTTGACACCCGTACGCCTCTCGCCCACTATTCTCGCCGTCTAACATTACTGAAACCTCACTTTGGACGACATCTCTTTAGGCGCGCTACTTGGCGTGTTGTTGTTGCTGATAATCTTCGGCGCATGGTTTTCTGCCGCTGAAACCTCGATGATGGCGATCAACCGCTATCGCCTGAACAACCTGGTGCGCAAGGGAAACAAGAGCGCAAAACTGACCTCCCGGTTGCTCGCCAAGGTGGACAAGCTGCTCGGTTCGATCCTGTTCGGCAATACTTTGTTGAATGTGGCCGCCGCCGCAGTGACCAATGTGGTCATCATGCGGCTGTTCGGTGCCGGCGAGTTGACCCTGCTGCTGGGAACGCTGGCCATTACCTTCGTGCTGCTGGTGTTCAGCGAGATCATGCCGAAGATCCTGGCCGCCAGCCATCCGGAACGCATCGCCTTATCTTCCAGCTATCTGCTCGCACCGCTCATCACCCTGTTCCATCCGGTGGTTTCGGTTGCGACCGCCATTGTCAAAGGACTGCTGGGGGTATTCGGCATCAAGGTGCAGACCGACCGGAGCCAGCCAAAAATGACGCTGGAAGAATTGCGCGGACTGGTACTGGATGCGGAGCATTTCCTGCCGCGCAAACACCAGAAGATGCTGCTGAACCTGGTCGATCTGGAGCGTATCACCGTGAATGACGTGATGATTCCGCGCAACCAGATCGAGGCGCTGGACATCAATGCCGGTGCAGACGAATTGCGCCAGCAGATCATCACCTGCCACCATACGCTGTTGCCGGTTTATGCCGACACGCCCAGCAACATCATCGGTATCCTGCACATCAGGCGCGTACCGGTCCTGTTGCTGGAAGCGACACTGGATGTGGCTCAACTGCGTGAAATACTCAACGAACCCTACTTCATCCCCTCTGACACGCCGCTGCTCAAGCAATTGCAACAATTCCAGGAGCGCCACGCGCGGCTGGGTCTGGTGGTGGATGAGTACGGCGAGTTGCTCGGCCTGGTGACACTGGAAAATATCCTTGAGGAAATCGTCGGCGAATTCACCACCCAATCCCCGGCGCAAACCGGCAAGTTTTTGCGCCACGAGGATGGCAGCATCCTGCTGGAAGGCGGCAGCAGTTTGCGCGAGTTGAATCGCAAACTGGGATTGCATCTGCCGCTGGACAGCGCGAAAACGCTGAACGGTCTGATACTCGAGCATCTCGAGGACATACCCGAGGCAGGCACCAGCCTGAAAATCGCGGGCTATCCGATAGAGATCATCCAGACCCATGACCGCATCGTGAAGGTGGCGCGTATTTTTCCGCCACAGGCGAGCAAGCAGTAGGAAACAGGAAGTGGTGAGTAGTCAGTGGGAAGTGGGACGGATTTTTCCACTCCCTACTTCCCGCTCCCTACTCTCCACTTCAGCTTTACAAGAGGCATAAAGCTCGGCATCATGCCCATCGACATTAGATAGTGACCCAAGGGAGACGCTATGGCTGTTGCACCAAAAGCCGCGAAGGCAAAAGAATATTCCTATCTCTGGGAAGGCAAGGACAAGACCGGCAAGCGGGTCAAAGGAGAGATGCGCGCCCCCGGCGAGGCCTCCGTATCCGCCCATTTGCGCCGCCAGGGCATCAACGTCTCAAAGGTGAAACGGCTGCGCGCCAGCACCCAGAAAGTCACTGAAAAAGACATCTCGCTGTTCACGCGCCAGCTTGCCACCATGATGAAATCGGGCGTACCCCTGTTGCAGGCATTCGACATCGTCGGCAAGGGTCACAGCAACCCATCCGTGGCAAAACTGTTGTTTGATATCAAGACCGACGTGGAAACCGGCAGCAGCCTGCAGCAGGCTTTCAAGAAATACCCGCTGTATTTCGACGAACTGTATTGCAACCTGATCGGTGCCGGCGAGGCGGCAGGTATCCTGGACAGCCTGCTGGACCGGCTGGCGACCTACAAGGAAAAGATCCAGGCCATCAAAAGCAAGATCAAGTCCGCGCTGTTCTACCCGGTTTCCATCATCGTGGTGGCCTTCATCATCACCGCCGTGATCATGATTTTCGTGATTCCCGCGTTCAAGGAATTGTTCTCGAGTTTTGGTGCTGATTTGCCCGCGCCGACCCTGATGGTGATGGCCATCTCCGAAATCTTTGTGACTTACTGGTGGCTGATTTTCGGCGGGATCGGCGGCGGTTTTTACACCTTTTTCTATTTCTGGAAGCGCAGCAAAAAGATGCAGGCTGTCATGGATAGACTGATGCTGAAGCTGCCCATTTTCGGCGAGCTGATCCGCAAGGCCAGCATCGCGCGCTGGGCACGCACGCTTGCCACCATGTTCGCCGCCGGTGTGCCCCTGGTCGAAGCTTTCGATTCGGTGGCGGGCGCGGCGGGCAATGCGGTGTACTACGATGCCACGAAATATATCCAGCGCGAGGTCACCACCGGCAACAACCTGACCGTGGCCATGCAGAATACCGAAGTGTTCCCGAGCATGGTGCTGCAAATGGTGGCGATCGGCGAAGAAGCCGGCTCGCTGGATGCCATGCTGAGCAAGGTGGCCGATTTCTACGAAGGCGAAGTGGACGATGCGGTGGAGGCGCTGTCCAGCCTGATGGAACCGATCATCATGGTGGTGCTCGGCACGCTGATCGGCGGCATGGTGATTGCAATGTACCTGCCGATCTTCAAGATGGGTCAAGTGGTTTGATGAGAACAGATAGCAGGGAGTGGGAAGTGGGGAGTGGGGAAGCCAGAATCAACTTCACGACCTCTCACTGCGCTCCTCCCACTTCCTGCTTCCTACTTCCCACTTCCCACTCAAGCCAATGAGTTTTCTGGAAACCCTGCAAGCGGCTCCGTCCGCCTTCATCGGCGTGTGCCTGTTTCTCGGCCTGATGGTCGGTAGTTTTCTGAATGTGGTCATCCACCGCTTGCCGAAAATGCTGGAGCTGGGCTGGCAGCAACAATGCGCCGAACTGCGCGGCGAAGAACCGGTCGCCGCCCCCACCTACAATCTCATCACCCCGCGTTCCGCCTGTCCGCATTGCAATCATGCCATCCGCGCATGGGAGAACATTCCTGTCGTCAGCTACCTGCTGTTGCGCGGCAAGTGCAAGGGTTGCGGTGCGGCCATCTCGCCGCGCTATCCGGTCATTGAGGCGATCAGCGGCATATTGTGCGGATTTGCGGCCTGGCACTTCGGTTTCGGTTGGCCGGCAGCCGGCGCACTGCTGCTCATCTGGGCATTGCTGGCGCTGACGGCGATCGACTTCGACACTCAACTGTTGCCGGACGACATCACCCTGCCGCTGCTCTGGGCTGGCTTGCTGTTCAACCTGTCCGGCATCTTTACCGATTTGGCTAGCGCAGTGCTGGGCGCGGTATTCGGCTATCTCACGCTATGGTGCGTGTACTGGGCATTCAAGCTCGCCACCGGCAAGGAAGGCATGGGCTACGGCGATTTCAAGCTACTCGCGGCACTGGGCGCCTGGCTAGGCTGGCAAATGCTGCCGCTCATTATTTTGTTATCCTCGCTGGTCGGTGCAGCGGTTGGCATCGTCCTGATGGTGGCGGCCAGGCATGGCCGCAACGTCCCCATTCCCTTCGGCCCGTATCTGGCGGGCGGCGGACTGATCGCCCTGTTCTGGGGGCAGACTCTGACACAGAATTATCTGCAATTGCTCTCGGCTCCATGAGCCCCTTCGATCCTTCGACCAAGCTCAGGACAGGCATGGCTGATGAAACAACTGGTGAAACAACTAGCCATCTGACTAACCCAGCAAAAGACGCTGGGCAAGTCATTGGTTATAGCCATTCGACTAGGCTGCCAAAAGACGACAGCCAAGTCGCTGGTTATCAGGACAGGCGGCTGACTATCGGACTCACGGGCGGGATCGGCAGCGGCAAAAGTACCGTTGCCGCGCTGTTTGCGGAACATGGCGCAGGCATCATCGATACGGACGCCATCGCCCACAGCCTGACGCAAACCGGCGGCGCGGCCATTGCGGCGATCCGTGCCGCCTTCGGCAACGACTGCCTCACGGATGACGGCGCACTGGATCGCGCAAAAATGCGCGGGCTGATTTTTTCGGATGCTGCCGCCAAGCAAAGGCTCGAGCTGATCCTGCACCCCATGATCTTCGAACAGGCCAAGGCGCAGCTGCGGCAATTACAGGCAAAACCCTACACCATCGTCGTCGTGCCGCTGCTGCCAGAAAGCCGTACCTTCCGGCAGCTGGTGCAGCGCGTGCTGGTGGTGGATTGCGATGAAAACACCCAGGTTGCGCGCGTCATCGGGCGCAGCCGCATGACGGAAGAAGAAGTACGCGTCATCATCTCCCGCCAATCCCCGCGCGCCGACCGGCTGCGTCTGGCCGACGACGTCATACGCAACGATGCCGGCCTGGACAGCCTGGCCGGGCAGGTCGCCGCTTTACATGAACGCTACTCTGACGCGCAAAGCGGCGATTGACAGCCCCAAAGGAAATGCATCGAATTAAGGCCTGTTTATGCCCTTAATCCATCTGATAGCCAGCAATGGAATAGGTAGACTGCAAATTGGGTTTTTTGAAACCTGAGAGACGGAAATTGCGTTTTTTGGCAGGTTTTATATTACTGTGCAGATAATGGACATTATAAAAGCCGGTGGTTATAAAACAGTACTGCAATTCCATCCACCCTTTGCAAATAAAATTTATCCGCCAATGCAATCGTGATCGACTACGAGTTTCCTCTCAATGAAAAAGTGCGCACTCTGCTGCGCCTCGAGGACTTGTTCACACGCGCGGCGCACTTCATCGAATACTCGTATGGCATGGATCACCATGCCGCATTGCTCACCCTGTTTGAAATTCTCGAGGTAGCCTGCCGCGCCGACTTGAAATCCGAGCTGCTGCAGGAACTGGAGCGCCAGAAACGTGCCCTTGCCACGCTGCACAACAATCCCGCAATCTCCGAAGACGCGCTGGATGCCATTCTCGCGGAGATTGACGGTGCCTCCACAGACATACTCGCCATGACCGGAAAGATCGGCCAGCACCTGCGCGAGAACGAATGGCTGATGGGCATCAAGCAGCGCGCTGTCATGCCGGGCGGCACGTGCGAATTCGACCTGCCTTCCTATCATTACTGGCAGGAACAGGATGCCGGCTCGCGGCGTGAACTGCTGCGGGCGTGGCTGGCGCCGCTCCTGCCCTTGTACAACGGGCTGAAAATCGTGCTGCGCCTGTTGCGCGAAAACGGCAAGGTGTTCCACTTCACCGCGCACCATGGCACCTTCCAGCAAATGCAGGGCGGTCGTATCGCGCAGATGCTGCGCGTCAGCCTGAGCAGCGACCTGGCGTGCATCCCCGAGGTCGGCGCCAACAAATATGCCATCAACATCCGCTTCATCGTTGCCAACTATGCCGCAAAGACCACCCTGTTCGAACAGGATGTGCCGTTCGACCTGACCTTCTGCAGCCTTCCTTCATAATATCCATAATGCCAGGCAAGACACCGCCGATAGTCACCTGCCCGCATTGCGGCAAGGAACATCAATGGGACACCAGCAATCCCTTCCGCCCGTTTTGCAGCGAGCGCTGCAAGCTGATCGACCTGGGCAAATGGGCGAATGAGGAATATCGCGTCGAACAGCGCGAACCGGATTCAGGCAATCAGGAAACCCAAGCTTGACGTAACAAAGCAAGGCCATGCGCGCCGTGCCGCCATGCGGTCTGCATATCGTCGCGCGTCAAACCGCCCAGCGCATACACCGGAATGGATGAACCCGCCGCGATGGCGGTGAAATTCTCCCAGCCCAGATGCGGCGCACCGGGATGGGATAATGTCGGCAGCACCGGACTCAACAGCGCGAAGTCGCACCCCAACGTCTCGGCACGGCGCAGTTCCTCCGCGCTATGGCAGGAAGCGGCGCACCAGTCCACCGCAGGCCGCTCGTGCAATTCGGCGAGTTGCGTGGCCGTCAACTGCACGCCGTCCGCCCCCACCTCCTGTGCCAATCCGACATCGGCATTGAGCAGCAGCTTCGCGCCATGCGCGTGAGCCAGCGCCATCACGCGCCGCGCCAGTTCGCGCAACTCGTCGCGCGACAGATGCTTCTCGCGCAACTGCACCAGCCGCAGCCCGCCCTGCAATGCGCGCTCCAGCCGCCGCAGGAATTCTTCCGCACCCAGCTCCGCGGCGTTGCTGATGGCATACAGCGGAGGCAACTCCAGTACGCGCAGGACGGGTGCGTTGGCGGGCAACATAGGGGATACCGTTGCCGAATTCCCCCCGTTCGCCCTGAGGTATCGAAGGGCAGCAGGTGACTGCCAGGCAAACTCCTGCCCCTCATGAGGATGGAGCTCGCCACGCCACTCTGTCACGCGAAAGAAATTCAGCCGCACCGTCGCATGGGGATAGGCGAACACGCGCGTGATCCACGGATACGCGGTCTCGACCCCGATCCCTAGCTCCTCGTGCAATTCGCGGCTCAGCGCATGGTAAGGCGTCTCGCCGGGCTCGATCTTGCCGCCGGGGAATTCCCAGTAGCCGGCCCAGATTTTGTCGGGGGGGCGTTGGGCGAGGAGGAAAGAGCCGTCGGGGCGTTGCAGGACTGCGGCGGAGACCTCGATGATTTTTGTGTTTTCGGTTTGCGTGTTCAATGTGATCTTTCAAACAAGGCCGTTCGCCCTGAGGTGTCGAAGGGGGTAACGTGCGCTGGCTTAGTTAGGCCGTTCGTGGTGAGGTATCGAACCATGAATGGTAGCAATCAAAATCAAAATCAAAACTGCCGGGGGTAGCCCGGCGGTTTTGATTTGTTTTTGACGTTCATGCTTCGACAAGCTCAGCACGAACGGATTGATTAAGCTGGTACACACTACACCCTTCGATACCTCAGGGCGAACGGCTGAATGAGGCAAGCTAACTCCGATAACTCGCGTTAATCTTCACATAATCGTAAGAGAAATCGCAGGTCCACAAGGTCGCAGCAGCAGCCCCACGACCCAACACCACCCGAATCGTGATATCGCTCTGCCCCATCACCCGCTGCCCATCCTCCTCGCGATAGCTGCCCGCACGTCCGCCATTCTCGGCGACCAGCACGTCGTCGAGATACAGCCTGAGTACATCGACATCCAGGTCGTCGACGCCGGCATAGCCGATCGCGGCGAGGATGCGCCCGAGGTTGGGGTCGGAGGCGAAGAAGGCGGTCTTGACCAGCGGCGAGCGCGCGATGGCGTAGCCGATCTGTTTGCATTCGGCCTCATCCTTGCCGCCTTCGACTTGCACGGTGATGAACTTGGTCGCGCCTTCGCCGTCGCGCACGATGGCTTGCGCCAGATAAATCGCGACTTCGGTGACGGCGGCCTGCAACGCGGCGAACTCCGCACTGCCCGCATCGCGGATTTCCGGCAGGGCGGCCTGGCCGGTGGCGATCAGCATCAGCGCGTCGTTGGTGGAGGTGTCGCCGTCCACGGTGATGCAGTTGAACGAGCGGTTGGCTGCCTCGGTGACCATGCGCTGCAGCAGCGGTTGCGCAATTCCCGCGTCGGTGGCGATGTAGCCGAGCATGGTCGCCATGTTCGGGTGGATCATGCCGGAGCCCTTGGCGATGCCGGTGACGGTGACAGTCACGCCGCTGATCGTTACCTGTCTGGAAACCGCCTTGGCGACGATGTCGGTGGTCATGATCGCGTGCGCGGCGTCAAACCAGTTGTCGGCGCGCATGTTCGCCACGCAGCCGGGCAGGCCTGCGGCAATCCTGCCCACTGGCAGCGGCTCCATGATCACCCCGGTGGAGAACGGCAAAATCTGCGCTGCCTTGCAGCCCAGCAAGCCGGCCAATGCCGCGCAGGTGGTGCGGGCGTCCTGCATGCCCTGCTCGCCGGTTCCGGCATTGGCGTTGCCGGTGTTGACCACCAGCGCACGGATACCATCGGGTTGCGCGAGGTGTTCGCGCGCGACGATCACCGGCGCCGCGCAAAAGTGGTTTCTGGTGAACACACCCGCGACGCGCGCGCCCTCGCTTAACTGCATCACCAGCAGGTCCTTGCGGTTTTCACGCTTGATGTTCGCTTCGGCAACGCCCAAAGAAACGCCCGCAACGGGCAACAGTTGTGCCGCGGCGGGCGGTGTCAGATTGACCGGCATGAAAACGGATTCCTAGTAGCGGCCGTGTGTGCGGTAGATGTAGTTACTGAGCTCTGTCGACTCGGTATTCATGCGCCGCACGATGCCGTGCATGTTACGCGCCAAACCACGCATCACCTTGTAGACGATCATCGGGTGTGAATTGATCAGTGATTCGAACCTGGCCCGCTCCAGGCTCAACACCTTGGTGTCTCCGACGGCATAGAGTATCGCACTGACCTGCGAAGCCGCCCCGCCGACGAAGGTGATCATGCCCGCCAAGTCGCCCGGCTTGAGGACGTGGATGGTGGATTTCCCTTCGGCGCTTTGGATTTTCACTTCAATATCGCCATGCGCCAGAATGTACAGGTTGTCCGGTTGAGTCTCGCCGGGCTGAACGATGGTTTCTCCAGACTTGTAATCCTGGACTTCGAACAGGCCCGAAAGAATTTCCACCTCTGCATTGCTCAATTCCTCGGTAATCGTTGAGGTGCGCAGCGTATCAATCACTAGTGACATGTATCCCCCGTTTTCGCGTGTTAATTCATCTAATTCAATTTGCCATGGCACTGCTTGTATTTCCTGCCTGATCCGCATGGGCACGGATCGTTGCGCCCCACTTTCTGCCCGCTGCGCATAAACGGTTTATGCTCTTCATCGGTTGACTGGACATCGGTTGGTTGCGCCAATGCCTCGTCATAATCGGCGTGATGATACTGCACATTTTCCAGCGCGGGGGGCGCTTCTGCCGACTCGACATCCGCCTCGCTGCGCACTTGCACGGTCATCAATATCTGCGTCACTTCGCGCTTGACCGCGTCCAGCATCAGGGAAAACAGCTCGAAAGCCTCGCGCTTGTATTCCTGCTTGGGGTTCTTTTGCGCATAACCGCGCAAATGGATGCCCTGGCGCAGATGATCCAGCGCGGCAAGATGTTCGCGCCAGTGCATATCCAGGCTTTGCAGCATGATGACGCGCTCGTAGTGGTGCATGACTTCCGCGCCCACCCCTTCGACCTTGGCCTGATATTGCTGCTGCGCATGTTCGGCGACGCGGGCACGCAGCGCTGCCTCATTGAACTGCTTGTCTTCCTCCAGCCACCGCACCAACGGTAATTCCAGGCGGAATTCGGCGGCCAAGGCCTTTTCCAGCGAGTGCACATCCCATTGCTCTTCCATGCTGTGCGGCGGAATGTACTGGCTGATGGTATCTTCCAGCACCCCTTCGCGCATCGCCTGGATGGTTTCGGAAATATCGGAGCTTTCCAGCAGCTCGCCGCGCTGCTGATAGATCACCTTGCGCTGGTCGTTGGCGACATCGTCATATTCGAGGATCTGTTTGCGCATGTCGAAGTTGCGCGCCTCGACCTTGCGCTGCGCATTCTCGATGGCGCGCGTTACCCAGCTATGCTCGATGGCTTCGCCCTCCGGCAGCTTGAATCGGCTCATGATCGCCGCGACACGGTCGGAGGCGAAGATGCGCAACAGCGGGTCTTCCAGCGACAGGTAAAAGCGGCTGGAGCCGGGGTCGCCCTGGCGCCCGGAACGGCCGCGCAACTGGTTATCCACGCGGCGCGACTCGTGCCGTTCGGTGCCGATGATGTGCAGCCCGCCGCTGGCCAGCACCTGCTGGTGCAACTGCTGCCATTCGGATTTCAACTTTGCGATGCGCGGCTCCCTGCCAATATCATCCGGGGCGGCCTTATCCAGGCTTGCGTCGGCGTTGATGTGTTCGACCTGCTTCTCGACATTGCCGCCCAGCACGATATCCGTGCCGCGCCCGGCCATGTTGGTGGCGATGGTGACCATCCTGGGCCGTCCGGCCTGAGCGACGATCTCCGCCTCACGCGCATGCTGCTTGGCGTTCAACACCTGATGCGGCAGGTTCTCCTTTTCCAGCAGATGCGACAGCAATTCGGAATTCTCGATCGAGGTTGTGCCCACCAGTACCGGCTGGCCGCGTTCATAGCAGTCCTTGATGTCATTGATCACCGCCTGGTGTTTCTCCCTGGCGGTGAGGTATATTTTGTCCATCATATCCTTGCGGATGGTCGGACGATTCGGCGGAATGATTACGGTTTCCAGGCCATAGATCTGCTGGAACTCATAGGCCTCGGTGTCCGCCGTACCGGTCATGCCGGCCAGCTTGTGGTACATGCGGAAATAATTCTGGAAGGTGATCGAGGCCAGCGTCTGGTTTTCCTTCTGGATCGCCACACCCTCTTTCGCCTCCACCGCCTGGTGCAGCCCGTCCGACCAGCGCCGCCCGGCCATCAAACGCCCGGTGAATTCGTCCACGATGACGACTTCGCCGTCCTGCACGACATATTGCTGGTCGCGGTGATACAGGTTATGCGCGCGCAACGCCGCATACAGATGGTGGATCAGGGTGATGTTGGCGGGATCGTACAGGCTGCCGCCGGCCGGCAGCAGGCCGGCTTCGGCAAGCAGCGCTTCAGCGCGCTCGTGGCCGGGTTCGGTGAGCAGTATCTGGTGGTTTTTTTCATCCACGCTGAAATCACCCGGCCCGTTTTCATCTTCTGCGGCCTGCCGCTGCAGCTGCGGGGCCAGCTTGTCCATGCGCAGATAGATATCGACATTGTCTTCGGCCTGGCCGGAGATGATCAGCGGCGTGCGCGCCTCGTCGATCAGGATCGAGTCCACCTCGTCCACGATGGCGTAGTTGAGCGGGCGCTGAAAACGTTCGCCGATCTGCGTCGCCATGTTGTCGCGCAGGTAGTCGAAACCGAATTCGTTGTTGGTGCCGTAAGTGACATCGGCGGCGTAAGCGGCCTGCTTGTCGTCCGACGGCATCTGCGACAGGATCACCCCCACCGACAGGCCGAGGAAGCGATACAGCTTGCCCATCCACTCGGCATCACGGCTTGCCAGGTAATCGTTCACCGTCACGACATGCACGCCCTTGCCGGAAATCGCATTCAGGTAGACCGGCAAGGTGGCCATCAGGGTTTTGCCTTCGCCGGTGCGCATTTCGGCGATCTTGCCGTAATGCAAAACCATCCCGCCGATCAGCTGCACATCGTAATGGCGCATCCCCAATGCCCGGGTGCCTGCTTCGCGTACCACGGCAAACGCTTCCGGCAACAGCGCGTCGAGGGTTTCGCCCTGCGCAAAACGCTGCCTGAAGCTATCGGTTTTCTGGCGCAGTTCCTCATCACTCAATTTGGCGATATCGGCTTCCAGTTTATTGATGGATTGAACGGTAGCGCGGTACTGCTTGAGCAGGCGATCATTGCGGCTACCAAAGACACTTTTCAGCATACTGGAAATCATGTTTTTCCAAACGACAAAATAATCAAAACTCTCAACTGCAAATAATAAAGGGTGAGGCTAACCATCACCTCACCCTCACCAATATCTATCACCCTGTTAACTGGCGGCTTTTTGCAAGAAACGCACGGGATTCTGGGCGGTGCCTTTATAGCGGACTTCGAAGTGCAAGTGATTGCCGGTGGAACGCCCGGTGCTGCCGACTTCGGCAATCTTCTCGCCGCGCCGCACCACCTGACCGACCTTCACCAGCAATCGCGAGGCATGCGCATAACGCGTCACGATGTCATTGCCATGATCGATTTCGACCATATTACCATACTGTGGGTGCTGGTCAGAATAGGCGACCACACCGCCTGCCGAGGCGCGAATTGCCGTCCCCGCCTGAACCATATAATCGACGCCCTCATGCATGGCATTTGCGCCGGTAAAAGGATCCAGGCGCCAGCCAAAATTCGACGAATAGAACCCCTCGCTGATCGGCGCTATCGACGGCAGCAACCTGCGGCTCAATTGGTTCTGCAACAGCATGGTTTCCAGGGCTTGCAGCTTGTCGCTGCGATCATTGACCGTCTGGGCCAATCTATTCAATTGCTGCTCCAGGCTGCTCACCGACATTTTCTGAGCAGGCAAAGCCACCAGCGGCCCGCCCTGCGCGGGTGGCTGGTCAAACCTGAATTCCTCCGGCTTCATGCCGGTCAACTTGGTCAGGCGCGCGCCAAGCGCATCCAGACGCTGCATCTGTGCCTGCATCTGGCCAACCCTGGCCGCCATGGCGTCCAGGCTGTTATGCATATAAAACTCTTGTTTTTGCTGCTCTTCACTCTGTATCTTGGACAGGAGGGTGCGCACCCCGTCGTTCAGGCCTTCCGGCGCGAAGCGCACCAGCGCATACTGCAACGTGAATGTCGCAGCCCACACCATCACGGACATCAGCAGCAGCAGAAACAGCACCTGCCAGCCGCCCAGCGTAATACTGCGGGTTTTTGCCAGGCGATTGGAAACTAGAATAACATTCATGCCTCCCCCTTCTCGTATAATCGTGGAACCTGTGGCGCAACGATTCAAATCATTATTTAGCGGCGATCAGGAATTGCGTCCGCTACTGGCCAAGGCACAAGCCTTGTCGGCCTTGCATCGCCATTTCATCAGTGTCGCACCACCCTATCTAGCGCAAACCAGCCAGATACTGGGCCTGCAATCCGGCACGCTCAGTGTCGCCGTCGCCAACGCCGCCATCGCCGCAAAATTGCGCCAACTTGCGCCGGAACTTGTGGTTATGTTGCAAAACAGGGGGTGCGAGGTTAGCGGAATCCGCGTCAAGGTGCAAGTTTCCTTCCAGCGCAGTCAACCCGCAGCCATCCCCCGCAAACTCGGCAAAACGGCCAAGGACGCGCTGAATGAGCTCAGTCAGACCCTGGACGATTCGCCGCTCAAGCTCGCACTGAAAAAGATGGCCGAAACCAAAAATTAGGGGTGCGCGTGCCCATCCAAAGCTTTTTATGTTGATTCTGGAAAACGCAATTGAGCCACGGATGGACACGGATTGACACAGATGAACAGCGGGCCGCGACTACTGCACATTTAACTTTCCCCCATACCGTTTGGGTGAAATACCAAACCCTCACCTCAATCCCCTCTGCGGGAGAGGATGCAACCATTCTTCCACTTCTGTGGGCTTCATCCGTGTTTATCCGTGTAAATCTGTGGCTAATTGAGGTTTTCAGGTTGATTTGGCAAGACACAGGATTCCCGGCAAAAAAACTTCCGTCACCAGCAGCGGCGCGTCGTGCAGATAAAACAGCGAGCGGCGCGCCCATAACCTGTCCGGCGGATCGCTCAGTACCGCGGCAGCGCGCTGGTACAGCGGGTGTGCGCTACGCAACGCCTTGTAATGCAGCGGTTTGCGCTCCACCAGCGGATGCGCGAACAGCAATGCGCCAAGCGGCCTGCTGGCCAAGCTGCGCACGGCGTACCATGCGCCGCACAGGTGCTGCCGGGCACATGCGCTGTGCGCGAACACCACGGGCCGCCCGTCGGCATACAGGAACACTTCGCGCGACCAGGCTAGATGCGGCGGCGCGACCCCCAGCAGGGCGGCCTCATCCAGCGCGATGCGCGCCAGCCCGCTGCGCACGCCATGCACCGCAAAGCGGGCGCAGCGTTGCTGGATGCGCTGCGTCAGCGACCCACGATCGCGCAGCCACGGCGCAAGCCCGGTTTCACAGCCAAAAGCCGCGCCGTGCCAAAATAAATCAGTTTTGTGAATATTCATTTCTCCCGTTCAAATACAGCGCTGTGGAACGAGTGCGAACCCCCCTCTAACTCCCCCTCGCCAGGGGGAGAACAAAACTGCACCTCCCCTGAAGTGGGGCAAGCAGGCAATCCGCGAAGCGGATGCTCGCACAAGGGGAGGATGGGAGGGGTTCTAGGCGTGCAGGTAGTCATGTCTGTTTGCCATCCAGCGCTGCAAATGCCCTCGTGCCGCCTCGGGAAAATCGCGCAGCAAGTCATCGACGGCTTGCCGCGCCTGATTCAACAAATCCTCATCCGCGCTGATGTCGGCGAAGCGCAGCATCGCCACGCCGCTTTGCCGCGCGCCGAGCAATTCGCCCGGCCCGCGCAATCGCATATCCTGTTGCGCGATGGCGAAGCCGTCATTGCTCTCGAAAACGACTTTCAGGCGCGCCCGTGCCAACTCGGAAAGCGGTTGCTGGTACAGCAGGATGCACAGGCTTTGCACCGCGCCCCGCCCCACCCGTCCGCGCAACTGGTGCAGTTGCGCCAGCCCCATGCGCTCGGCATGATCGATCACCATCAGACTGGCGTTCGGCACATCCACGCCGACTTCGATGACGGTCGTGGCGACCAGCAGCTGCAATTCGCCCGCCTTGAATGCCGCCATCACGCGCGCCTTCTCGGCATTATCCAATTTGCCATGCACCAGGCCGATACGCAGTTCCGGGAAAGTCTGGGTGAGCAACTGGAAGGTCTCCAGCACGGTCTGCAACTGCAATGCTTCGGATTCGTCGATCAGCGGGCACACCCAGTAGGCTTGCCGCCCTTCCAGACATGAGGTACGCACCCTGGCGAACACCTCATCGCGGCGCGTATCGCTGACCAGCTTGGTGACCACCGGCGTGCGCCCCGGCGGCAATTCGTCGATCACCGACACATCCAGGTCGGCGTAATAGCTCATCGCCAGCGTGCGCGGGATCGGCGTCGCGCTCATCATCAGTTGATGTGGTTCGTGAACATTAATTGGCCGTTCGCCCTGAGCTTGTCGAAGGGCATCATCCTGAGGAAGTTGTGGTTCGACAGGCTCACCACGAACGGATTGGGAGGATTTACCCTTGTTGCGCAACGCGAGGCGCTGCTGCACGCCGAACTTGTGCTGCTCGTCCACGATCGCCAGGCCGAGCCTGTGAAAACTGACCTGCTCCTGAAACAGCGCGTGCGTGCCGATGGCCAGCAGCGTCTCGCCGCTGGCGATGCGCTCGGCGGCGGCCTGCTTCTCCTTTTTCTTCAAACTGCCGGACAGCCACACCGGCGCAATGCCCAGCGGCGCGAACCAGTCGCGCAGCTTGAGGAAATGCTGCTCGGCGAGGATCTCGGTCGGCGCCATGAGAGCGGCCTGGTAGCCGCTCTCGATGGCCTGCAACGCGGCAAGCGCCGCGACAACGGTCTTGCCGCTGCCGACATCGCCGAGCAGCAGGCGCTGCATCGGGTGCGGCTGCGCGAGATCGCGGCTGATCTCGGCATACACCTTTTGTTGCGCGTTGGTCAGTGCGAACGGCAAATCCTTCATCAACTGCGCAGTAAGCCGGTGCTGCGGTGCCAGTTTGGGCGCGGTACGCTTGCTGCGTTCGCGGTGATGCACGCGCATCGACAGTTGCTGCGCCAGCAGTTCGTCGAATTTGATGCGCCGCCACGCCGCATGGCTGCGCTGTTCGAGGCTGGCCACCGAAATGTCCGGCGGCGGGTTGTGCAGCAGCCGGACGCTGTCGGCGAAGGCGGCCAGCTTCATTCTTCGCAGCAGCGCATCCGGCAGGGTGTCGTCCAGCGGCAGCGTGTCCAGCGCGTTGGCGATCAGCTTGCGCAACACCGCCTGCGACAGCCCGGCAGTGGTCGGATAAACTGGCGTAAGGCTTTGCCGCAGCGGCGTGTCATCATCCACCGCACGGCACTTCGGGTGCACCATCTCCAGACCGTAATAGCCCATGCGAACCTCGCCGACGGCGCGTATCTGCCTGCCTTCGGCAAGCTGCTTCTGCTGGCTGGGATAGAAGTTCAGGAAGCGCAGGTAAAGTTCGCCGCCACCGTCCTGCAAGCGGCAAACCAGCGTGCGGCGCGGACGGAAAACAACTTCTCTGTGCGCGATGACACCCTGTACCTGCACGTTCATGCCGGGCTGCACCGTGGCAATCGGCGCGAGATGGGTCTCGTCCTCATAACGCAACGGCAGGTGCAGCAGCAGATCGGTGCGATGATGGATGCCGAGTTTGGCAAGCTTGCTGAGGGTGACAGGCGAAATTCTGGTCGGTTGCACGGCCTGGCGATACACCTAATCCTGGACGACCAGCACGCCATCCATCTCCACCAAAGCGGCGCGCGGCAACGCCGCCACGCCCACCGCGGCGCGCGCCGGATACGGCTGGCGGAAATAGCTCGCCATGATTTCGTTGACCTTGGCGAAATGTTTGAGGTCGGTAAGATACACATTCAGCTTGACCAGATCGTCGAAGCTGCTATCGGCGGCACTCGCCACCGCGCGCAGATTCTGGAACACGCGATGGACTTGCGCATCGATGCCCTCCACCATCTGCATGGTGGTCGGATCGAGGCCGATCTGCCCGGACAGGTATACCGTGCTGCCGACGCGGATCGCCTGCGAATAAGTGCCGATCGCCGCCGGCGCGTCGGGGGTCTGGATGAATTGTTTGTTTGCCATGATTTGCTCCGTCAAGAATCAAAACGCAATTATAGCCGCTCAGGTAATAACGGTAGGGCGTTCACGTCCGGTGCGTTCGCGCAACTCCGAAATCTCCAGTGAGATGCGGATGAGCTCCGCGAGCGCCTGCTGCGCGTCGAGGCGGTGTTTGGCAACGTCAGGTTCGTACGATTCCAGGTAGATGCGCAGCGTCGCACCCTCAGTGCCGGTGCCGGACAGGCGGAACACGATGCGCGAGCCGTCGGTGAAGCCGATGCGTACGCCCTGCCCGGTGCTGACGCTACCGTCGACCGGATCGGTGTAGCTGAAGTCGTCGCAGAACAGCACTTTGTAATTGCCGAGATGCGCTCCCTGCAATTCCCCGAAGCGCCCGTGCAGCAGTTTCATCACGCCGTTGGCTGCCTCGTTGGGGATGCTTTCGTAGTCGTGGCGCGAATAGACGTTGCGCCCGAAGTGCGCCCAGTGCTCGCGCACGATGTCCTCCACATCCCGCGACACGTTACCGATAGAACTACTAGCCATTCGACTAGGCGAGTCAGCTACACTCGCCAAGTCGCTGGTTATGGCGAAGCCAGCCGTTTGCGTGAGCGGGTGTGAGGCGGCCATTCCCGCCCCGGATGCTTCGCAACGCCGTGTCATGGCCGCCACCGATTGCCGGCGCGCCGCGAGGATGTTCAGCCAGAACAATACCGCCCACAGCCCGTCCTTCTCGCGGATATGATTCGAGCCGGTGCCGAAGCTCTCTTCGCCGCACAGCGTCACCTTGCCAGCATCCATCAGGTTGCCGAAGAATTTCCAGCCGGTCGGCGTCTCATAACAGGGGATGTCGAGTGCCGCGGCCACGCGATCCGCCGCCGCGCTGGTCGGCATCGAGCGCGCGATGCCCGCCAGGCCCTGCTTGTAGCCCGGCACCCGGTGCGCGTTGGCGGCGAGGATGGCGAGGCTGTCGGAGGGCGTGACAAAGAAATGCCTGCCGAGGATCATGTTACGGTCGCCATCGCCGTCCGAAGCCGCGCCGAAATCCGGCGCATCGTTGCCATACAACGCCTCCACCAGTTCGTGCGCGTAGGTGAGATTCGGGTCGGGATGGCCGCCGCCGAAATCCGGCAGCGGCTCGGCGTTGATCACGCTGTCGGACGGCGCACCCAGGCGATTGACGAAAATCTCGCGCGCATACGGGCCGGTGACAGCATGCATGGCATCGAACTTTAAACGAAAGCCGCCCGACAACAGCGCGCGGATCGCGGCAAAGTCGAACAGCGATTCCATCAGTCCGGCGTAATCGCCGACCGGGTCGATCACCGACACCGTCATGTCGCCGAGTTTGCTGTCGCCCAACGCATCCAGAGCCACATCGGGTGCATCGGCGATGCGGTACTGCGCGATCGTTTTGCTCGCGGAGAAAATCGCTTCGGTGATCTTTTCCGGAGCAGGGCCGCCATTGGCGGTGTTGTACTTGATGCCGAAATCGCCGTCCGGCCCGCCCGGGTTGTGGCTGGCGGACAGGATGATGCCGCCGTAAGCCTGGTATTTGCGGATCACGCAGGAGGCCGCCGGCGTGGACAGGATGCCGCCCCTGCCGACCAGCACGCGCCCGAAGCCGTTGGCCGCAGCCATTTTCAAAATGACCTGGATCGCCTCGCGGTTGTAGTAACGCCCGTCGCCGCCCAGCGCAAGCACGGCGCCCAGCGGCGCGGCGATGGTGTCGAAGATGGACTGGACGAAATTCTCCAGGTAGTGCGGTCGCCGGAAGACCTGCACGCGCTTGCGCAGGCCGGAGGTGCCAGGTTTCTGGTCGGTGAAGGGTGCGGTGGAAACCGCGCGTATCTGCATTGCCATTCCTCCCGTCTGATTCGATTCCTGTTCGGCATCTTACCACCGGAACGCCCCGACATTACTGGCGTAACAGCGCAACATGCCCTGCCGGTTCCCCCAAAATCCCCGATTCCTGCAATAATCGCAAACATAACGATTTGAAAGAGAGTATTCGGCATGATGAGCCAGGACGATTTGAAGCGCGCGGTTGCGCAGGCCGCCGTCGGATATGTGCCGATCGACAGCATCGTCGGCGTGGGCACCGGATCCACCGCCAATTTCTTCATCGATGAGTTGGCCAAGATCAAGCACAGGATACGCGGCGCGGTCGCCAGTTCGGAGGCTTCGGCGCAGCGCTTGCGGGGGCATGGCATCGAGGTGCTGTCGCTGAATGACGCGGGCAGCCTGCCGGTGTACGTGGACGGCGCGGACGAGATCACCCGCCACCTGCACATGATCAAGGGCGGCGGCGGCGCATTGACGCGCGAGAAGATCGTCGCGGCGGCAAGCAAGAAATTCATCTGCGTGTGCGATGCCAGCAAGCTGGTGGACGTGCTGGGCAAGTTCCCGCTGCCCATCGAGGTGATCCCGATAGCGCGCAGTTCCGTGGCGCGCCAGCTGGTCGCACTGGGCGGGCAGCCGAAGTTGCGCGAGGGCTTCACCACCGACAACGGCAACGCGATTCTCGATGTGCACGGGCTGCAGATCATGAATCCGGTGGAGCTGGAATCCACGCTGGACCACATCGCCGGCGTGGTCACCAACGGCCTGTTTGCGCGCCGCGCGGCCGATGTGCTGCTGCTCGGCACGACGGAAGGCGTGAAGACGATGACGGCATGAATATTATGCTGTCCTTCCCCAAAGGGAAGGGACGCTTGCTTCCTCTCCCGCAAGCGGGAGATAACCAACGACTAGGCTGCCGTCTTTTGGCAGACTAGTCGGATGGCTGGTGGTTATATCAGGATTGGGGTGAGGGGTGGTGCCAATGTCATCTTTCCTTCACATTTGCCGCTTACACTACACGGTCAATTATTTCGAGGAATGACAGCATGGGCCATGGTTATCATATTTCCCGCCAGTTCGATGCCGAGCTTGAGGCTATCCGCGCCAACGTACTGCAAATGGGCGGCCTGGTGGAAAGCCAGGTCAAGGACGCGGTGGAATCGCTGCTGGGCGGCGACGTAGCATTGATGACCCGGGTGATCGATGACGATCATCGCGTCAACGCCATGGAAGTGAAGATCGATGAAAGCTGCAGCCAGGTGATTGCGCGCCGCCAGCCAACGGCGGGCGATCTGCGCCTGGTGATGGCCGTGGTCAAGACCATCACCGACCTGGAGCGCATCGGCGACGAAGCCGAGAAGATCGCGCGCATGGCCAAGCTGCTGTCGCAGAAAAGCACGCTCAACCTGCCGCGCTACCACGAGATCAAGCATGCCGCCGACCTGGCGCTGGACATGCTGCGCAAATCCCTCGATGCCTTTGCGCGGCTGGACGTGGCGATGGCCGCGCAGGTGGTGCGCCTCGACGAGCAGGTGGACGAAGAGTTCCGCGCCATCATGCGCTATCTCATCACCTTCATGATGGAAGACCCGCGCACCATTTCCACTTCGCTGGAAATCCTGTTCGTCGCAAAAGCGATCGAACGCATCGGCGACCACGCCAAAAACATGTCCGAGTACGTCATCTACATGGTCAAGGGACGCGATGTGCGCCACGTGACCGTAGACGAGATCGACCGCGAAATCCAACAGTAAAGGCTATGGGAGAGTGGGGAGTGGATCGGCGCGTTGCGCCTGAGTAGTAAGTGGGAAAACCCACTACCCACTACCTACTCCCTACTCCCCACTCTCCCGCCCTTATGCAGCACCAGCCCATCCTCGCAGCAGTAGACCTCGGTTCGAACAGTTTCCGGCTGCAGGTTGCGCGAGTCGAGGGCGACCAGCTCTATATGCTGGATGAACTGCGCGAACCGGTACGTCTCGCCGCCGGACTCACTCCCGACAAATATCTCGATACCGAAGCACAACAGCGCGCACTCGCCGCACTGGGAAAATTCGCCGAACGTTTGCGCGACCTGCCGCGCGAAGCGGTGCGCGCGGTGGGCACCAACTCGCTGCGCGTGGCAAAGAACGCTGCCGATTTCATTCCGCAAGCCGAGCATACCCTGGGGTTCCCGATCGAGGTCATCGCCGGGCACGAGGAAGCGCGCCTGATCTATCTCGGCGTAGCGCAGGGCCTGCCTCAATCGGAAGGCAACCGGCTGGTGATGGACATCGGCGGCGGCTCCACCGAATTCATCATCGGCAACGGGCTCACGCCGCTCAAGCTGGAAAGCCTGTACATGGGGTGCGTCAGCTACAGCCAGCGTTTCTTCCCCGACGGAAAAATCACCAAGCAGAACCTTAAGCAGGCGGAACTGGCCGCACGCATCGAAGTGCAAACCATTGCCGCCGATTACCGGGGGCTATGGGAACATGCGCTCGGCTCATCCGGCACGGCAAAGGCCGTCAGCGAAATACTGGAGTTGAACGGCTACAGCAAAGGCGGTATTTCCCGCACGGGGCTCGACAAGCTACGCACCCATCTGCTCAAGACCGGCGACGTGCAAAAACTCGACCTTCAAGGCTTGCGCCCGGACCGCATACCCGCCCTGGCAGGTGGCTTCGCCATCATGTATGCCGCTTTTTGCGAGCTGGAAATCGAACAGATGCAGCCCGCACTCGGCGCGTTGCGCGAAGGCGTGCTGTATGACTTGCTGGGGCGCTTTCACAACAACGACATGCGCGACGTCACGGTGCGGCAATTCATGCAGCGTTACCGCATCGACGCCAGACAGGCCGAACGCGTGGACAGGCTGGCACACCTGTTTGCGCAGCAATTCCTCGGCGACGAAGCCGGCGAGGCCGCGCTGCACATGCTCGACTGGACGGCCAAGCTGCACGAGATCGGCATCAGCGTCGCACACAGCGGATATCACAAACACACCGCCTACATCCTCGCCAACGCCGACATGCCCGGCTTCTCAAAAAAGGAACAGGCGCGCCTCAGCCTGCTGACGCTAGCGCAGCGCGGCAACCTGGACAAGCTGCAGGGGCAACTGAAAAATACCGTGGACTGCGTGCTGGCGATGAGCCTGCGCCTTGCGGTGCTGTTCTACCGCAACCGCAGCGACAACGGCCTGCCCGCGTTGCGCGGGCGTTTCAGCGGCACCAAATTCCACCTCTCGATAGACGCCGGCTGGCTGGCGGAAAACCCACTGACCGAAACCGCGTTGCGGGAAGAAGTGAAACAGTGGAAGATGCTGGGGGTGGGCATGCAGGTGGTGGCGGAATAAGGTCCTATTCCCCGTAGGCGATCCGATAAATTGCGCCTGCCTTATCGTCCGACACCAGCAGCGCGCCGTCCGGCATCACCTGCACATCCACCGGACGGCCCCACGCGCTGATGCCCTGCAACCAGCCTTCCGCAAACACCTCATAGCTTGCAGCCTGCCCGTTGCGCAGCCGCACCAACGTGATGCGGTAGCCGATCGGCGGGATGCGGTTCCACGAGCCGTGTTCGGCGATGAATACCTGCTTGCGGTAACTTCCCGGGAACATCCTGCCGGCGTAGAAGCGCATCCCCAGCGATGCCACATGCGGGCCGAGCTCCAGCGCGGCCGGGGTGAATTCGCCGCAGGAATGCTTGCCGCCGAATTCGTCGTCGCTGATCGCCCGCCCGTGGCAATACGGATAGCCGAAATGCATGCCCGGGCGCGGCGCATGGTTCAATTCATCCGGTGGCGCGTTGTTGCCCAGCCAGTCGCGCCCGTTGTCGGTAAACCACAGCTCGCCGGTGTCGGGATGCCAATCGAAGCCCACCGTATTGCGCACGCCGCGCGCATATTGCTCGAGTGCAGTGCCGTCCGGCCTCATGCGGAAGATCGCGGCATAGCGCGCCGGATCCGGCTCGCAGATGTTGCACGGTGCCCCCACCGGCACATACAGCAGCCCGTCCGGGCCGAAGCGAATGAATTTCCAGCCGTGGTGCGCATCACTCGAAAAGCTACTGTTCACCACCGCCGGCTTGGGCGGATTACGCAGGCGCGCCTCAATGCCGTCGAAGCGCAGGATGCGGTTCACCTCCGCCACATACAGCGCGCCGTCGCGGAACGCCACGCCGTTGGGCGTATCGAGACCGGCGGCGAGCACGATCACCTCGTCCGCCCGCTTGCCAAGGCTGCGGTTGGGCAGCGCATAGACCCTGGAGCCGCGCGTGCCGACGAACAGCGTGCCGTCCGGGCTCAGCGCCATCGAGCGAGCGCCCGGCACGTCGTCGGCATAAAGGCTGATGGTGAAACCGGGCGGCAGCTTGATCGTATGCAGCGGCAGGTCGCGGGCGCCAGCGAACAGGCTGGCGATCAAAAGCAGGATGAAGACAGCGGCTCTCTGAATCATGCTGTACCCTTTATAATCAAGACATAGGGCGCCAATAAGTGAAGCGCATTGCGCCGGATGGCAGATACATAAGGCGCAATGCCCGTTGGTTATTGCGCCCTACGTGAACTCATTGGCAAATTAGTGCTTTCATACAGAAATCAATGCGCTTCATCCCAATTCTTCCCATCACCCAATTCAACCAATAAAGGTACTTTCAATTCGGCGACGCCGCACATCAGCTTGGGCAGCATTTCTTTAATGTGTGGCAATTCATCCTCTGGCACTTCCAGCACCAGTTCGTCGTGCACCTGCATGATGAGCCGCGTCTGCAGCTTTTCTTTCTCTATCCATTTCTGCACCGCGATCATCGCCAGCTTGATCAGGTCTGCGGCGGTGCCCTGCATCGGCGCGTTGATCGCGGCGCGTTCGGCGCCCTGGCGCTTCATGCCGTTGCTGGCGTTGATGTCGGGCAGCCACAGGCGGCGGCCAAATACGGTCTCGACATAGCCCTGCTGTTTGGCCTGCTCGCGGGTGCGCTGCATGTAGCCGGCGACGCCGGGATAGCGCGCGAAGTAACGGTCGATATAGGCCTGCGCGGCGCCGCGTTCGATGCCGAGCTGTTTGGCGAGGCCGAACGAGGACATGCCGTAGATCAGGCCGAAGTTGATGACCTTGGCGTAGCGGCGCTGCTCGCTGTCCACGTCGGCGAGCGCGACCATGAATATCTCCGCGGCGGTGGCACGATGGATGTCCTCGTTGTTGGCGAAGGCCTGCAGCAAGCCGGCGTCGCCGGACAGGTGCGCCATGATGCGCAGTTCGATCTGCGAATAATCGGCGGACACGATGCGGCTGCCTGTGTGTGCCACGAACGCCTCGCGGATGCGGCGGCCTTCGGCGGTGCGCACCGGGATGTTCTGCAGGTTGGGGTCGCTGGAAGCTAATCTTCCTGTCACCGCGACCGCCTGCGAATAGTTGGTATGCACACGCCCGGTAAGACGATCCACCATCTGCGGCAGCTTGTCGGTGTAGGTGGACTTGAGTTTCGCCATGCCGCGGTAGTCGAGCAGTATCTTCGGCAGCGGGTAATCGAGCGCCAGTTCCTGCAGCACTTCTTCGTCGGTGGATGGATCGCCGCTCGGCGTCTTTTTCTTGACCGGCAGACCCAGTTTGTCGAACAGTATTTCTCTGAGTTGCTTGGGCGAATTCAAATTGAACGGCTGCCCGGCGGCCTCATGTGCGCGCGCCTCCAGCGCGATCAGCTTCTCGCCCAGTTCGCGGCTCTGTATCTTCAGCAGATCGCAGTCGAGCAGCACGCCGTTGCGTTCCATCGTGTACAGCACCTGCATACTCGGCAATTCGATGTCGCGATACACATGCTGCAGCCCGCTTTGCACCGCGATCTGCGGCGCAAGCGCATGGTGCAGTTGCAGCGTGATGTCGGCGTCCTCGGCGGCATAGCGTGTGGCGGTGTCGAGATCGACCTGGTCGAAACAGATCTGTTTCGCGCCCTTGCCGACTACCTCGGCGTAGCTGATGGTCTTCACGTTGAGATGGCGCAATGCAAGGTTATCCATGTCGTGCGGCTTGTGGCTCTCCAGCACGTAGGATTGCAGCAGCGTGTCGTCGTGGATGCCCGCGAGCGCGATGCCGTGGTTGGCAAAAATATGCAGGTCGTATTTGAGGTTCTGCCCGAGCTTCTTGTGCCGCGCGCTTTCCAGCCATGGTTGGAGTTTGCGCAATGCGTGGTCGCGCCCGAGCTGATCCGGCGCGCCGGGGTAGCGGTGCGCCAGCGGCAGGTAGGCGGCGTGGTGCGGTTGGATGGCGAACGAGATGCCGACCAGTTGCGCGTTCATCACGTCGAGGCCGGTAGTCTCGGTGTCCACGCACACCAGTTCGGCGGCAAGCAGTTTTTCCAGCCAGGCATCGAGCTGGGCGTCGGTGAGGATGGCTTCGTAATGCGCGTCGTCGGTGCGGGTGGGGGTATCGCTGAATAAATCCTGATGCGTTCCGCCACCCCCTCTCCCTTGCAGGGAGGGGGCTGGGGTGAGGGTAGACTTTTCGCGGGTTCTACCCCCTCCCCCACCCTCTCCCTGCAAGGGTGAGGGAGCTTCTTGTTGCGGCGTGTTCAACTCGCGCAGCCAATTCTTGAACCCGAAGCGCTCATACAGGCTGCGCAGTTGTTCCGTATCCGGCGGGGGCGGGGCCAGTTCGCTGTAGGGCTGCGGCAGTTCCACGTCGCATTTCACGGTGAGCAGGCGGCGCGCCTGCGGCAGCCAGTCCATAGCCTTGCGCAGATTCTCGCCGACCACGCCGCCGATCTCAGCGGCATGCTGCATCAGGTTGTCCAGCGTGCCGTACTGGGCGAGCCACTTCGCCGCGGTCTTGGGGCCGACTTTCTCCACGCCCGGCACGTTGTCCACCGCGTCGCCGGTCAGCGTCAGATAATCGAGGATGCGCTCCGGCGGCACGCCGAATTTGGCATTCACGCCCGGCACGTCCAGCTTCTCGTTGTTCATCGTGTTGACCAGCGTCACATGCTCGTTCACCAGTTGCGCGAGATCCTTGTCGCCGGTAGCGACGATGCAGCGCACACCGTCCCGGGTTGCCTGTTGGGCCAGCGTGCCGATCACATCGTCCGCCTCCACGCCTTCCTGCATCAGCAGGTTCCAGCCGGACGCGGCGATGGCCTGGTGCAGCGGTTCGACCTGGCGCGCAAGGTCGTCCGGCATCACCGGACGATGCGCCTTGTATTCGGGATACCAGTCGTCGCGGAAAGTTTTGCCTTTTGCGTCAAATACGCACAGGCTATAATCCGCCGGGTAATCGTGGCGCAACTTGCGCAGCATGTTGAGCACGCCGTAGATCGCGCCGGTCGGAAAGCCTTCGCGGTTGCGCAGATCCGGCATCGCATGAAACGCGCGGTACAGGAAGGACGATCCGTCCACCAGGAGCAATGTTCTACCGGAACTCACTATTGTTCGCTTTCATTTTCTAAGGGTAATCACATGAACATACCGTCCAAACTGCCCACCTCCGCACTGCCGGAATCATGGAACTCCAAGGAGGCCTGGCGCGTGTTCGGCATTATGTCAGAGTTCGTCTCCGCCACCGAACGGCTTAACCGCATCCATCCCGCGGTCAGCATCTTCGGCAGCGCGCGCACCAAGCCCGGCCAGCCCTATTACAAGCTCACCGAAGAAATCTCGCGGCTGCTTTCCGATGCCGGTTTCTCGGTCATCTCCGGCGGCGGCCCCGGCATCATGGAAGCCGCCAACAAGGGCGCGTTCTACGGCAAATCGCCCAGCGTCGGACTGAACATCCAGTTGCCGCACGAACAGGTCGGCAACCTCTACCAGAACATCAGCCAGACCTTCCAGCATTTCTTCGCGCGCAAGGTGATGTTCGTGAAATTCGCCAGTGCCTATGTGGTGATGCCCGGCGGCTTCGGCACGCTGGATGAACTGATGGAAGCGTTGACGCTGGTGCAGACCGGCAAGACGCGCAGGATGCCGATCATCCTGGTCGGCAGCCAGTTCTGGGGCGGCCTAATCGAATGGTTCAAGACCGCGCTGCTGGAAGAGAAAGTCATCAGCCCGGAAGACCTGGATTTGATTCAAGTAACGGATGACCCGGAAGACGTGGTCAGCGCGATCTTCAAGCACTACGAAACACGCGGTTTCGAGCCTTCGGAAGCGGAACGCGAGCGCCAGCTTTATCTGTAAAGGGTCTCAGACGAATTATTCAGAAGTTATTTGGCCGCGGATATACACGGATAAGCACGGATAAACCTTACATCCGAAAAAGGCAGAATCAACCCATCCGTGTAAATCCGTGTTCATCCGTGGCTCAATCGCGTTTCCCGGTTTATGCAATACGTAGAAAGTTTCCCGCCCATCGAGAGGGCAGACGCCCGCATCCTCATCCTGGGCAGCATGCCCGGCGAGGCTTCGCTCCGGGCCGGCCAGTACTATGCGCATCCCCGCAACCTGTTCTGGCGCATCATGGGCGAACTGCTCGATATCGACCCGGCCGCGCCTTACAAGCAAAGGGTAGAGGCGCTGAAGTCGGCCAGGATCGCGCTGTGGGACGTGCTCCGCTCATGCCGCCGCAAGGGCAGCCTGGATTCCAGTATCGACGACGAATCGCTCGTCCCGAACGACTTGGCGTCGTTCTTCCGGCATCATCCAAAAATCATCCATGTGTTCTTCAACGGCGCCAAGGCCGAGGCGTGCTACCGCAAACATGTGCGGCCTGCCGCCGGTATCGAAACCATCGAGTACCTGCGCCTGCCGTCCACCAGCCCGGCGAACGCATCCATTTCCTACGAGCGCAAGCTTGAGGTGTGGCGGGTTATAACGAGATGCACCTGACCGCGTGCTTGCACATGCCCGCACAGCCCCTCCCTACATCGGCTAAAATGCGCCCATTCCAATTCATCGAGGTTACTGCGATGCGCTTCCTATCCTTTTTGCTGCTGAGCTGTTTCTCCCTCACCGCCTTCGCCCAGAAACCGGTTCCCGGCAACCTCGAGCCGCTGCCTCCGCCGCCCGCCTTCGACGCCGCGCCGGATGCCGCTCCAGGCAGCGAGCCGGAAGTGACCATCACCAAGGAGACCGAACAGACCGTCGAGGAATATCGCGTGGGCGGCAAACTGTACATGATCAAGATCACGCCCAAGCATGGCGTGCCCTACTATCTGGTGGACGACCGCGGCGACGGCAAGTTCGTGCGGCAGGAGAGCCTCGATTCCGGCCTGCGCGTGCCGCGCTGGATCATTCACAAGTTCTAAAATGGCCGTTTTTACCAGCGTCTCGGAAGCAGAGCTGACCGGTTGGCTGGGCGATTATTCCCTGGGCCAATTGCTGGAATTGCAGGCCATCGCATCCGGCATCGAGAACACCAATTACTTCGTGACCACCAGCAATGGCCGTTTTGTACTCACGCTGTTCGAGAAACTCACCGCCGACGAGCTGCCGTTCTATCTGAACCTGATGGCGCACCTGGCGCGCCACGGCATTCCCTGCCCCAGCCCGGTAGCGAACCGGCGTAACCAGTTTCTCGGCATGCTCAACGGCAAACCCGCCTGCATCGTCAGCCGCCTCTCCGGCAAGTCCACCTCCACGCCGAACGGCGCACAGTGCGCCGCCATCGGCGCGATGCTCGGACAGATGCATATCGCCGGGCAGAGCTTCAGCCAGATCATGCCCAACCCGCGAGGCACGGCATGGCGCGCGGCGACTGCGCCGCGGGTGCGCCCGTTCCTCGATGCGCGGCAGGCCGCGCTGCTGGACAGCGAGGTTACGCTGCACGCGCAGCAGAACTGGGCAGCGCTGCCGCAGGGCGTGATCCACGCCGACCTGTTCCGCGACAATGTGCTGCTGGAAGACAACCGCGTCGGCGGGCTGATCGATTTTTATTTCGCGTGCAGCGACGCGCTGCTGTATGACGTGGCGATCACCGTGAACGACTGGTGCATGAATGCCGACGGTACGCTGGACGCAACCCGCGCACAGGGATTTTTGCGCGCCTACCACGCGGTGCGCCCGCTGCTGGACAGCGAACGCGATGCATGGCCGCTGATGCTGCGCATGGCTGCATTGCGTTTCTGGCTGTCGCGCCTGTTCGACCTGCACCTGCCGCGCGACGGCGAACTGATCCATGCGCACGATCCGCACCACTTCGAGCGCATCCTGAAAAACCACATCGCAACGGCTTCGCCCATCTGGCTATAGGGAGAACGATATGGAACCAAAACGCTTGCAGGCGGGACAAGGCTGGCAATGGGTCAAGCAGGGCTACGCGCTGTTCATGAAAGCCCCGCTGCTGTGGATCGTGTTGCTGTTGATCTGTTTCATCGCGATGGTGGCATTGTCCAAAGTGCCGGTGGTGGGCGAGCCGCTCACCAGTCTGCTGATGCCGGCGGTGCTGGTCGGCCTGATGGTCGGTTGCCGCGCGCTGGAACACGGCGAAGAACTGGAACTGGCGCACCTGTTCAGCGGCTTCCGGCAGCGCACCGCGCAGCTTGTCACGCTGGGTGGTATCGCGCTGGTCGGGCAATTCCTGATCTTCGGCGTGATGATGATGGTCGGCGGAGCCACGCTGGTCGGCATCCTGATGAGCGGACAGCCCGTGGAAGATCCTGAAATCGTCAGGCAGGCCATCTCGGGGGCGGGCATTGCCGTCCTGCTCGGCCTCACGCTGTTCAGCGTGCTGCTGATGGCCATGCAATTCGCGCCGATGCTGGTTTACTTCAACAACGCCACACCGCTGGAAGCGATGAAGCTCAGCCTGCGCGCCTTCGTCAACAATATCGGCGCCATGTCGGTATATGGCGTGACATTCATTCTGCTGGCGATCCTGGCGAGCATCCCGATGATGCTCGGCTGGCTGGTGCTGCTGCCCATCGTGTTCACTTCGCTGTATGTCTGTTACTGCGACATTTTTCCCGCCGCGAAGGAGAATCAACCGATTCCCAATGGGGGCGATGCCTTCACGCCGGACAAGGGCATGTTCTGATTCGCAGGAAAGCGCTTTGCCGGGACGGGTTCACGCCCCCTACACCGCCGTCAGTTTCGCGTACTCCAGCGCCAGCCATTTGCTGCCCGCGTGCTTGAAGTTGACCTGCACGCGCGCATCCGCGCCGCTGTCCTCCACGCCGGTAATGGTTCCCTCGCCGAACTTCTGGTGGAACACGCGCTGGCCGATGCGCCATAACCCCTCCCGGCTTCCCCTTGTCAGGGGAGGAGGATTTGCTTCCCCCCTGACAAGGGGGGATTGAGGGGGGTTGAGGGTTGGATAGTCAGCAGTAAACGACTTGCGTGCCGCGAACCTCGGCGTCAGCCAATGCACTAACCCCTCCGGCAACTCGCGCAGGAAACACGACGCCATGCCGTAATTCACCTGCCCGTGCAGCATGCGGCTCTGCGCGAAGCTCAGGTACAGCCTGCGCCGTGCGCGGGTGATCGCCACGTACATCAGGCGGCGTTCCTCATCCAGACCGCCGTCCACGTTCTGGCTGTTCTGGTGCGGGAACAAACCCTCCTCCAGCCCGGTGATGAACACGGTGTGGAACTCCAGCCCCTTCGCCGCATGTACCGTCATCAGGTGCAGCGCATCGTCCTGGTCGCCCGCCTGATGCTCACCCGCCTCCAGTGAGGCGTGTGTGAGGAAGGAGGTCAGGCTGTCGTCCTCGTTCTCGTGCACGAACAGCGTCGCGGCGTTGACCAGTTCGTTGAGGTTCTCCAGGCGTTCCTCGGCCTCGCGCCTCTTCGCGGCGGAAGCCTTCTCGCTTTCATAATGCGCGACCAGGCCGCTGTGCTCCAGCACATGGTCGATGATCTCGGGGAGCGGGAGGGTGGAGCCGGAGGCTCCGGGCACACCCCGGCCTGCCCCTTGCGGGTGGAGCGGCAGTTCGCGCGTCGCGCTGCGCAGCGATTCAATTAGCGCGACGAATGCGGAAACCTTGCCGCCCGCGCGCGCCGCCGCATCCCACAGCGTCGTCGAATTCATCTTCGCCGCCTCCTGCAACTGCTCGATGCTGCGCGCGCCGATGCCGCGCGTCGGGAAATTGATGATGCGCAACAGCGCGTTGTCGTCGTCGGTGTTTTCCATCAGGCGCAGGTAGGCCAGCGCGTGCTTGACCTCCTGCCGCTCGAAGAAGCGCAGCCCGCCGTATACGCGATAAGATAATCCGGCTGAGACCAGCGCATGTTCCAGCACCCGCGACTGCGCGTTGGAGCGGTACAGCAGCGCGATCTCCTTGAGATTGATCCCCTCGGATTTCAACTGCCGGATCTCGTCAATGATAAACCCAGCCTCGTCCACATCCGTCGCCGCCTCGTACACGCGCAGTTGCTCCCCGCCGTTCTCTGCCGTCCACAGGTTCTTGCCGAGGCGGCTGCGGTTATGCTGGATCAGCGCGTTGGCCGCGTCGAGGATGTTGGCGTGCGAACGGTAGTTCTGTTCCAGCTTGATGACATTCCCGATGTGGAAGTCGCGCAGCAGCTCCTGCATGTTGCCGACGTTCGCGCCGCGGAACGCATAAATCGACTGGTCGTCGTCCCCTACGGCAAAGAGCGCCGCAGGCGCGATATCATCGCGCAGCGATGCGTTCGCGCCCTCTCCCCCAGCCTCTCCCCCGCGAAGGGGGGAGGGGTGCAGTGGGAGAGGGTTGGGGAGAGGGCGTTTTTCGCCAACCCCCGCCAGCAGTTTCAGCCAGCGGTATTGCAGCGGGTTGGTATCCTGGAACTCGTCCACCAGGATGTGTTTGAAGCGCTCCTGGTAATGCTCGCGCAGTTGCGCATTGCGCGACAGCAGCTCGTAGCAGCGCAGCAGCAGCTCGGAAAAATCCACCACGCCCTCGCGCTGGCATTGCGCATCGTACTCGGCGAAGATCTCCACCTTGCGCCGCGCGTATGGATCGTAGGCCTCGACCTCGTGCGCGCGCAGCCCCTGCTCCTTGCTGGAGCTGATGAAATTCTGCACCTCGCGCGGCGGATATTTTTCGTCGTCGACATTCATCGTCTTCATCAGCCGCTTGATCGCCGACAACTGGTCGCCTGAGTCGAGGATCTGGAAGGTCTGCGGCAGGTTCGCCTCGCGGTGATGCGCGCGCAACATGCGGTTGCACAGCCCGTGGAACGTGCCGATCCACATGCCGCGCGTATTGATGGGGAGCATCGCGGACAGGCGCGTCACCATCTCCTTCGCCGCCTTGTTGGTGAACGTCACCGCGAGAATGCCGTGCGGGCTGGCCGCCCCCGTGCTGATGAGATACGCGATGCGCGTGGTCAGCACGCGCGTCTTGCCGCTGCCCGCCCCGGCGAGGATCAGCGCGGACTGGTGCGGCAGGGTGACGGCTAGTCGTTGTTCGGGATTGAGGCCGGAAAGCAGTGAGGAATTCATGGCGCAATTATCCCACAGGATAGCCGCCGGACGCGCCGCTGATCTCATCGCAATCGATCGGCTGCCGGCTTGAGGCGGCTTGCGCCATTGCAATGTACCGGCCAAATGAAAACGGGGAACCGGTTCAATCCGGTTCCCCGTCGTTGCCGTCGCTTATGGCCTTATTTTTTCTTGCTCTCAATCAGTTCGTGCAGGATCGGC
Organism: Candidatus Ferrigenium bremense; assembly: GCA_019449635.1. Lineage (GTDB taxonomy): Bacteria > Pseudomonadota > Gammaproteobacteria > Burkholderiales > Gallionellaceae > Gallionella > Gallionella bremense. Next base: position 40,342 of record JAGRPI010000023.1, read on the forward strand.
GTCAGGATGAGTTCCATCGCGAAGCTCATCTTGCCGCCGGGCACCACCAGGGTGTTGGGGCGCGACATGAAGGAATCATGGATCATATTGAGATAGTAGCGAAGATCGATGTAGTCGGATTGGAGCAGATACTTATTGAAACGGATCACCACAAAACTTTCGTCCAGCGTGGGGATGTCGCGTGAGACGAACGGGTTGGAGGTATCCACCGTCGCGACGCGCTGGAAGTTGATGTGGGTGCGCGAGAACTGCGGCGTGACGTATTTGACGTAGTCCGGCATGCGGCGCAAGATGGTGTCCACCGTCGCCTCTGCCGAATAACCGCGCTCTTCCTTGTCGCGATGGATCTTCTGAATCCATTCCAGATTAACCACCGGCACCACGCCGATGCCCAGATCCACGTGTTTGCCCGCATCGATGTCGCCATGAGCTGCCAGGCCGTGCAGGCCTTCGTAGAACAGCAGGTCGGAATCCGCTTCGATGTCTTCCCACGGGGTGAATTGGCCCGGCTTCAGGTCGGTCAGATCGAAGTGCTTGTTGTGCAACACGGCTTCATCCTCGCTGTGCACATAGTAACGGCGTCGGCACATGCCGGATTCGCCGTATTGCTTGAAGGTTTCCTCGATCTTGTCGAAGTGGTTCGCTTCCGGGCCGAAGTGGCTGAACGAATAGTTGCCCGCCTTGGCGGCTTCGGCTACAGCGGCACGGAACGCCATGCGGTCCAGGCTGTGCAGGCTGTCTCCTTCGACTATGGCGGCAGCAATCTTCTCGCGGCGGAAAATGTTTTCGAAGGCGCGTTTGACGGTAGAAGTGCCCGCGCCGGACGAACCGGTCACGGCAATCACGGGGTGTTTGCGGGACATAAGTTGGCTTTCTTGGAAGGACACAATAAAAATTTCGGACGGTAATTTTAACAGAATGCCTTCCCCCGGGCTAACACGATGTGCGGCATGAACGATGCCGCTATAATGGCGGCCTTATCAAATTCACGCAGAAAACAAATGCAGCAGGATTACCAGCCCAGGAATATCGAAGCCGCCGCGCAACAATACTGGGAAGACCGCCAGGCCTTCCGCGCGGAGGATAAATCGGACAAGCCGAAATACTATTGCCTGTCCATGTTCCCCTATCCATCGGGCAAGCTGCACATGGGGCATGTGCGCAATTACACCATCGGCGACGTATTGAGCCGCTACCACCGCATGAAGGGCTTCAACGTGATGCAGCCGATGGGCTGGGATGCGTTCGGCCTGCCCGCCGAGAACGCCGCGATGGCGAACAACGTGCCGCCCGCCGCATGGACCTATTCCAACATCGAATACATGAAGCAGCAGCTGAAGTCGCTGGGGCTGGGCGTAGACTGGTCGCGCGAAGTCACCACCTGCAGGCCGGACTATTACCGCTGGGAGCAATGGCTGTTCACGCGGCTGTTCAGGAAGGGCATCATCTACAAGAAGACTGCCACGGTGAACTGGGACCCGGTGGACAACACCGTGCTGGCCAACGAACAGGTCATCGACGGGTGCGGCTGGCGCTCCGGCGCCGTCGTCGAGAAGCGCGACATCCCGATGTATTTCTTCCGCATCACCCAGTACGCCGAGGAATTGCTGCAAGGGCTGGACCAGCTTCCCGGCTGGCCGGAGCAGGTCAAGACCATGCAGGCCAACTGGATCGGCAAGAGTTTTGGCGTGCGCTTCGCGTTTATTATCCCCGACGAAGTCGGGACTGAGTCCCTCTCCCCCGCGAGCGAGGTAGAGTTAGGAGAGAGGGCTGCTGCGAATACCCTCTCCCCCAACCCCTCTCCCGCGAGCGGGAGAGGGGAGAGAAACCTGCTGTGGGTGTATACCACCCGCGCCGACACCATCATGGGCGTCACCTTCTGTGCCGTCGCCGCCGAGCATCCGCTGGCGACCCGCGCCGCGCAGGGTGACCCCGCACTCGCCGCCTTCATCGAGGAATGCAAGCGCGGCAGCGTGGCCGAGGCCGACATCGCCACCATGGAAAAGAAGGGCATGGACACCGGGCTGAGAGTCACCCACCCGCTCACCGGCGAGCAGGTGCCGGTATGGGTCGGCAACTACGTGCTGATGGGCTACGGCGAAGGCGCGGTGATGGCCGTGCCGGCACACGACGAGCGCGATTTCCATTTCGCCAAGGCCTACGGCCTGCCGATCAAACAAGTGATCTCCCCTCGCCCGCAGGCGGGAGAGGGGCAGGGGGTGAGGGATGTATTCACCACCGAAGCCTGGCAGGAATGGTATGCCGGCAAGGAGCAGGGCGTGTGTGTCAACTCCGGCAAGTACGACGGCCTCGATTATGAACAGGCAGTGGACGCGATCGCCGCCGATCTCGCCGCGCAGGGACTGGGCGAGAAGAAGGTGCAGTTCCGCCTGCGCGACTGGGGCATCTCGCGCCAGCGCTACTGGGGCTGCCCGATCCCCATCATCCACTGCCCGAGCTGCGGCGACGTGCCGGTGCCGGACGAGCAGTTGCCGGTGAGGCTGCCGGAGGACGTGGTGCCGGACGGCGCCGGTTCGCCGCTGGCGAAGATGCCGGAGTTCTACGAGTGCACCTGTCCGCAATGCGGCGGCAAAGCACGGCGCGAGACCGACACCATGGACACCTTCGTCGAATCGTCATGGTATTACGCGCGCTATGCCAGCCCGCAATGCGACACCGGCATGGTGGACAAGGCGGCCGCGCAGCAGTGGCTGCCGGTGGACCAGTACATCGGCGGCATCGAGCACGCCATCCTGCACCTGCTGTATGCACGCTTCTTCCACAAGCTGATGCGCGACGAAGGGCTGGTGCAAGGCGACGAACCGTTCAAGAACCTGCTCACCCAGGGCATGGTGGTCGCGCCGACCTTCTATCGCGAGGATGCCGCCGGCAGGAAGCTGTGGATCAACCCCGCGGAGGTGGAAGTCAAGACCGACGAGCGCGGCCGCCCGGTCGGCGCGACGCTCAAGACCGACGGCCAGCGGGTGGCCATCGGCGGCACCGAGAAGATGGCCAAGTCCAAGAACAACGGCGTCGACCCGCAGTCCATCATCGACGAATACGGCGCCGACACCGCGCGCCTGTTCATGATGTTCGCCGCACCGCCGGAGCAGTCGCTGGAATGGTCGGACGCCGGCGTGGAAGGCGCGTTCCGCTTCCTCAAGCGGGTGTGGAAATTTGCTCACGGTCATCAACAGCGCATCCAGAGTGCATTGAAGTCACGAGTGGTATTGAATAATGTTGCTCCGTCGCAAAAGAAAACTCGTTATCAAATTCATAAGCTCTTGCAGCAAGCTAATTACGATTTTGGCAGACATCAATTTAATACCGTCATTTCCTCTGCCATGAAAATGCTCAATACCCTTGATGAGATGTCATTGAGCTATGCCAATGACGAGGTAGCTAAGGGATTTGATCCCTGTGGAAACGTGTATGACCAATATATTTGCGAGGGGACAAAAATTATCCTGCGCCTGCTCGCACCGATCACCCCGCACATAGCACAAACGCTCTGGAAAGAATTGGGTTATGGCGATGACATCCTTTCCGCATCCTGGCCAGAAGTGGATGAAGCCGCACTGGTGCAGGATGAAATCGAAATCGTGATCCAGGTGAACGGCAAGCTGCGCGGCAACCTGACGGTCGCCAAGTCCGTAGACAAGGCGATGCTGGAACAGCTGGCGCTCGCTCATCCTGCTGTCGAAAAACAATTGGCGGGCGCGGCGCCGAAGAAGATCGTGGTCGTGCCGGGACGCCTGATCAACGTCGTGATCTAGGAGAACAAGATGCGCCCAGTATTGCGGATGATCGCCCTGTTATTGACCGCCCTGGCGCTGACCGCCTGCGGCTTCCATCTGCGCGGCCAGGCGGGGATGCCGTTCGACAAGCTGTACCTGGATGCGGCCAACCCCGGCACGCCTTTCATCGCCGAGCTGCGCCGCAACCTGGAAGCCAACAGGGTGAAGCTGGTGAACACTGCCGAGGAGGCCGATGTGGTGCTCAACATCGTCTTCGAGATCCCCGAGAAGCAGATCCTCACGCTGGGCGGCAGCGGGCGCGTGAACGAGTTCCAGTTGCGCTACCGCGTTTCGTTGCGCGCCTATGACCTCAAGCTGCAGGACTGGATATCCGCCGAGGAGATCGTGATGCGCCGCGATTATTTCCATGACGACACCCAGATCCTCGCCAAGGAAGCCGAGGAGGCCCTGCTCTACCAGAGCATGCGCTCCGACATGGTGCAGCAGATCGTGCGCCGCCTGAGCCGCGCCAAACCGCAGCCGCAATAATCCCCATGCCGATCACCAGCGAAGAACTGCCGCGCCACCTCGCCTCCGGCCTCAAGCCGCTGTATGTGGTGTACGGCGACGCGCTGCTGCTGGCGGTCGAGGCGGCGGACAGCATCCGCGCGGCGGCGCGCGCGGCCGGCTACAGCGAGCGCGAGACCTTTGTCGCCGAACAGCATTTCAAATGGGGCGAGCTGCGCAACAGCGCGCAAAGCCTGTCGCTGTTCGCCGAGCGCAAGATCATCGACCTGCGCATCCCGTCCGGCAAGCCCGGCACGGAAGGCGGGCAGGCATTACAGGACTATGTCGCCAACCTGAGCCCGGACATCCTGACGCTGATCTCCCTGCCCAAGATGGACTGGACCGCGCAGAAGAGCCAGTGGTTCGGCGCGCTGGAACGGCACGGCGTGATGGTTTCCGCCGACGATATCCCGCGCAACGCGCTGCCGCGCTGGATCACCGCCCGCCTGAAGCGGCAGGAGCAGAGCGCCGACGAGGCCACGCTGGAATTCCTCGCCGACCGTTGCGAAGGCAACCTGCTCGCGGCGTTTCAGGAGATCCAGAAGCTCGCGCTGCTGTTCCCCGCCGGGCAACTGTCCTTCGAACAGGTCAAGGATGCGGTGATGGACGTGGCACGCTACGACATCTTCAAGCTCTCCGAAGCCATGCTGAGCGGCGACACGGCACGTTTTGCGCGCATCCTCGACGGCCTGCGTGCCGAAGGGACCGCCACCGTGCTGGTACTGTGGGCGGTCAGCGAAGATATCCGCACGCTGGGCAAGGTGCTGCAAGTGGCACAACGCGGCGGCAACCTCGGTACCGCCCTGCGCGACCTGCGGGTGCGCAAAGACCGACAGGGATTGATCGAGCATGCGGCGCGCCGGCTGAAGTTCCCGCATATCGAACGCGCCCTGCTTCAGGCCGCGCGGCTGGACAAGACCATCAAGGGCCTGCGCCAGGGCGATGTTTGGGATGAATTGCTGCAACTGGGATTGCGCTTCGCGAAATAAACATGCAATTTAGCCACGGATTTACACGGATGAACACGGATTATCAATGGACCGATTCGTTATCTACCCTTGCATCCGGGCGAATGGCGGATTCTTCCACAATATTTTGTTTTATCGGTGGCAATCCGTGTATATCCGTGGCTAATCGCCGCTTTTAATATTATGTACGACGTTTTACTTGTCATCACCAACCTGCCGGATGCGCAAGCCGCCGGACAACTGGCGCAGCGGCTGATCGAGGAACGGGTGGCGGCCTGCGTGAACCAGCTCGCACCCTGCACCTCGACTTACCGCTGGCAGGGCGGCATCGAAACCGCTGCCGAAGTGCCGCTGCTGATCAAGACCACACGTGCCGCCTATCCGCGCCTCGAGCAACTGATCCTCGCGGCTCATCCCTACGAACTTCCCGAAATCATCGCTGTCCCTGTAACGACTGGTCTGCCTGCCTATCTGGACTGGGTAGCCCAGGAAACCAACACCCTCAAGGAATAACCCATGCGTTTTGTACTAACGGCCATGGCAAATTGGCCACCCCTGATAATGAAACTCGCCATGCTGGTTTCCCTCCCCCCAACCCTCGCCCGCAAGCGGGCGAGGGTGCGTACGAATCGCTACGCGAATTTTGCATTAATGCTGCTGTCATGTTTCATGGCTCCCGCCGCAAATGCGGGAGGTTTGCTGGATCGCCTGCCCGGCCTGAGCGGCAGCAAGCAGCCCAATTTTCTCCCGCCGGACCAGGCTTTCGGCCTGCAAGTCACCGTGCGCGACGCGCATACCCTGCTGGCCAGTTTGAACGTGACGCCGGGCTACTATCTATACCGCGACAAGATCAAATTCGAGATCAAGGACGGTACGGCCAGGATCCAGGCAGTGAATCTGCCGAGGGGCGAGATGAAACAGGATCCCTCTTTCGGCAAGACCGAAGTATTCCATCGCTCGATCCAGGTCGAGATCGCGCTGAACCGTCCGGGCGGAGCAGCCAACGGCATCACGCTGGACGCTGTCTATATGGGTTGCAGCGAGGAGGGGCTATGCTACCCGCCCATCAAGAAGTCGGTACAGCTTGACCTGCCGGATGCCAGGACCGGCCAGCGCACCCCGGCGATGACCGAAGCGCCGCCCCCATCGGTTATCAAGCCCCTGCCAGCCGCGCCCGCCACTGAAAACACCCGGATCGCGCAGCTCTTCAAGGGCGGCAGTTTCTGGCTGATTATTTCCTTTTTCTTCGGCGCTGGGCTGCTGCTCGCCCTGACTCCCTGCGTATTCCCGATGATCCCCATCCTGTCCGGCATCATCGTCGGGCGCGGCCACAAGATCACCAGGATGCACGCCTTCGTCCTGTCGCTGGCTTACGTGCTGGGCATGGCGATCACTTATGCCGCCGCCGGGGTGGCGGCGGGATTTTCCGGCAGCCTGATCTCCAACGCGCTGCAAACGCCCTGGGTGCTCGGCAGTTTCTCCGCGCTGTTCGTGCTGCTGTCGCTGTCCATGTTCGGGTTTTACGAGTTTCAGTTGCCGACCGCGTTGCAAAGCAAGCTGACCGACACCAGCAACCGCCTGCACGGCGGACACCTGTCCGGCGTGTTCGCGATGGGCGCCCTGTCCGCCATCATCATGGGGCCGTGCGTGGCCGCACCGCTGGCCGGCGCGCTGCTCTATATCGGCCAGACGCATGATGCCGTGCTGGGCGGAATCGCCCTGTTCGCGCTGGCACTGGGCATGGGCGCACCGCTGCTGCTGATCGGCACCTCGGCCGGCGTATTGCTGCCCAGGGCCGGCGCATGGATGGACTCGGTCAAGAAATTCTTTGGTGTGATGCTGCTGGCGCTGGCGATCTGGATCGTCCAGCCGCTGCTGCCGGTCGGCGTGCAGATGCTGCTGTGGGCGGCGTTGCTGATCTTCTCCGGGATTTACCTGCGCGCGCTGGATACCCTGCCGCATAATGCCAGCGGCTGGCACAGGCTGTTCAAGGGCATCGGCCTGATCGCCCTGCTGCTCGGCGTGGCTTATCTGATCGGCGCCCTATCCGGGGCGCGCGACCTGCTGCGCCCGCTCGGCAACATCGGCCGCGCCGAAGTGCAGGCTCCCGCCACGCTGCAATTCTCCCGTGTCAGTGACGTCGCGGAGCTCGATCGGCGCATCGCCCAGGCGCGCGGTCAGGCCAACGGACGCGGACAAATGGTGATGCTGGATTTCTACGCCGAGTGGTGCGTCTCCTGCAAGGAAATGGAACGCTTCACCTTTGCCGATGCCGCCGTGCAAGCCAGACTCGAACCGGTGCTGCTGCTGCAGGCGGACGTCACCGCCAACAGCGAGGCCGACCAAGCATTGCTCAGGCGCTACGGCCTGTACGGCCCACCCGCCATCCTGTTTTTTGATGCGCAAGGCAGGGAATTGGGCGATTTTCGCGTGACGGGCTATCAGGACGCCGCGCGCTTCCTGAAATCGCTGCAAGCTGCGGGAATCTAAGGTTTTTTACCTATCTTCGTCAAAATACTAGACAACTAGCCCCAATTTACGGCAAACTGCGCACATGAAAACCAGCACTGCCAACAAGGCGAACTGCGCCAAAAACATCTTGGTGCTGCACGGACCCAACCTGAACCTGCTCGGCAGCCGCGAGCCGGACGTGTATGGATGCGTCACGTTAGACGAAATTAATGCACGTTTAATGACATTAGCCGGCAAGAATGGCGCAAACCTGTTTTGCTTCCAGAGCAACTCGGAAACCGCGCTGGTTGAACGGGTGCAGCAGGCGCGCAGCGACGGCACGGACTTCATCGTCATCAATCCGGCGGCATTCACCCATACCAGCGTGGCCCTGCGTGACGCGCTGGCGGCAGTGGGCATCCCGTTCATCGAGGTACATCTTTCCAACGTGTTCGCGCGTGAAGCATTCCGCAAGGAATCGTTCTTCTCCGACCTCGCCATTGGAGTAATCAGCGGCCTGGGCGCGGCGGGTTATGAACTTGCAGTGCAATATGCGCTGAAACATAAAAACTAGAACTCAAGGAGGGCATCATGGATTTACGCAAGCTCAAGACACTGATCGAGCTGGTGGAAGGCTCCGGCATTGCCGAACTGGAAATCAGCGAAGGCGAAGAACGCGTACGCATCACGCGCACCGTGACCGCCGCGCCGCAACCAGTCTATGCGCCGGCCCCGCAGCCCGTAGCTGCCGCACAGCAACCCGCCGCTGCTGCAGCGGAACCCGCCAAACCCGCCGCACCCGAAGGCCATGTGGTGAAATCGCCGATGGTCGGCACCTTCTACCGCTCCGCCTCGCCGGGTTCCAAGCCCTTCGCGGATGTCGGCCAAAGCGTGAACAGCGGCGATACCCTGTGCATCATCGAGGCGATGAAGCTGCTGAACGAGATCGACGCCGACCAGACCGGGGTCATCAAGGCTATCCTCGTAGAGAATGGGCAGCCGGTCGAGTTCGGGCAGCCGTTATTTGTCATTGGCTAAGACGTGAAAAGTGAAACGTGAAAAGTGAAACGTGAAAAGTGAAACGTGAAAAGTGAAACGTAACCCTCCCGGCAGGGAGGGTCGCGCCAGAGGCGCGGGGTGGGCATCACCTTTCACGTTTCACCTTTCACGCATAAGGTGAAACAATGTTCGAGAAAATCCTGATTGCCAATCGTGGGGAGATCGCTCTCCGCATCCAGCGCGCCTGCCGCGAACTGGGCATTAAAACCGTCGTGGTGCATTCCGAAGCGGACGCCGAGGCCAAGTATGTGAGGCTGGCCGATGAATCGGTGTGCATCGGCCCCGCGCCGTCCAATCTGAGCTACCTGAACATCCCCGCCATCATCAGTGCGGCGGAAGTCACCGATGCGCAGGCCATCCATCCCGGCTATGGCTTCCTGTCGGAAAATGCCGATTTTTCCGAACGCGTCGAAAAATGCGGCTTCGTGTTCATCGGGCCGCGCGCCGAAACCATCCGCCTGATGGGTGACAAGGTTTCCGCCAAGGCGGCGATGAAGAAGGCCGGCGTACCCTGCGTGCCGGGCGTGGACGGCGCATTGCCGGACAATCCCGCCGAGATCATCAAGATAGCGCGCAGCATCGGCTACCCGGTCATCATCAAGGCATCCGGCGGCGGCGGCGGGCGCGGGATGCGCGTCGTGCATACCGAGGCGGCGCTGCTGAATGCGGTGACCATGACCAAGACCGAGGCGCAGGCCGCCTTCAACAACCCCATGGTGTACATGGAGAAATTCCTGGAGAACCCGCGCCATATCGAATTCCAGATACTGGCCGACCAGCACGGCAACGCGGTTTACCTGGGCGAGCGCGACTGTTCGATGCAGCGCCGCCACCAGAAGATCATCGAGGAGGCGCCTGCCCCGTCGCTCAACCTGCGCCTGCGCAACAAGATCGGCGAACGCTGCGCCGAGGCGTGCCGCAAGATCGGCTACCGCGGCGCGGGAACGTTCGAGTTCCTGTACGAGAACGGCGAATTCTTCTTCATCGAAATGAACACCCGCGTGCAGGTGGAGCATCCCGTCACCGAGATGATCACCGGCATCGATATCGTGCAGCAGCAGATCCGCATCGCCGCAGGGGAAAAGCTGCCGTTCAAGCAGCGCGATATCGAATTCAGGGGGCATGCCATCGAATGCCGGATCAACGCCGAGCACCCCTACAAATTCACCCCTTCGCCCGGACGCATCACCTCGTATCATGCCCCGGGCGGCCCCGGCATCCGCGTGGATTCGCATGTCTACAACAACTACTTCGTGCCCCCGCACTATGATTCGATGATCGGCAAGATCATTGCCTACGGCGACACACGCGAACAGGCCATGGCAAGGATGCGCACCGCATTGTCCGAAATGTGGGTGGAAGGCATCGACACCAATCTCGCGCTGCATCGCGAACTGCTGCAGGACGCCGCCTTCATGCGCGGCGCCACCAGCATTCATTACCTGGAAGAGCGCCTCGCCGAACGCACCAAGGGTTAGAAATGCCGTGGCTGACCCTCACCGTTGACACCGATGCGCAACACGCCGAAGCCCTGAGCGAAGCGCTGCTGGAGCTCGGCGCGCTGTCGGTCGACCTGCTGGACGCCGATGCCGGCACGCCGGACGAGCAGGCGATCTTCGGCGAGCCCGGCGAAGCGCCGCCCGGCGTGTGGCAGCACAACCGCGTCAGCGCCTTGTTCGACGCCGACCGCGATGTGCCGGCAATCCTGCGCAAAGCCGCCGGCAGCATCGGCCTCGAACAACTCCCCGAACACCGCATCGAAACGCTGGCCGACAACGACTGGGTGCGCCTCACCCAAGCGCAGTTCGAGCCGATCCGCATCTCTGCGCGGCTGTGGATTGTGCCGACCTGGCATGTTCCCAGCGACCCGGAAGCCGTCAACATCGTGCTCGACCCCGGCCTCGCGTTCGGCACCGGCAGCCACCCCACCACGCGGCTGTGCCTGCGCTGGCTGGACGACCACCTCAGGAGCGGCGAGTCGGTGCTGGACTACGGCTGCGGCTCCGGCATCCTCGCCATCGCCGCGCTCAAGCTGGGGGCTGCACGCGCCGTCGGCGTTGATGTAGACTCGCAGGCAGTGACCGCCAGCCGCGACAATGCCATTGCGAACCAGGTCGGCAACGTGCAGTTCTGCCAGCCAGACAATGCGCCGCAGGACAGTTCCGAAAAACTTTTGGCCGGGCACCCGTATGATCTGGTGGTGGCAAACATTTTGACCAACCCGTTGCGCATGCTCGCCCCGTTGCTGGCGAATGCGACACGGCAAGGCGGACAGATCGTGCTGTCCGGCATCCTCGAAGAACAGGCGCAAGACGTGATGGATATCTACCGGCAATGGTTCGACCTGAACGCCCCGATTTTCGAGGATGGCTGGGCATGCCTGTCGGGACGGAAGCGTTGACATGAGCGGAACGACCCTCTGCCCGCACTGCAATACACGCTTCAAAATTGATGCTGAGCAATTGGAGGCACATCACGGCATGGTGCGCTGCGGGCATTGCCTGCAAGCCTTCGACGCTCGTCCAGGCTATATCCCCGACCAGCCAAACCCGCAGCTTGAATTACTGATACTGAATGAGCCGGCCGAAGCCGCTGCAGAAGCCGCGGCCGCCGAGGAAACCACCTCTGCTGAAGGAACCGGGTTGGGAGAAGCGATCCCGCCCGCGGACGAGGCAGCCGCGCAAGCCGGGCTGCCGGAAACACCGCGCAACGACCTGCCGGATTTCGACCAGCCTGCCGCCGTTGAACCGGAGAATGAGGCCCCACAGGCCGCCGGAACTGTTGCGAAACCCCTGACGCTGGCCGAGCAAGTCGCCATCGTGCAGGACGAGGATGAAGGCATCCCTCCCTCCGCACCCGCCTACCGCCGGTGGCCCTGGGCGGTCGCCGCGTTCCTGTTGCTGCTGGTGCTGCTCGCGCAGGCTGCCTATTTCTTCCGCGTCGACCTCGCCGCGCGCCTGCCCGGCCTGAAGCCCGCCTTGACCGGTTACTGCAAGCTGCTGGGATGCAGCGTGCCACTGCCGCAAAGAACCGACCTGATGAGCATCGAATCCTCCGACCTCGAAGCCGACCCAGCGCACGAAAACCAGATCAACCTGAACGCCCTGCTGCGCAACCGCGCGTCATACCCGCAGGCCTTCCCCAATCTGGAACTCACGCTCAACGATACCCAGGACAAACCGCTGGCGCGCCGTATCTTCAAACCGAAAGATTACTTGCCGCCGCACGAAAACGAACCAACCGGCCTGCTGCCCAATCACGAACTCGTCGTCAAGCTGCACCTCAACACCAACGACCTCAGGCCGACCGGTTATCGCCTGGTACTGTTTTATCAGCAGTAACTCAGAAGCTGCCTTGAAAATTCGCGAGGAGGGATGGATGCAAGGCGCACGGAGCGCAGCAACCGGAATGTACACACAAGTACATGAGGATTGCGAGTACCGCGCAACGCCGCATAACCAGCCACTTGGCTGCTATATTTTGGCAGCCTAGTGGAATGGCTAGTAGTTCCATCAGACGCCCTCCGCAGCAATTTTTAAGGCAGCTTCTCAGCGCTTGCCGATGCGCGGCTCTTTCCCCGCCAGCAGGTTGCGGATATTCTTCTTGTGCCGCCAGACCAGCAGCGCCAACAAGATGCCGGTTGCCAGCACCCACTCACGCGGCAGGCCCAGCACCAGCGCGTAGATCGGTGCGCCGGCGGCAGCGGTCAACGCGGCCAGCGACGAGAAGCGGAACAGCACTGCCATCAGCAGCCAGGTCGCCAGCGCGCCCAACCCCAGCCAGACATTCAGCGCCAGCAGCACGCCCAGCGCCGTCGCCACCCCCTTGCCGCCCTGGAAGCGCAGGAACACCGGAAACACGTGTCCGAGGAACACCACGAGCGCCACGAGCGCGACCGTCACCTGGTAATTCCCGTCTTGCGGCGCGAACTGGATCGCCGCAAACACCGCCAGCCAGCCCTTCGCCGCGTCGCCCAGCAGCGTCAGTACCGCAGCCGCCTTCTTTCCGCTGCGCAGCACGTTGGTCGCGCCGGGATTACCGGAGCCATAGCTGCGCGGATCGGGCAGGCCGAACGCCTTGCTCATCAGCACCGCGAACGAAATGGAGCCCAGCAGGTAGGCGGCGATTACAAAAATCAGGTTCGTCATCTGAAATACCTTAAAATGCGAGCGGCGGATTTTACTCGAATGCTCCACAGCCGCCACAACAAACTAGCGAACTCACCCCCATTCACCCTTCGATACCTCAGGGCGAACGGATGCCCACTGAGCGGGCTATATGAATTTACCGTTCGTGCTGAGGTATCGAAGCATGAACGGCGCAACGGACTATTTCATGGACATCATCTTTCTGCGCGAACTCAAGGTCACAACGCTCATCGGCGTCTACGAATGGGAAAAGCGCGTGCCGCAGACCCTGCAGATCGACCTCGACATCGCGCTGCCCGACAGCCGCGCCTGCCAGACCGACGACATCAAGGACGCGCTCGACTACTCGAAAGTCGCACAACACCTCCAGACCGTACTGAGCGACGGGCATTTCTCCCTGCTGGAAACCCTCGCCGAACATATCGCACAGATCATCCTCAAGGACTTCAACGCCCCGTGGGTCAAGGTCAGCGTCGCCAAGCTGCAGGCGATACGCAATTGCAGGATGGTGGGGGTTTGTATTGAGCGGGGGCAGGTGAAGTAGCTCGTCATTCCGGCGCAGGCCGGAATCCAGTAAGCGTAGGGCGCATTAGGCGAAAGCCGTAATGCGCCGGATGTTTCCAGTTTTTCTGCGGCGCAATGCGCTTCGCCCTTCGACTACGCTCAGGACAGGCTTATTGACGTCCTACCCGCGTGGATGATGCATCGCATGCAACTGCTTCAATCTCTCCCTAGCCACATGCGTATAAATCTGCGTCGTGGAAATATCCGCATGGCCCAATAACATCTGCACCACGCGCAGGTCCGCGCCGTGGTTCAGCAGGTGGGTGGCAAAGGCGTGACGCAGGGTGTGCGGCGACAGCGGCTTGTTCAGGCCGCCCTGCTTCGCATGTTTCTTGATCAGGTACCAGAACATCTGGCGCGTCATGCCTTCGCCGCGCGCGGTAACGAACAGCGCATCGCTGACCTGCTTGCCGAGCAGCACGCCGCGCCCATCCGCGAGATAACGGCGCAGCCAGTCCAGCGCTTCTTCACCCAAGGGCACCAGCCGTTCCTTGCTGCCCTTGCCCATCACGCGCACCACGCCCATGTCCATGCTCACCTGCGTGATGCGCAGCGTCACCAGCTCGGACACGCGCAGGCCGGTGGCGTACAGCACCTCGAACATGGTGCGGTCGCGCAGGCCGAGCGGGGTCTGGGCGTCCGGCGCGTCGAGCAGTTGCTCGACGTCCTGCTCGGTGAGGCTCTTGGGCAGGTTGCGCGGCAGCTTGGGCGTGTCGATCTGCAGCGTGGGGTCGGCGCTGATCTTGCCTTGGCGCAACAGGTAGCGGAACAGCCGCTTGAGGCTGGAGATGGCGCGCCCGGTGCTGCTCGGTCTGGCTTTCCGGGTATACAAATAGCCGAGATAGCCCTGGATGTCGGCGTGTGTGGCTTGCAGGATGGATGCATCGCGCTGCTGCTTCAACCATACGGCGAACTTGGCCAGGTCGCGCCGATAGCTGTCCAGCGTGTTGCGCGACAGTCCGTCCTCCAGCCACAGGTTGTCGCAGAATTCGTCGAGAAGGTCGGTGTTGGTCATAGACCAGCCGTTCGCCCTGAGGTATCGAAGGGTGAACGTATATCTCCACCGTCGTGGTTCGATACCTCACCACGAACGGATTTCATGACACTCCCTCGTGCGCCAGCAGCCAACGCTTGATGTCCATATGAGCGCCGCTCGTGTGACGGGCAAAGCCGCCCAGGCCGGTCTTGCCCACTACGCGGTGGCAGGGAACGATGACGGGGATCGGGTTCGCGCCGCAGGCCTGGCCGACGGCCTGTGCGCAGGATTTCAGCTCGGCGGCGATTTCGCCGTAGCTGCGCGTCTGCCCGCGCGGGATGGCCTGCATGGCCTGCCAGACTTTTTGCTGGTGCGGAGTACCTTTCAATTCGAGCGGCACGGAGAACCGTGCGTCAGGGTCTTCCAGATAATGCAGCAATTGTTCGCACACGGTTTGGGCGAATGCGCTGGTCGCGCGTTGCGGTTTTTCGCCTGCCGGCAAAAAGTCGATGCCGGTCAGCGCATCGCCGGTGCAACAGATGCCGAGCACGCCGAACGGAACGGATAGTTTTGCCTGATAGTCCATGAGATGTTCCAAAATCAACCGGGATAATACACGCGCTATAAGCAAAAATCCCCCACCATTCCGGCGCAGGCCGGAATCCAGTCATACATAAATACTCCGCAACGCGGGACAACCCCAAAGGCATTATGGATAGAAGCGCTGAATTCCGGCCTGCGCCGGAATGACAAACGAAATGATTTTTTTATGTAGGAGCGGGCCATGCCCGCGAGCTTTGTTGTAAAGCGATTCGAGTGCATGGCCCGCTCCTGAAAATGATACAGCAGGCAATAAAAACGGGAGCCTGGCTCCCGTTTTTATCATGCAAAAAACCTGCTGACGATCAGCCGCGGATTGCGAGTTTTTCTTTGATACGTGCCGACTTGCCGGAGCGGTCGCGCAGGAAGTAGAGCTTGGCGCGGCGCACCGCACCGCGACGCTTCACCTCGATGCTGGCGATGGCCGGCGAGTAAGTCTGGAAGGTGCGTTCCACGCCTTCGCCGGCAGATATCTTGCGCACGATAAAGGCGGAATTCAGTCCGCGATTGCGCTTGGCGACCACGATACCTTCGAAAGCCTGAACGCGCTTGCGTTCGCCTTCGACCACGTTCACGCTGACTACGACGGTGTCGCCGGGCGCGAAGACGGGGATCTTCTTGCCCAAGCGGGCGATTTCTTCTTGTTCCAATGTTTCGATCAAGTTCACTTTTGCTACTCCTTTTTTTGTAAGTCTTGTTCCTTCTGGAACGCTGCCAGAAGCCGAGACTCCTCTTTTGTCAAATCGCGTTTCGCCAATAACTCCGGCCTGCGCAACCACGTCCTGCCCAACGACTGCTGAAGCCGCCAGCGCTGTATCTCGGCATGATTGCCGGACAACAGCACCGGGGGCACGGCTTCACCATTAAACACTTCCGGGCGGGTGTAGTGCGGGCAATCCAGCAGGCCCTGCACGAACGAATCCTGCTCGGCAGACTCGGCATCGCCCAGCACGCCGGGCAGTTGCCGCACCAGACTATCCATCAACACCATCGCCGCCAACTCGCCACCGGACAACACATAGTCGCCGATGGATATCTCTGCATCCACATGCCGGCGGATCAGGCGCTCATCCACGCCTTCGTAACGCCCCGCCAGCAGGATCAAACCTTCATCCGGCTGCGCCACCAGTTCCTTGACCACCGCATGGGTCAGCAACCTGCCCTGCGGCGACAGATACACCACGCGGCTCTTCTGCACGCCGCTGGCTGCCTGCCGCTGCCTGGCCGCGTTGATCGCGCCCGCCAGCGGCTCCGCCAGCATCACCATCCCGGGGCCGCCGCCGTAGGGGCGGTCGTCGATGGTGCGGTAATTATCGGTGGTGAAATCGCGCGGATTCCACGTCTTTAATACATAGTTTCCCTGTTCTGCCGCGCGCCGCGTGATACCGTATTGCGTCAGCGCATCGAACATCTGCGGGAACAAGGTGATTACATCAAAAATCATTTGAGGTAATCCGCCGACCAATCCACCCGGATGGTCCTGTTTTCCAGATCCACCTGCTTGATGGCCGAGGCCACGAACGGGATCAGGATCTCGCCGCTGTCGCCCTGCACGCTCAACACCTCGTTCGCGCCGGTTTCCAGCAGGTTTGTTACCGTGCCCAATCGCGCGCCCGCTTCGTTGACCACCGCGAGCCCGATCAGATCCGACCAGTAGTATTCGCCTTCATCCTGCTCCGGCAAACTGCTGTGCGGCACGGCGATCAGCAAACCCTTCAGTTTCTCGGCTGCGGTGCGATCCGCGCAGTCCGGCAATTGCGCAACCAGCGTCTTGCCATGCACCTCACACTGCCCGACTTTCACCTCGCGCCACGGCCCTTGTTCACGGCCGATCCACCACGTCGGGTAATCCAGCAGGCTATCGAGATATTCGGTGAACGGCTGGATCTTGACCAGACCGCGAATGCCGTGTGCGGCTGCGATGCGCCCCATGATGACCATGGAGCCGGCTTCATCAGGCTTGGGCGGCACTCTTTAAATCAGGCTGCCGCAGCTCCGGCACGCTTGACCAGCTTGGCAACGGCCTCGCTCAATTGCGCGCCCTTGCTTTGCCAGTGGCTCACGCGCTCCAGTTGCAGGCGCAGCGCTTCCTGGCCTTCCGCCACGAGCGGATTGTAGAAACCGACGCGCTCGATGAAACGGCCGTCGCGACGGTTGCGTGAATCCGCCACCACTACATTGTAAAACGGACGGTTCTTGGAGCCGCCACGGGAAAGACGAATAATGACCATATAAAACCTATTTAAGTTATTAGCCCAGCAAAAGGGCGCGAATTCTACGACATTTGGGGCACTTCTTGCAACCCAAAGAAAATCAACGGGTTTTCATCGGTGTAGCAGCACTTCCAGGACGAACTTGGTGCCCAGGTAAGCCAGCAGCAAAAACACGAAACCGCTCACCGTCCAGCGCACCGCGGTACGGCCCCGCCAGCCATAGGAATAATGCCCCCACAGCAGCACGGCGAACACCCCCCAGGACACAAAACCGAACAGCGCCTTGTGGTTGAACTGCCAGGCCTTGCCGAATATCTCCTCGGAAAACACCACGCCGGAGGCCAGCGTCAGCGTCAGCAGCACGAAGCCGATGGCGATCATGCGGAACAGCAGGGTCTCCATGGTCAGCAGCGGCGGCAGACTTTGCAGGACGCGCGGCAAGGTCGCGTGATGCAGGCGTTTTTCCACCTGCGAGATCAGCACCGCGTGCAGCATGGCGATGGTGAACAGGCTGTAGGCGAGCATCGCGGCGGCGATATGCGCCTTGAAGGCGAACAGGTCGGTATTTTCCAGTTGGTGCGCCGACGGAAAAAGCTCCGGCAACAGCACGGCCACCGCCGCCAAAGGCAATACCAGCGCCTGCAACCCGCCGATGGGGTAAAAGAAGCGCGCCAGCCAATACACCAGCAAGGTCAGCCAGACGATCAGCGACAGCGCGTTCAGCAGACTCAGATTGAATCCGCCGTTGGCGAACACATCCTGCGCGAGCAGGTAACCGTGCAAAACCAGCGGGATCAACACCAGATGCCCCGCCGCCCCGCGGCTCATCACATCCCCCTCGCCGCGCGCCTGCGCCCGCCAGAAATAGGCTGCCAGCACGCCATAGGCAGCAGAAGCGATCAATGAAAGGAGAATGTTAGGCATTTTTGTCAGGATGTTTTAGACTTCGCGAATTCTACACCATACGCAGTAACATACCCACATGCTGGACAATCTGACAAGCCGCCTCTCCGGCGTCATCAAAACGCTGCGCGGGCAAGCGCGCCTCACCGAAAGCAACATCCAGGACTCCCTGCGCGAAGTGCGCATGGCGCTGCTCGAAGCCGACGTTGCTCTGCCGGTCGTCAAGGATTTCATCGCCCAGGTCAAACAGGCCGCGCTCGGACAGGAAGTCATCGGCAACCTGAATCCGGGGCAGGCGCTGATCGGCGTGGTGCACCGCGAGCTCACCAGGCTGATGGGCGAGCACAACGACGCGCTCAACCTCGCCACCACCCCGCCCGCCGTGATCCTGATGGCCGGCCTGCAGGGCGCGGGCAAGACCACCACCAGCGGCAAGCTCGCCAAACTGCTGCGCGACCAGCAAAGGAAAAAGGTGCTGCTGGTCAGTTGCGACGTGTACCGCCCTGCGGCGATCGAGCAATTGCGCACGCTGGCTCAGCAGTTGGAGATCGATTTCTTCGCCTCCGACATCGGCCAGAAACCGCAGGACATCGCACTGGCCGCACTGGACTATGCGCGCAGGCATTATCACGACGTGCTGATCGTCGATACCGCCGGACGATTGGCTATCGATGCCGCGATGATGGAGGAGATCCAGCAATTGCACGCCGCGCTCAAGCCGATCGAAACCTTGTTCGTGGTCGATGCGATGACCGGGCAGGACGCGGTCAACACCGCCAAGGCGTTCGGCGACGCACTGCCGCTGACCGGCGTGATCCTCACCAAGCTGGACGGCGATGCGCGCGGCGGCGCGGCGCTGTCGGTGCGCCACATCACCGGCAAGCCGATCAAGTTCGTCGGCGTGAGCGAGAAGCCCACCGGCCTCGAAGCCTTCTATCCCGAACGCATGGCCTCGCGCGTGCTCGGCATGGGCGATGTGCTGTCGCTGATCGAAGAGGCGCGGCGCGGCGTCGATCAAGCCGAAGCCGAGAAACTCGCACAAAAGGTCAAGAAAGGCGAGAGCTTCGACCTCAACGATTTCAAGATGCAGATCGTGCAGATGCGCAAGATGGGCGGCATGGCCGCGCTGATGGACAAACTGCCCGCGCAACTCAGCCAGGCAGCAGCCGGCTCCAAGGTGGATGACAAATCCATCAATCGCCTGGAAGGCATCATCAACTCGATGACGCAGCTGGAGCGCAGCAAACCGGAACTCATCAAGGCCTCGCGCAAACGGCGCATCGCTGCCGGGGCGGGCGTGCAGGTGATGCATGTCAACCAGTTGCTCAACCAGTTCGAGCAGACCCAGAAGATGATGAAAATGCTCGGCAAGGGCGGCGGCATGGCCAAGATGATGCGCGGCATGGCGGGGAAGCTTCCGGGGTTGGGACGTTGACAAGCCTCATTAGCCACGGATTGACACGGATGAAACATGGATTAGTCCCTGCATTTATCCGTGACTATCTGTGTTAATCCGTGGCTGGTATTGCCTTTACTCGCCAATCAAAACTTCTCAACCATGACCATCCAGGCCATCATCTTCGACGTGGACGGCACGCTCGCCGACACCGAGGACGGGCACCGCCAGTCGTTCAACAAGGCCTTCGCCGAAAAGGGACTCGACTGGAACTGGGATGTGGCGCTGTACGACAAGCTGCTCAAGGTGACCGGCGGCAAGGAGCGCATCAGATACTTCGTGGAAAGTTTTTTGACCGGCTTTGCCAAGCCCGAAGATTTCGAAGAGTTCGTCAGGCATCTGCACAAGGTAAAGACCGCGCACTACAACACCATGCTGCGCGAAGGCCGGATCCCGTTGCGCCCCGGCATCAGGCAGCTCCTGGATGATGCACGCAACGGCGGCATCCGCCTCGCCATCGCCACCACCACCTCGCCGGAGAATATCGCCACGCTGTTGCAGCAGGGTCTGGGTGCGGACGGCGAAAGCTGGTTCGAAGTGATCGGCTGCGGCGACATCGTGCCGCACAAGAAACCCGCGCCGGATATTTATTTCTGGGTGCTGGAAAGATTGGGCCTGCCCGCCGCCGCCTGCATCGCGCTGGAAGATTCCGAAAACGGCCTGCGCGCCAGCCTTGCGGCAGGCATCCAGACTTTCGTCACCCGCAACCGCTACACGCACAGCCAGGATTTTTCGGGCGCTGCGGCGGTGTTCGATGAACTGGCCGACCTGGACAACTTCTACCGGATAACCGGATTACCGCTTCCCAAACGGTAGATTTCTGTTTAGCATTTGGGCGCCGTGGGGGTGTAGCTCAGTTGGGAGAGCGTCTGGTTCGCAATCAGAAGGTCGTCAGTTCGATCCTGATCACCTCCACCACCTGACGTTTTGTAAAGTATTCGGCCACAAGAGCCTACTGGAACAGGCTCCGTATCGGATAGAATGCGCGCTTTGCATTTCGAACTTGATTGAAGGACACGTTATGTACCAGATCGCACCGAGCATTCTTTCCGCAAACTTCGCCAGGCTGGGGGAGGAAGTCGACAATGTTCTCGCCTCCGGCGCGGACATCGTGCACTTCGACGTGATGGACAACCATTACGTCCCCAACCTGACCATCGGCCCGCTGGTCTGCGAGGCGCTACGCAAACATGGCGTGACCGCTCCGATCGACGTGCACCTGATGGTCAAGCCGGTGGATCGCATCATTCCCGATTTCGCAAAGGCCGGCGCGACTTACATCACCTTCCACCCCGAGGCCTCCGAGCATATCGACCGCACCATCGGCCTGATCAAGGAAAGCGGCTGCAAAGCCGGGCTGGTGTTCAACCCGGCCACCCCGCTGGAAATCCTGGAATACACGCTACCGAAACTGGACATGGTGCTGCTGATGTCGGTGAACCCCGGCTTCGGCGGCCAGAAATTCATTCCGCATGTGCTGGACAAGGCACGCAAGGTGCGCAAGATGATAGACGCAGGCGGTTACAGCTGCCGCCTGGAGATCGACGGCGGCGTGGGGCCGGCGAACATCCGCGAAGTGGCCGCGGCGGGCGTGGATACCTTCGTCGCCGGTTCCGCCGTTTTCGGCGCGCGCAAAGACAGCGACCCGCACCGCTACGACAGCGTGATCGCCGCGCTGCGCGCCGAGCTTGCCAAGGTGTGAAAATCATGCGCGCCCGCCGATTCGTACTGCCGATAGCCGTCCTCATGCTGGTTGGTTGCGACCGGATTACTGGCGCGGGCCAGCAGAAGGCTCTCGATGCCGAGGCGATCGGATATTCCTGCCGTATTTCGCTAAAGGCGCCCGAAGATTGCATTAAGGAAAACGACACGCTGAGCCCGACCTCCATATTGTTCGGCTGGAAGGAAGCCGACAGGGACATCAGGGAAAAGGCCATCGATCCCACTATGGGCAGACAACAGCCCTCGCCCCAAGCCCTGCAAAGCGTGCCACCTGCCACTGCAACCGAAAACAAGCCCGTTGCCGGCAAGGCTGCCGAGAGTGCCGCCGCAGCCAAGAGCGAAAAACCTGCTGCACCCGTGAGTGAAAAACCCGCTTCAGCCGTAAGTGAAAAACCAGCTGCGGCGACAGGCAAGCCTGACATGGGTGCCGCCGAAAAGAAGGCAGGCCACTAACGGTACAGCCATGCAACAAGCTGCAGCCATCCGAAGATTTCCCACGCCCGTCAGCGTGCGCGCCATCGTCGTCGACCTCGATGGCACGCTGCTGCACTCCGCACCGCAACTGGCGGAAGCGGCCAACCGCATGCTGCGCGAAATGGACTATGCACCCGTGCCGCAGGAATTGCTGGCCAGCTACATCGGCAACGGCGTCGGCTGGCTGGTGAAGCGCGCCTTGACCGGCGAGATGCATGCCACGCCGGATGCCGCACTGTACGAACATGCCATGCCGATCTTCGAAAAACATTACACCGGACTGTTGCTCGGCAGCAAGCCGTACGACGGCGTGATCGAAGGCCTGGAAGCGATGCGCGCGGCGGGTTTCCCGCTGGGCTGCATCACCAACAAGGCGGCGCGTTTCACCGGGCCGCTGCTGGAAGGCACCGGCCTCGCGAAGTATTTCGGGATCGTCGTATCCGGCGACACGCTGCCGGAAAAGAAACCGCATCCGTTGCCGCTGCAGCACGCCGCAGAATTTTTCGGGGTACCGCTCGGGCAGTTGCTGCTGATCGGCGATTCGCTGAACGACACCCTTGCGGCGCGCGCCGCCGGTTGCCCGGTGTTCTGCGTGCCTTACGGTTACAATCACGGCGAACCGGCGGAAACCCTGGACACGGACGCGGTGATCGCCGATCTGTCCGCCGCCCTGCCGCTCATAAGGCACGTTTGAACATGACACATCAACACCTCCATTTCTCGAAGACCCCCTGCTGGCGATGGTGAGCGCTGCCTCACCGGACGCCTCGCGTCCACGCGTCGTCTTCGAAACAACACAGGAGGTTTTTATGCTGCAACCCATCACCGAACAAGAATTCAATACGCTTGCACAGCAAGGCTACAACCGCATCCCGCTGGTATGCGAAACCTTTGCCGACCTGGACACGCCGCTGTCGCTGTACCTCAAGCTCGCCAACCAGCCTTATTCCTACCTGCTGGAATCGGTGCAGGGCGGCGAACGCTTCGGGCGTTATTCCTTCATCGGCCTGCCTGCCGATACGCGCCTCACGGTGCGCGGCAAACAGGTCACGCTGACGCACCTCCATCAGGATGCCGTGGAATCCATAGAGACCACACACGAAGTCGAGAATCCGCTGGATTTCATCCGCGAATACCAGACGCGTTTCAAGGTCGCCGCGCTGCCAGGCCTGCCGCGCTTCTGCGGCGGGCTGGCAGGCTATTTCGGCTACGACACGATCCGCTACATCGAGCCGCGCCTCGCCAAAACAAGAAAGCCAGACACAATAGGCACGCCCGATATCCTGCTGATGCTCACCGAGCAGTTGGCGGTGGTGGACAACCTCACCGGCAAGCTCACCTTCATCGTCTATGCCAACCCGGAACAGGCCGACGCCTACACACTGGCCAAACAGCGCCTGCATGAACTGACGACGCGCCTGCGCCAGCCGGTGGACATCCCGCACGCGCCGCCGATGCATGGCGGTGAAGCGCGCTCGGAATTCGGCGAGGCCGCGTTCAAACAGGCAGTTGTAAAGGCCAAGCAATACATCTTCGACGGCGACATCATGCAGGTGGTGCTGGCGCAACGCATGGCGCAGCCGTTCCCCGCATCACCGCTGTCGCTGTACCGCGCGCTGCGCAGCGTCAATCCCTCGCCGTACATGTTCTATTACGACATGGGCGATCATCATGTGGTCGGCGCGTCGCCGGAGATCCTGGTGCGGTTGGAACATGATACCGTCACGGTGCGCCCGATCGCCGGGACGCGTCCGCGCGGCAAGACGCCGCAGCAGGACGTTGAACTCGCGCAGGAGCTGCTCGCCGACCCGAAGGAGCTCGCCGAGCACCTGATGCTGATCGACCTCGGGCGCAACGACATCGGGCGCGTCGCGCAGAACGGCACGGTGGCGCTCACCGAGAAGATGATCATCGAGCGCTACTCGCACGTGATGCATATCGTCTCCAACGTCGAGGCCACACTCAAGCCCGGCTTCTCTGCGATGGATGTGCTCAAGGCCACCTTTCCCGCCGGCACGGTCAGCGGCGCGGCCAAGGTGCGCGCGATGGAGATCATCGACGAACTGGAACCGAGCAAGCGCGGCATCTATGCCGGTGCGGTCGGCTACCTCGGCTTCAACGGCGACATGGATCTGGCCATCGCGTTACGCACCGCCGTGGTGAAGGACGGCATGCTGTACGTGCAGGCAGGTGCCGGCATCGTCGCCGACTCGGTGCCGGACAGCGAATGGACCGAGACGCAGAACAAGGCGCGCGCCGTGCTGCGCGCCGCGGAGATGGTGCTGGCAGGTCTCGATAGCGGCCTGGAGTAGCGATGCTCCGGCTCACCGAAGTCAAACTGCCCATCGGCCACCCCGAGGAGGACATCAGCAGTACCATCGTCAAGCGGCTGGACATTCCCGCTGGCGACCTGCTGAGTTACCGCATCTTCCGGCGCGGCGTGGATGCGCGCAAGAAGAGCAACATCCTGTTCACCTATACGCTGGATGTGGCAGTGCGCAATGAAGCGGAGGTTCTCGCGCGCCTCGGCAGCGACCCGCACGTCAGACCCGCGCCGGACATCAGCTACCATTTCGTCACTCATGCACCCGCGCAACTCGACTCTCGTCCGGTCGTGATCGGCATGGGACCCGCTGGCCTGTTCGCCGGTCTGATCCTCGCTCAGTCGGGCTTCCGCCCGCTGATACTGGAACGCGGCAAGGCGGTTCGCGAAAGAACCAAGGACACCTTCGGCCTGTGGCGGCAGGGCGTGCTCAACCCGGAATCGAACGTGCAGTTCGGCGAAGGCGGCGCGGGCACATTCTCCGACGGCAAGTTGCACAGCCAGATCAAGGATCCCCGGCACTTGGGCAGGAAAGTGCTGGAGGAATTCGTCAAGGCGGGTGCACCGGAAGAAATCCTGTATGTCGGCAAGCCGCACATCGGCACGTTCCGCCTGGTAAGCATGGTGGAGAAGATGCGCGAGACCATCCAGTCGCTGGGCGGCGAGATCCGCTTCCAGAGCCGCGTGGATGACATCGAAATTGAGAACGGAAAAGTATGTGGCGTAGTGCTCGCCGGCGGCGAACGCATCGCCACGAACCATCTGGTGCTGGCGGTTGGGCACAGCGCGCGCGACACTTTCGAGATGATCCACAAACGCGGCGTGTATATCGAGGCAAAACCGTTCTCGATCGGCTTCCGCATCGAGCATCCGCAGTCGCTGATCGACCGCGCGCGCTACGGCGACAACGCGGGGAACCCGCTGCTCGGCGCGGCGGACTACAAGCTGGTGCACCACGCCAGCAACGGGCGCTCGGTATACAGCTTCTGCATGTGTCCCGGCGGCACGGTGGTCGCCGCCACCTCGGAAGCGGGGCGAGTGGTCACCAACGGCATGAGCCAGTATTCGCGCAACGAGCGCAACGCCAACAGCGGCATCGTAGTCGGCATCACCCCCGAGCAGGATTACCCCGGCGATCCTTTGGCGGGCATCGAATTCCAGCGCCGCTGGGAATCGCGCGCCTATGAGCTGGGCGGCGGAAACTACCAGGCTCCCGGGCAACTGGTCGGCGATTTCCTCGCGGGCCGGCCTTCGCGCAACTTTGGCGCTGTGCAGCCGTCTTATACGCCAGGCGTGCATTTATGCGACCTGAGCAGCGCGTTGCCGGACTATGCGATCGCCGCGATCCGCGAAGCGCTGCCCGCCTTCGCGAAACAGATCAGGGGATTCGATTTGGCAGACGCGGTGCTGACCGGCGTGGAAACGCGTACCTCGTCGCCGATCCGCATCAAGCGCCATGACGACGATTTGCAAAGCATCAACACCCGGGGGCTGTACCCCGCCGGGGAAGGCGCGGGCTACGCGGGCGGCATCCTCTCCGCGGCGGTGGACGGCATCCGGGTTGCCGAAGCGGTGGCGTTGAGTATGATAGGCCGATAGGATTACAAAAACACCGTTCGCCCTGAGCTTGTCGAAGGGCCGGACGTTCATGCTTCGACAAGCTCAGCACGAACGGCTTTTGTTGAAGCGTTAATACGAAACGAGAAAATTATGCTTTTGATGATCGACAATTACGATTCCTTCACCTACAACCTGGTGCAGTATTTTGCCGAGCTCGGCAGCGATGTGGTGGTGCGCCGCAACGACGAGGTCACGGTCGAACAGATCGAAACCATGAACCCGCAGCATATCGTGGTATCGCCCGGCCCGTGCACGCCGAACGAGGCGGGCGTGTCGGTGGCAGCGATCCAGCGCTTCGCCGGCAAGGTGCCCATCCTCGGCGTGTGCCTCGGCCACCAGAGCATCGGCCAGGCATTTGGCGGAAAAATCGTTCACGCCAGGCAGTTGATGCACGGCAAGACCTCGGCGATCCATCACAACAACAACAGCGTGTTCACCGGTCTGCCGAACCCGTTCACCGCGACGCGTTACCACTCGCTGGTGATCGAGCGCGAAACCTTGCCGGACTGCCTGGAGATCACCGCATGGACCGATGATGGCGAGATCATGGGCGTACGCCACAGGACGCTGGCAGTGCACGGCGTGCAATTCCATCCGGAATCCATCCTGACAGAGCACGGGCACGACATGCTGGACAATTTTCTGAAAGGAAAAAAATAACCATGATGACACCGCAGCAAGCCCTCGCCCGCCTGATCGATCAGCGCGAAATCTTTTACGATGAAATGCTGTCGCTGATGCGCCAGATCATGAGCGGCGAAGTCACGCCGGCGCAGATCGCCGGCATCCTCGTCGGCCTGCGGGTCAAGAAGGAAACCATAGGGGAAATCTCCGCAGCTGCATTCGTGATGCGCGAGTTCGCCGCCAAGGTGCAGGTCGCCGACCGATCCCATCTGGTCGACACTTGCGGCACCGGCGGCGATGCGGCGCACACCTTCAACATCTCCACCGCCAGCGCGCTGGTCGCGGCGGCGGCGGGAGCTCATGTGTCCAAGCACGGTGGGCGCTCGGTATCCTCGACTTGCGGGTCGGCGGACGTGCTGGAAAAACTCGGCGTCAACCTCAACCTGACCCCGGAGCAGGTCGGATCATGCATAGATCAGATCGGCATCGGTTTCATGTTCGCCCCCAACTTTCACGGCGCGATGAAATACGCAGCGCCGGTGCGTCGCGAACTCGGGGTGCGCACCATTTTCAATGTGCTGGGGCCGCTGACCAATCCCGCCGGCGCCGATAACCAGGTAATGGGCGTATTCCATCCCGACCTGGTCGGCATCCAGGCTCGGGTGCTGCAACGCCTCGGCAGCCGCCACGTGCTGGTGGTGCACGGCGCGGACGGCATGGACGAGATTTCCATCAGCGAAGGCACTTACGTCGCCGAACTGAAAGGCGGCGAAATCAGCGAATACACCGTGCATCCGAGCGACTTCGGCCTACCCAGCGCACCCATCGGCATGCTGCGCGTCGTCAATGCCGACGAGGCGTGCGAAAAATTACTGGGCGTGTTGAACAACGAAGTCGGCGCGCCGCGCGACATCGTGCAACTGAATGCCGGTGCGGCGATCTACGTGGCGGGGCTGGCCGCCACGCTCAAGGAAGGCGTCGCAAAGGCTGACCGTGTGATTGCCAGCGGCGCGGCGAAAGCCAAGCTGGACCAGCTCATCGCGCTGAGCAACAGCCTCAAGGCTTGAATCCGCCAAGCATGTCCGCCACCACCGGATAACGTAACCGCACTCCCAACTCCCGCTTCATGCGCCGATTGGTCAGCTGCCGTGATTCGTTCATGAATGACAGCAGAGCCTCCGGCAACACGCGCTGCGCCTCGGCACGGCTGACGCGCGGCGGGTGCGGCAAACCGAGCACATCCGCCACGGCATCGAAATAGTCGCCCATCTTCAACCGGCTGTCGTCGCTGGCGTGATACACGCGGCACGCCTTCCCATATCGCAATGCCGCCGCCGCGATGCGTGCCAGATCGTCGGCATGGATGTGATTGGTATAACTGTCCTCGCTGTCGAAGATGCACGGCAAACCCTGCTGCAGGCGCTCCAGCGGCAGGCGGTCGGCGGCATAAATACCCGGCACGCGCAGGATGCTGGCCTTCACCCGATTGCGTCTCGCCCAGTTGCGGATTTGCCTCTCGGCATCGGCACGGCGCTGCGCGCGCACCGTTTGCGGACCGAGCGGATGCGCTTCGTTCACGACTGCGCCGCCGCAGTCGCCATATACGCCGCTGGTGCTGATGTACACCAGCCGCTCCGGCAATTTCCTGAGCGACAGCGCTGCAAGCAGGCGGCGGGTACGCGTATCGCGCGTGCCGCTATTCGCAGGAGGGGCGAAGTGCAGCACGGCATCCGCTATTCCCGCGATACGCGCGAGGCTGGCATGATCATCCAGGTCGCCGGGGATCGGCAGCACACCGAGCGCGCGCAATTTTTCGCGGCAGGCCGGATTACGCACCAGGGCATATATCCGGTAGCGGCGTGCCAGCAAAGGAATGGCGCGCATCGCCACGTCCCCGCAGCCGATGATCAGCAGGCGTTTCATGGCATAATTATGCCTGCAATTCTCTTTTTAAACGCCCTGGCAGTTTCATCATGACCTTTCAAACCACCATCCAGCCGAGCGGCTACCACTTCCCCATCGAAGAGCACGAAACCATCCTTGAAGCCGCACTCAAGCACGGCTACACCCTGCCGTACAACTGCCGCGAAGGCGCATGCGGCATATGCAAGGGCAAGGTCATGGAGGGGCAGGTGGATCACGGCAGCTATCTGGGCAGCGCGCTGACGAATGCGGAAATAACGGCGGGCATGACATTATTCTGTTGCGCCAGACCGAAATCGGACCTGGTGATCGAATGCCGCACAGCCGGCAAGATCAACAATATTCCGGTAAGAACCATGCCCTGCCGCGTGCGCAAGATGTACCGCCTGGCAGATGACGTGATGGTGCTGCAGCTCGAATTACCCCCCGGTGAACAATTGCAGTTCCTGGCCGGGCAATACATCTCCATCCTGCCGAAAGACCAGAAGCCGCGCCCTTTTTCGCTGGCCAACGCGCCGCACAGCGGCGAATTCCTCGAACTGCATATCCGCAAAGTCGAGGGCGGGGCTTTCACGCAGTATGTGTTCAACGAGATGAAAGAACGCAGCCTCCTGCGTTTCAAGGGGCCGCTCGGCGAATTCCATCTGCGCGAGGACTCGGACAAACCGGTCATCTTCATCGCCGATGGCACCGGTTTCGCGCCGGTCAAGGCGATGATCGAGCATGCGCTGCATATCGGCCTGCAACGTCCCATGCACCTCTACTGGGGCGGGCGCAGACCGTCCGATCTGTATATGCAGGAGAAGGCAAGGCAATGGGAAAGCAGCGGCATCAAGTTCACTCCGGTGCTTGCCGCAGCCTTGCCGGAAGATGGCTGGCAAGGCAGGACCGGGCCGGTCCATCAGGCGGTGCTGGATGACTTCAATGACCTGTCCGGCCACGAAATCTACGCCTGCGGCACGCCGGCCATGGTGGATGCCGCACGCCGCGACTTCACCGCGCAGCGCGGTCTGCCGGATGCGTCGTTCTTCGCAAATGCGTTCGCCCCGACGACGGCATTCAACAACCCGTTCCAGGCATACAAGAGCCCGTTTTGACCAAAAAACGCAGTCGAGCCACGGATTTGCACGGATAAACACTGATGAAATAAAGAACCCGGACGACGGCATTGTCATCCGTGTAAATCCGTGTTCATCCGTGGCTAACTGGTATCCCTGCTCTGTGCAGTTCTATTCGCCGTTCGCCTTCAGCTCGGCCGCCTGCTGGTAATACCTGAGCGCCTCGTCGGCCTTGCCCGATTGTTCCGCGAGTTGCCCCAGCGCATGATAGGCCGCGTGCCTGGGAGACACGCTGATGCTGGCATCCAGGTAGTTCTGCGCCTTGCCCCACAGCTTCTGGTGCAGGCACAGCTTGCCGAGCGCGAGCAGCAGCCCGGCATCGTTCTTGTGCTGGCTGAGCCATTTCTCGGCCTGCTTGATCTGCTCGATCACTTCGCCGGACTGGCAATCGCCATACAGCGCGACCAGTTCGCTGTCCCATTGCGCATTCAGGCTATCGGAGAGCAATTGCTGCGCGAGCGGACTGCCGCCATGCTGGATCAGCGCGCGTGCGGCCGTGGCGGCGATCTTGCTGCGCCGCTTGAAATCGGCGGGGATATTTTTCAGGCAATCGGTCAACCCTGCCAGATCTTCCTGCTGGCGGATCTTTTCCAGCCAGGCCTGCTGGCGCAGTTGCGCCGCCACCGTCACGTCGATGGACTGGTGTTTCTCCAACTGATCGACCACGTTCAGCACCTCATCCCAGTTGCCCGCCTGTTGCTGCGCCTTGAGTTCCAGAGACAACACGCCGGGATGGTTCTTGACACCGCTGTCGCGCAACTCCCGCAGGGCATGCAGCGCGCCGCGCGAGTCGCGCTGATCGAGCATGAATTTGGTGGCCGCCATCAGGCGCATGGTGGAATCGCCGGCAGTCTTGCCCTCGGCGGCGGACAGATAGGCATCGCGTTTTTCATATTCGCGCAATTCGTGCGCGGAACGCGCCGCGATGATGGGATGCAGGGCGGAGGTATCACCCAATTCCATCGCGCGCGCGGAGGCCTTTTCCGCCGCGGCATAATGTCCCTCGAAGAATGCGCCGAGTGCATCATCCAGCAGCTCGCGCGCCTTGCCTTGCGCGCGCTCCAGACGGAATCTCCGCACATACGCCGGCAATTGCACGACCGCGAGCATCAGGCGCAGCAGCCCGTAGCCGAACACGAATGCGAGCATGAACAGGACGATGAACAGCGTGAACGACATCTCGATACGGTACGGCGGATACACCAGCAGCACGTAGGCCGGGTTATGCGAAGCCGTCACCAGCGCGACCGCGGCGGCGAACAGCAGCAGCATCCAGAGCAGGTATTTCATCGCGCCGTCTTTTTGGCAGGGCTTCGATCTGCCGCGTATTCGTGCGTCAGACGGTAATTGCGCACGGCCTGCAGGCTCGGGCTGACATCCGGCAAATCGATGCTGACGGGGGAGGCGGCGATCTTCTTCATCCCGGCCATCACCCGCATGACATCGCTCGATTTCCCGTCGAAATAGCGCGCCGTCCAGAGCTGCGCGGTTTTCAGTTCCTGCCTGAAACCGTCCTCGTCGCGCGACAGCAATGCTAGGCGCGCCGACATCAGGCGCAGTTTGAGGTTCTCGCGCAGGAAAAATTCCTGGTTGGGCGGCAGCAGCGGGATCTCGGTCTTGCCGGTATCCTCGATGCGCACCAGCTGTTTCGCGTCCTGCCAGATTTCGCGCAGCAGCCTCTGCAAGGCCGTTCCTTCCTTCGGCGCGGCGGCCTGCGCAACCCCCTCCTTCTTCGCCACGCGCTG
This sequence comes from Candidatus Ferrigenium bremense, assembly GCA_019449635.1. Classification (GTDB taxonomy): domain Bacteria; phylum Pseudomonadota; class Gammaproteobacteria; order Burkholderiales; family Gallionellaceae; genus Gallionella; species Gallionella bremense. The sequence continues at coordinate 71,533 of JAGRPI010000023.1, forward strand.
CTGATAGACCAGCGGCAACTCGTCCACGGTGGCGATCAGATTGTCGAGCTGGAGATTGATGCCGGTGATGTCCACGCCGGGCAATGCGCGCAGCTTGTCCATGTCCTGGCCGATGGCCTTGCGCAAGCCGTTGAACGCCGGCCGATCCATGCGCTGCAAACGGGCGTCGGCACTCTGCATGGCGATCAGTGCGGCCTTGACGTTGGCCGACAGTTGCAATTGCTGCCCGGCGATCAGCAGCATCTGCTCGACTTCCGCCAGCGCGGTTTCGTCGCGGCTGACCGACAGGTCGTTATACAGGGCCTCCAGCGCGGCGCGCTGATTTTGCGCCTCGGCATAACGCGCCTCCAGCGTCACCACTTTGGCGGACAGTTCGCGCACCTCGCCCTGGCTTTGCGTCAGCAGCACCTCGTTGGCCTTGCTGGCGCCATCCATCTCGGCGATCTTCCTAGCCAGTTGCTGCTGCATGTCGCTGATGGCGCGATGCCCGTCCAGCCATTGCCACAGGAAGATCACCACCAGCACCGCCAGTGTCATCTGTGTGAGATTCATTCTGGAAATGACCGTCACGAAAGGATTGTGGCGCGGCTTGGGCGCCACGATGTATGGCGGCTGCTCCTCGCTCTCGGCGCGATTGGTGTTTTCTGTTGGTTGCTGCTCATTCATGTCGGTTTCCCCGGAAGACTGGTGCCGTAACACTATCCGCCGTTTTCTGTTTTCTGTCTTGCCCATGCTACCAAAGCCGACAGCAATCCGTCATCCCCCGCACCGGTCAGCGACACCTGTCGCCAGCCTTGCCGCTGCGCCAGCTCGGCGATGCGCTGATGCGGCACGAACAACGGGATGCCGCATAAACTCTCGCGCTGCGCATCGTCCAGCATCTGCCACAGATAGCCCAGCGCCTCGCTGCTCGTCACCGTCAGCGCATCCGGCGCGGCATCCAGCAGCACGGCAATATCCTGCTGCGGCTTGCTGCGCCGGTAGCAGGCCGCATATTCCACCGTCGCGCCGCGCGCCCTGAGCGTATCGCCCAGCAACTCGCGGCCGCCGTCGCCGCGAAAGATCAGCACACGCCATCCGGCGACATTCTGCAATTCCGGCAATTCCAGCAAGCCTTCGCTGTCGAAACGCTCGGCGGGCGCGATGACATTGGCGATGCCCAGCCCGCGCAGCGCTTTTGCGCTGCCTTGCCCGACCGCGGCAATCTTTAACTCCCCTCTCCCGCTGGCGGGAGAGGGGTTGGGGGAGAGGGTTGCGTTAGCCGCACGGATCGTCGCCATGCCGTACTGCACGGCGTTCAGGCTGATGAAGATGGCGAGGTCGAATTGTGCGAGGCGGGAAATCTGTTCGTGCAGCGCCTGTTGATCCTGCACCGGTGCGATGTCCAGCAGCGGAAACAGCAGCGGGATGCCGCCCGCCTGCTCGATGCGCCGCGCCAGTGGCACAGCCTGGTCGCGCGGCCGCGTGACGGCGATTTTCAGTCCGGCCAGGGGAAGGGATGTAGTCATTCCAATAGTATGGGCTCTTCCATGCATGGGCAATCGAGCCACGGATTAACACAGATTTATACGGATAAGAACTGGGGTTGTCCGTGAATATCCGTGTTAATCCGTGGCTAAAAATTACAAAGCCAAAGCAGCGAGAATCTCACCCGCGCCCTGAGCCAGCAAGGCATCGGCGACCCGTTTGCCCAGCGCTTCGGGATCGGCGATCTCGCCGGTCAGCTCGGCGCGCACCATGCGTTTGCCGTCCGGGCTGGCGACGAAGCCGCGCATGCGCAACTTGCCGTTTTGCACTTCGGCAAAACCGCCCAGCGGCACCTGGCAACTGCCCGCCAAGACGCGGCTCATGGCGCGTTCCGCCAGCACACAGGCGGCGGTATCCGGATGGTGCAGCGGTTGCAGCGAGGCGATCACATCGGCTCGATCGGTACGGCATTCGATGCCCAATGCGCCCTGCCCGACGGCAGGCAGGCTGTCTTCGCTGGAAATAATGTTGCGGATGCGCTCGCCCAGCCCCAGGCGTTTCAACCCGGCGGCGGCGAGGATGATGGCGGCATACTGGCCTTCGTCCAGCTTGCGCAAGCGGGTCTGCACGTTGCCGCGCAACGGCTCGATCTTCAGATGCGGGAAGCGCGCGCGCAACTGGCTCTCGCGGCGCAGGCTGGAGGTGCCTACCACGCTGCCCGCCGGCAATGCGGCCAGGTCTTCATATTGATTCGAGATAAACGCATCGTGCGGGTCTTCGCGTTCGCCGATGGCGGCCAGCGCGAAACCTTCCGGCATGTGCATCGGCACATCCTTCAGCGAATGCACGGCGAGGTCGGCGCGCCCGTCTTCCAGCGCGGTTTCCAGCTCTTTCACGAACAGGCCCTTGCCGCCGATCTTCGACAGCGTCACGTCAAGGATCTGGTCGCCCTGCGTGGTCATGCCGAGGATGCTGACTTCGGTTTGCGGATATAATGCGCGCAGCCTGTCCCGGATGTGTTCTGCCTGCCACATGGCCAGCGCGCTTTCGCGCGAGGCGATCACCAGACGGGAGGGTGGAGTTGAGGATGCTTGACTCATCGGATTTCCTGAATTTTATCGACCGTACGCGTTGCATTCTAACATGAGGAGCGTCGCGCTTTTTCGTATGAATGTGATGAACCTGATTACCGCCCCCGCCGATATTTCCAGCAAGGACCTGCCGCTGCGCGAGGATGTGCGCCTACTCGGCCGCATCCTGGGCGAGACGCTGCGCGAACAGGAAGGCGAGGCGTCCTTCCAGCTGATCGAAAACGTGCGCCGCGCCGCGATACGTTTCCGCAAGACGCAGGATGACCATGACCGCGTGCAGCTCGAACAGATGCTGGATGCGCTGTCGCCCAGCGAAACGCTGATCGTGGTGCGCGCCTTCAGCTATTTCTCGCAACTGTCCAACATCGCCGAAGACCTGCACCACAACCGCCGCCACCGTGCCCACCTCAAGGCCGGCAGCACGCCGAGGGCCGGCAGCCTGCCGCTGGCGCTGAAACGCATCGAAGAAAAACACATCGGCAGGAAAACCCTGCAGGCTTTCCTGGACAGCGCGCTGATCTCGCCGGTATTGACCGCGCATCCCACCGAAGTGCAGCGCAAGAGCATCCTGGACTGCCAACTGGTCATCTCGCGCCTGCTGTCCGACCGCGATCGCATGGACATGACGCCCGACGACCTCGCCGAGAACGAGGAAGCCCTGCACCGCTTCGTGCTGATCCTGTGGCAGACGCGCATGCTGCGCACCGCCAAGCTGACTGTGCGCGACGAGATCAATAACGGGCTGGAATATTACCGCTATACCTTCCTCGATGAAATCCCGAAGATTTACGCCAATCTGGAAATACAACTGGGGGCGCGCTTCGGCGAAGGTATCCGCATCCCGCCGCTGCTGCGCGTGGGCAGCTGGATCGGCGGCGACCGTGACGGCAACCCTTTTGTCACCCATGACGTGATGCTGGACGCGGTGCAACAGCATTCCGCACTGGCGTTCGAACACTACCTGAATGAAACCTATATTCTCGGCAGGCGCCTGAGCCTGACCGACAGACTGGTCGATGTCAGCGACGCATTGCGCAAGCTCTCCGATGCTTCGCCGGACAAGGATGCCGCGCGCGAAGATGAGCCTTACCGCCGCGCGCTGAACCTCATCTATTCGCGTCTCTCGGCCACTGCCCGGCAGCTTGGGCACGAAATCACGCACTTGCCGCCATTGGACCGGCATGCACAGCCCTATGCCGCGCCGGAGGAATTCATCGCTGACCTGGATGTGCTGATCGATTCGCTGTTCAGGCACGGCGCGGTGTACCTCGCGCGCGGGCGGATCGCCAGCCTGCGCCGCGCCGCCGAGGTGTTCGGCTTCCACCTCGCGCCGCTGGACATGCGCCAGCACAGCGCGGTCCACGAGCAGACCGTGGCCGAGCTTTTTTCTCATAGCTCGGCCAAAGCGAACTACAAGGATTTAGATGAAGCGGAGCGCCGCGCAGTGCTGCTCGCCGCGCTGCAAGCCGGCAAACCGCTGCTTTCCGATGCTTTATCACCTGACAACCTTGGGCAATACACGCCGGCGACGCAGAGCGAGCTGCGCATCATGCAGACCGCCGCCTTGATCCACCAACGCTTCGGCCGCGCAGCGCTGCCCAACCACATCATCTCCAAGACCGATGCGGTGAGCGACCTGCTGGAACTCGCGCTGATGCTGCATCAGGTCGGCCTACTGGAGGGCGGCGCCCTCTCCCCAACCCTCTCCCACGCCTCCCCTCCCCCCTTCGATGGGGGAGGGGCCGGGGGAGAGGGGGCGAACGAATCACTACGTGATCCCCAAAATCCTCAGTTGCATGTCAATATCATCCCGCTGTTTGAAACCATCGAAGACCTGCGCGGCTGCGGCGTCATCATGGATGAGCTGTTCGCCATCCCCTGGTACCGCAAGCTGCTGTCCAGCCGCGGCGACACGCAGGAAGTGATGCTCGGCTATTCCGACAGCAACAAGGACGGCGGCTACCTCACCGCCAACTGGGAGCTGTACAAGGCCGAACTGGAACTGGTGCAAGTGTTCGCCAAACATGGCATCGAGCTGCGCCTGTTCCACGGGCGCGGCGGCACCGTCGGGCGCGGCGGCGGCCCGAGCTACGACGCGATCCTGGCGCAACCGCCGGGCAGCGTGAACGGGCAGATCCGCATCACCGAACAGGGCGAAGTGATCGCCAGCAAATACTCCAACCCCGAGATCGGCCGGCGCAACCTGGAGACGCTGATCGCCGCGACCATGGAGGCCACGCTGCTGCATCCCCACGGCGCGGACAGCGCGATGCCGGAATACCACCGCATCATGGAGGCGCTGAGCCTGGATGCGTTCGCCGCTTACCGCGGGCTGGTGTACGAAACGCCCGGTTTCACCGATTACTTCTTCGCCGCGACTCCGATACGCGAGATCGCCGAGCTCAATATCGGCAGCCGCCCCACGGCGCGCAAGGCATCGGATCGCATCGAGGACCTGCGCGCGATCCCCTGGGTGTTCAGCTGGAGCCTGAACCGCACGCTGCTGCCGGGCTGGTTCGGCTACGGCAGCGCGGTGCAGCGCTTCGTCGAACGCGAGGGCGAGGCCGGACTTGCGCAACTGCAGGCGATGTACAAGAACTGGCCGTTCTTCCGCGGCCTGATGTCCAACATGGACATGGTGCTGTCCAAGACCGACATGGGCATCGCCTCGCGCTACGCCGAACTGGCAGAAGACGCGGAGCTGCGCGAACGGGTCTTCGGCGCGATCCACCGCGAATGGGAGGACACCGTGGAAATGCTGTTCGCCGTGACCGGCAACACCACGCTGCTGCAGGACAACCCGGCGTTTGCGCGCAGCCTGCTGACGCGCACCCCCTACATCGACCCGCTCAACCACCTGCAAGTGGCGCTGTTGCAGCACCACCGCGCCGGAGACAACGACGTGCTGGTGAAACGCGCGATCCACCTGACGATCAACGGCATCGCGACCGGGTTACGGAACAGCGGCTGAATTCCTTGTCTAACATGCCGCACTCGCCACGTTACCTGTAAATGCCCATGCGTAATTTCATCCTTGCCCTCACTGCCCTGTTGCTGCTCGCCTCGTGCAAGAGCGTGTCGACCGGGAGCGTCATCACCGTCGCCACGAGTAGCAGCCCGCAGGCGGCAGCGCGCGCGCTGCTGCAACGCAAGAAGCTCTCCTACCTGCGCAATCCCGTGCAGCTCGCCAACGACCTGAAGAACGTGCAGCGCGACTTCGGGCGGCTGATGGACATCCTGCAAGGCAATGCCGGAAAGAAATGGGGCAAGAAGGAGGCACGCCTGCCCGACCGCACCCACTACGTGAAATACACGCAGGGTTACTTCTCGCGCGCCATCGTGGATTTCGACCGCGGCGAGATCACCGTCGAGACGCTGGACGAGAAGAATCCCGGCAACAGCCTGAAGGACGCCATCGTCACCACGCTGCTCACCCCCGACGACCCGCGCGCAGTCGACCTGTTCTCGGACAGCTCGATCAAGCTGACCGGCGAGCGCGATCCCTATCTGCTCGGGTTGGTGCTGGACGACAAGGGGCGCGCCATCGCCACGCCGCAGCAGGCCGAACGTTTCGCCGCCGGCCTGGTCGGCGCCGCGCAGACCCGCAGCGTGAAGACCGATGCGGGCAGCAAGCAGGCGCGCGTGGTGAAGTTCGCCATGGTCAGCAACTTCTCCAACAAGCAGGCGGAAAAATACCGCCCGCTGGTCGAGAGATACGCCAGGGCCTACGACATCAGCCCGAGCCTGGTGTTCGCCATCATGCGCACCGAGAGCAACTTCAACCCGTTCGCGGTCAGCCCCGCCCCCGCCTACGGCCTGATGCAACTGGTGCCGAGCAGCGGCGGGCGCGACGCCTACAAGCGCGCCAAAGGCTCGAACGAAATGCCCAGCAAGCAATACCTGTTCAATGCGGAAAACAACATCGAACTGGGCGCGGCGTATCTGAACGTGCTGGCCTTCGACGAGCTGGACGAAGTGAACGACCCGGTGTCGCGCGAATACTGCGTCATCTCCGCCTACAACACCGGCCCCGGCAACGTCCTGCGCACCTTCGGCGGCTCGTCGAAGAACCGCGACAACGCACTGGACGAGATCAACCGCATGGCCGCCCCCGCCGTGTACGACAGGCTGCGATCCAAACTCCCCTACGCCGAGACGCGGCAGTATCTGCAAAAGGTCGTGGGATTCCGCAAGCAGTTCATTGCGTTCAACTGAGTTCACGTAGGGCGCAATAACCAACGGGCATTGCGCCGCATATGTTTCATCCGGTGCAATGCGCTTCGCTTATTGCACCCTACAAAACTGGACGGGACGACGAATCTATATCGGGTATTTGCTGGCGGGTGAGCGAGTTGGTTTGAAGGAAGTGGGCGATGGCATCTGGGCGGTGTATTTCGGTCCTGTGCGCCTGGGTTCGTTTGACGAGCGTCAGACAAAAGGACGTTTGGATGATTATCTGACGCTAAAAGGGTAACCCATGCCCTTGAACTAAAGTGTTACCGATGTCCTTGACTCGTACAGTCGCCTTCTTTTTGGTTATTTTTTCTTGGCGACGCAAGAAAAAGTGACTGATAGAACTACTAGCCATCTGACTAACCCAGCAAAAGACGCTGGCTAAGTCATTGGTTATAGCTGCCGGGCTACCCCCGGCGGTTTTGGTTTACCCCTCTCCCCAACCCTCTCCCACAAAGGGAGAGGGAGTCATTAATCCCTCAGCTAAATTCCTTGACGATATGCTGCTGCCTCCTGCTGATCGGCAGCAGTTCGTCCAGCCCTTTGAGCTTGACCATCCAGCCGCTGCCCTCGCCTTCCTCGCTGCCCTTCTCGAAACCCTCGATCGCTTCTTTGGCAACCAGGCAGCTGCGATGAACGCGTACGAAGCGCGCGGCGAATTCTCTCTCCAATGCGGTGAGCGATTCTTCGAGCAGGTATTCGTGCTCTGCGGTGCGCACGGTGATGTATTTCAGCTCGGCGCGCAGGAACAGCACCTGCTCGATGGGCACGAGATGGATCTTGCCGCGTTCGTGGATGGAGAGGAATTTGCGCGGCTCGGGCAGCAGATCGCGCAGCACTTCGGTTTGCACCGGCACGGCTTCGCGCGCGCGAGTGAGCGCTTCGAACAGCCGTTTCAGGCGGATCGGCTTGAGCAGGTAATCGATCGCGTGCAGTTCGAATGCCTTGATCGCATAGGCATCGTAGGCGGTGGTGAAGATGATCACCGGCGGCCATTTCGCCAGGCCGGTGACTGGTTTGGGCATATTCTGGATGTGTTGCGCGAGTTCGATGCCGTCCATCTGCGGCATGCGGATGTCCAGCAGCACCACGTCGACCGGCGTTTCCATGAGCTTGTCCAGCGCTTCCTGGCCGTTGCCCGCCTCGCCGACGATCTCCAGCGCCAACTGTTCGCTGCAATCGTGCAGCAGGTCGCGCAAGCGGTTGCGCGCGGGCGGCTCGTCGTCCACGATAAGGACGCGCAGTGCCAGTTCGACGGTGCTCATAGGGCTTGCTCCTTCATGTACGGCAGCGTGATCTCGACGCGATAAAAGTCCGCGCCGCTTTCGACCTTGTAGCGCGCCTCGACGTCGAACAGCAATGCCAGCCGTTCGCGGATATTCTGCAACGCCATCTTGTTGCCGGTATGCGGTGCGGCGCCGCCCGGCGCGCAGGGATTCTCCACCCTGAGCTGCAATTCATCACCACTGCGGCGCAGCGCGACGCTGATACTGCCGCCTTGCGGCAACCGCTCGATGCCGTGATATACGGCGTTCTCCAGCAACGGCTGCAACAGCAGCGGCGGAATCAGCGCGTCGTCCGGCACATCCCGGACTTGCCAATCCACGCGCAACCGTTCGCCCATGCGCAATCGCTCCAGAGCGATATATTGCTTGCTCAGCCCGATCTCCTGGCGCAGCGGCACGAGATCTTGCGCGTCCGACATCGCCATGCGGAACAGGTCGGACATATCCTCCAGCGCGGTCTCGGCCTGCTTGGGCTGGGTGCGCACGATGCCGAGGACGGCATTGATGCTGTTGAACAGGAAATGCGGCCGGATGCGCGCGCGCAACGCCTGCAGACGCGCATCGTATATAGCGCGCGACAGCACCTGGCTGCGCCAGCGGAAATATATCAGCAGGATGCCGCTTACCAGCACGCCAAGCAGCGTATAGCGCACCGCATCAAACCACGCGTCATCGCGACCCGGCGGGCGATACAGCTCTCCGCCGAAATAATAGATAACCAGTGTCACTGCCGCTGCCAGCGCGTTCACCATCAGCACGCCGCGCCAATAGGCAATCCGGTTCAGCCACGGCTGCGCCGCCCACAGCAGCAGCAGGCAGGTCAGCAGGATCGGCGTGAGCAGCGTGGTGATCTGCATCATGCGCAGCGGCACCTCCGCCCAGCTGTCCGCCTGCAACAATGTCTGCAGCAATGCCAGGCCGTTGCTGATCAGCAGGATGCGCAACGTCACACCGAGGTTGCGGAAGTTGGGCAACGCGTCGGGCAGGGCATTTTGTTTTATACTGCGCGCTTCATTCATGGCGGGAAATCTTACCGTTTTTCAGGGACAAGCGGGGGCTGCGATGCAAGATCCAACACAAAATAAAAATAACGATACCTGGTCGGGGCGATTCACGGAGCCGGTGGCGGAACTGGTGAAACGCTACACCGCATCGGTGGACTTCGACCACAAGCTGGCCATGTTCGACATTCAGGGCTCGCGGGCGCATGCGCAGATGCTGGCCGCTTGCGGCATCATTACCGCAAAGGACCTGGACGACATCCAGCGCGGCCTCGCGCAGATCGAAAACGAGATCATTGGCGGCGAATTCGTCTGGTCGCTGGACCTGGAAGACGTGCACCTCAATATCGAGAAGCGCCTCACCATGCTGGTCGGCGATGCCGGCAAACGGCTGCACACCGGGCGTTCGCGCAACGACCAGGTGGCGACCGACGTGCGCCTGTATCTGCGCAGTGCGATCGACGACCTGCTGCATCTGATCAAGGCGTTGCAGACCGCGCTGCTCGACCTCGCCCAGCACCACACCCGCACCATCATGCCCGGCTTCACCCACTTGCAGGTGGCGCAGCCGGTCAGTTTTGCGCATCATCTGATGGCGTATTTCGAGATGCTCAAGCGCGATGCGGAACGCCTGCACGATGCGCGCCGCCGCGTGAACCGGCTGCCGCTCGGCGCGGCGGCGCTGGCGGGCACCAGCTATCCGATCAGGCGCGAAATGGTGGCGGAACTGCTGGGCTTTGACGGCGTATGCGAGAACTCGCTGGATGCGGTTTCGGACCGCGACTTCGCCATCGAATTCACCGCCTGCGCCGCGCTGGTCATGACGCATCTGTCGCGCTTCTCCGAGGAACTGATCCTGTGGATGAGCCCGCGCTTCGGCTTCATCGACCTGGCCGACCGCTTCTGCACCGGCTCCTCCATCATGCCGCAGAAGAAGAACCCCGACGTGCCGGAGCTGGTGCGCGGCAAGACCGGGCGCGTCAACGGCCATCTGGTCGCGCTGCTCACGCTGATGAAAGGCCAGCCGCTGGCCTACAACAAGGACAACCAGGAAGACAAGGAACCGCTGTTCGACACCGTGGAAACGCTGACGCAAACCCTGCGCATCTACGCCGACATGATCGGCGGCATCAAGGTCAAGCCGGAAGCCATGCGCAGCGCGGCGTTGCAGGGCTATGCCACGGCCACCGACCTGGCCGATTACCTGGTGAAAAAGGGCCTGCCGTTCCGCGATGCCCATGAAGCCGTGGCGCTGGCGGTGCGCTTTGCCGAGCAGCGCGGCTGCGACCTGGGCGACATCGGTCTCGCAGAGTTGCAGCAATTCTCCGCGCTCATCGATCAGGACGTGTACCAGGTGCTGTCGCTGGAAGGTTCGCTCGCCAGCCGCAACCACGTCGGCGGCACCGCGCCGCGGCAAGTGGAGGCAGCCATTGCGCGGGCGCGGGTCCATCTCGCAAAATCATAGGCAAAAAAATGGGTGGTCTGGCGACCACCCAAAGAGGAGGAGAGTATGAAAAGTAGAGTTGTTGCCAACTACTAACCCAGACACTCGGTGCGGACTATAGCCATACTCTCCAAGAATGCATATATGCCGAAATGCCTATATATTTCGGCCTAGTCATTTCGGGTAACCATTGCAACCAATTCTTTTTAAACACCTTTAGCTTTACCCTGTACGGGATGCGTTGTCACATAAGACGAGTCTCGCAACACCTCGGAACCAAGGGATTGCCGCACCAGGCAGGATTCCCTTGAATCAGGGATTTTCCAGCAATTGCTTGAGTTCCCCGCTCTGGTACATCTCGGTCATGATGTCCGATCCGCCGACGAATTCGCCCCTGATGTAAAGCTGCGGAATGGTAGGCCAATTGGCGTAGTCCTTGATCCCCTGGCGGATTTCCGCATCTTGCAGCACATCCACGGTGAACAGTTCTTTCACGCCCAGCGTCTTCAGGATGCCCACCGCTTTGCCGGAGAAACCGCATTGCGGAAACTGCGGACTGCCTTTCATGTACAGCACCACCGGGTGTGTGGTGACTTGCTCGTGGATGCGTTGCTGGATGTCTGTGCTCATGGCGTCTTTACCTGAATTAAATGGTCGGGAATTCTATCGATGAGGATAAGGCCGCGTCAAGCATGAAAACGGGCGCCCGAGGATGCCCGCTCAACTCCTCTGCCCTCAAACCTTCGTGAGGAGGGAAATAATCAGAAGGCGTGCCTCATGCCCATGGAAACCACGGACGGGGAAGAACCAACACCGTTGATGGTGCCTGCTGCTGCGGAACTCTGGCTAAAGCCGTAATCGCTGCCGCTCTTGTTGCTGATGCGGGAATAGATCGCGTACAGCCTGGTGCGCTTGCTCAGACCGTGGTCGTAGCCCAGGCTGAACTGGTTCGCCCCGGTATTGGCGGTCGAGGCCAGTTGGCCGACCCTGCCATAAGCCAGCTTCAAGGCATTCATGCCCATCTTGTAATTGCCCGCCAGGTAATATGCGTTGTGGCCAAAACGGTCGGCACCGATTGCGGCGCAGCCGCCGGCTACTACCGCGGCGCACAGATTGTCGCTCGATTTCTCATAGGCGAAGCCCAGGGTGAAGGCATCCATCGTATAGCCCAGGCCAACTTTCCAGGCCGATTCCTTGCCGCCGGCACGGGCGGTGTCGAGCTTGTGGTCTTCATAGCTCAAAGAGCCGTAGAACGGGGCGGCATCGTACATGGCGGCCATGCTCAGCAGGCTGGCCTTGGCGGTGGCGGCGGCGGTGTTGGCTTCCGCCAGGTTGGCGTAGGCGATCGCACCGGTGAAGCCGCCCTTGGCCGGCGTGGTGTAGAGGATGATGTCCGGCTGTCGTCCGTCGAAGGCGGTATTGGCAGAATCGACGGTGGTATTGCTGGTGACTCCGCCCAGCAGCGCGCGGTTGTCGGCGATACTGTCGGCGAATATATCCAGCTTGCGCGTGGCCAGCTTGTAGGGCGTGTCATGGCGCCCCAGCAGCACGGTTCCTGCGCTGTCGCTCTTAAGCCCCAGGAAGGAGTTGCGGGTGGCAAAGGTACCGCCGGTGTTGTCTATGTTGATTTGCTCCTCGATCTGCCAGATCGCCGACAGGCCATCGCTCAGCCCTTCCGAGCCCTTGAAACCCAGTTTCGAAACATTGCTCGACACGTTGCCCTTGCTGGCGCCCGCCACGCCGGCGGCAGAGGTGCCGTTGTCAATGAAATCGTAGGACATATCCACCTGACCATAGAAGGTGACACCGGGAGCAGCGTTCACGCCGGCGGGGGCGCCGGCCGCGGCGCTCTTGCCGGCAGCCGCCCCCGTATTGGCGTTTGCCTGAACCGGGGCTGCCGTTTCGTTCTTGTGCTCAAGCTTGTTTTCAAGCGCACGAATCTTCTGATCCAGCTCCTGCACCATGGCGCGCAGTTTCTCCAATTCAGCCTTGTCGGTATCGGCAAACGCTGCCGGGGCAGCGAATGCCAGCGCAATCGCCAATACGATGCTTTTCTTTTGCATGTAACACTCCTTGTTGTCTGTTTATATCGGCCGCTCCGGCCACGACGAGAACTTCGGGTGCGGATTATCCGCAAAGCAGAATGCGCCGCAAGCCAATCAATGCAGATTTAGCAAAAAAATTAACAACGCACGCCTGCTCATGGCAGGCGGCGGCAGTTTTCCTGCTGCCGCCGCGCCAAGCGGTTGCCCGCCAACGATGTGCTATGCTCCACGCGGTTGTTTTTCTGACGATTTGCGATGAGGTTCTTCTTTTATTTTTTCCTGCTGATGGCCCCGCCCGCGCTGGCAGACCAGACTGCGGATTTTCTGGCGGTGCACGATGCATTCCGCGCCGGAGATGCGGTCAAGCTGGAACGTTACGCGCAGCGGCTGAAAAACACGCCGCTGGAGGTGTACGCCAGCTACTACCGGCTGCGCCTCAACCTGGAAAATGCCGGCACCAGCGCGGTAAAGGATTTTCTTTCCCGTCCGGAAGATACGCCGATGATCGACCGGTTGCGCGGCGAATGGCTCAAGCTGCTCGGCAAGAGGCAGCAATGGGACCGGTTCGATGCGGAATATCCGCGCCTGCTCAACGAGGATACCGAGCTGACCTGCTACGCCCTGCAATCGCGCCGGCGCGGACAGGGGCAGGAGGCATTGATTGAAGTGCGCAGGTTGTGGTTCAGCGGCAAGGGGCAGCCGGACAATTGCGGCCCGCTGTTCGATGCGGCGCTGTCCGCCGGCATCATCGGCGAGCCGGATGTCTGGCAGCGGCTGCGCCTCGCCCTGGAGGCCGGCAATGTATCGCTCGCCAAACAGCTTGCCGAGCGCCTGACCGGCAACCATGCGGTGTCGCCTGCTGCACTGGAAAACGCGGCGGCCGATGCGGACCGTTACCTGGAAAAACTGGCACTGCACAAGAAGCATGACGGCCAGCGCGCCGTCGCACTGTTTGCCCTGCAGCGCCTGGCCAAGCAGTCCCCGGAGCTGGCCGCTGCGCGCTGGGAAAAAATCGCCGCCTCCTTTCCCGATGCGGAACAACATTATTTTTACGGCTGGCTGGCTTACGAGGCGGCGCGCAAACTGGATAACCGTGCGCTGCAATGGTTCAAGGCGGCAGGCGCGCCGCTCAACGAACAGCAGTCGGCCTGGCGCGTGCGCGCGGCATTACGCGCGCAGGACTGGCCAGAGGTGCTGGCAGGCATCGACGCGATGGGCGAGCAACAGCAGCGCGAGGCTGCCTGGCGGTACTGGAAGGCGCGCGCACTGCAGGCCCTGGGCAAGCCCGTCGATGCGAACCAGTTGCTCATGCCGTTGAGCGGCGAATACAATTTCTACGGACAATTGGCAGGCGAGGAACTGGCCGGCTCGCCGGTGTCGATCGAGGCGGCAACCTACAAACCCCGCACACAGGATATCGCGGCGATGCTGGCATTACCCGGCATCCAGCGCACGCTGGCGCTGTATCGCATGGATATGCGCAGCGAAGCGCTGAAGGAATGGAACTGGGCGATACGCAATTTCAACGACCAGGAACTGATCACCGCTGCAGAAATCGCGCGGCGCCATGAAATGTATGATCGCGCCATCGGCGCAGCGGAGAGAACCGTCAATGTGCACAATTTCAGCCTGCGTTATCTGGCGCCCTATCGCGAAGTGCTGTATGCGCACATACGCGAGTATAGGCTCGAAGAAGCGTGGGTATATGGCCTGATGCGCCAGGAAAGCCGCTTTGCATCCGTGGCCAAATCCGAGGTCGGGGCGGCCGGCCTGATGCAGATCATGCCGGCGACGGCGCGCTGGATAGCGAAGAAGCTCGGCCTGAAGAACTATCGCCAGTCGTTGATCCACCAGGTCGACACCAACCTGCGCCTCGGCACCTACTACATGAAAACCGTGTTGTCATGGTTCGACGACAGCCCGGTGCTGGCCTCGGCGGCATACAATGCCGGCCCGGGGCGGGCGCGCCTGTGGCGCGGCGACCAGCCGCTGGAAGGCGCCATCTACGCCGAGACCATCCCGTTCGACGAAACGCGCGACTACGTGAAAAAAGTGATGAGCAACACCATGTACTACGCCAGTCAATTCGAAGCGTCCGCGCGTCCGCTCAAGCAGCGCCTCGGCGTCATCGCGGGCAAAACGGCGGACAACCAGCAGGCCATCCCCGATGAGAAATAAGGCTCCCGATGAACCTGAAAATGCAGTTTGGCCACGGATGGACACAGATGAACAATAGGTCACATCAGCTTTTTTCCTATACTGTTCTGGTGAAATACCAGCCCCTCGTAATGCAATGTTTTATCCGTGTTTACCCGTGCAAATCTGTGGCTGACTGAGGCTTTAAGGATGAGGAGTAACGCCAGAATCTATTGTGTCGGCGGCGCGGTGCGCGACCAGTTGCTCGGCCTGCCGGTGCAGGATCACGACTGGGTAGTGGTGGGCAGCACGCCGGAGGAAATGGTGGCACAGGGCTTCCAGCCGGTCGGCAAGGATTTCCCGGTGTTCCTGCATCCCGAGACCCATGAGGAATACGCGCTGGCGCGCACCGAGCGCAAGACCGCGCGCGGCTACAAGGGCTTCGCCGTGTACGCCGCGCCGGATGTCACGCTGGAGCAGGATCTGCTGCGCCGCGACTTCACCATCAACGCCATCGCCCAGGAAGTTGATGACAAGCAAGGCGGGGGCAGGCTGATCGACCCGCATAACGGCATCGCCGATCTGCGCGCCGGCATCCTGCGCCATGTCAGCGACGCGTTCGGCGAAGACCCGGTGCGCATCCTGCGCGCGGCGCGCTTCGCGGCGCGTTTCGGTTTCAGCATCGCGCCGGAGACCTTGGCGCTGATGCGCGACATGGTGAACAACGGCGAAGCGGACGCGCTGGTGGCGGAGCGTGTGTGGCAGGAGCTGGCGCGCGGCCTGATGGAGAAAACGCCGTCGCGATTCTTCGTGACGCTGCGCAGTTGCGGCGCGCTGGCAAAGATCCTGCCGGAGGTGGACGCGCTGTTTGGCGTGCCGCAGCCGGAAAACTACCATCCGGAGATCGACTGCGGCGTCCATACCCTGCTGGTGGCGGACGATGCCGCGCGCCATGGCTACCCGCTGGAGGTGCGCTTCGCCGCACTGATGCACGACCTGGGCAAGGCGACCACGCCGAAAGACATCCTGCCGCGCCACATCGGCCATGAGCTGCGCGGCGTGGAACTGCTGAAGAAACTCGCGCAGCGGCTGCGCATACCCGCTGACTGCCGCGACCTCGCCATGCTCGCGGCGCATTATCACGGCGACATCCACCGCGCCCGCGAGCTGCGCGCCGAGACCGTCGTCAGGCTGTTCCAGTCAACGGACGCGTGGCGCAGGCCGGAACGCTTCGCGCAATTGCTGCAAGTCTGCGCCACGGATGCGCGCGGCCGCATGGGCCACGAGCAGGACGACTATCCGCAGGCGGATTACCTGCTGCAACTGCTGGCCGCCGCGCGCGAGGTGGATGCGGGCGAGATCGCCCTTCATTGCACGGATCAGGCTGCCATCCCGGAGCGCGTGCGGCTGGCGCGCGTGGCGGCGATCGAGAAGATGGTTCAAGAAAAACCGTAAGAGAGGCAAATCTTCACCGAAACACCGTTACGTTGCTTTACAACGAGACGGCGACTCGAGTGGACATCGAAACAATCGACAACCTATGCAAGTTATTTAATTGCAAGGTAGGCGACTTGTTTGAATTTTTTCCAGAAAGAACAAACTGAATTGGGCACGAAGAGCAATATTCAAAACAACACACTTCCCTGCCATTTCACAATTTCATGGGCACAGCGTAGGCACAAAATGGGCACGGGGTGGGCACGGAGGATGTTTTCCGAACTTTTGCGGGTTGACTCCAGCATCAAAACAGGCACGGAGAACTGAATATCCAAACTCGCCAAGAACAAGCAATGGTGCTGGATAGAAGGGGATTTACGGGAAATTCAAAAGACCAATCTTGATTGGTCGGGGTGAGAGGATTCGAACCTCCGACTCCTGCGTCCCGAACGCAGTACTCTACCAGGCTGAGCTACACCCCGTTTTAACCCCTCCCGGCCTCACCTTACAGGGGAGAGAGCGCTATCTCCTCCGCTAATAAGGTGAGGCCGGGAGGGGTTTAAAATTGCCGCGTTGCGGCAAAGTTTGACAATTCTAACAGACACTGCTTGTATTTTGAATCGGCAAGAGAAGAGATGGCCGCGCGTGCCGCTTCCGCTTCGCGCATGGCCTGCTGGCGGGTGAAATCCAGCGCGCCGGTGGCATGGATGATCTGCAGCACTTCGGCAAACTTTCCCATATCGCCTTGCTCGATCGCGCCGCGCACCACGGCGGCCCGTTCCGGCGTGCCGTGCTGCATCGCATAGATCAGCGGTAACGTGGGCTTGCCCTCGGCGAGATCGTCGCCGAGATGTTTGCCGGTCTGCGCTTCGTCAGCTGAGTAGTCCAGCACATCATCGACCAGCTGGAACGCAGTGCCGAGGTGCATACCGTAGCTGGCGGCCGCATCCTCGTCTGCGCCGGATGCCTTGCCCAGGATCGCCCCGAGACGCATCGCCGCCTCGAACAGCTTGGCGGTCTTGCAATGGATCACGTGCATGTAGTTGGCGGCATCCACGCTCGCATCACGGCAATTGAGCAGTTGCAGCACCTCGCCCTCGGCGATGGTGTTGGTGGCATCGGCCAGCGTCCGCATCACGCGCATCTCGCCCACCTCGACCATCATCTGGAAGGCGCGCGAGTACAGAAAATCCCCGACCAGCACGCTGGCCGCATTGCCGAACAGCGCATTGGCCGTCTCGCGCCCGCGGCGCAATGCGGATTCGTCCACCACATCGTCGTGCAGCAGCGTGGCGGTATGGATGAACTCAACCACCGCCGCCAGATCGTGATGGTGTTTCCCCCGGTAGCCGAAGGCCTCGGCGGACAGCACTACCAATGCCGGACGCAGCCGCTTGCCGCCACCGTTGATGATGTATTCACCGACCTGGTTGATCAGCATCACTTCTGAGTGCAATCGGGTACGTATTACCTGGTCTACGGCCGCCATGTCCGCCGCGATCAATTGCTTGAGGTTTTCCAACTTCTATCCTGATTTGTTGAGATGCCGCGCTGTACGGCTGAAAGAGCGGATAAACACGCCTTGATTTTTAAGGTAGCATTGTCGCATAAAATTTCCGTTCACCGAATGACCCCCGCATGAAAACGAAATTCTTCTCCCTTTTGCTATGGCTGGGCGTCGCGCTGCTGGGCGCGGCGGCCGTTGGCGGCATCGCGCTGAATCGCGGCGAATCGATCAACGCGCTGTGGTTCGTCACCGCCGCCTTGTGCGTGTATGCCATCGCCTATCGCTTCTATGCGGCGTGGATCGCCGCGACAGTGCTATGCATCGACGAGACGCGCGCCACACCGGCCGAGCGGCTGGCCAACGGGCGCGACTTCATGCCGACCAACCGCTGGATCGTGTTCGGCCACCATTTTGCCGCCATCGCCGGCCCCGGCCCTCTGATCGGACCGACGCTGGCCGCACAGTTCGGCTACCTGCCCGGCACGTTATGGATCCTGATCGGCGCAGTGCTGGGCGGCTGCGTGCAGGACATGGTGACGCTATTCTTCTCGACGCGCCGCGACGGGCGCAGCCTCGGCCAGATGGCGCGCGACGAACTCGGCAACATCGGCGGCGTCGCGGCGCTGATCGCCACGTTCCTGATCATGGTCATCCTGATCGCGGTGCTCGGCCTGGTGGTGGTCAACGCGATGAAGCACAGCCCGTGGGCGACCTCCACGGTGACCGCGACCATCCCGATCGCGATGCTGGTCGGCCTGTACATGCACAAGCTGCGCCCGGGGCGCGTGCTGGAAGGCTCGGCGCTCGGCGTGATCCTGCTGCTGCTGTCCGTGGCCGGCGGCGGCTGGATAGACCAGCAGGCCGGGCTGCGCGAGCTGTTCGACCATCCCGGCCTGCCGCTGGCCTTTGCCGTGATCGGCTACGGCTTCGCCGCCGCGATCCTGCCGGTATGGCTGCTGCTCGCGCCGCGCGACTATTTGTCGACCTTCATGAAGCTCGGCACGGTGATCCTGCTCGCCTTGGTGATCGTCTGGCTGCGCCCCGAAATCAGGATGCCCGCACTGACCCAGTTCGTCGACGGCAGCGGGCCGATCTTCGGCGGCAAACTGTTCCCGTTCGTGTTCATCACCATCGCCTGCGGCGCGATCTCCGGCTTCCACTCGCTGATCGCCTCCGGCACCACGCCTAAATTGTTGTCCAACGAACGCGACATCCGCATGATCGGCTACGGCGGCATGGTGCTGGAATCGCTGGTCGCGATCATGGCGATGATCGCCGCGACGGTGCTCGACCCCGGCGTGTATTTTGCGATCAACTCGCCGTCCGGCATAGTCGGCAAGACGGCGGCGGAAGCGGTCGCGACGATCTCCGCCTGGGGATTCCCGGTCACCGTCGAGCAGATGAACCTGCTCGCGCAACAGATGGGCGAAGCCTCGCTGTTCGCGCGCACCGGCGGCGCGCCCTCGCTGGCGGTCGGCATGGCGAGCATCTTCGGCAGCGCCTTCGGCGAACACCTGCTCGCGCTGTGGTACCACTTCGCGATCATGTTCGAGGCGCTCTTCATCCTCACCACACTGGATGCCGGCACGCGCGTCGGCCGCTTCATGCTGCAGGACCTGCTCGGCAACATCTGGCAGCCGCTGGGGCGCACCTCGTGGTATCCCTCGGTATTGTTCAGCAGCGCGGTGGTCGTCTCGGCCTGGGGCTATTTCCTGTATATCGGTGTGATCGATCCCAATGGCGGGGTGAACATCCTGTGGCCGCTGTTCGGCATCTCCAACCAGATCCTCGCGGCGATCGCGCTGTGCGTGGCGACCGGCATCCTTGTGAAATCCGGCAAGCTCGGATACGCCTGGATAACCGCGCTGCCGCTGGCCTGGCTGGTCATCATCACCAGCACGGCGACCTGGCAAAAGATCGGCAGCGACGACCCGCGCATCGGCTTCCTCGCCGCCGCCAACAGCCTGTCGGACAAGCTCGCCGCCGGCGTCTTGCCGCCGGACAAGGCCGCCGTCGCACCGCAACTGATCTTCAACCAGCAACTGGATGCCGTGCTGGCGCTGTTCTTCGCCGCGCTGCTGTGGCTGATCGTCATCGACATGCTGCGCGTCTGCGCGCGCCACCTGAGCGGCAAGCGCGTGCCGCCGCTGTCCGAGGCGCCGCATTATCCGACCCGCCTGGAGGAAGCATGGCAACGCGATTGAATAGCCTGCTGCGCACCCTGTGGCGAGCCATCCGCCGGCTCAGCGGCGACGACGGCTACGAGCGCTACCTGGCACACCATGCCGCCGCCCATCCGGATGTGCCCGCGCTGCCGCGCCGCGTCTGGTTTGCGCTGCAGCAGCAGCAAAAGTGGTCGGGAATCAAACGTTGCTGCTAACGGGCATGGCAATTATGTCTTGGCTGATGATGAAAACCGCCATGCCACCCCCCTCTCTCCTAGCTCTCTCCCGCAATCGGGAGAGAGGGACGCAGTCTCGCTACGCGAGTTGTATGTTAAATATTTGCGCAACTCCCTATTTTTATGGATAATGCGCGCCCCGTGAGTGCGTACACCCGCCGCACCGAATTACTCGCAAGGAAAGAAAATGAAAGCAGATATTCACCCGAACTATCAGGAAATCACCGTGACTTGCAGTTGCGGCAACAGTTTCAAAACCAAGTCCGTGATGGGCAAGCCAGTGCTGAGCGTTGAAGTTTGCTCCGAATGCCACCCGTTCTACACCGGTACGCAGAAGATCGTGGATACTGCCGGCCGCATCGACAAATTCCGCCAGAAATATGGCACCAAAGCTGCAGCGTAGGAACTTTACGCAACAGTTTTATCAAAAGGCAGCATTTGCTGCCTTTTTTATTTGCGGCGACAATCCCGCCTGATATCCGACCTCCAACAGAGACTCCAAACATCGAACAGGAACTGACATGCGTCCTTTAATTATCGCCCTTGCCCTTTCGCTGCTGTCCGGCTGTGCGCAAAATCCCGTGTCCGGACAATCCGACTTCGTGATGATGTCGGAAGAACAGGAAATCGCCATCGGCCGCCAATACAACGAACAGGTGATCAAGAAGCAGTACCAGGTTTATGAGTCGAAAGCGTTGCAGGATTATGTCGACCGCGTCGGGCAAAAGCTCGCCAGGCAGAGCCACCGCCCCAACCTGCAGTATCACTTCACCGTGCTGGACACGCCGGAAATCAATGCCTTTGCGCTGCCCGGCGGCTATGTCTACATCACGCGCGGCATCCTGGCCTACCTCAACAGCGAGGCGCAACTGGCCGCCGTGGTGGGGCATGAGATCGGCCACGTCACGGCGCGCCACGGCGTGCGCCAGCAAAGCGTCGCGCAAGCCGCCAATATCGGGCTGACCATCGCCTCCATCTTCGTGCCGGAGATCGGCACCAATCTCGGGCAGAACCTGACCAATATTCTGGGCGGCGCGCTGCTGTCCGGCTACGGGCGCGAGCAAGAACTCGAGGCCGACCGCCTGGGCGCGCAATATCTGGCGCGCGCCGATTACGATCCGCAGGCCATCATCAGCGTGCTCCGCGTGCTGAAGAACCAGGAACTGGAGGATGAAAAACTGGCCAAGCAGGAAGGGCGCGAACCGCGCCGCTACTCCGGCCTGTTCGCCACGCACCCGGACAACGACACGCGCCTGAAGCAAGTGGTCGGCGAAGCGGACAAACTGGCTCCCGCCGCACCCTTCGAAGGACGCAGCGAATTCCTCGCCGCCACCGACGGGCTGGTGTTCAACGACAACAGCGAGCAGGGCGTAGTGCGCAACAACCGCTTCTATCACGATGAGTTGGGTATCGCGCTACAATTCCCGGAAACCTGGCAGGTGCACAACCTGCCGAATGCGCTGATCGCCATCAGCCCGCAAGGCGAAGCCCGGCTGCAAATGCAAATGGATCCGAAGCCCAGCGGTTCGCCGGTCGAATATGCGCGCCGCTTGGCGGGCTATGGCGCACAGGTCAGGTCGCTCGAAGTGAACGGATTGTCCGCCGCACTGATCGATCTGCCGGACAGCATCGGCGGCGTCGTTTACCTGGACCGGAAAGCGTTCATCCTGCAAGGACAGGGCAAGGACCGCAAAGGACTGGCCGCGCATCGCGACGAGATCATCGACACGGTGCGCAGCTTCCATGCGCTCACCGCCGAGGAACGCAAGCGAATCAAGCCGCTCAGCATCCGCATCATCAACGCGCGCCAGGGCGACACCTACGCCAGGCTCGCGCAGGGCTCACCGCTCGGCAAATCGGCAGAAAGCTACCTGCGCCTGATCAACGCACAATATCCCGACGGCGAGCCGCGAGCCGGGCAGCGCATCAAGATCGTGGAATAGAGAGTAGTGAGTAGTGAGTGGGTTTCCTACTGAGGCGTGCAGCGCCGTTCCACTTTCCACTGAGCGCAGCGACCCACTTTCTACTGAGGTGCACAACGCCGCTTCATTCACCACCAATAGTAAAGAATGACTTTTTTCTGAAAGCATAATGTATTTCATCAAACCTACCGACCCGCACCCGATCACCGCCGGCAAGGCGGTGCTGCTCGGGCTGCTGTGCCTGGTCTGGCTGGGCACCGGGCTGGTCGGCCACGACCCGTGGAAGCCGGATGAAGCACAGGGATTCGGGCTGATCTACTCGATACTGCAAAGCGGCGACTGGCTGGTGCCCACCCTCGCGGGCGAACCGTATATGGACAAGCCGCCGCTGTATTACTGGACTGCTGCCCTGTTCGCCAAGTTATTCTCTCCGCTGCTGCCGCTGCACGACGGCGCGCGCCTCGCGAGTGGCTTCTATGTCGGACTGACCCTGCTGTTCACCGGCCTCGCCGGAAGAAAGCTGTACGGCGAGAACCGCGGCTGGGCGGCAGCGGTCATCCTGCTCGGCTGCGTCGGCATGCTGGTTCGCGCGCACCAGATGATCACCGACCTGGCGCTGCTCGCCGGGTGCGCGATGCTGCTGTACGGCTTCGCCTACAGCCAGGAACGCGCGCTGCGCGCCGGCGTGCTGATCGGCACCGGCATGGGCATCGGCTTCATGGCCAAGGGCTTCATCGCGCCGGTGCTGCTCGTTCTGATCGCCGCGCTGCTGCCCGCACTGTTCAGGAACTGGCGCACGCGCAACTATCTTGCCAGCCTCGGCATCGCCGCCCTGTGCGCGCTGCCGTGGCTCACCGTGTGGCCGCTGCTGCTCTATCTGCATTCCCCGCACCTGTTCGCCGACTGGGCGTGGACGCACAACATCGGCCACTGGCTGGATTACGCGAAAAGCGGACCGAGCAGGGAATCGCTCTATTACCTGAAGAACCTGCCGTGGCTCGCGTGGCCGGCGCTGCCGCTCGCGGCCTGGACAGTCTGGCAGTCGCGCAAGCGCCTCGCGCAGCGCGACGACCTGCATCTGCCGCTGATCGCCTTTGGCGTGATGTTCGTCACGCTCAGCCTCGTGCCGGACATCAAGGAAGTGTTCGCGCTGCCGATGCTGCTGCCGATCGCCCTGCTCGCCACCGCCTCGCTGTCGTCGCTGAAACGCGGCGCGGCCAACGCGCTGGACTGGTTCGGCCTGATGACCTTCGCACTGTTCGCCATCGCGATGTGGTGGGGCTGGGCTGGCCTGCTGCTCGACAACCACGCCAAGATCACGCTGTGGCTCAAGGACTACCAGCCCGGCTTCGAGCCCGAGCTGCGCACCGGTCATTTCGTCATCGCCATCGCCGCCACCATACTGTGGCTGATACTGGCCTGGCATGTCGGCCGTTCGATGCGCCGCGCCGTGACCAACTGGGCAGCGGGCATCACGCTGGTCTGGGTCCTCGCGATGACGCTGTGGCTGCCGTGGCTGGACAGCGGCAAGAGCTACCGCGGCATGGTCGCCTCGCTGAAGCAGGCCATGCCGCATCAATACCGCTGCGTCGGCTATGACTACCTCGGCGACGGGCAGCGCGCCATGCTGCACTACTTCGGCGGCATCATCACGCGCGAGGACCGTAACGGCCGCTGCGACCTGCGCCTGATCCAGGGCGACCGGCTATCCAGGCCGCTGCTCGACGAGACGCGCTGGAAGAAGATCTGGGAAGGCAGCCGCAAGGGGGACAAGAGCGAGCATTACCGGCTGTATCGGAAAGTTGAAAACCGGGAAGTAGGAAGTAGGAAGTAGGAAGTAGGAAGTAGGAAGTAGGAAGTAGGGCTCGCCGCTGCGCGGCTTCCAAAAGCGCGGTTCAGAATGTAGGGCGTCAATAAGCGAAGCGCATTGCGCCGTATGTCAATCCTTGTATCCAAGCGCATCTTCATCGCCACCCGTCCAATCCGCCGGGTAAATACCCCGCTCAACCAACCGATGAAAAGTCGAATGCGGCCAATCCGCCAGCCGTTTGACCAAGCCATGTTTGAGCGGATTGATATGGACGTAATCCATGTGTGCAGAAAAATCCGCCTCATTGCGGATCAGGTGTTCCCAGTAACGGCGTTGCCAAATCCCTCGTTCGTTGCGCGCCATGCGAACTTGAGAGCGCCGTTCGGTTTTTGGCAATGCCTTGGAAAACGCTATCTTGATCAACCGCCATCGGGTCGCGAAATCGTCATCATCGGGCGGGAGTTCGATAACGCAATGCAGATGTTCCGGCAACACCACCCAGCCATAAATGATGAAGGGATGTCGTTGCCGCACCGATGCTACCGCCTCGCGCAGCAAATCCACATGCCGGATCAGCAGGTCATTACCCTGCCGTTGCAGCAGATTGACGGTGAAGAAATAAGTGCCGCCCGGATGCCAGGCGCGACGGTAATCAGGCATGGCGGCAGTATGAAGGTATTTCCACGCGAAGCACAACGGAAGGTGCGGCACCCAAAGTCTCACGTAGGGTGCAATAAGCGCAGCGCATTGCACCGGATGAAATACATGCGGCGCAATGCCCGTTGGTTATTGCGCCCTACGCTTGCTACACATTTTTTTTGGGAAAGCCAGCACTGATCCAGCGAAAGACACGTAGAGCAATCAACGCTACTAACCACCCCGCAATTACTGGACCGAATGCATAAAATGCAACGTCCGGCCAATAAGCAGTGGTATCCATTAAGCCTTGAAGTGAAACCTTATCGAGACACTCTTTAGAGGAATCTGCTTGCCCAGCAAAACAGTTGCTAGCTTGCGACTGATATAAAGCCTCTGCGCTCTTCACCTGCTCATTTCGTTCGTATATTGCTGCCCCTAATACCCACAGCACTGATAAAACCGCTCCAATTCTCTGCCAACCATTTAGACGCATGATTCCTCCGATTAAACAATACAAAATCGATTTATCTCTGTCTCATAGCAGTTGAACGACCCGTTTGAACGAGTTGCTAGGGAGTGTTAGTGATGTCCTCAAGATAGCACCTAAGTTGTTCACTAAGGCAAATAATCTGATTGGCGATTTTAGTGCCAGTGGCGTATCGCATGCCTTTCAAAGTTCTTTCAATAGATCCGTATAATACTCCGCCATCATCGTTTAAAAGTGGGCCAGCACGAGTTAACAATTCCATAATCGATTTCCAATCTTTTCTTAAACTTTCTGGAAAATCATTTTCTTGCAACACATGTAGATGATTAATATATGCAGAATGTAGTCTTGATTTTATATCCCTTGATCCAGTTGCTAAATCAATTATGGCAAGTTCAAGTTTTTGTAATGCGTACCCAGCGTCACCGTCCATTTTGATCCCTAACGCAACTTCGGCGTCCCGCAAACCACATCCGCATTCTGCCCCCGATGCCTCAACGCATGATCGATCAGCACCAGCGCGAGCATCGCCTCGGCGATAGGCGTGGCGCGGATGCCGACGCACGGGTCGTGGCGGCCTTCGGTGGAGACCTTGACGGGCTTGCCGGCCTTGTCGATGGAGTTGCGTTCGATGCGGATGCTCGAGGTCGGCTTGACCGCGTAGTGCGCGACGATGTCCTGTCCGGTGGAGATGCCGCCGAGGATGCCGCCCGCATTGTTCGACAGAAATCCCTGCGGCGTGAGCTCGTCGCCGTGCTCGCTGCCGCGCTGCATGACCGAGGCGAAGCCCGCGCCGATCTCGACGCCCTTCACCGCGTTGATGCCCATCAGCGCGTAGGCGATCTCGGCATCCAGGCGGTCGAACACCGGCTCGCCCCAGCCGACCGGGACGTTGTGCGCGACGACCGCGAGCTTCGCGCCGATGGAGTCGCCGGACTTACGCAGCGCGTCCATGTAGTCTTCCAGCGCGGGCACCACGCTCGCGTTGGGCGCAAAGAACGGGTTGTTGTCCACGTCGTCCCAGCTCTGGAACGGAATTGAAATTTCGCCGAGCTGCGCGAGGTAGCCGCGCACCGTCACGCCGTATCTTTCGTTCAGCCACTTCTTCGCGATCGCGCCCGCCGCGACGCGCGCCGCCGTCTCGCGCGCCGATGCGCGCCCGCCGCCGCGGTGGTCGCGGATACCGTATTTCTGCCAGTAGGTGTAGTCGGCGTGGCCGGGGCGGAAGGTCTCGGCGATGCTGCCGTAGTCCTTGCTGCGCTGGTCTTCGTTGCGGATCAGCAGCGCGATCGGCGTGCCGGTGGTCTTGCCCTCGAACACGCCGGACAGGATTTCCACGGTATCCGATTCCTGCCGCTGCGTGACATGGCGCGAGGTGCCGGGCTTGCGCCGGTCGAGGTCATGCTGGAGGTCGGCCTCGCATAACGCCAGCCCCGGCGGGCAGCCGTCCACCACGCAGCCGATCGCCGCGCCGTGCGATTCGCCGAACGAAGTCACCGTGAACAAGGTACCGAAGATGTTTCCAGACATGGTGTCATCTCGCAAAAAGAGTGCGCAAAGTTTAACATAGCGCGCCACCCCACCCCACCCCTCCCTTGTCAGGGAGGGAGCCCGTGAGCAAGCGCCCCACTGCTCCTCCCCTGACAAAGGGAGGCTGGGAGGGGCTAGGGAGGCTGGAAGGGGTTGTTTTAAACTGAAGAGAGAACCGATGAAAGCCATCTTCGCCACCGCCGCAGGCGGCCCGGACGTGCTGCAACTGCGCGATATTCCAAAACCGGAACTGCCCTCGCCGCAGCACCTGCGCGTGAGGCTCGCCGCCGCCGGGGTGAACCCGGTGGACACCAAGCTGCGCGCCAGGCCCGCCTACCACCCCGACAAGCTGCCCGCGATCCCCGGTTGCGACGGCGCGGGCATCGTCGAGGAGACCGGCAGCGCGGTGACGCGCTTCAAGTCTGGAGACGCGGTGTATTTCTGCAACGGCGGGCTGGGCGGAAACTTGGGTGACGAGCCGGGCTGCTATGCCGAATACACCACGCTGCACGAGGAGTATTGCGCGGCGAAGCCCGCCAACCTCAGCTTACAGGACAGCGCCGCGTTGCCGCTGGTGCTGCTCGCCGCGTGGGAGGCATTGGTCGAACGCGCCAGCCTGCAGGCCGGGCAGACCGTGCTGATCCATGCCGCCGCCGGGGGCGTGGGGCATGTCGCCGTGCAGCTCGCCCATCACCTCGGCGCGCGCATCGCCGTGACGGTCAGCGACGAGAAAAAGGCCGGGCTGGCGCATGGCCTCGGCGCGGAGAAGATCATTAACTACCGTGAACAGGATTTTGTTGCTGAGGTACTGGGCTGGACCGGTGGAAAAGGCGCGGACGTGGTGTTCGACACGGTGGGCGGCGAGACTTTCCTGCGCTCGCTGAACGCCGTGCGCATCTACGGCAGGCTGGACACCCTGCTCTCCACCCCGCTGTCGCTGGCCGACACGCAACTGGCGCGGCTGCGCAACCTCTCGCTGAGCTTCGTGCTGATGCTCACCCCTCAGGTGCTGAAGCTGCACGACGAGCGTGTGCGCCAGCGCAGGATACTGGAACAGGGCGCGCGACTCGTCGAGGCGGGCAGACTCGGCGTGCTGGTATCGCACAAGCTGCCGCTGGAAAGTGCGGCCGAGGCGCACCGCATGATCGAGGCAGGCGGCATGACCGGCAAGATCGTGCTGACGATGGGTTAAAGAGATGCAAAATGAGTCACGGATAGACACGGTTTAAACACTGATAGAAACTCGAATCTGTCTCCGACCTGTGCAGCCCGTAAATATGGTTTTTTATTGATAATCCGTGAACATCCGTGTCTATCCGTGGCTAAATTTTATAATTCATGATTTTCATCGACACCCACTGCCATCTCGATGCCGCCGAATTCGGCGACAGCCAAGCCGCGCTGGTGGAAGCCGCGCTGGCCGCCGGGGTCGGGCGCATCGTCGTGCCCTCGATCGCGCGCGCCAACTTCGACGCGGTGCGCCAGTTGTGTGAACGGTTCCCCGCCTGCGCGCCCGCCTATGGCATCCACCCGATGTACACCGGCGCTGCAACACCCAATGATCTGGATATATTGCGCAGCTATTTGCTTGAACACCGCCCGGTGGCGATCGGCGAGATCGGGCTGGATTTTTTCATCGAGCCTTGCGACCGTGCGCGGCAGGAACACTACTTCGCCGAACAGCTCAGGCTGGCGCACGAATTCGACTTGCCGGTACTGCTGCATATCCGCCGCGCGCAGGATACCGTCCTCAAGCACCTGCGCCAATTTTATGGGAGCATCGGCCCTTCGACTGGGCTCAGGACAGGCATCGCCCACGCCTTCAGCGGCAGCCGCCAGCAGGCGGAGGAATTCATCGGGCTCGGATTCAAATTGGGCTTCGGTGGCGCGATGACCCATATGCGCGCCACGCGCCTGCGCGAACTCGCCGCGACCTTGCCGCTGGATAGCCTCGTGCTGGAGACCGACGCGCCGGACATCCCGCCGGCATTCCTGCAAAACAGCGAGCCGAACAAGCCGGAGTACCTGCCGCGCATCGCGCAGACGCTGGCGGAACTGCGCGGCATGCCGCTGGAAAAGATCGCGGAGGCGACCACGGCGAACGCGTTGAGCATCTTGCCGAAATTATCAGCTACAACGACTCTATAACCATGTCATTCCGGCCTCCGCCGGAATGACGGAATTTTTAACGCACAGATTGCCTCCCTCTATAATCGCACCATGCAAAATATGATCCCTCCCCAATTCACCCGCACCCACATCCTCATCGGCGATGAAGGTATCGCCACACTCGCCAACAAGCATGTGTTCATCGCCGGCATGGGCGGGGTCGGCTCCTATTGCACCGAAGCGCTGGCGCGCGCCGGGATCGGGCGGCTGACATTGCTCGACCACGATGTGGTAGCCATAAGCAACATCAACCGCCAGTTGCCCGCATTGCTTTCCACCGTCGGGCAACCCAAGGCGGAGCTGATGCGCGCGCGCATCGCGGACATCAATCCCGATTGCAAGGTGACGGTGCTGCGCAGCTTCCTCACCCGCGAGAACGTCAACGAACTGGTGCCGGAAGACAGTGATTATGTGATCGACTGCATCGACTCGCTGGCCTGCAAGGAAGCCTTGGTCGCCGAAAGCCACAAACGCGGCCTGAAGGTGGCCTCCAGCATGGGTGCAGGCAACCGCCTCGACCCGACGCACATCAAGGTGGCGGATATCAGCAAGACCATCATGTGCCCGCTGGCGCGCACAATGCGCCAGCGCCTGCACCGCCATCACAACATATACAAGGGCATCCTCACGGTGTTCTCGGACGAGTCGCCGCGCCCGCCGCTGCCGCCGCAGCCGCTGGACCGGGGCCGCCCGCGCGCGGTGAACGGCACTCTCAGCTACATGCCGCCGCTGTTCGGCTACATGCTGGCGGGCGCGGTGGTCAAGCGTTTGCTGGAAGGCCCCGAGCGGTAGCGGGACGGATCAGACGGGTCAGTATCCCGCCCTCTCGAGGCACAGGCAGCCTGGCTGCAAATCACCATTCGCGGAAAGAAAATCCGAACCCCAGCGTCGTCTGGCGATGGTTGTAGTCGATCAGGCTCTCGCCAAAACCGGAAGTCAGCTGTGCATGCAGCCGCGCGGAATTTCCCAGTGCCACCGGCATGGACCAGTCGACCTGCATGAAACCGCGGTTGTTCGGCAAGTCGAGGTTGTTGCGCAGCAATACGGACACGGCCTGCGATTTATCCGCGGGTTCCCAGCGCGCCACCAGGTCGGCGCGCCCGACATAATCAACGATATCGGGATTGTCATTCTTCAGGGTACTCTCCGGGATGCGCCACCAGCCGCGCGCCATCACCGAAGTGTTGCCCCATTCCCATCCGCCTTGCAGGTAGAGGCGGTTCCAGCTGCGCGACTCGGGCAGATGCTGCCCGTTCGACTGGTGCGACAGGCCGAGGTTGACGAGCTTCAACCCCGATGCGCCACCCGTGCCGAACGTGGCAATCAGCTCCGGCTCGTAATTGGTTTCCCGGAACGGCGAGGAATTGCGCGTGTTGAACATCTGCCAACTGGACTGCTGCGTGTAAGCGCCCCACAGGCGCAGCGTTTTCAGCCCGAGGAAGTTGATATTTTTCTGGCTGCCGATGTCCGCCTTGAAACTAAACTGGAATTTGGTTTCCAGCGCATCGAAGTCATAGGGCGTGGTCGTGCTGTGGCCGATGGCCGGCGAGGCCGGCTGATTGTTGACATTGAAGGATTTCCTCACCAGCAGATAGCTCTGCCGGTGCGGCATCAGGCGGCCCAGCTTGCTCTGATCGCGGTTGGTCTTGTCGTCCAGGTTCCAGGCCCTGGTCAGGTAGGATCGCTCGGCAACCGGCGCAGGCTCGGCAACTGATGCCGGTGCAGCTTCTTCGTCATCTTCCGCCTGCGGCAGATCCGACACGGAAGCGGCGGCCAGCGCATCGTCGTAGCACTTGAGGCGCTCGGCATTGTTATCCGGGTATTTTTTCGCGCACAGTGCAAATTCCTCGCCGCCGGCATGGGCCGTTGGCGCAAGCCCCAGGCACAACCAGGCCGGTAACAGTAAGCCGCCCCATCGGGCGGGATTGTTCGATTTCTTCATGGTGCAATCAGGTTAAAGTTTTCTATCGGGGCTGCGAACGGCAAGCAGCCGCAGGAATGTCTATTTCAGCCAGCCCTTGCGGTGGAACAGCCAAAACGGCAACGCAACGGATGCCGCCATCAGCGACAAGGCGAATAGATAGCCGTTTGCCCACTGAAGTTCCGGCATGTGCTGAAAATTCATCCCATAGATGGAAGCGATCAGGGTCGGCGGCAACAATGCCACTGCGGCCACCGAAAACATACGCACGATCTTGTTCTGGTTGACGTTGATGAAACCGACCGTGGTATTCATCAGGAAGTTGATCTTGTCGAACAGGAAGGCAGTGTGCCCATCCAGCGAATCGATATCCTGCATGATCTGGCGTGCTTCCTCCATCTGGTCCGGGGAGAGCAGTTTGCTGCGCATCAGGAACGAAACCGCGCGGCGCGTATCCATCAGGTTACGGCGGATGCGCCCGTTCAGGTGTTCCGCATGGGCGATGTTGGCCAGCACCACACCGGCCTGTTTGTCGCTGAGCGTGCTGTTGAGCACCGTGCCGCTGATGCCCCCGAGATCGGCGTAGACATCTTCCAGCGCATCGGCGGAAAATTCCACATCGGAGTCATACAGGTCGATCAGCACATCGAGGCTGTCCGCGACAAGCCCGGGCTGCCCGTGCGAATGCAGACGGAAATGCTGGAATACCGGCAGGTCTTCGTCATGTACGCTGAACAGCACATTCTTGGAAAGCACGAAAGCGACGATGACACTGCGCGAATCGCTTTCCTTGCCGAGCAGGAAATCCGAACGCACATGCAACTCACCGTTCTCCTCGTAGAACCGCGCACTCGCTTCGATGTCGCGCAAATGTTCCGGCTGCGGCAGGATGGTCGAGAAAGCCTTGGCCACCCATGCGCGCTCCTCTTCGCCGGGCGCGATAGCATCCACCCAGATCGGCTTGCGTGTGGCAATCTCATCCGGCCGGATGCTGGCCAGCCTTCCGCTTTCCAGCGTAAAAATGTTGAGCATGTCTGCGTCCCTGCTGTTTAATGACTAGCTTACCCTATAAAACATTCACCACGAAAAGCACATAACCAGCGACTTAACGGGCGAACAACACCCGTTAAGTCGAATGGCTAGTAGTTTCACCAGAGGCCACGAAGGTTTTTATAGAATTGCACACCGTTCGACGCATACCCGCAGGGTGATTGATATTCCTGAAACAATCTTCTGCTCTTCTTCGCGTTCTTCGTGCCCTTTGTGGTTCAATTGCCGTTTAAAAATTATCCGCCAGCGGCGCCCAAAGGGAAACGCGCCAGCACCCGGTAACCCGTCGACCCGTCCCGTTGCGCGGATTGTACCAGCGCGAAATCCCTGATCAGCCAGCTTGCCGGCTGCATCGCGGGCAGCGGTGCGTCGCTCCAGTGCGCGTTGCGCAACAGCGTGACATGCGGTTTGTATTCGCGCCGGTCGAATTCGAAACGATGTGCGGCCAGGCGCTGCTCCAGCGCATCGACCAGTTCTGTGAGTTGTTGCGGCACATGGCGGGGCGCGGCATATACGATGTGGTTGTGCCCCCAGTAGCGCGCTTCGTCGAAACGCAACGCGAAGCCCTCACCGACGACCTCCTGTGCCGCCAGTTGCAGTACTTCCAGCCCGTAAAGCTCCACATCGCCGATAAACACCAGCGTGTTGTGCAGCGTCTCGCCGCGCATGGCGCGCCCGCCGCACAGCTGTTTCAGCGGCTCCTGCCATGCGGCCAGCTGCCTGCTCTCGGCGGCCTTCGGCCACAAGGCGAAGAAGACCCGCGCGGTCGGATTGTCGGATGGGCGGTTCATATAATGCTTAAAACGGCAGTTTAACCACGAAGAGCGCGAAGAAGAACAGAAGGCTGTTTCGAGAATACCAGTCATCTCGCATGTGAACGCCAAACGTTATGCAAATCAACGAATAATCTTTGTGATCTCCGTGTTCTTCGTGGTGAATTATTTTTTCAGGATGATTAGCATTTTATCCGCATGAGCGGCACGTAAGGTAAAATGCGCGTCTTGCAATAAGGAACACCATGACGGCACGTTTGCGCGAAATCCCCTATAACTACACCTCGTTTTCCGACCGCGAGATCGTCTTGCGGCTGCTCGGCGGCGAGGCGTGGGACATCATCAATACGCTGCGCGAAGAGCGCCGCACCGGACGCTCCGCGCAGATGCTGTACGAGGTGCTGGGCGACATCTGGGTGCTGACGCGCAACCCCTATCTGCAGGATGACCTGCTCGCCAACCGCAAGCGCCGCGGGGCGCTGATCGGCGCGCTGCACCACCGCCTGAACGACATCGAGGCACGCCGCCAGAACAATCCCAAGGTAAGGCAACTGCTCGAGCTTGCCGCCGCAGCGGTCGACCAGTTCGCCGCCGAATTCGAGCAGACCCTGAAATTGCGCAAACGCATCCTGCGCGTCCTGGGCAGCATCACGCGCCGCGACAACATCCAGTTCGACGGCCTGGCGCGCGTCTCGCATGTGACCGACGCGACCGACTGGCGCGTGGAATACCCGTTCGTGGTGCTGCATCCCGACACCGAGGCGGAGGTCGCGCCGCTGGTACGCGCCTGCATCATGCTCAAGCTGACCATCATCCCGCGCGGCGGCGGTACCGGCTACACCGGCGGCGCGATACCGCTGGACAAGTTCTCGGCGGTGATCAACACCGAGAAACTGGACTCGCTCTCCGCTGTTGAGCATCTGGTGCTGCCAGGTTTGAACGAGCCGTATGCCACCATCCGCTGCGGTGCGGGTGCGGTGACGCGGCGTGTGATGGAAGCGGCGGAGGCCAGCAAGCTGGTATTCGCGGTCGACCCGACCTCGGCGGATGCGTCGTGCATCGGCGGCAACGTGGCAATGAACGCCGGCGGCAAGAAAGCGGTGTTGTGGGGTACCGCGCTGGACAACCTCGCTTCCTGGCGCATGGTCACGCCGGACGGCTTGTGGATGGAAGTCGAGCGCCTCAATCACAACCTCGGCAAGATCCACGACACCGCCACCGCGACTTTCCGCATCAGCCGCTTCGAACCGGACGGCACGACCCCGCACGGCGTGCCGGAAACCCTCGCCATCCCCGGCAGCGCATTCCGCAAGGCCGGACTGGGCAAGGACGTCACCGACAAATTCCTGTCCGGCCTGCCCGGCATCCAGAAGGAAGGCTGCGACGGCATCATCACCTCGGCGCGCTTCATCCTGCACCACGCGCATGCGCATACCCGCACGGTCTGCCTGGAGTTCTTCGGCCAAGTGCGCGAAGCGGTGCCCGCCATCGTCGAGATCACTGCCTTGTTCGACAAATGCAGCATTCCCCCCTCTCCCTTCTCCCTTGCCCCTTGCCGGGTATTCCTGGCAGGGCTGGAGCACCTCGATGAACGCTACCTCAAGGCGGTGGGTTATGCCACCAAGGCCAGGCGCGGCACCCGCCCGAAGATGGTGCTGGTCGCCGACGTGGTGAGCGACGATGCGGATGCGGCGGCCTCTGCCGCCTCGGAGATCGTGCGCCTCGCCAACCTGCGCAGCGGCGAGGGCTTCATCGCGGTATCCGCCGAGGCACGCAAGAAATTCTGGCTGGACCGTGCGCGCACCGCCGCGATCGCCAAGCACACCAACGCCTTCAAGGTCAACGAGGACGTGGTGATCCCGCTGCCGCGCATGGGAGATTACTGCGACGGCATCGAGCGCATCAACATCGAGCTGTCGCTTAAGAACAAGCTCAAGCTGCTCGATGCGCTGGACGAATTCTTCGCCGGCGAGCTGCCGCTGTATTACCAGGACGACGCGCAGCTCGGTGACGCCGAACTGCTCGGTAACCGCCCGCAGGCTGCGCAGCAGGTGCTCGCCGAGGTGCGCACGCGCTGGCAGTGGCTGCTGGACAACCTTGATAAAAGCAGTTCCGAGTTGGAAGACGCAAGTCCCGAGTTAACTCCGCAAGCTTCAACTAACAGCTTACGTCTTACGTCTCACGACTCGACAGTCTTCCACGCCCTGCAAAATCACACCATTCGCGCCTCGTGGAAACGCGAGGTGCGTGAGCCGCTGCGCCAGATTTTCAGCGGCGGCACCTACCAGCCGATCCTCGACCAGTGCAACAACATCCATGGCAACGTGCTGAAGAGCCGCGTGTTCGTCGCGCTGCACATGCACGCCGGCGACGGCAACGTGCATACCAACATCCCGGTGAATTCGGACGACTACGCAATGCTGCAGCAGGCCTATGCCGCGGTGGATCGCATCATGCGCCTGGCCAAGGATCTGGGCGGGGTGATCTCCGGCGAGCACGGCATCGGCATCACCAAATTCGATTATCTCGAACCGCAGGAGATCGCCGCATTCGCCGACTACAAGCAGCGCATTGATCCGGAAGGGCGTTTCAACCGGGGCAAGCTGCTCAAGGGCAGCAACCTGGAACGCGCCTATACGCCCAGCTTTAACCTGATGGAGCTGGAAAGCCTGATCCTGGAAAAGAGCGAACTGGGCGAGATCGCCGATTCGATCAAGGACTGCCTGCGTTGCGGCAAATGCAAGCCGGTGTGCAACACACACGTGCCGCGTGCCAACCTGCTGTATTCGCCGCGCAACAAGATCCTCGCCACCTCGCTGCTGATCGAGGCGTTCCTGTACGAAGAGCAGACGCGGCGCGGCGTCTCCATCCAGCATTTCGCCGAATTCGGCGATGTCGCCGACCACTGCACGATATGCCACAAGTGCAAGAACCCCTGTCCGGTGGATATCGACTTCGGCGACGTGTCGGTCGCGATGCGCAATTTCCTGCGCAAACAGGGCAAGAAGAAATTCAACCCGGTGACCGCCGCCTCGATGATGTTCCTCAGCGTCAACGACCCGACCGTCATCAAGCTGATGCGGAAGATGATGATCGAGCTGGGCTACAAGGCACAGCGTACCGGCTATCGGGTCGCCAAGCGCCTCGGCCTGTTCAGGACGCAGACCAGACGGCCGCCCGCCACCGTCGGCGGCGCGCCGCTGATTTTTCCGCCCGGCCGCGCGCAGGTGATCCATTTCTTCAACAAGCCGATGCCGGGCAACCTGCCCAAGAAGACCTCGCGCGCCTTGCTCGACATCGAGGATCCCAACATGGTGCCGGTCATCCGCAACCCGAACAAACTGAACGAAGACTCCGAGGCGGTGTTCTACTTCCCGGGCTGCGGGTCGGAGCGGCTGTTCGGCCAGGTAGGGCTGGCGACGCAAGCGATGCTGTATGAACTCGGCGCGATCACCGTGCTGCCGCCCGGCTACCTGTGCTGCGGCTATCCGCAGAATGCCTCTGGGCAGGCCGACAAGGCCAACCAGATCAGCACCGACAACCGCGTGCTGTTCCATCGCGTGGCAAACACGCTCAATTACCTCGACATCAAAACGGTGATCGTGTCGTGCGGCACCTGCATGGATCAGTTGCTGAAATACCAGTTCGAGAAGATCTTCCCCGGCTGCCGCCTGCTCGACATCCATGAATACCTGCTCGAGAAGGGGGTGAAGCTGGAGTCGCCCACCGGGGCGCGCTACATGTTTCACGACCCGTGCCACTCGCCGATGAAGACCTACCAGCCCACCAAAGTGGTGAGCGAACTGATGGGAATGGACGTGCCGCTCAACGACCGCTGCTGCGGCGAGGCCGGCAGCTTCGGCGTGTCGCTGCCGCAGATCGCGACCCAGGTGCGCTTCCGCAAGGAAGAAGAGATGCGCAAGGGTGCCGATGCGCTGCGCGCCGACGGTTTTGCCGGCGAAGTCAAGATCCTCACCTCCTGCCCGGCCTGCCATCAGGGTCTGTCGCGTTACAACGACGACAGCGGCACCACGTCGGAATACATCGTCATCGAGATGGCCCAGCACCTGCTCGGCCCGAACTGGCTGGAAGATTATGTCCACAATGCCAATCATGGCGGAATAGAACGCGTGCTGCTGTAGGGGCGTATGGCAATACGCCCTTTTTCGATACGCCACCAAGGACGTATTGCCATACGCCCCTACTTGACTGGGAAGCGCGCCTCATGAAAAGTACCGGCCTGCGATCAAAAACAACCATGCTGACACTTCCGCTCGAACCGACCGACGATCGCGCCAATCCGCATTTCAAGGACGCGGCGGGTTGCACGCAATGGCTCGGGCAACTGCAATTGACCAATCTGCAACTGGCACACAGCCTGCTGTTCACCCAGATCAACGAATTCAACCGCTATCCGATGCGCGGCCTGGAACGGCTGAACACACTGGAGCTGCTGCGCGAGACGGTCGGCTATGTGCAGGACGACTACGCCAAAAAACTCATCGCCAAACCGCTGCCGCTGAATGAAAGCGAGCTGATGATATTCATGGCCATCGTGCAGCTCTGGCAGGCCATGGTGCTGGGCTATCAGCGTTGCCTGCAATCCTACATGGCCGGCGACAAGCAACTCGCAAAACACGGTGCATTGCTGTGCCAGCGCTGCCTGCTGTATAGCGGGCTGGAGATCTTCGAGCACCTGCGTACCGGCTACGAATTCGATGACAAGCTGTGGCACCAGCTGCATGAGTTGTATGGCTTCGCCGAGGGACAGGATTTCCAGGCGGACGAGGTGACCGACCCGCTGAACCAGAAATATCCGCGCAGCAGTTGCCGCAGCATCTATGTAAAAACCCTGCTGGCATGCCATGCGCGACCCGCGGAACTTTCCCGCTCGCAACTGCAACTGCTGGACAACTGGCTGACGCAATGGAGCGGAACGATGACGGTAGAGCGCAGCTATACCGCCAGCAAGGGGGACGCCCAGCCGCTCGCGATCGACCTGGTCAGCACGCGCGGATTGCAGCCGGTCAAGCAGGTCACCCACAGCAGCGCGATGCGCTATCTGGCGATGGTGCCATTGAGCAAATTGCTGCGCGTAAAGACCATCCTGTTGCAGCAAGGCCAGACCCCGCGGCAGGCCAGCCTGTGCGAGCACTGCAGCAGCAACGATTGCATCGAGCTCCTCACTTTCCTGCATCAGTGCTGGTGCGAAGACTGCAGCGCGCGTTTTGGCGAGCGGCAGCCGATCGCACAACACGCACAGCTTTGCTACAAGCCGGAAGGCATTTATGCGCACCTGTCCGGCAAGCCGTTCAGGCAACCCGGGCGCGATAACACGCTGGGCAACACGGCGCGCCAGCAGATCGAGACCTACGGCCGGGTGCTGAAGGACGCGCACAACAAGGAACTGCTGGAAATGGGTTACCCGCTGGAAACCTGGCGCCTCGATAACGAAAGCATATCGGGAGCGCGCCTGACGCGCGAGGACACGTTCGGCGGGCGGTTAAGCCACAACCAGCTGGTTGCCTTGCACCCCGACGACGCGGAAACTTTCATGCTGGGAATCGCGGCCTGGGCGAACGTCACGCGCACCGGACAATTGCAGATCGGCGTGCGCTATCTGCCCGGCTCTGCCGGGGCAGTCAGCATGCGGGCGACCGGAGTAAACATGACGGTACCGGAAAAATACGTTCCGGCATTCCTGCTGTCCGCCGTTGCGGCAATCAATATTCCCGCCAGCCTGATCATTCCGCGCGACTGGTTTCAGCCGGACCGGGTGGTGGAAATACTGCATCAGAACGGCGAAAAAGAGCATATGAAAATGGGTTTCAGCGTGGAACACGGAATCGACTACGAGCGCGTCAGCTTCACGCTGGCGTATTGAGAATTATCTGCAAACAAAACCCGCAGGATAAGCATCGCCATACTCACGCTTCGAATCATCAAACTGAAAAAAACAGCTCAGCCACAGATAAACACGAATGTACACGGATTATCTGCAGGTTGACTTCCTTGTTCTGAGCACCATTCAGATGAATGATGAATTTCCCATCATGGCTTGATTTGTCCGTGATTATCCGTGGCTGATTGCGGTTCCAGATTCAGCCCAGCACCGGGTAATCGATATATCCCTTTGCGCCGGGCGTATAGAACGTGCTGGGGTCGGGCGCATTCAGCGCCGCGCCGGTTTTCCACCGCGCAACCAGATCCGGGTTGGCGAGGAACGGGCGTCCCACGGCAACCAGATTGCATTTACCCGAATCCAGATCGCTCTCGGCGCGCGCGGCGTCGTAGCCGCCGGAAAGGATCAATGCGCCCTTGAACGCGCTGCGGAACGACGCCTTGATCGAATCTGGCACCGGCGGCGCGCCCATCGCCGAGTGGTCGACGAGGTGGATATAGGCCAGCCCGCGCATGTCGAGTTGCTGCGCCAGCCAGGTGTAGTCCGCTTCCATCGCATCGTACAGCGGCATATCGTTGAACACGCCGAACGGCGACAGGCGTATGCCGACCCTGTCCTTGCCGATGGCGATGACCACCGCCTCGGCGACCTCGAGCACGAAACGTGCGCGGTTCTCGATCGGGCCGCCGTAGCGATCCGTGCGCCGGTTCGAGTTCGGGCGGATGAACTGCTCGAGCAGATAGCCGTTCGCCGCATGCAGCTCGACGCCATCGCACCCCGCCGCCACGGCGTTCTGCGCGGCCTGCGCGAATTCCCCTATGGCGGTCTTGATGTCCGCAGCAGACATTTCCTGCGGCGCGGCATTCGGCTTCATCCCTTCGGCATCGGTATAAATCTCGCCGGCGGCCGCCACCGCCGACGGCGCCAGCACGCGCCCGCCCGCTGGCAGGTTGAGCTCATGGCCGATGCGCCCGGTGTGCATGAGCTGCATGAACAGCTTCGCGCCCTGCGCGTGAACCGCATCGGTGACGCGCTGCCACCCCGCAACCTGCGCCGCGGAAAATATGCCGGGGATGCGCGGGTAGCCCAGCCCGTTGGGGGACGGCGACGTGCCTTCGGTGACGATCAGGCCGGCGGTCGCGCGCTGCGCGTAATACTCTGCCATCAGTTCGTTCGGGATATTGCCGATGGCGCGGTTGCGCGTCATCGGCGACATGACCAGGCGATTCTGCAGCGTAAATTGGCCTAAAGTGGTTCTTGAGAATAGAAGCGACATGATTGCACCTCCAAAAAATGATGAAGTCACCAGCTTGGCGACAATATACTCCGAATCAAACGGGTTGGAATCTCCGGCTGATCCCTTTGGGTTGTACCTGGCGCAACTTACGGCATTCAGCGCGGCTCGATCTGCGACAGATGCCGCGCCACCGACAGCCATGCGCCCAGCCAGCCGAGATAGACCGAGAACAGCAGCAGCGACAGGCTGTCACCGAGCGACAGCGGATGCAGCACGAAACGGCTCGCATAGAGCTGCGCTAGCGCGCCGAGTTGCCCGTTGAGCAGCAGCAGGCTGGCGGTGACGATGAGCCAGGCCATGATGCCGCCGAGCAGTCCCTGTGCCGCGCCGAAATACAGGAACGGGCGGCGGATGAAGCCGTCGGTCGCGCCGATCAGTTTGGCGACTTCGATCTCGTCGCGCTGCGTGAGTATCTGCAGGCGGATGGTGTTGAAGGTGACGGCGATCAGCGCGAGACTGAGCAGGCTGGCAAGGATCAGCACCCCCATCCGCCCGAACCTGAGCAGGGCTTCGAGCTTGTAGGCCCAGGCCGAGTCGAGTTGCGCTTCGCTGATCCTGGGCAGTTTCGCCAGCTCACCGCGCAACATATCGAGCGCCTGCGCATCGCCCGGCTTGGGATGGACGACGAAGGCGTCCGGCAACGGGTTCTGCTGCAGCCCGCCGATCAGGTCGGACAGCCCGGTGCTTTGCTTGAGCTGCTCCAGCGCTTGCGCGCGGGTGACGAATTCGACGCCGGCGACGGCCGGGTGCTGGGCAAGCTGCTTGTGCAGCCGGTCGACGTCTTCCGCCTTCGCATTCATCTCCAGGAACAGGCTGATCTGCGGCGTGCCGGAAAATTGCGCGACCAGTCCCTGCGCATTTTGCAGCAGCAGGTACATGCCGGCGGGCAGGCTGAGCGCGATGCCGATGGCCAGGATATTGAGGAACCCCGCCAGCCTTGAGGCGAACATGCGGCGCAGCACGGCGCGCAGCACACCGAGGTGCAGTGCAAAAGCGCGCGTCATTGCAGCACGCCCTCTTTCAGCGTGAGCCTGCGCACGCCGCCGTCCTGCAGCACGCTCTCGTCATGCGTGGAGATCAGC
The DNA here is from genome assembly GCA_019449635.1 of Candidatus Ferrigenium bremense. GTDB lineage: Bacteria > Pseudomonadota > Gammaproteobacteria > Burkholderiales > Gallionellaceae > Gallionella > Gallionella bremense. The sequence continues at coordinate 112,163 of JAGRPI010000023.1, forward strand.
AGCGTGGCGCCGACCTGGTGGAAGGAGTTGAAGATCGCCATGATCTCCCGCGCATAGTCCGTGTCCAGGTTGCCGGTCGGCTCGTCGGCCAGCAGGATGGCCGGGCGGTTGACGATGGCGCGCGCGATGCACAGGCGCTGCTGCTCGCCGCCGGACAGCGCGATGGGGTTGGATTTTTCGCGCTTGAGCAGGCCGACCTTATCCAGTGCGGCGCGCACCCGCTTGCCGCTTTCGCGGTGGTCGAAGCCGCAGATCTGCAGCGGCAGCAGCACGTTGTCGAACACGCTGCGGTCGAACAGCAGTTTGTGATCCTGGAAGATGATGCCGATGTTGCGGCGCAGATAGGGCAAGGCGCCGCCCTTGAGCACGCCGACGTTCTGGTTGTTCACCAGCACGCTGCCTGAGTTGGGGCGCTCGATCGCGGCGATCAGCTTGAGCAGCGTGCTCTTGCCCGCGCCGGAATGCCCGGTGAGGAACAACATCTCGCCTTCGGCGACGTCGAACGAGACACCCTTCAGCGCCTCGTAGCCGCCGGGATAGCGTTTATGCACCTGTTTGAACGAAATCATCCCAAAAACCTCAGTTAGCCACAGATTTACACGGATAAACACGGATAAAACATTCTGCGAGGGGTTGGTCTTTCGCTCGAACAGCGCATAAAAAAAGCCGGGACAACTCGCAGTTCATCTGTGTCGATCCGTGTTCATCCGTGGCTCAATGTATTTCTCGAGATCATTCGTCCAATCCCAGCAGCGCGGCGACAAAATCCTCCGCGAAGAACGGGCGCAGGTCGTCCAGCCCTTCGCCCACGCCGATGAATCGCACCGGTATCGGATGCGCCCGGGCGATCGCGGCGATCACGCCGCCCTTGGCGGTGCCGTCCAGCTTGGTCAGGATCAGCCCGGTCACGCCGAGCGCCTCGTCGAAGGCCTTGACCTGCGAGAGCGCGTTCTGCCCGGTGTTGGCGTCCAACACCAGCAGCACCTCATGCGGGGCTTCGGGTAGCGCCTTGGCGATGACGCGCTTGACCTTCTTGATCTCTTCCATCAGGTGCGCCTGCGTGGTCAGCCGCCCGGCGGTGTCGGCCAGCACCACGTCGATCTTGCGCGCCTGCGCGGCTTGCACGGCGTCATAGATCACCGCGGCGGCATCGCCGCCCTGTTGCGCGATGACCGTCACGTTGTTGCGTTCGCCCCACGCCGCCAGTTGTTCGCGCGCCGCGGCGCGGAAGGTGTCGCCTGCAGCGAGCAATACCGACAGCCCCTGCGATTGCAGGTATTTCGCCAACTTGCCGATCGAGGTGGTCTTGCCCGCGCCATTCACCCCGCACAGCATGATGACGAACGGTTTATGGGCTTTAACCTGATCTGGGGCCTGCAGCGGTTGCGCCAGCGGCTTGAGCAGTTTGAGCAGGCAGTGCGCGAGGGCTTCCCTGAGTTGTGCCGCTTCGCTCAGATGATGCTCCCTGACGTAGCGGCGCAGGTCGGCGAGCAGCGCGCTGGTCGCGTCCATGCCGACATCGGCGGTGATCAGAATGGTTTCCAGCTCCTCGTAGAGGTCGTCGTCGATCTTTCCGCCGCGGCCAAACAGGCCGGTCAGTTGGCTGCCGGTGCGCGCCAGGCCGGATTTCAGGCGCGCGACCCAGCCGTTGCCGGATTTTTCTTCGGGCGTGCCGGACGGATTTTTTTTCAGGAAGCTGAACATTCGGGACGCATTCTGAACATAGGTAAACGGGGCATCATATACATAGCGTCAGAAATCGCAGCGAGCGGCTTTGAGGCGGGTGAGGCCGGAGCGCAGCACTCGGAGCATACACGGCAGTATGTAAGGAGTGCGAGCGCCGCCCGATTCCGCCACAAAGTCGCGCAGTAGGTATATGCCGCTATGTATAATGCGCACGCATTTTATGCCGATTACATGTTCTAGGGCTAGGTACATGAGAGCTTATTTGTTTTGCATCACGCTGCTGCTGGGAGGCGTGCAGACTGCCGCGCAGGCGGAGGTATTCGAACGCACGCTGGCGAACGGCCTGAAGGTCATCGTCAAGGAAGACCACCGCGCGCCGGTGGTGGTGCAACAGATCTGGTACAAGGCGGGCAGCATGGACGAGCGCACCGGCGTGACCGGCATCGCGCATGTGCTGGAGCACCTCATGTTCAAGGGCACCCATACCGTGCCGGCGGGCGAATTCTCCAGGCGCATCTCGGCGGCGGGCGGGCGCGAGAACGCTTTCACCAGCTATGACTACACCGCCTATTTCCAGCAACTGCACAAGTCGAAGCTGCCGCTGGCGATGGAGCTGGAAGCCGACCGGATGCGCAACCTGAATCTCACCGCCGCCGATTTCGCCAGGGAGATCAAGGTGGTCATGGAAGAGCGCCGCCTGCGCACCGACGACGAGGCGCATGCGCTGTTGCAGGAAAAGATGATGGCGACGATCTACCAGCAGCATCCCTACCGGCATCCGATCATCGGCTGGATGAGCGACCTGGAGTCTCTTACCGTGGGCGACGCCAAGGCGTGGTATGACCGCTGGTACGCGCCGAACAACGCCACGCTGGTCATCGGCGGCGACGTCAAGGCAAGTGAAGTCTTCGCGCTGGCACAACGCCACTACGGCGCAATCCCCAGGCGCGCCATGCCGCCGCGGCGCAACTTCATCGAGCCCAGGCAGGCCGGTATCAAGCGCATGGTAGTGAAGGCGCCCGCCGAGTTGCCGCATCTGGTGATGAGCTACCACGCGCCCACGCTGCAGAATCCCGCACAGGACTGGCAGCCTTACGCATTGCAGATCCTCGCCGGCGTGCTGGACGGCAACGAATCGGCGCGCCTCAACAAACACCTGGTGCGCGAGCAGCAGGTCGCCAGCGGGGCAGGCGCAGGTTATGACCTCACTTCGCGCGGCCCCAGCCTGTTCACCCTCGAAGCCACGCCCAGCGAAGGCAGGACGGTGAATGATGTCGAGGCCGCGTTGCGCGGGGAGATCGCGCAACTGGTCAGGGACGGCGTGAGCGAGGAAGAGCTGCAACGCGTCAAGGCGCAGGTGGTGGCGGGCGAAGTGTACAAGCTCGACTCGCTGTTTTACCAGGCGATGCAGATCGGGCAGATGGAGAGCATCGGTCTGACCCACCGCGCGATCCCGGTGATACTGGAAAAACTCCAGGCGGTGACGGCGGAACAGGTGCGGCAAGCCGCTGAGGCAATTTTGCAGGACGACAGCCTGACCGTTGCGGTGCTCGACCCGCAGCCGCTTTCCGGGAAACCGAAAGCTCCTCAAGGAGCGGCCCATGCACATTAACCCGAATAATCCATTGGAAAACTCTACCCCCACCCCCCCTCCAGCCTCCCCCTTGAAGGGGAGAGAGTACGCCGCTGCATCTGACTTTCAACCTCCCCTTCAAGGGGAGGGCTGGGGTAGGGATGGGTTAAATTCGGCTAATGGGCAATCCGGGATTAAAACACTTCATAAGCGTTTGTTCGGGTTGCTGGTTGTGTGGTTGTCACTTTCGGTCACGACCGCCTTTGCCACCCCCAACATCCAGCACTGGCAGAGTGCCGGCGGCACGAAGGTGTTGTTCGTGGAAAATCACGACATTCCGATGCTGGATGTGTCGGTAAGCCTTCCGGCGGGCAGCAGTTTCGATGCCGCAGAGAAATCCGGCGTAGCGGGGCTGACCCACCATCTGCTGGACCTGGGCGCGGAAGGATTGAGCGAGGACGATATCGCGCGCGGCATGGCGGACATCGGCGCGCAACTCGGCGGCAGCTTCGACCAGGACAGGGCCAGCGTGTCATTGCGCACCTTGAGCAGCGCGGCGCAGCGCGACAAGGCCTTGGACATCATGGCGCGCGTGCTGCAACGCCCGCTGTTTCCCGAAGCGATTCTGGTGCGCGAGAAGACGCGGGTGATCGCCGCGCTGAAAGAAGCCGAAACCAAACCGGAAAGCATTGCCGACAAGGCTTTCCATAAGGCGGTATTCGGTATGCATCCTTATGCGCTGCCGGTTTCCGGAGACGTCGCCAGCGTGGAGAAGATCACCGTGCAGGACCTCTCCGGCTTCTATCGCGCGCATTACCGGGCCGGCGGCGCGGTAGTCGCCATCATGGGCGATATCACGCGGCCGCAAGCCGAGGCGATTGCGCAGCAACTCACCGAAAAATTGCCGTCATCGGATGCGCCCGCCGCATTGCCCGAGGTGGCGATGCACATCCCCGCCAGCGAGCAGCGCATCGCCCATCCCGCCAGCCAGAGCCACATCCTGGTCGGCGCGCCGGGCATGGCGCGCAACGACCCGGATTATTTCCCGCTGTATGTCGGCAACCATATCCTCGGCGGCGGCGGTTTTGTGTCGCGCCTGATGAACGAGGTGCGCGAAAAGCGCGGCCTGGCCTACAGCGTCTACAGCTACTTCATGCCGTTGAAACAGCCGGGCGCGTTCCAGCTCGGCCTGCAAACCAAGAAGGAACAGGCCGATGAGGCTCTGCAGCTGGTACGCCACACGCTCGCGGAATTCATCGCCAAAGGCCCGACGGAAAAGGAATTGCTGGCTGCCAAGCAGAACATCATCGGCGGCTTCCCGCTGCGCATCGACAGCAACCGCAAGATACTCGATTACCTGAGCATCATCGGCTTCTATGATTTGCCGCTGACCTATCTGGACGATTTCACGCGCAGGGTCGAGCAGGTCAACGTCGCGCAGGTCCGCGACGCGTTCAGGCGCCATATCGACCCGCAGGCGATGGCGACGGTGATCGTGGGTGCGCCGGAAGAGAAATCGGGGCAGGTGAAATAACCCCGGAAGAGCATACTGGCCACGGATAGACACGGATGACCACGGATAACAACGAGTAATGATTCTCATCCGTGTAAATCCGTGTCTATCCGTGTCTATCCGTGGCTAATCAAGGAGCCCAGAATAAATAAGGTGCGCATCATCGGCGGCGAGCTGCGCAGCCGCGTCATCAGTTTTCCCGATGCAGAAGGCCTGCGCCCCACGCCGGACCGCGTGCGCGAGACACTGTTCAACTGGCTGGGACAGACACTCTACGGGCGGACCTGCCTGGATCTGTTCGCCGGGAGCGGCGCGCTCGGGTTTGAAGCCGCTTCACGCGGAGCGGAACGGGTGGTGATGGTGGAGAAGAATCCTGCGGTTTTTCGCGCCCTGCAGGACAACATCGCAAAATTGGCCTGCGCTAACATTTTCGCATATCGCCAAGATGGGTTAGAATTCGCATCACGCGATGTGCATCGGTATGACGTGATTTTTCTGGATCCGCCGTTTCAGAGCAATTACCTGCCCAAGCTGCTGAAAATCCTGCCGCAACACTTGAATGAAAACGGCATGCTATATGTCGAATCAGGCGCTGCGATCGATGTTGTTCTGCCCTGGCAGACAATAAAATCGGGCAAGGCAGGGCAGGTGCATTATCAGTTACTGGGCATTCCCGCAAACGATTAGAGTGGCTGCAAATGATTAAAGTGGTTTATCCGGGAACTTTCGATCCCATCACTCGCGGGCATGAAGACGTGGTGCGGCGCGCCGCCGGATTGTTCGGCGAGGTCATCGTGGCAGTGGCGGAAAGCCGCACGCGAACCCTGTTCACGCTGGATGAGCGCGTGGAGATGGCGCGTGAAGTATTCACGGGCTTCACCAACGTGCGCGTGGAAGGCTTCAACGACTTGCTGATGAGCTTCGTGCAGGCACATAATGCGCGTGTGGTGTTGCGCGGATTGCGTGCGGTGTCGGATTTTGAATATGAGTTTCAATTGGCAGGGATGAACCGCAATCTGTATCCCGAAATGGAAACGCTATTCCTGACTCCGGCGGAACAATATACCTTCATCTCGGCCACCATGGTGCGCGAGGTGGCGCGCTTCGGCGGCGATGTCGGCAAGTTCGTTTCACCCTTGGTGGCGGCAAGGTTGCAGCAGAAAACTAAATTGATTTAACTTAGGAGAAAAGCATGGCACTGATTATTACCGACGAATGTATCAACTGCGACGTGTGCGAGCCGGAATGCCCGAACGACGCGATCTCACAGGGTGACGAGATTTACGTCATCGACCCCGACAAATGCACCGAGTGCGTAGGCCACTACGACACCCCGCAATGCGTGGAAGTCTGCCCGGTGGATTGCATCCCCAAGGATCCGAATCATGCGGAAACCAGGGAACAGCTGCAAGCCAAATACGAAAGATTGACGGCTGCGAAGTAGGCTGTGTCACGCGGCGATTAGCCGCACCGCCTGCCAACAGCACAGCGATACCCCACAAGCTATTTGCGGGTATCGCTGTGCTTTATCTTTCATGCCTTGCCCTGGCGCAGGGCAGGCGCTAATTTCCCTCGGACTGGAGGATCTTCTTGCGCGATTCCTCATCGGCTTTTTGCAACGTTTGCTCCACGCCCTTGGTTTCTTCAAGCGCCTTGCGTTGCGGTTCGGCGATCTTCGGCTTCGGAGCGGATGGGCCATCGCAGGCACCGAGCAACAGCATAACGGCAAGCAGGATGTGTTTCATATTCCCTCCGGCAAAGTGTTTGGAGGAACAGCTTTTCCAGCGTGCCCCATAATTACTTCTGGCAGCTTGCGCAATAGAAGCTGGAACGCTGCCCCTGCCGTATCTGTTTGACGGGCGCACCGCAACGACGGCAGGGTTCGCCGCCTCGCCCATACACCCAATAGTGCTGCTGGAAGTAGCCGGGTTGCCCGGCGGCATTCACAAAATCGCGCAGGCTGCTGCCGCCTTTTTCGATGGCTTCGGTCAGCGTGGCGCGTATCTCGTCGACCAGCTTGGCACAACGCGGCAGGCTGAGCTTGCCGGCGGCGAGTTGCGGCCGGATGCCGGCACGGAACAATGCCTCGTTGGCGTAGATGTTGCCGACGCCGACGACCACGCGGCTGTCCATGATGAGCTGCTTGACGGAAATGTTGCGTCCGCGGGTGGACCGGTAGAGATAGCTCATATTGAAATCCCCTTCCAGCGGCTCCGGGCCAAGTGCGGCGAGCAGCGGGTGAGTATGCACTTCGCCGCCATGCCACAGCACCGCGCCGAAGCGGCGCGGGTCGCGCAGGCGCACCAGCATGCCGTCGTCCAGCGCCAGATCGAAGTGGTCGTGCTTCTCCGGCGGCGTGCCTGCAGGCAAGAGGCGCAGGCTGCCGGACATGCCCAGGTGCAGGATCAGCGTGCCGTGCTCGAATTCCACCAGCAGATATTTGCCGCGCCGCCCGAGCGCGCGGATGGTCTTGCCACGCAGCAATTTCGGCAGGTTTTTCGGGATCGGCCAGCGCAGCCCCACATGGCGCACGACCGCATCCGCGACAGTCAGTCCGATGAGATGCGCGGCCAAGCCACGCCGCGTGATTTCTACTTCTGGCAGTTCGGGCATCCCCTCTCCCGCAAGCGAATGGAGTTCGAGTGAAGATGAAGATCAAAGACCGCCGCACAACTTAGCGAGCGCAACTGAGCCAGTTCTTAACGCAGTATCAGCAGTTGTGCGGCGGCCTTTCAGGCACGGCGGCGTTTCCACCATATCCGTATCCCCACCCCCGCCAGCAGCAGCGGCAATCCAAGCAGGAAACCGATGCCGATGGCGGTGAGCTGCGTTTTGCCGAGCACCAGATTGCTGTCCTTCGCGGCGCGCGGTTGCAGGGTGATGAGATGTTCTTCGCTGGCCAGCCAATTCACCATGTTCACACCCAGATCCACGTTGCCGCCGTTGCCGGCAAAGCTGTTGGCGAGGAACGCGCCGTTGCCGACCACCACGATGCGCTGTTCGCGGTCATTGATGTTGCGTTGCAGCGCAACCGCGATGATGGCCGGGCCGGGGGTATCGTGCCGTTTGTCGAACGGGTGCCCGGACAAATGGTTTTCGTCACGCGGCTTGGTGCCGGGTGCATTGCTGCCTGGCCCACTGCGGCTCACCCAACCGCGTGCGGCAACTTCCACCAGCACGCTGTGCTGCCAGTCCGGGTTCTCGCTCCAACTCAGCGGACGCGCGGCGGGGAACGCGGTGATCAGATTGAAATTGCGCGTAATGGCGTGCGGCGGATAAACGGCGCCCAGCGACCAGGTGACGGGGGCGTTCATTCCGGTGGCGGTCGGATCGATCACTATGCCGGACGGCAGCAACAGGTCGAGTTTCTCGGCGAGACGCTCCAGCCCGTGCAGCGGCCCGGCGTCCACCAGCCAGAGCAGGTTGCCGCCGCGCTCGACATAACGCAGCAGCTTGTCCACTTCGCCGGGCAGCAAAGCGAGCTGTGGCTGGGTGATCACCAGCACGCTGACATTGTTCGGTACCTCCTGCGCCAGCGCCAGATTCAGGCTGTTGATGCGAAAGCCATTCTGTTTAAGTTTCGCGCCGAACGGCTCACCCAGGTCATGATTGGCGATTCCGTCCAGCTTGCGCTCGCCGTGCCCGTCCAGATACATCACCGTCTGGTCACGGCTGTGCGCCAGACGCAGCAGGGTGCTGGTAAGGATCTGCTCGTTGAGCTGGGTAAGGTGCTCGCTGCGTCGGGCATATTCGACCACCATTTCGCCGTTGAGCTGGACGCGCGCCGCGCGGGTTTTTTCAGGCTCTTTCTCGGGGTCGATGAACACCAGATTGATATCGGGCTTGTAACGCTGGTAGAGCGATAGGTAGTTGCGGATGATCTTGCGGATATCGCCGAGGCGCGCGTCCTGTTCGGTGGCGTACACGGTGATATTGACCGGGCCGCTCAGTTGCCTGAGCACCTCCACGCTGGCGGGCTCCAGGCTGTTGCTGGCGTTATGCGTGATGTCGCGCTGCACGTGATGGCGCGTGGCGAGATAACCCAGCCCGAACACGATGCCCGACAGCAGCAGCACGAACAGCAGGTTGCGCAACATCTGGGCAGTGAGGAATTTACGCAGCATGGCTATCCGTATATGCGGTTATTGTGAATGCGGCGCATCGCCAGCAGCAGGAAGAACAGGCTGAACAGCACGAAGAATGCGGCATCGCCGCTATCCAGCAAACCGGCGTTGAAATTCTGGAAATGGTTGAGCGGCGAGATGAGATGCCAGGGCGAGTCTTCCGCCGCCGCACCGATGTCGGCCAGCCACAAACCGACCAGCGCCGCGAGCGCGCCGATGGCGGCGATGACCGGCTGGGTAGTAAGCGCGGAAACATACAGCCCGACCGCGACAAAGCTGGCAGTGAGCAACAGCAGGCCGAGCATATTGCCCAGCAGCAGGCCGTGATCGAGCGCGGTGCCGAGTGCCAGGGTATAGAGCATCAACGGCACGCCGGCCATCAGCACGGCCAGGAAAACCAGCAGGCCGAAGAATTTGCCGAGCACGATGTGGCGGCTGGACAGCGGCGATGAGAGCAGCAGCGCTAGCGTCTGGCTGCGGCGTTCCTCGGCGATCAGGCGCATGGTGAACATCGGCGTCAGCATCATCAGCAGCAGCGCGGCCGTGTTGAACAGCGGCGCGGCGATCGTGATCGTCACGCCGGGCGGATTGGCGAGTTGCGCTAGCTGCGGCTGGATCTCCAGGAACGCATCCAGCCGCGCCAGGAAGAACCACGCAAAGATGAATTGCAGCACGGCGAGCGCGAACCAGGTCGAGGGCATGGAAAACAGGCTGCGCAGTTCGCGCAGCGCGAGCAGGCGGATCATTGCTCTTCTCCCGTTCGCCCTGATCCTTCGGCAAGCTCAGGACTAAAGGCTGTTGTCGAAGGGCTTAAATCTCCCGTTCGCCCTGAGCTTGTCGAAGGGCTTAAAGAAAGTGCATCGGTAGCCTCCGTGCAGGCTTCGACAAGGCTCTCCTGAGCTTTGCCGAAGGGCTCAGCCCGAACGGGGCCCTGGTTATCTTGCATATTATTTCTGTTTTTTTCATCGGCGATCCCGGCATCGGTGATTTGGGCAAACACCTCCTCCAGCGTGGCTTGCAATGGCGTGAGTTGTTCCAGTTGCCAGCCCTGCCGCTCCGCCAGGGTGAGCAACGCGCCGCGGGGATTGGCATCCGGTGCATGCAGCACGCGGAACTGCATGGCCGAGATCTGTTCGACACTGCTGATGCCCGCGATGCTTTCCAGCTCGCTCAAGGGCGGCGGGTTGCGCAGGCTGATGATGAAGCCGGGGATGCAGCCATACCTTTGCATGCGCGCGCTGGTATCGCCGTAGATCAGCTTGCCGTGCTGCATGATCTCTACGCGGTCGCACACGCTCTCCACTTCGCCGAGCAGGTGCGTGGAGAGGATCACGCTGCTGCTGTCGCCCAATTCGCGGATCAGGGTGCGGATGTCACGGATCTGCGTGGGATCGAGGCCGACGGTGGGTTCGTCCAGCACGATCACGGCGGGCCGGTGGATGATGGCTTGCGCGATCCCGATGCGCTGCTGGTAGCCCCTGGACAACGTGCCGATGATTTTCCTGCCGGCTGATTCCAGGCCGCAGCGTTGCTTGGTCCGGGCGAGCGCCTCGGCGGCCTCGCCCGGCTTCATGCCGCGCAGGCGCGCCGCAAAGGTCAGGTAACCGTCCACGCTGAGTTCGCGATACAGCGGCGGGGTCTCCGGCAGATAGCCGATATGCGCCTTGGCCAGCATGGGCTGGCGCAGCAGGTCGATGCCGCAGATCTCGATGCTGCATTCATTTTCTTCGGCGCCGTCCGGCAGCAAGCAGCCGGTCAGCATCTGCAGCGTGGTGGTTTTGCCCGCACCGTTGTGCCCGAGCAAGCCCAGCACCTCGCCGCGCCTTAAATTCAGCGACACGCCATGAATGACTTGTCGATTGCCGAAGCTGCGCGACAGGTTGTGCGCGGCAAGCGTTATTTCGGGAGTGGCGTTAGGCAAGATTCAGTAATCGTCGTGGTTTCGGGTTCGGCTTAATATAACCCAATATGCGCGCCCCCACTACCCTAACTCCAGAATCACCGGCGTATGGTCGGAAGGGCGTTCCAGTTTGCGCGGGGCTTTGTCGATCACACAGCTTTTGCATTGCGCTGCGAGCGGCTCGCTGACCAGGATGTGGTCGATGCGCAGCCCCAGGTTACGGCGGAACGCCATCATGCGGTAGTCCCACCACGAATAGGATCTGTCGGGCTGCTCGAACAGGCGGAAGCCGTCGCGCAGGCCGAGCTGCAGCAGCTTATGGAACTCCTGCCGCTCCGGCTCGCTGACCAGCACGTTGCCTTGCCAGGCAACTGGGTCATAGACATCGCGGTCTTCCGGCGCGATGTTGTAGTCACCCAGCAGCGCCAGTTTCGGATGGCGCGTCAGCTCCTGTTTCAGCCAGTCGCGCAACGCGGTGAGCCACGCAAGCTTGTAGCGATACTTGTCGGAATCGACGCTCTGCCCGTTCGGTACATACACGTTTACCACGCGGACATCGTTGAACGTGGCGGCAATGACGCGTTTCTGCTCATCGGCGAAATCCGGGATGCCAAACTGCACATCACCGGCCGGCATGCGGCTCAGGATCGCCACGCCGTTATAGGTTTTCTGCCCGCTGGATACGCTGTGATAGCCCGCCGCCTGCAATTCGGCCTGCGGAAAATCGCTATCCTGCTGTTTGGTTTCCTGCAGGCACAACACCTCGACCGGATTGGCGGCAAGCCAGTCCAATACCTGCGGCAGGCGCACCTTCAGCGAATTGACGTTCCAGGTCGCCAGCTTCATTGAGCGGCGGGATTGGCCGGCGCGACCTGGCTCGCCGCGGCAGGCGCGGAGGCAGGAAGTGCGCCGGACACAGGGGATGCACCCGGTGGGCGGTACGGCGCGATTTTCGGATAGCCGGCGATATCGAGTTCGCCATGCCATTGTTCGGCCAGGAAGCCTTTCAGAAAGGCCTTGCCCACCGCCAGGGTAGGCAAGCCGTCGCTGCCGGAAAGCGCCTTGAAGGCATCGAACTCTTCCTGGGTTACCAGTCTTTTCTCGCTGTACGGGATGCCGCGCTTGTTCAGCAGGCTGCGCGCCAGGTCGCAGTATTCCGTGCAGTTGTCCGCGACATACAGGGTGACCGGGAAATTCTGCTGCGCACGGCGCGTTTCATAGGGCAGGTCTTCTTCCGGTGTGGGTGCGGCGGGTGCTTTGATGAGCGTTACCTCCAGCGCATCCACCGGAGGCACATCGCCATAGTGCATCTTGCCCTGCGCGTCCACCCAGCGGAACAACTCGCCTGCCTGCATGCCCGTTGGCGCCATCGCCAGGCAACCCAATAACAAAACGATGCGCTTCATTTTGCCTCCTTAAGGAGGGTGTCTCTAAAAATTCAGAGTTCGCCCAAATGCAAGGCGCGGGGAACATTTGCGAGCATCCGCTGCGCGGATTGCCTGCTTACCCCACTTCGTAGCGCCGTATATGATGTATATATTAGCAAGAAATTTTCTACGCAACGCAACATAACCAGCGACTTGGCTGTCGCCGTTTGACAGCTTAGTCGAATGGCTAGTAGTTTCATCAGTTGGGATGAAATCTGGATTTTAGAGATGCCCTGAAGTTTCGAGTAGCCCATTATGCCGCAACAATGCGTCGATGCTCGGCTCGCGCCCGCGAAACGACTTGAACGAGTCCATCGCGCCGCGGCTGCCGCCCATCGCCAGTATCTCGGCGCGGAAGCGCGCACCGACATCCGGGTTCAGCACGCCGTTTTCCTCGAACAGGCTGTACGCATCGGCGGACAGCACCTCCGCCCATTTGTAGCTGTAATAGCCCGCCGCATAGCCGCCGGCAAAGATATGCGAGAAGCTGTGCGGGAAGCGCTGGAACGCGGGCGGGATCAGCACCGCCACTTCGGCGCGCACTTCGTCGAGCAGTTGCAAAATGGATTTCGCGCCGCCCGCCTCGAAGTTGCTGTGCATCAGCATATCGAACAGCGAAAACTCGATCTGGCGCAGGGTCTGCAGGCCGCTCTGGAAATTCTTCGCGGCGAGCATCTTGTCGAACAGCGCGCGCGGCAGCGGTTCGCCGCTATCGACATGGCGCGTCATACCGCGCAGCACGTCCCATTCCCAGCAGAAGTTTTCCATGAACTGGCTGGGCAGTTCCACCGCGTCCCATTCCACGCCGTTGATGCCGGACACGTCGAGGTCTTCCACTTCGGTGAGCAGGTGATGCAGGCCGTGGCCGAATTCGTGGAACAGGGTGATTACCTCGTCGTGCGTAAACACGGCGGGCTTGCCGCCGACCGGCGCGGAAAAATTGCAGTTCAGGTAGGCGACCGGCGTCTGGATGCCAGTCGCGAGACGGCGGCGCGTGATCACGTCGTCCATCCACGCCCCGCCGCGCTTGCTGTTGCGTGCGTACATATCGAGATAGAACTGGCCGACCAGTTGCCCCTGCGCGTCGCGGATGTCGAAGAAGCGTGCATCGCCGTGCCACACCGGCGCGCTGGCGGTACTGATCTGCAAGCCATACAGCGTCTCGACCAGCTTGAACATGCCGGGCAGCACCGCGTCTTCCGGGAAATACTGTTTCACTTCCTGCTCGGAAAATGCGTAGCGTTTTTCGCGCAATTTTTCGCTGGCGTAGCCGATGTCCCATGACTGCAATTCCTGCAAGCCCAGCTTGGCGCGCGCGAATTCGCGCAATTCCGCCAGATCTTTTTCGGCAAAAGGCCGCGCACGCTGCGCCAGTTCGCGCATGAACCCGGCCACCTGCTGCGGCGAATCCGCCATCTTGGTCGCCAGCGACAATTCGCCGAAGTTGGCGAAGCCCAGCAGGCTCGCCTCCTCGCCGCGCAGTTTGACGATCTCATCCATCAGCGCGGTGTTGTCCCACTCAGCCTTGCCGAATTCGCTGGCGCGCGTGCCAGAGGCGCGATACATCTTTTCGCGCAACGCGCGGTTGTCGGCGAATTGCAGCACCGGCAGATAGGATGGCGCCTTCAGCGTGAACAGCCAGCCGGTTTTGCCCTTCTCTTCCGCTGCCTCCTGCGCCGCCTGCAGCACGTCTTCCGGCAGGCCGCTAAGGTCGTTCCTGTTTTCAATGACCAGCGTGTAATCGTTGGTCGCATCGAGCAGGTTGTCGGAAAAACGCGACGACAGCTCCGCCAGGCGTTCCTGGATTTCCAGATAGCGCGCCTTCTTATCCTCCGGCAACTCCGCGCCGCCGAGACGGAAATCGCGCAGCTCGTTCTCGATGATCTTCTTGCGCGCCGCGCTCAAGCCCTCGAATTCTGGGCCGTTGCGCAATGCCTTGAATTTCCCGAACAGCGCAAGGTTCTGGCCGAGCTCGGCGTAATACTGAGTGATCTTCGGCAGCGTCGCATTGTACGCTTCGCGCAACTCGGGCGAATTCATCACTGCGTTCAAATGCCCGACCGGTCCCCACGCGCGCGACAGCCGTTCGTTGGCATCTTCCATCGGCACGACGAAGTCCTGCCAGGTGGGCGGCGTCTTCTCCGCCAGCAGGCGCGCGATCAGCGCACGGTTCTCCGCCAGCAACTGATCGATCGCCGGCGCGACGTGTTCGGGTTTGATCTCCGCAAAGCGCGGCAGACCGGAGAAGTCGAGTAGTGGGTTCATGGATGAGCTGGAAATAAATACTGCGGTGGGAAATCTGACCATTACATTTTACTACGAAATATTTTGGCAATAACCCGGCTTGTATCGGCCAATGCGCGTCTGTTCAGAATTAAAAACGAAGCAGACGCTAAGGCCTCTGTTTTATTGATTCGTTCGCTTGCGACTAAGAAAACAATTCGAATTTGGCGACTTTAATTTTTTATCAATGTTAGAGATAAAAGCTCACTCTATCGCAGACTGAATTGCTTTTCTAATTGTTGACCGGCCCGAGCCTGAAGCATTACGGAAGCTATCGGCTGCAAAATCGATTGACCCAGCTGGCTTGAGCTTTTCGGAGAAATAAGCTGCACTGATATTGCGCTGATCATATGCATCCCTAGCAAGCGTCCGGAGAATATCAAATAGCGCCTGCACCCCAACCGTTTTTGTGATGAATGATCCTGACGATGCGTTTTTCCAGAAGACTGCTTCACAAGCGCTCAAGTAGTTCAAAGTCATCGTATAGATCACCGCGTCACTATTCGACAAATACACGTCTCGTAATGGGGATTTGTCTTTTCGCGTACTTTCAAGCTCGCTACGCCTTCTGCGTTGACCTTCAAGTAAATTAGTGCTGTCTTTCTTTGGGTTGCTGGTATAGAGGCGCATGATACCTTCAACAATCACAGCCGTTGAAACCTTCCAGCGTGCGCCTTCAGCTAACCGCGCAAGCGCCGAATCCTTTTTAGGTGCGATGACAATTCGCCCTTTAAGCGGTGATTTTTCATCTGTGCCAAGCCTACGTGTAATAAATACGGCCAGCTTATCTGGGCTCCAAAAAGACTCTTCTTCCTCTTCTACGTTGTAACCGAATAACTCATATGTCAGGCTCTTATCTACCGGTTTTTGCGTTGAGTTGATCGTAGCGAACAAGTAGGCTTGGAATGGCTTCGGTAGATCAAGAAATATTGAGCAAATTAGATTCATATCGAGCCGCTGTGGTTTCGCGTGCGCAAAAGAAAATAAGCGATGCTGGCCGTCAATAATGGCAGCAAGTTTTGCTCGGGTTGGGATGCGCAAGGTGCAACAGTCATCGCCCTCCTCAATGGCCCACCTGTTATTTGGTATCCTTTGCCCCGATGCATCCTCTTCGTCCTCATCCTCAATGAGCCCATCTTCTTTTCTGTAATTCGCTGCCAAGATGATGGAGTTGGGAAAAGCTGAGTCAGCTCGATTGATGTAGTCAGCGATTACCTGAAGCCGCTTAGGCTGCACCAAGCGCTGAGTTCCATCCAATTCGTAGCACCCTTCTTTCTCAATCAGACTCGCGCTCAAAGCATCACTGAATGCCACTTCTAACAGCAAACGAGCCGGTAGAATTGCAACGTAGTAGACACCGATAGGTTGTTCTACTCTTAGCGCTTTTACTTCTATAGGGAATTTTATTTCAGAAACCATACTAGAAGGTAAAGCCATCTAAGTCTCCCGACAAATCGGCATCTTTATTGCCGCCAAGCGGTGCGTCTGGATCAATATCAAGAAAATCTTTTTGTTTAGCATTGGCAATCCACCAAATCCACAGCGCAACAATGGATGAGAGAAACCCTAATAGCAACGCAGAACTATTCCCAACTGCGGCTGGAGAAATTGCCAAAGCGATTACCGTCGTAAGACAAAGAAACAAGATACCAAATGCACGAAGTGACTTTTGATGGCTCTCTGCCCATACCAACTGCAAGCAAGCAGAACCTGCCAAGGCGGGGAAAAACGTGATGACCGAAGTTCTTAATGCGGATACTGAGCCTTCTTGCGCCGTGGATGGTGAGGCAAAAATTAAATAACTATATAGCTCAATCCAGAATCCGATTCCGCCGATGACGATTACCGCAACCACAAAATAAATTACGAAGCTCGCATGAGAAAACGGCTCAACTGATCGCTTTTTTAGCTCCCGCCACAACTCAACCCATGAGCCACCTTGGCGTTTTATATGATCCTCAGTCACGGGCACTCCTTACTTCTTAAGTTATCTATCATGTACGGCACAGTGCAAAATCGCTGTTAATGTGCGCGTGCTGACCGCTCTCTCAATACAGCTTCAATATCAGCCCTTGTGGCTCTAACTCCATGCACGCGATCTGCTTGCCCACCCGGTTTTGCTTTGACCAACATATCACCTGCACCCAGTAGTAATTCAGCACCAGTTTCATCCAGAATGATATTTGATTCGGTACTTTTCTGTACTGTCAGTGCTATCCGTGCGGGTATATTACTGCGAATTAATCCAGAAAATGTCTTAGCGTCCGGGCGTTGAGTAGCAAGCACAAGGTGGATACCTGCAGCACGTGCTTTTTGAGCCAACCTAATTATGTGCCCCTCAATATCTTTGTCCTGCATCACCAAATCAGCGAGCTCCTCTATAAAGACAACTATGTAAGGAAGTATCAAACCTTTTTTTCTGGCCTCATAAATATTACTGACGCCGGACGCCATGAAAGTTTGGTATCTTGCTTCCATCTCGACGACAAGTTCAAGAATAAGCTCCCGCGCTGTGTCTACATCAGTAGCAATGTCTCCACCATAGAGATAGTTGGAATTCTGATATGTTGAAAATTCAACTTGTTTTGGGTCAATTAGTGCGAGCTTCAGCATGGTTGGAGGGAGTCTTAAAATCATTGACAAAATAAGCGAATGCAAACATACGCTCTTGCCGCTACCAGTGGTGCCTCCGACAAGCAAATGTGGGGCTGCTGCCAAATCAAATGAATATGGATTGCCAAGTACATCAACGCCTGGAAATACTATCAATTTCTCATCATCAAAAGGAGTGGATGCTACCCATTCACGTAGTTTTAAAAATGGAATAGAAAGCCATGTACTCTGCGGTCGCGGCACATCAAGGTTCACCGTTTTTGCTTCATCACCATGGGTTATGGTCGGTTGAGCACCTTGAAGATTTAAGGAAAGACTTAAACGCTCTAGGCCACGTCGAAGCTTATCTAGCTGATTAATATCTGAAAGAAAAACCTTGTAACGAGTTACACGAGGTCCATGAGTAAGCACCTTTATTTCAACCGCCACTCCAATATCAGCTAATGATTTCAATAGCTGTGCCGAATTATCTTGTGGCTTTTCAACCTTTGTATTGATGTCTTCTTTCTTTCCATTACTTGCAGCTGCCACATCAGGTAGCTCAGCGCGCCGAATGATCAGGGTTTCTAAGAATTTATCGAAATTCCCATCTGATGCTTTCCAGTCTTCCATTAACAAGGTAGCACCACGATGCCAATGCTTCCTAACAGATGCGCGGAAAGCATCCATCGATTCAAGCCGTTCATTTCCATATATCTTGGCATGAGCAACTATCAACCCAACCCAAGCCGTTATATCTTCATGAGTAAAGAGTACAGCAGCAGGTATCTCAAGCCCCTTTGCATCAACACCGTCAACTGTTAAGGCTCCAAGAGCTAACGATCGACCAATGGCAAGACGTGCAACATTAGCCTTCGTAGACAGCCCCAAACTTGACATCAGCGCAACAGTAATACGGTCAGCTTCCGTACTTGTACGATAACGCGAATTCATTATCTGTTGAATGGACAAATCACTCATCTGCGTCCCCTAGCGAAATACTTACCTTCTTTGGCAGTTGTCCTTCCGACACCATCGCCAACATCAATATGCTCAAGGAGATAAGTCTTGCTAACACTATCTGAAATATCTTTATAGAAATGGAAATCAATTTCCTCATCTTGCGACAGCAGAATCACTTGGCGACTCTTATTCTCTGTCCAAAATGAAAGAATATTAGCTCGATGTTTGCTATCTAATCGGCCAAGCGGCGTATCAACAACCATTGGAGCCTTTACTCCTGAGACTTTTGCCAATCCCGCAATCAATGCCGTAGCAAAAATTTGATTTTCACCAGCGGATCTATCAAAAGAAATTTCTTTCCCTGTTTTGCCAAGAATTTTAGTGACGCCATCATCGGCAATTTCGATTCTATCAACCTGATCCTTGTGGGCCAGGTTCTTGTAGACAACAGTCATTGCCTTAGCTAAGGCACGAACTTTTAGCGGGAATAGCGCGGGAATAACCTCATCAATTACCGCACGAACTCTTTCAGACTTATCGATGATCGACCTAACCGGACTTGATCTGTCCAGTTCATTTTTTCCTCTCTCATACTCAGCACGCATTTGAGCAACTTGTGATTCAAGAGTAGACATCTTTCGATCATCTATCCGAACATACTCACCCAATTCATCTAGTTTTAATTGCACTTCCTCTAATTGTTTTTTCAAGGATGAAAGGGTGCCATCTCGATCAATGCCTTCCAATCTAGAAATCTTCCGGCCTAGCTCATCTGTTCTCTGCTGAAGATTATGCTGCTCATTAAGAAGGTCATGAATTTCCTTCTGGCCAAGATTGATCGTATTCAAAAAACCAAGTGCCTTGCTACGCAATGATTCATGCAGATAATCATGAACAATCTCTTTGGCACAATCGTTAGGTGGTGGATAAAACAATGTTGCCCAAGCGGATTCCATGCGTTTCTTAATCGCACCCAACTGCTCCTCAGAAAGCGCGGGGTTAATGCCAGGCTCAGTTTGAGCCATAAACGCTGACTCAAACTGAGCTTTTCTCGGTTCAAGTGTCCGCTTCTCCGCATCCCAATCGAACCATTTAATTTCAGAAACTAGTTGATGACGAAATTCGTCCATTAGCTCTTTAGATACCAAATGAAATGGCAATCTTCCAGACAAAATTTCTTCCAGTTTTTTATGGCTATCTCTCAGGCTATTCCGAATTTGCTCGCGCTCTTCCACCAACTCCTTAACAGTCGCAATATCACCGCCGCCACCACCTGCCGATGTTATGCGTTCGACCAGAGACTGCTGTTCCGCGCGCAGCTGATTTTTTTGTGCTTCTTTACTTTTAGTATCTTTCTGAAAGGCATTTAACTGCTCTTGGCTTCTGGTTAATCCCTCTAACAACCGATCCAAATTATCTTCGTCAACAGACTTAATTTCTCCTCGCTTTAAGCCTTCGAAGCTTTTCAATCTGTCTGCAAGTGAGCGAAGCAGCACAACGCCCAGTAAACCCTCCAAACCTTGTTTGACCTGCTCGACCCGTGATTGATCGGCCAGCTTTTTAACTTCTTCTCCATCGAAAAAGAAGAATGGTGCTATATGTGCGGGAACAAATATTTCATCTAACAGATCGGGTAGGTAAAAACCGTTCTTTCCGTCAATTCGTGGGGTATCAGGGATATCACGGCTAACGTCTCTTACTACTGTTTCCTCTTCCCCGGTCCAGTTTCCGTTAGTTCTAAAATACCATTTGCGACAAATATCTACCGCTTTTGTTTTTGTCTTGTTAATGACTACTCGAACCATCATCGTGTCGGAGCCATCACGCTTTGCTTCGCCGTTGAAAGCACGCTCTAAAAAAGTTGGGTAGCCTTTTTTGTCGTCAGTATTTAATCCGGCGCGTGCCAAATGGATAATGGCATCCTTGCCGTAAAGACAAAGATATAACGCTTCAAGTATGGAGGTCTTGCCAAAGCCGTTTAGCCCACCGATGAGCACAATGTTTTGCCCATCGCTCGGCTCTGGAAACTCAAAAGATTGATATTTGTAGCTTTTCAAACAAGTTAGTTCTAACTTCGAAATCCACATACGCCTCCCTGCGATGATTCTTATTCGATTACGCCAAGAATTTCTTCAAACCTTAAATTAATACCATGCGCACGTTCTTGATGCTGCCGCTCTCGCTGAACCATTACAAGTTCAGTGATAACTTCAACTGGAATATTGTGCTCAGCGCAGACCCCTTCTAGGAGCGTCTGAGCCTCGGCATCTGCCCATAGTGGAAGGTCGTTTAGATAGTTGTCATCCAAAATATTTTCATCCATCAACCAATCCCTTTTCTTGCTGAAGTTCTGTTGTCCAATGTTGGTATATCAAATCAAGCTCTCTCTCTGAGATAAGCGCTTCTCCGAATTCTTCTTGAACCTTAAGTAGTGTTTCAAGGATCATTTTGCGAGCTTGAATTGTGAATGGGCCAGGAATATGCTTTCCGTTCAAATCAAAAGTTAATCGGCCATTACGTCGATATGCCTGTCGATACTCAGGTTTATTGCGAATGTCTCTCAACATATCGCGGAAATCAACCAATGGTTTGTATTGATGCTTACCCGCGTCAATAAACCCCTGCAAGCTTTTATCTTTTTCTACAACGGTACAAGTCCAGCATCCGAAACGGCTATTGGGCGTACCGCATCCAGGCGCTTCTTCTTTACTTAAAACTACTGGGCACTCTCCACCTTCCGCGTCTCGATACAACTGAAAAAGATCAGCATGAGTGCCCCCCCAAGGCGCAGGATACGTTCCCAGAATTTCCCAAACATCATCAGTGGTAAGGTTAACAATTGGCCGATAAATGTAAGCACCAAGTAGCTCTGGATGCTCGGCTAGATTTGTACCACGAACGTTTCTGTGTCGGCCAATCGATTGTTGACGTGAGCTACTTTCGTCGCGCCGTACCCCGAGCAGCACGATGGCTGCTCCATATTGGGAAATGTGCTGCTTGATGTAACCACTAGTGGGCTGAATTTTTAATCGGTCAGTACACCACCTCATGGTCATATTTGGACTTGGATATCCCTTCCCGATTAATAGCACCCAAAAAGATTGATCTATCTCGGGTGTAGTTCTGGCTACTGTAATCGGCAAACCAAGATTTTCAGCGGCTTGTTGAATAATCTTTGTGACTTTATCGAGATGCGCAATTACCAAAGGGCTTTCTACAAGCGTGTCGTTTGACACAATGTGAACCGGTCTCGTCCTGCGAGATGGAGGAACGGACATCAATGCCTCAAAAACCCCATGAGCAACCACGGTGCTATCTTTTCCTCCAGAGAACCCAATAATCCAAGGAAGGTGATGAGTCTCATCTAGATATTCCTGCCGAATATCTTGCAATGCCTTATCCCAATTCATTAAGGCAGTTTCGGCACTGTTAAATTGAATATTTACGTTTGCCATATGTGTAATTATATTTCTGTCTGCGCCTAATATTTCGAATAACCAAAAGGGTCAAGAAGAAGTGGGACATGAATCACTCCCGCACCGGGTCAATCACGCTCACCACGCGCGCGACGATTTCGCCTGTTGTGGCTTCGTCCAACGTTTCGACGTATTCCGCCGAACCTGCGCGGGTTCTGGCTTCCAGGTCAAACGTGCGCACCTGGTTGCAGACCGCGACGCCGTTGGTGTCGTGCCCGCTCACCGCAACCGTCAGGCCCATCTCGCGCATGGCCGCGCCGCCACTGGTGATCGGAACCAGCATGGCAACGCCGAGTGCGTTGATTTCTTTCGGGGTAATGACGACGAAGCGATGCCGGTCTTTCATTTCGCGTCCCGCAACCGGGTTTGGATTCACCCAGTAGACATCGCCCTGCTGCGGGACGCGGCGGCGGATCATGCGATCTCGCGCCCTGCCGGTTCACCTTCCCGTGCCCAAGCCGTTTCGGCATTGAGCTTGGCGATCTTTGCGGGGGTGACGCCCTGCAACAGTTCGGTGAGGGAATAGCGGCGTTTGTTGGCCGCAGGGCGCGCCACCAGAACTCCCTCGGACACGTTCAACTCCAGCTTGCTGCCCACTTCGATGTGAAGCATTTGCATCATATTTGCCGGAATGGTGACGACGGCAGCACCGCCTTGTTTGCGCACATTTACGGTTGTCATGGCACCCTCCTGTTCATGGTTGCACTTTGTAGCACTTTTAGATGCGCGGTGCAAGCTCCAATGCTAAACAGCTCCGTCATCTCTGATAAACGACCTGTCCATCGAGCAGCGTATAACGCACCCGGCCCTGCATCTCGTAGCCGTTGAACGGCGTGTTCTTGCCCTGGCTCTTCAGCGCGGCTGGTTCGACTTTCCAGCTTGCCTTGGGGTCGAAAATGCAGATGTCCGCGTGTGCGCCCACCGACAGGTGGCCGACCTTCTGCCCCAGCAATTGCGCGGGGTTGATGGTCACGCGGGACAGCGCATCCAGCAGCGGCGCCTTTTCCTGTTCCGCCCATTTCAGCACCAGCGGCAACAGGAGTTCCAGACCGGTCGCGCCCGCTTCCGCTTCGGCGAACGGCAATTGTTTGGCATCGTCATCCACGGGGGAATGGTCGGAGCAGACCGCATCGATCGTGCCGTCCAGCAGCCCGGCGCGCAGCGCCTCCCTGTCGCGCTGGCTGCGCAGCGGCGGAACCAGGTGGCAATTGGCATCGAAATATCCGATGTCCGTTTCGGTCAGGTGCACATGGTTCATGGAGACATCGCAGGTCACCGCCAGCCCCTGTTGCTTCGCCGCGCGCACCATCTCGACGCCCGCCGCGCTGGAGATGCGGCAGATATGCAGGATCGCGCCGGTCTCGCGCGCCAGTTGCAGCATGGTCGCCAGCGCGATGGTTTCGGCGACGACCGGGATGGCCGGCAATCCGAGGCGGGCGGCGACTTCGCCGTCGTGCGCCACGCCGTCCCTGGCGAGGAAGCTGTCCTGCGGGCGCAGCCACACGCGGTAGCCGAAGGTCGCCGCATATTGCATGGCGCGCATCAATACCCGCGTGTCGGTCAACGGCGCATCGGCCTGGCTGAATGCCTTGCAGCCCGCTTCCGCCAGCTCGATCATCTCGGTGAGTTCCGCGCCTTTCAGGCCGTAGGTCAGCGCGCCCGCCGGAAACACGCGGCATTGGTTGAGCGAGCGGGCGCGGTGCTTGAGCATCTCCACCAGCCCCGGCTCGTCCAGCGGGGGATCGGTGTCGGGGGGGCAGGACAGCGAGGTGACGCCGCCCGCCACCGCTGCCGTCATCTCGGATTCCAGCGTGGCCTTGTATTCATAGCCCGGTTCGCGCAAACGCGCGGCGACATCCACCAGCCCCGGCATCACGACCAACCCGCCGGCGTCGATCACCTGCTCCGCCACGAAGCCTTGCGGCGCTTTGCCGATGGCGGCGATGCGCCGCTCGGCGATGAACACATCCTGCTGCGCATCGATATTGTTTTTTGGGTCGATCAGGCGGCCGTTTTTTATATGGATGTTCATGCCTTTGCCCCCGCCAACATGCTCATCACCGCCATGCGCACCGCGATGCCGAACGTGACCTGCGGCAGGATGACCGAATGCGCCCCGTCCGCGACGCTGGAGTCGATCTCGACGCCGCGGTTCATCGGTCCCGGATGCATGACGATGGCGTCTTGTTTCGCCAGCGCGAGGCGCTCCTGCGTCAGGCCGTAGTATTTGAAATATTCCTGCGCCGAAGGCAGCAGCGCGCCGGTCATGCGCTCGTTCTGCAGGCGCAGCATCATCACCACATCGACATCCTTCAGGCCCTGCGCCATGTCGTGATAGACCTGCACACCGAGATTCTCCACCATCGCCGGCAGCAGCGTCTTGGGGGCGATGACGCGCACTTCCGGCACGCCGAGCGTGGTCAGCGCGTGGATCTGCGAGCGCGCCACGCGCGAATGCAACACGTCGCCGACGATCGCGACGCGCAGGTTGTGGAATTCCTTCTTGTAGTGGCGGATGGTGTACATGTCCAGCAGCGCCTGCGTGGGGTGCGCATGGCGGCCGTCGCCGGCGTTGATGACGTGCACATCCGGCGCGACATGCCGGGCGATGAAATGCGCCGCGCCGCTTTGCGCGTGGCGCACCACGAACATGTCGGCATGCATCGCGCACAGATTGCCCACGGTATCCAGCAGGGTCTCGCCCTTGCTGGTGGAGGACGAACCGATGTTGAGGTTGACCACATCCGCCGACAGCCGCTTGGCGGCGATCTCGAAGGTGGTGCGGGTGCGCGTGCTGTTTTCGAAGAACACATTGAACACCGACTTGCCGTGCAGCAGCGGGACTTTCTTGATCTCGCGCCCGTCGGCATCGAGAAAGGTCGCGGCACGGTCGAGAATGTCGCGCACGATCTTCACCGGCAAGCCCTCGGTGGTCAGCAGGTGCTGGAGTTCGCCGTTCTTATTGAGTTGTGGATTCTTCATGCGATCAGTCCCGCTGCGGGTTCATCAAAATACGCCTGCAAGATCTGCTGCGCGGCATACTGGTCGATCAGGGGCTTTTGCTTCCTGCCATGGACGCCCTGTTCGTTCAAAGCTGCGCTTGCGGAGAGCGAAGTATAGCGCTCATCGACCAATATCGCCGGTAAATTAAACCGCCCCTTGAGGCGGTTGGCGAAGCGGCGGCATAACGCAGTCAGTTCGTGCGGCGTGCCATCGTCATTGCTTGGCAGCCCCACCACCAGCGCGCACGGCTGCCATTCGGCGAGCAAGGCCGCGATCCTGGCGAAGCGCGCATCAGTTTTTTCGTCATCGATGGTGGTCAGCGGATTGGCGCGGCGCAACAGGGTGTTGCCGACCGCGACGCCGATACGTCTGGTGCCAAAATCGAATGCGAGCAGCGTACCCTGAACGACAAAAGCCGGCGCGTGTTCAGGCATGCCCGGCATTGTCGACCAGTGAGGCATAGTCCACGCCGAGCAGCGCCATCGCCGCAGGCAGGCGCTCCTCCGGCGGCAGGTCAAACAGGATGTGTTCGGAGGCCGGCACGGTCAGCCAGGCGTTCTCGCCCATCTCATGCTCCAGCTGCCCCTGATCCCAGCCCGCGTAACCCAGGGTGACGATCAGGTGGCGCGGCCCCTGGCCCTGGCTGACCGCTTCAAGAATATCCCTGGAGGTGGTCAGCGACAGATTGTCGTTGATGCGCAGCGTGGACTGCCAGTTACCCGGCGTATCATGCAGCACGAAGCCGCGCTCGGTCTGCACCGGCCCGCCGAAACACACCGGCATCTTTTCCAGTTTGGGCTGATGCAACGGGATATTGATCTGATCGAACATCTCGCCCAGCGTCAGGCTGATCGGGCGGTTCACCACGATGCCCAATGCGCCATTCTCGTTGTGTTCGCAAATATAAGTCAGCGTGCCGGCAAAAGCTCCCTCCTGCATGGCAGGCATGGCGATCAGGAAATGATGGGTGAGATTGAAATCGGACATGGCGGCATTGTAGCCGTCTGCACGGCACCGCACAATTATACATAGCGTCATAAATCTGCTGATGAAACTACTAGCCATCTGACTAAGTTGGCAAACTACGCCAACCAAGTCATTGGTTATGCGCGACTCCGGTGCGGGGTCGGGCGGTGCTCGCGCTCCTCACATACTGCTGTGCATGCTCCGGGTGCTGCACTGACCAGCGACTTAGCTGGAGTTTTTGCCAGCTTAGTCGAATGGCCATGCAACGCCCGGCTTCCCCCACCCCGGAGCCGCTCGCTACGATTTCTGAGGCCATGTATGGCGTCCTTTTAGCCGCAGTCCGATGCTATCGGCTAGAATGCGCCGGATCGATCAATTTCCAGAGCATTATGGTTCCCCATCTCACTACCGCCCTGACCGGCCCGCTGCTCGATCTGGAGCAGCGTTTCCTGCATGCCATGCCGACCATCGAGCATTGGTTCCGCGCGCAATGGCTGGAGCATCCCGTACCGTTCTATGCTTCGGTGGATCTGCGCAACAGCGGCTTCAAGCTGGCACCGGTGGACACCAACCTGTTTCCGGGCGGCTTCAACAACCTCAATCCGGACTTCTTGCCGCTGTGCGTACAGGCGATGCAGAGCGCGGTGGAGAAGATCTGCCCCACAGCGCGCGGGGTATTGCTGATACCGGAAAACCACACGCGCAACATGTTTTACCTGCAAAACGTCGCGCAGCTGGTCACCATCATCAGGCAAGCCGGGATGCGCGTGCGCGTCGGCAGCCTGCTGCCGGAGATCACTGCGGCCACGCCGATCCAATTACCCAACGGCGCCACGCTGATACTGGAACCGCTGAAGCGGCGCGGCAGACGCCTCGTGCTGGAAGATCAGGAATCGGGTGCCGGTTTTGATCCGTGCGTAGTGTTGCTCAATAACGACTTGTCGGCGGGCGTGCCGGATATCCTGAAGAATCTCGAACAGGAAGTCTACCCGCCGCTGTCCGCCGGCTGGTATATGCGGCGCAAATCGCAGCATTTCGCCGCCTACGACCGTGTGGCAGGCGAATTTGCCAAACTGCTCGGTATCGACCCGTGGCTGATCAACCCCTATTTTGCAGTTTGCCACCAGGTCAACTTCCAGGAACGCGTCGGCGAAGCATGCCTCGCCGCGCAGGTGGATGGCGTGCTGCAAAAGATGCGCGTGAAATACGCCGAGTATGGCGTGAAGCATGACCCGTTCGTCATCGTCAAGGCCGATGCGGGCACCTACGGCATGGGCATCATGACCGTGAAGGATGCCGGCGAGATCACCGGCCTGAACCGCAAACAGCGCAACAAGATGGCGGTAGTCAAGGAAGGCATGGAAGTCTCCGATGTGCTGGTGCAGGAGGGGGTGTATACCTTCGAGCACATCAACGAGGCGGTGGCCGAACCGGTGGTCTACATGGTCGACCATTACGTGGTCGGTGGTTTTTATCGGGTGCATACCGAACGCGGCGTGGACGAAAACCTGAATGCGCCCGGCATGCGCTTCGAACCGCTGGCTTTCGAGAGCTGCTGCACGCTGCCCAACCCGGATTGCGCGCCGGACGATACGCCCAACCGCTTTTACGCTTACGGCGTGGTGGCACGGCTGGCGCTGCTCGCCGCATCGCTGGAAATCGAAGCAGCCGAGAACCCCTAGATGGCCGGACTGATTCGCCTCCTTGCGGTTGCTGCCGTCCTGTTGCTTGCTGCCTGCGAAGGCAAGGAGCCGCTGCATCAGGAACAAGGCTACGTGTTTGGCACGCTGGTGGACGTCACCGTGTATGGCGAGAGCGAACCGCGCGCCAGGCAGGCGGCGAACGAGGTGTTTCACGAATTTCAGCGGCTGCACGACATGCTGCATGCGTGGCAGCCGAGCGAGCTGAGCGAATTGAACGCCGCATTCGCCAAGGGCGAGAGCAAAACCGTTTCGGCTGAACTCACCGCGATGCTGCAGGATGCCGCGCAACTTTCGCAGCAATCGCAAGGCTTGTTCAATCCGGCGATCGGCGGGCTGGTGCAACTGTGGGGATTCCACTCCGACGAGTTCAAGGCGGCGCTGCCGGATGAGAAGCGGGTCGCCGTGTTGGTGCAGGCGAATCCGCAGATGAGCGACCTGGTTTTTTCTTCCACACCCAACCCCCCTAGCCCCCCTTATCAGGGGGGGACCGACCTCCCCTCCCCTGACAAGGGGAGGCTGGGAGGGGTTAAGGTAAGCAGCAGCAACAAGGCGGTGCAGCTTGATCTGGGCGGCTATGCCAAAGGTTATGCCCTGGATCGCGCCGCCGAAATATTGCGCAGGCAAGGTATCCGCAACGCGCTGATCAACATCGGCGGCAACGTGCTCGCGCTCGGCCAGCATGGCAAGCGCCCGTGGCGCGTCGGCATCCAGCATCCGCGCAAGCCCGGCGCGCTGGCGACGCTGGAGTTGCGCGACGGCGAGGCCATCGGCACGTCCGGCGACTATCAGCGTTATTTCATGCTGGACGGCACGCGCTATTGCCATCTGATCGACCCGCGCAGCGGCCATCCCGCGCAGGGCGTGCAGGCAGCAACCGTCCTGATAAGACCACTAGCCATTCGACTAGGCGAGCAAACAACGCTCGCCAAGTCGCTGGTTATGACGCACGGGCCGCGCACCGGGGTGTTGTCCGATGCCGTTTCCAAGCCGCTGTTCATCGCCGGAGCGGGCGGCTGGCGCGCCGCAGCGGCGCAGATGAATCTGTCCGAGGCGATGCTGGTGGATGGACAAGGCAACATCCATCTCACAGCCGGATTGCAGAAACGGCTAGAATTCACCGACAAGGGCATACATCCGCAGGTGGAGTGATGGGCAACCCGGAACCGGAACAGGAAATCGTTGAACACAAGGTGTGCCGCGCTGTGGCTATCAATGCGTTGCGCAAAATTGGCGCAATTGTTGCCGAGGAGCAGCAGGCTGATGAAGAAAAGGCCGTAGCGCAGCGCTGGCTCCTGCGCTACGGCTGGCTGGTTGCGCTGGCATCGTGCTGGCATGGGCGTATTGGACGGGGGTGATCTAAGTGGTTGGAATTCTGCTGGTAGCGCACAACTCGCTGGGCGAGAGCTTGGTGGACTGTGTCAAGCATGTACTGGGCGAAGCGCCGCATAACCTCAAGGTGTTGACGGTACTGGCCGGCGACGACCCGCAACTGAAACTGGTGGAAGGGCAAACGCTGATCAAGCGACTGGATACCGGTGGCGGCGTGCTGATTCTGGCGGATATATTCGGTGCCACGCCGAGCAACATCGCGCGGCAACTATGCCATGCCGAGGGCGTGATGGGTGTGGCGGGCGCAAATCTGCCGATGCTGCTGCGTGTGGTGTGCAGCTCCAACAAGACCCTCCCGGAGCTGGCGAAGATCGCCGTCGAGGGCGGCCGTGAATGCATTGTTTATATAGACTCGGAAGGCTGTAATGCTGCAACAAGATGCGCTGATCGTTAACAAGCTCGGCCTGCATGCGCGCGCCTCGGCCAAGCTCACGCAACTGGCTTCCAGCTTCAAATGCGATGTGACGCTGTCGCGCAACCAGCGCCGCGTGAACGCGAAGAGCATCATGGGTGTGATGATGCTGGCCGCCTCCAGGGGCTCGACCATCAGCATCGAAACCGACGGCGAAGACGAAACCGATGCGATGCAGGCCATCCTGAACCTTGTCAGCGATAAATTCGGGGAAGACGAATGAGCTTCACATTACATGGCATCGCGGTCTCCAGCGGCATCGCCATCGGCCATGCGCACCTGGTCTCGCACACCTCGCTGGAGGTCGCGCACTACATTCTGCCCAAGCACTTTATCGACATGGAGATCGCGCGCTTCGATGCCGCGCTGCAGGCCACGCGCAAGGAATTCTCCAGCCTGCGCAGCAATCGCCCGACCCACGCCGCCGCCGAGTTCGACGCCTTCCTCGAATTGCACCAGATGATCCTGGACGACCCGCTGCTGAGCGTCGCACCGCGCGAGATGATCGCCAACGAACATTGCAATGCCGAATGGGCGCTCAAGGTACAGACGGAAACCCTGGTTGCGCAGTTCGACGAGTTCGAGGATACCTATCTGCGCGAGCGGCAGACCGACGTGAAGCAGGTCGCCGAACGGCTGCTCAAGCGGCTTGCCGGCGACCCTGGTCACCAGCCGCCGCCGGCACGCCATGATGTCGAGACGATCCTGGTGGCTCACGACTTGAGCCCCGCCGACCTGATCCAGTTCAAGCCGCAGCAATATGCCGCCTTTGTCACCGATGCCGGCGGCGCGACCTCGCACACCGCGATCGTTGCGCGCGGCCTGAACACGCCGTGCGTGGTGGGCCTGCACAATGCCCGCGAACTGATCCGCGAAGACGACCTGCTGATCCTGGACGGCGAACAGGGCGTACTGATCGTCAAGCCGGACAAGTCGGTCCTTGCCGAATACAAGCTGCGCCAAAGCGCGTGGGAACTGGAACGCAAGAAGCTCAAACGGCTGCGCAGCGCGCGCGCCAGCACCCTGGACGGCAGCCTCGTCGAATTGCACGCCAACATCGAGAAGCCGGAAGACATCGCCGAGGTGAAAGAAAATGGCGCGACCGGCATCGGCCTGTTCCGCAGCGAATTCCTGTTCCTCAACCGCGATGAGCTGCCGGGTGAAGATGAACAGTTCGAGGCGTACCGCGCCGCCGCCGCGGGCATGGACGGACAGCCTGTCACGATCCGCACCTTCGACCTCGGCGCGGACAAGCAGCTCAAGGGTGCGGAACGTGTCGCCAGCAACCCCGCGCTGGGACTGCGTGCGATCCGTCTGTGCCTGGCCGAGCCGATGCTGTTCCGCACCCAGCTGCGCGCGCTGCTGCGCGCCACGCAATACGGCAACATCAAGATCCTGATACCGATGCTGTCCAGCGTGTCCGAGCTGAACCAGGCACTGCTGCTCATCGAGGCAACCAAATTCAGCCTGGATATCGACGGCATTCCATACAACCGCGAGGTCAAGATCGGCGGCATGATCGAGATTCCTGCCGCTGCGCTGGCGCTGAATGTGTTCGCCAAAAAGCTGGATTTCCTGTCGATCGGCACAAACGACCTGATCCAGTACACGCTGGCGATCGACCGCACCGACGAGGAGGTCGCGCACCTGTACGATCCGCTGCACCCCGCCGTACTGTACCTGCTGTCGCACGTCATCGGCACCGCCAACAAGCTCGGCGTGCCCGTGTCGGTATGCGGCGAAATGGCCGGCGAACTGGCTTACACACGGCTGCTCCTGGGGCTGGGGCTGCGCCAGTTCTCGATGTTTTCGGCGCAAGTGCCGAGCATCAAACAGCGCGTGCTCACCACCAGCCTGCCGGAAATCGCCACACTATCGCAGAAGATCCTGCGCGCCGACGACCCGCTCAAGATCCGCGAGTTGCTGGACCGGCTGAACGCCTAGAACCCTCAACGCCCCGAACCCTCAACGCCCAGTACCGATTGACAGCAATTCGCAAAACACGGAAACTGCGTACCATAACCAGCGACTTAACGAGTGTTGTGTGCTCGTTTAGCCGAATGGCCATGACCAATGACTTGGCGAACGTCGTTTGCTCGCCCAGTCAGATGGCCAGTAGTTCTATCAGCAGTTTCACCAGTGCCGATTTGACATCAGCTTGCGGGGCACTTAAAACATACCAGCTAAAGCGAGGCGACCCGCTCCGTTTTAGCCGAGCGGGTTTTGTTTTTCCGCTTTAGCAAAAGAGGGTTTTATTTAAGGTACTCATTTTGAACGCATCAAACAGCATCGGCATCGTCAGCGCGAAACGTGCGCAATTCGACACTCCGCTGGTTTTCCGCAGCGGCGCGGTGCTGCCGCGCTATGAGCTGGTGTACGAAACCTACGGCAAGCTGAATGCCGACAAGTCCAACGCGATCCTGATCTGCCATGCGCTGTCCGGGCATCACCATGTGGCGGGCTATTATGCGGACGAACCCGGGAACATCGGCTGGTGGGATAACATGGTGGGACCCGGCAAGCCGATCAACACCGACAAGTTCTTCGTGATCGGCCTGAACAACCTCGGCGGATGCCACGGCTCGACCGGCCCTTCCTCGATCGACCCGGCAACCGGGCAGCCCTACGGCGCGAATTTCCCGGTCATCACGGTGGAAGACTGGGTGGCATCGCAGGCGCGCCTCGCCGACCTGCTCGGCATCCGGCAATTCGCGGCGGTGATCGGCGGCAGCCTCGGAGGGATGCAGGCGCTGCAATGGTCGCTGACCTTCCCCGAGCGGGTGCGCCATGTGCTGGCGATCGCCGCCGCACCGCACCTAACCGCGCAGAACATCGCATTCAACGATGTGGCGCGCAGCGCGATACTGAGCGACCCGGATTTTCACGGCGGCAATTTCTACCGGCACAACGTGGTGCCGACGCGCGGCCTGAGGCTGGCGCGCATGCTGGGGCACATCACCTATCTGTCCGACGACGTGATGGCGGACAAGTTCGGGCGCGAGCTGCGCGACGGTAAATTCAATTACAGCTATAACATCGAGTTCGAGATCGAGTCCTACCTGCGCTACCAGGGCGACAAATTCGCGGCCTATTTCGACGCCAACACCTACCTGCTGATGACCAAGGCACTGGATTATTTCGACCCGGCGCATGATTTCGGCGGCGACCTCAACCAGGCGTTCGCATCCGCCAAGGCGGATTTCCTGGTGATCTCGTTCACCACCGACTGGCGTTTTTCGCCCGCGCGCGCGCGCGAGATCGTGCGCCCCCTGCTGCACAACCGGCGCAGCGTCAGCTATGCGGAGATCACCTCGACGCACGGCCACGATTCCTTCCTGATGGAAAACCCGCACTACTTCGACGTGGTGCGCGCCTATCTGGACAATGTCGCAAGGGAGGCGTCAGCATGACGCAAGACGATATCGCCCGGCTCGCCGCCGAACGCCCGGACTTTGCCGCAATCGCCGCATGGATACCCAAGGGCGCATCGGTGCTCGACCTCGGCTGCGGCGACGGCAGCCTGTTGCGCTACCTCAAGGAGACCCGCGCGGTGCGCGGCTACGGCGTGGAGATCAACGACCTCGACATCGTGTCGTGCATCGCCAACGGCGTGAACGTGATCCAGAACGACCTGGAATCCGGCCTGTCCGACTTCGAGGACGGCTCTTTCGACTTCGTGATCCTGTCGCAGACGCTGCAGGCCACGCGCCACACCGAGGCGCTGATCCGGGAAATGCTGCGCGTCGGGCGCGAAGGCATCGTCAGCTTCCCCAACTTCGGTTACTGGCGCAACCGCTTCAGAGTGCTGCTCGGCAATATGCCGGTTTCCAGCGATCTGCCCTACCAGTGGTATGACACGCCGAACGTGCATCTGTGCACACTGCATGACTTCGAGAGTTTTTGCCGTGACAAACGCGTAACGGTGCTGGGACGCCGCGTGATGACCGGCGAAAGAGAAGCAGGTTTGCTGCCGAACCTGCTGGGCAGCACGGCGGTGTACCGGTTTCGGCGTGGGATATGACGGCAAGCTATTCTCTTTTGTCATTG
The DNA here is from genome assembly GCA_019449635.1 of Candidatus Ferrigenium bremense. Classification (GTDB taxonomy): domain Bacteria; phylum Pseudomonadota; class Gammaproteobacteria; order Burkholderiales; family Gallionellaceae; genus Gallionella; species Gallionella bremense. The sequence continues at coordinate 145,220 of JAGRPI010000023.1, forward strand.
ATGGAACAACTAGCCATTCGATTAAGCCCGCAAGCGGGCAAATCTCTGGTTATCCGGCGTAGGCCGGATAACCGGTTTTTGTTTATGCCTGGACACCGGCCTGCGCCGGTGTGACGCCCCCCTCACATGACCGTCTGGCAGCAGCTCTTCACCCGCCGCATGCTGATCTGCGTGTTCACCGGCTTTGCTTCCGGCCTGCCGCTGTACCTGCTGCTCAACCTGGTTCCGGCCTGGCTGCGCACCGAACATATCGATCTCAAGGTGATCGGCGCATTCGCGCTGATCCAGTTCCCCTACACCTGGAAGTTCCTCTGGTCGCCGCTGCTGGACCGTTATGTCGTGCCGGCGTTGGGGCGGCGGCGCGGCTGGATGCTGCTGACCCAGGTCGCGCTGCTGGTGGTGATTGCTTCGCTGGGCGGCTTCTCGCCGCAAAACGATCTGGGCGTCATCGTGCTGCTCGCCACGCTGCTGGCTTTCCTCAGCGCCACGCAAGACATCGTGCTGGATGCCTATCGCCGCGAGTTGCTGCTGGACAACGAACTCGGCCTGGGCAACGCGGTGCATGTCAACGCCTACCGCATCGCCGGTCTGATACCCGGCTCGCTGTCGCTGATCCTCGCCGACCATCTGCCGTGGGACACGGTATTCCTGATCACCGCGCTGTTCATGCTGCCCGGCATCGCGATGACGCTGCTGGTCAGGGAGCCGGTCGCGGTCAATGTGCCCAAGACGTTGCGCGCCGCAGTGATCGAGCCGTTCCGCGAATTCATCGGTCGACAAGGCTGGCAAGGCGCGCTGCTGATCCTGGCCTTCCTGTTCTTCTACAAGCTCGGCGACAGCCTGTGCACCGCGCTGGCGACGCCGTTCTATCTCGACATGGGTTTCAGCAAATCGCAGATCGGCCTGATCGCAAAGAATGCCGGACTGTGGCCGGCGGTGATCGGCGCGCTGCTCGGCGGCATCTGGATGCTCAAGCTCGGCATCAACCGCGCGCTGTGGCTGTTCGGCGTGGTGCAAGTGGTGTCGATCTTCGGTTTTTACTGGCTGGCAGTCCAAGGCGCCCATGCGGAAATCACCGCGCTGCACCTCACCCAGCTGGCGTTCGTGATCGGCCTGGAAGCATTCGGCGTCGGCCTGGGCACGGCGGCCTTCGTCGCCTATATCGCGCACACCACCCACCCCGCCTACACCGCCACCCAGTTCGCGCTGTTCACCAGCCTCGCCGCCGTGCCGCGCACCTTCATCAATGCCACGGCGGGCTGGCTGGTGGAACAGATGGGCTGGAGCGGCTTCTTCCTGCTGTGCGCGGTATTGGCGATACCGGGGATGCTGTTGCTGCTCAAGGTCGCGCCATGGCAGGATACCGCTCCACGCGGTTAATGAGAATCAACCGCCCATTAGAACGAAGTGGATAACCGATAAATCTGGAAAACGCAATCCAGCCACGGATGAACACGGATAGACACAGATGAATAATGGGTTGCATCAGCCTTTTCCCTGTACTGTTTGGATGAAATACCAACCCCTCGCAATGCGATGTTTTATCCGTGTTCATCCGTGTCAATCTGTGGCTAAACGAGGTTTTTAGGATGAAGCGTTTCCTGATGTGCGAGCCGCGGTTTTATGAGGTGTGCTACGTGATCAATCCCTGGATGGAAGGCAACCTGGGAAAGGTGGACAAGGCGCTGGCGCAGCGGCAATGGGATAACCTGCATGGCATCGCGGCGAGGCTGGCATCGGTCAGCCTGATCGAGCCCGTTGCCGGACTGCCGGACATGGTATTCACCGCCAATGCCGGACTCGTCCACAAGAGCGATGTCATCGTCTCGTCGTTCCGCCACACCGAAAGGCAGCCTGAAGCGCGGCACTTCGAGAGATTCTTTGCTGCGCAGGGTTACCGCGTGCAGCGCCTTCGGCAAGACACGATATTCGAAGGCGCGGGAGACGCGCTGTTCGATTCGCATGACAGGCTATGGATCGGCTCGGGAATCAGGAGCGATCTGCAGGCACTGGACGAGATCGTCGAAGCGCTCGGTATCGAAGCCTGCGGGCTCGAGCTCGTCGATCCGCACTGGTATCACCTCGACACGGCGTTCTGTCCATTGCCGGAAGGCCTGGCCATCGCCTACGCGAAGGCGTTTTCAAAGAAGAGCGTGGATACCCTTGAGCGCACCTTCGGTGAAGACATCGTCTGGGTCTCGGAATCGGATGCAGAGAATTTCGCCTGCAATGCCATCTCCATCGACCGAAACGTCATCATGCACCGTGCATCGGCAGAGCTGAAGCTCGCCCTCAAGCAGCGCGGCCTCGAAGTCATCGAAACGGACGTCTCCGAATTTCTCAAGGCCGGCGGCGCGTGCAAGTGCCTGACGCTGGAGATCTGAACCTTAAAACCTCAGCCACAGATTGACACGGATAACCACGGATAAGATCGCATTACCTGGGGCTGGCATCTCACCTCAATGGTACGAGGGGAAGTTGATGCAACCCATTGTTCATCTGTGTCAATCCGTGTTCATCCGTGGCTCAATTGCGTTTTTCAGCAAGCGTAGGATGGGTTGAGCAACGCGATACCCATCGCGGACGACGATTAAATGTTGGGTATCGCTACGCTCCACCCAACCTACAACGGCATCCGCATCAAATCTTCCGCACAAACACCTTCGATTTCCGCTGCCAGTTGTACAGCGACTTCTTCTGCGCGGGCAGCGCGGCGACATCGGCCTCGCTGAAGCCGCGCTCGATGAACCAGTGCGCGGTGCGCGTGGTGAGCACGAACAGTTTTTTCAGCCCCTGCGTCTTGGCGAGGCCGGTCATGTGGTCGAGGATGACCTGGCCGTAGCCGCGGTCGCGGCATTGCGCGTCCACCGCAAGGCAGGCCAGTTCGGCGGCGGCCTCGTCGGGGAACGGGTAGAGCGCGGCGCAGCCGACGATGCGGTGGTCGTGTTCCAGCACCACGAAGCGCGCGATCTCGCGCTCCAGCAATTCGCGGTTGCGCCGCACCAGAATGCCTTCGGCTTCCAGCGGGCGAAGCAAATGCAGGATGCCGCCGACATCCTCGATGGTGGCGGCGCGCAGGGTGTTGAGCGTGCTTTCCACCACCATCGTGCCGATGCCATCGTCGCTGAACAGCTCCTGCAACACCGCGCCGTCGGTGTGGCGGCTGATCAGGTGGGTGCGCGCCACGCCGGCCTCGCAGGCGCGAATCGCGCAGGGCAGATACAGGCTCACGTCGTCCGGCAGCTTGCGCTTGCCGGACAACACCGCCTGCGCCCCGGCAATCGTGAGCTCCTTGAGCAGCTTGCCCTTCTTGTCCTGCACGCCGTCGGTATCCATCAGGAACACCAGCTTGTCGGCATCCAGCGCGATGGCGGTGGCGGTCGCGATGTCTTCCAGCGTGACGTTGAACACCTCGCCGGTGGGCGAATAGCCGAGCGGCGAGAGCAGCACCACCTCGCCGAAATCCATGCGGTCGTTGAGCGCCGCAATGTCCACCTTGCGCACGCTGCCGGTATGCATCAGGTCGACGCCGTTGATGATGCCGATGGGCTGCGCGGTGATGAAGTTGCCGCCCGCCACGCGGATGTCGGCGTTGGCCATCGGCGAATTCGCCAGCCCCATCGACAGCAGCGCCTCGATCTCCACGCGCACCCGGCCGACCGCTTCCTTCACGCATTGCATGCTATCCGCATCGGTCATGCGGATACCTTGGTGATACGTGTCGCCGAGATTGTTTTTCGCCAGATGTTGTTCGATCTGCGGGCGCGCGCCATGCACCAGAACCAGCCGGATGCCGAGCGCGGCGAGCAGGTTGAAATCGTGCGTCAGCTCGACGAACTTGCCGTCGGAGACCACCTCGCCGCCGAACGCGATGACGAAGGTCTTGCCGCGGAAAGCGTTGATGTAGGGCGCGACGGAGCGAAACCAGGCAACGAAATCGGCGGAGGTAGTGGTGATCGGCATTTAGGACTCCCTAGTGCAATGCGCGCATCATGCCGCGCTATTCCTCATCTAGCAACTGATGGAACTACTAGCCATCTGACTAACCCAGCAAACAACGCTGGGCAAGTCATTGGTTATGTCTGGCGATCGCCCGGTTTTCGTCGGGCAGTTCGTCGAAAGAAATGTAAGTGTATGACTTCGGCTTGAGCGCGATGCGCTCCAGCGTATCGGTGATCTCGGCGGCGATCCCGGCCTTCTGTTCGCGGGTCAGCGTTCCCGCGATGCTGATATTGACATAGGGCATGATTTCTCCTATTTCAAGTTCAGGGTTTTGTGTTTCCCCACTTACTACTTCCCACTATCGACTACCTAAAATCTCCCCACAGCGTTTGCAACGCGGCCAGCCCGGCCACTGCCGCGGTCTCGGTGCGCAGCACGCGCGCTCCCAGTCGTATTGGGCTAAAGCCACACCGCAACGCGCTGTCGCTCTCCGCCTGGGTAAAACCGCCCTCTGCACCGATCAGCAACACGACCTCGCCCTGCGGCTTCTCCCGGCCATGCAGCGAGGCCGCGCCCTGCGGCAGCAGCATGAGTTTTGTGGCCGGCAGCTCTTTCGTCTGTTGCAGCCACGCCATGATGTCCAGCGGCGCGTGTATCTCCGGCAACCTGTTGCGCCCGCACTGCTCGCAGGCGGAGATGGCGACCTGCCGCCAGTGCTCGAGGCGCTTAGCGGCTCGTTCGGCGGACAGCCTCGCGACGCTGCGTTCGGTGTCGAGCGGCTGGATCTCCGCGACGCCCAGTTCGGTGGCTTTCTGGATCACCCAATCCATCTTCTCGCTGCTCGACAGCGCTTGCGCCAGCATGACCGGCAACGGCGATTCGCGGTCGGCGTTGACGGCGGTGATCTCGCCGACAACCACGCGCTTGCCGCCGAGTTCGGCAATGACGCCGTGACATTCATTGCCGAGCCCATCGAAGATTTCCACGCGGTTTCCCTCGCGCAGGCGCAATACGCGCGCGGCATGGTGCGCCGCATCCGGCGGCAAATCGAACGAGCCGCCGAACGGCAGCGGTGGGGGACAGTAGAAGCGCGGCATGATGAAGGTAGGAAGTCAAAAAGTTCGGCGTGATAATATAACGCCCCCAAGAGATGTTGTCAGGGATATAAAATGGTCAGTCTGCAACCTCCACTATGCGATTTCGGCTGGAAAGCCCGCGATTTCGACCTTCAAGGCGTGGATGGCCGGCGCTACAACCTCGCCAGGGCGCGCGGCACGAACGGCCTGCTGGTGATGTTCATCTGCAACCATTGCCCCTATGTGAAATCCATCCGCGACCGCATCGTGCGCGACACGCGCGAGCTGCAACAGCACGGTATCAACAGCATCGCCATCATGTCCAACGATCCCGCCGAATACGCGGAAGACTCGTTCGATAACATGCGGCTGGTGGCGCAACAATACGGCTACCCTTTCCCCTATGTGTGGGACGAGACCCAGCAGGTCGCGAAGGATTACGGCGCGGTATGCACGCCGGATTTCTTCGGCTTCAACGCCGATCTGGAACTGCAATACCGCGGCCGGCTGGACGCATCGCGCAAGGAAGCGGCTGCCGATGCGCCGCGTGACCTGTTCGATGCGATGCTGCAAATTGCTAAAACCGGACAGGGGCCGCGCGAGCAGATCGCCAGCATGGGCTGTTCCATTAAATGGAAAGGTGAAGCATGAGCGGCAAATGGAAGGAAGCAGCATGACACGCACCGCCGCACGCGGCATGAGCGCGACGCTCAAGGCGGTGGTCGCCGCAGTCAAGCTGGTCGCGGCGGAGGAGATCATGCCACGCTATCTCAAGGTGGCGCATCAGCGCAAAAGCGACGGCAGCGTATGTACCGAGGCGGATACCGCCGCGCAGACCGCCCTGACCAAAAAGTTGCAAGCCATCCTCAACGTGCCGGTGCTGGGCGAGGAAATGCCTGACGCGGAACAACATGCGATATGGCAATCCGGCAACGAAGACCTGTGGTGCATCGACCCGATCGACGGGACTTCCAATTTCGTGCGCGGCCTGCCCTATTTTGCGGTGTCCGTTGCGCTGTTACGCAAAGGCAAGAGCCAACTGGGCGTGGTGTACGACCCGGTGGCGGACGAAATGTTTGCCGCCGAATCGGGTAAGGGCGCATTCCTGAACGGCGAAATGCTGGTGAAGCGCGAAGCAGCGGGCTCGTTGCAGCAGGCCCTGGCAAATGTCGACCTGAAGCGCCTGGGCGCCAGGCTGGTCACGCAACTGGCATCCCATCCGCCCTATTCTTCGCAGCGCAACTTCGGCGCAAGCGCGCTCGACTGGTGCTACACCGCTGCCGGGCGCTATGACGTGTATTTGCATGGTGGGCAGAAACTCTGGGATTACGCCGCCGGCTTGCTGGTCTTGCTGGAAGCGGGCGGCCATGCCTGCTGCGTCGAAAGCGACGATTTCGCCCAGGGCGATGTCTGGCAGCGCTCGGTGATTGCGGCCAGCGACAAACAGCTGTTCGACGAATGGAAGAACTGGATACGCGCACAGCGATGAACATGAACCGCAATCAGCCACGGATAGGCACGGATAGAAGATTCGTTCGGCAAAACCGGGTTGACGGGTGCCTGAGGCGATTCGTTGACTCGATTATCCGTGAACATCCGTGTCTATCCGTGGCTGAATTATTTTTTCAGGGGTGGCGCAGAGCATGAAAATACTGATACTCGGAGCAGGACAGGTCGGCTCTACGGTGGCGGAAAGCCTGGTGAGCGAGGCGAACGACATCACCGTCGTGGATTCCGATGGCGAAAAACTGCGCCAACTGCAGGACCGGCTGGACTTGCGCACCCTGACCGGCAACGCGGCTCATCCATCGATCCTCGAGCAGGCGGGCATCGCCGACACCGACATGCTGCTGGCCGTCACGCAAAGCGATGAAGTCAATCTGGTGGCCTGCAAGCTGGCGGCCAGCCTTTACAACACGCCGACGCGCATTGCCCGGATCAGAGCCACCGATTACCTGGAGCGCCAGGAGGTGTTCAGCATAGATAATTTCTGCGTGGATTTCTCGATCTGCCCGGAACAGATCCTCACCGAATACATCGTCAAGTTGATCGAATTTCCCGAGGCGCTGCAAGTGCTGGAATTCGCCGGCGGCAAGGCGTCGCTGGTCGCGGTGCGCGCCTTCGAGGGCGGACCGCTGGTGGGCAAGCCGCTGAACTTCCTGCGCAGCCACATGCCGCAGGTCGAAACCCGCGTCGCAGCGATCTTCCGCAAGGACCGTCCGCTTATTCCGGAAGGCAGCACCGTGATCGAGGATGGCGACGAAATCTTCTTCATCGCCGCGACCAACAACATCCGCAGCGTGCTCAACGAGATGCGCCGCATGGACAAACCCAGCAAGCGCGTGATGATCGTCGGCGGCGGCAATATCGGTCGCCGCCTGGCGATGGCGCTGGAACACGACTACCAGGTCAAGCTGATCGAACACAACAAGAAGTCGTGCGAGAAGCTGGCCGGCGAACTGAAAAAAACGCTGGTGCTCAATGGCGACGGCACGGACGAGAAGCTGATGCAGCAGGAGCATGTCGCCGAGGTCGATGTGTTCTGCGCGCTGACCAATGACGACGAGAACAACATCATGTCCGCGCTGCTCGCCAAGCAGGGCGGCGCGCGCAAGGTGATCGCGCTGATCAACCGCAGCGCCTATGTCGGCCTGCTGCAGGGCGGCAAGATCGACATCGTGCTGTCCCCGGCGCATGTCACCATCGGTTCGCTGCTCGCCTATGTGCGCCAGGGCGACGTGGCGGTGGTGCACTCGCTGCGGCGCGGCGCGGCGGAAGCGCTGGAACTGGTGGCGCACGGCGACCGCCAGTCTTCCAAGGTGGTCGGCCGGCGCATCGACGAGATCGACCTGCCCAAGGGCGCAACCATCGGCGCGATCGTGCGCGGCGATGAGGTCATCATGGGGCATCACGACACGCTGATCGAGGCGGAGGACCATGTCATCGTGTTCGTCATCGACAAGCGGATGGTGAAAAAGGTCGAGAAACTGTTTCAGGTCAGCATCGGGTTCTTCTGATGGGGCGCGCACTGACCGTTTTTCACGCGCTGGGCCTGATGCTGGTGATGTTCAGCGCGGCTTACCTCATGCCGGTCGCCGCCGCGCTGATCTACGCCGACTACACCATGCTGCTGGACTTCCTGCTGGCGATGGTGTGGACCGCGACCGCCGGGGTATTGATGTGGATGCTGACGCGCCGCCACAAGGGCGAGCTATCGATCCGCCACGGCTACCTGCTGGTGGTCGCGATGTGGACGGCGATGCCGGCCTTCGCCACGATCCCGCTGCTGTTGATGCTCCCCGGGCTGTCGTTCACCGATGCCTATTTCGAGACCATATCCGGCATGACCACCACCGGCGCGACCGTGCTGACCGGACTGGACACCCTGCCACCGGCGATCAACGTGTGGCGGCATGAACTGAACTGGCTCGGCGGGCTGGGCATCATCGTGCTGGCGGTGGCGGTGCTGCCGCTGCTCGGCATCGGCGGACGCCAGCTGTTCAAGGCGGAGACGCCGGGGCCGATGAAGGAATCCGCGCTGACACCGCGCATCGCCGACACGGCGCGCAACCTGTGGGCGGTGTATGTTGCGATCACGCTGGCCTGCATCGGCGCATTGAAGTGGGCGGGCATGGATTGGCTGGATGCAATCTGCCATGCTTTTGCGGCATTGTCGCTGGGCGGATTCTCCACGCACGATGCCAGCATCGGCTATTTCAATTCGCCGCTGATCGAGTTCGTGCTGATCGTATTCATGTTGATTGCGGCAATCAATTTCGCCTCGCATTTTCTGGCGTGGCGCGGCAAGAGCCTGCGTGTCTATCTGCACGATGCGGAGGCGGTGGCGACGGTTATCCTGATTTTGGGCAGCTGCATCGGTATAGGGGTGTTCCTGTGGTGGCAGAATGTTTATCCGGATTTCTGGACAGCGTTGCGCCATGCCAGTTTCAATCTGGTGTCGATGGCGACGGATTGCGGCTTCGCCAGCGTGGACTTCAACCAGTGGCCGATCTTCGCGCCGCTGTGGATGTTGTTCCTGAGCTGTATCGCGGTGAGTTCCGGCTCCACCGGCGGCGGCATAAAGATGATCCGTACGCTGGTGCTGTTCAAGCAGGCCGGGCGCGAGTTTGTCAAATTGCTGCATCCCGCAGCGGTCAACCCGATGAAGATCGGCGGGCATGTCGTGCCCAACAACATCGTGTTCGCGGTGCTGGGTTTCATCTTCCTGTATTTTATGAGCGTGGCAACGCTGACCTTTGTGTTGCTGATCAGCGGGCTGGATTTTATCTCCGCATTCTCCGCGATCATTGCCTGCATCAATAATGCTGGCCCGGGTTTGAGCCAGGTCGGCCCGGCAGGCAACTATGCGGGGCTGACCAATTTCCAGACCTGGGTATGCGCCTTTGCCATGCTGATCGGGCGCCTGGAGATCTTCACCGTGCTGATCCTGTTTACCCCGGCTTTCTGGCGGCGGTAATTGCGCCCCGCTTGAGCCCGAACAGATTGAGGTTTACCCCTTAATTCTGCGGTTGGGCCGAATGGCTGCCAAGTTAGCATTGGAGCCGCAAGCCGCTCGAAAAAACCGGGCAGGCATCTGATGTCGGACAGGGAGGTAAGATTGGTCGAGGATCTGCCATTGTCGGGGAAAAAAGTATTGCTGATCGACGACAGCAACACCATCCGGCGCAGCGGCGAGATTTTCCTGTCGCAGGCGGGATGCCAGGTCGTATTGTCCGAGGACGGCTTTGACGGTCTGTCCAAGGTAGTCGAACATCAACCCGATCTGATCTTTGTGGATGTGATCATGCCGCGCCTCGATGGCTATCAGACCTGCGTCCTGATCAAGAACCACCCCCGCTACAGAAATATCCCGATAGTCATGCTGACCAGCAAAGATTCCCTATTCGACCGCGCACGCGCCAAGCTGGCCGGCTCGAAGCAATACCTGATCAAGCCCTTCACCAAAAAAAGCCTGGTGGAGGCCGTCATTGCCCATGCGTGCCAACCAAAGGAACAGATCAATGGCAATCAAGATTGACGGGATTGCCAGCCGGCGGCCTGCATGGCAAATGCCCGCGCATCCGGATCGCCAGAGGCTCCATGTCCAAACGGCTTAATCTGCGCGAATTCCAGCAGGACCTGATCGACCGCATGCAGGCCAAAAGCCGCGCTGGAGATCAGATATCCACGATGGGCGTGCAAATAGCGGAACAAAACTGGCTGGTCGATATGCATGATATCAGCGGGATATTGCCGCTGCCGCCACTGACTGCGGCTCCGCTCACCAAGCCGTGGTTCCTTGGCGTGATCAGCGTGCGCGGTGTGCTGTACGGCGTGACCGACATGGCCGCCTATCAGCAAATGGGCAAGGCCACTTCGACTGGCTCAGGACGGGCCACTTCGACTGGCTCAGGACAGGCATCGGGAGCGGCTGCCAACCGCGTCCTGCTGGTTGCAGAGCGCCACGCGGTCAATGCGGCATTGCTGGTGGATCGCGCGCTGGGTTTGCGCAACGCCCGCTTATGGGCACAAAGCGAGGTTGATGGGCAGATCCGCTATTACGACGAACAGGGAAATCCCTGGTACAAACTGGATATGGCTGGCTTGCTTGGGCGGCCGGATTTTTTGCAGATCAGCGCCTGACAACCAGTGTGAGGGAAACATATGGCATTCAAACTGGCGTTACCAGAATTCAAGCTGCCCGGTAAAAAAACCGCCGGGGCGAATCAGGAAAGCGGAGGCGCAGCACGCCCTGCCGCGCCGGTTTCTGGACGCCCTTCGGTTTCCCGGAAAATAAGATGGCTGAGCGGTTCGCTGGTGCTGTTCTTCGCCGTCGCGGCCGCGGCGGCTTACGTCAACAGCCGTGAGGCGGGCTACATCGCGCGCTACCTGACGCAATCCGGCAAACTGCTGATGCTGTCCCAGCGCCTGGCCAAGGATGCGCAATTGAGCGCGCTGGGAGACGCTTCGGCGTTTCAGGCGCTGACCCAGAGCAAGGAAAATTTTGCCGGCATCCTGCATTTGCTGGACAAGGGGGATGGCAGTTTGCCGGCTACCGGCGGCGCGGCCCGCGAAGTGCTGAATGAATTGATGGTGAGCGCAAACCGGACGCTGGCGGATGCGCAGGCGCTGGAAGAAGGCCGTCTCGGCCTGGTGACATTGGGCGCTACCGTGGCCGGGATCGAAGCCACGAGCACCGAGTTCCGCAACCTGACCCAAGGGCTGATCGGATCTGCCGGCAACACGAAAAAGGAACACACTGTCCGCTTTGCCCTGTCCGTGGAACGGATCGCCAAAGATGCCGCATGGGCATTGGCGGCCGATGTCTCCCTGGAACAACTGGCTGCACTGGGTAGCGAGACCGCCGCCGCCGAAGAAAGCCTGGCCGTGATGCCGGCGGCGGACCCGACGACCCAGCGGCTGGTGGCCCTGTTCGAGCCATACCGCAACAATATCAGGATACTGGGCGCACAATCTGCCGGGCTGGTGAAGGCGAAAAGCGCCGCCAAATCGATCTCGGGCAACATCGACCTGGTGTTGGCGAAAAGCCAGCAGCTGATCGACGCGTACCAATCGGGCCTGGTCGTGCGCATTTCCGGCGCGGTTGCGGTAGCGGCCGGAATGCTGGTGTTATTGCAACTGCTGGTCCTGGCAAAAGTCTATCTGAACGATTCGCGCCAGCGCGCCGAGGAAGCGGAAGATTCCAACCGGCGCAACCAGGATGCCATCCAGCGCCTGATGGGCGAATTGAGCGAACTGGCGGAAGGTGATTTGACGGTGCGCGCCACGGTGTCGGAGGGTGTCACCGGCGCGATCGCCGACGCGGTGAATTACACCACCGAAGAATTGCGCAAACTGGTGGCGCGCATCATGGTTGCAGCCGACCAGATGGGACACGCGACGCGGCAGGCCGAGCAGATCTCCCGGGGACTGCTGGATGCGGCGCAAAAACAGGCGGGAGAAATCAGGAAAGCCGGAGAGTCGGTGCAATCGATGGCCGGATCGATCCGGGAAGTGAACAGCAGCGCCACCAAGGCGACCGGGGTCGGGCAACGCACCCTGGCGGCAACCGAGCTGGGCAGCCAGGCGGTGCGCAATACCATCGCCGGCATGGACGGCATCCGCGAACAGATCCAGGAAACCTCCAAACGCATCAAACGCCTAGGCGAAAGCTCGCAGGAGATCGGCGAGATCGTGGACCTGATCTCCGACATCACCGAGCTGACCAACGTGCTGGCATTGAATGCGGCGATCCAGGCTGTCTCTGCCGGCGAGGCGGGGCGCGGTTTTTCGGTGGTGGCGGAGGAAGTGCAACGCCTCGCGGAACGTTCCGCAGAGGCGACCAAACAGATCGGCGCGCTGGTAAAGACCATCCAGGGCGACACCCAGGATGCCATCGCGGCGATGGAAAAGAGCACCTTGGGCGTGGTGGAAGGCGCGAAACTGTCCGACGTGGCCGGGCAGTCGCTGAAGGAGATCGAACAGGTATCCAGGGAACTGGCCTCGCTGATCGACGGCATCTCGATGTCCACCCAGGTGCAGACCGACATGGCCGGCAAGGTGGCACATGCGATGCGCAACATCCTGCAGATCACCCAGCAGGCCACCGACGGCACCCGGTTGACGGCCAATTCGGTCGCGCAACTCACCGACCTGTCCGCCGACCTGAAGGGCTCGGTAGCGGGCTTCAAGTTGTAGTCCCGGACCAGACTTGCTTATGGCGGGCACCAAAAAATCCGATCACGCCACACCGGCCGACCCGAGACCCGGCCTGCATAACGCGCTGGCCGGGATCGGCGCGCAACTGGAGCAATACCTGGTCGCGCCCGGCAGCAACGCGGCCGCCCTGGACGCGGCAAGCAACGAACTGCGCCGTCTGCTCGATACCCTGAAAACCGCCCATCTGCATGGTGTGGCCGCATTCTGCACCGAACTGGAAACCGTTCTGTCCGAGCTGTCATCCCAGCCGGACATGTTCTCCGAACTGCATCGCGATGTCCTGCGGCAGACCCTCCTCGGCCTGACGCGCTATTTCGACGCGCTGGCCAACGGCGCGGATGACGCCGCGCTGCGCCTGTTCCCCGAATACCAGGCACTGCAACAGTTGCGCGGCCTGGAAATATCGTTCGAACTGGACCTGTTCCATCCCGACCTGGATGTGCAGTTGCCGCAGCAGGTATTGAACGTGGCCCCGGAAGGCGATGCCCCGCATCGGCTGAAGGCGTTGCGCAACCAATACCAGCAGGGGCTGTTGCATTGGCTGCGGCAGGATGATGTGCCTGCCGCATTGCAGACTATGCAGCAGGCCTCGAACGGTCTGTTGCACTGCGTGCCGCGGGACAGCAGCCGAGCGTTCTGGTGGGTCGCCTGCGGGTTGCTCGAATGCCTGCGGCTGGACCGGATGGATGCGAAACCGGACCTCAACCGCTTGCTGGGGCGCATAGACCAACAGATGCGTGCGACGGCAGAAGGTCAAGCCGGGGAGGCGCGGCCGCTGCTGAACGAGATGCTTTACCTGATCGGGCACGGTCACGCCGCGAGCGATCTGCTGGAAGAGATCCGGCAGATCTATATGCTGGATTTTTACCTGCCCGGGCTTGCCGCAATGCCGCCCGACGAAGCGGCGCGGATCCTCGAGGCAATGCACGATCAACTGAAGGCCGCCGAAGAAAGCTGGGAACGGTGCGCGCAGGGGAACCAGGCGGCATGCGAAAAATTCATCGGGCATGCCGGGCAACTCGCAGCGCAGGGCAAGAGACTCGGCCGCAATGCCCTACAGTACCTGACCGGGCAGATACATGCGCTGTCGAAATTAGCGAACGTGCCCGACCATGCGCAGCTGGCCGCCTTGGACATGGCGATGGCGTTGCTGCTGCTGGGCAGAGGCATCCGGCACTACGGCAGCCTGAGCAGCAATTTCCTGAAAGAAGCGCGCATCCTGTCCGGGCGCATCGAGGCGGCGGCGCAGCGGCAACCCGAGGACACGCAACGGCTGGCCGAACTGGTTCGCCTGCATTGCCAGCTGGAACGGGGCGACGCGGAGCTCCACCTGTTCAATGAAATGCTGGCGAACCTCCATTATCTCGAGCAGGAGCTCAGCGCCTTTTTCAGCGACCCGGCCAAGCGCAACGAGTTGGGCGAACTGCTGCGCCTGTCCGGCCAGATACAGGGCGGCCTGCACATCGCATCCCTGGAACAGGCGGCAAAGTTGCTGGCGGCCATTCAGGGCAGCATCCGCCGTTTCGCACAGGGCGACGAGGTACCGGAAGAAGCGGAAAGCCTTGCCCTGTCGGATGCGCTGAAGGCGCTGGAAAATTATCTGCGGCATCTGGCTGACCGCCAGTCAGACGACGCCTCCACATTGCAGGCGGCATTGAACGGAATAGCGGGACTGCGGCAAGTTCCCGCAGCGGCGGACGTCCCGGCCGAACCATCCCGCGCACCGGCCGAAATGCCGCGCCCTACAAGCGAAGACCAGGAATTGCTCGATGTCTTCCTGGAAGAGGCGCAGGAAGTGCTGCATACCCTGCGCAACAATCTGGAAGCTTGCCGGCTGCGCTCCGGGCGCGAACCCCTGGTGACCATCAGGCGCGGTTTTCATACCCTCAAGGGCAGCGGGCGCATGGTCGGCCTGGCCGAGCTGGGCGAAGCCGCATGGAACGTCGAACGCGCGCTGAACAAGTGGCTGCAAGACAACAAGCCGGCCACCCCGGAACTGCTGGGCTTCATCGCCGAGGCGGAACAGAGATTCACCGGCTGGGTGGAGGCGCTCAACAGCCAGGGCGGGGTGAGCATCGATGCGGCCGGCCTGGTCGCAGCCGCCCAGCTGATCGAGAACGGCGTCGAGCCGGAGCAGTCGATTGAAGAGCCTGCCAGGCGCGCGCCGACGCAAGAGAAAGAGACCGCCCCTCCCTCCCTGCCTGAAGAAGTCGCGCAGGAAGAAGTTGCGGCGGTTCATGCACCCGCACCGCTCGCTGCGCCCGTGCCTGCGGCGAGAGCGGCCGGAGTTGCCGTCGCTGCGGAAAGACCGCGGGGCCGCGATGACATAGACGCGCAACTGCTGCCGGTATTCCTGGAGGAGGCGGACGATCTGCTCCCGCAGATCGGCGCGCGGCTGCGCGCATGGCGCGAGCAACCGGACGACGAGCTGCAGCCGCAACTGCTGAACCGGCAGCTGCACACCTTCAAGGGCAGTGCGCGCATCGCGGGTGCGGTGCGCATCGGCGGCATCGCGCACGAGATGGAGGCACTCATATTGTCCGCCGCCCCGGCGGATACGCGGACGGAATTCTGGGAAGCTCTGGAGAGCGATCTCGACCGCATAGACGGCCTGCTTGAGGAGTTGCGCAGCGGCACGGCCGATGCGGAACAACGCGCGACCGAACCTGCGGGTGTCGAGCGCGGCAAGGAACTGCACGCGACGGAAGGCGGCACGGAGCGCGCCATGCTGCGCGTGCGCGCCGACGTGTTGGATCAACTGGTCAACGAGGCCGGCGAGATCAGCATGGCACGCTCGCGCATGGAAACCGAGATGCGCGCCTTCAAGGAAGGGCTGCAGGAATTGACCGGCAGCGTGGCGAGCCTGCGCAAACATTTGCGCGAGCTGGAGATGCAGGCGGAAAGCCGGATGCAGGCGCGCGCCTCACTGAACAGGGACAGCGCGGAACAGTTCGACCCGCTCGAATTCGACCGCTTCACCCGTTTGCAGGAATTGACGCGCTTCCTGAACGAGAGCGTGCATGACGTGCAGACCGTGCAGCAGGCGCTGCTGAAGAACTTCGACGGCGCGACCGGCGCGCTGGCGGCGCAGGCGCGCCTGAACCGCGAGATGCAGCAGAACCTGATGAACGTGCGCATGGTGCCGTTCGCCAGCATAGCCGAGCGGCTGTATAACGCCGTGCGGCAGACGGCGAAAGAACTGAACAAGCGCGCCAACCTCGAGCTGCTGGGCACGGAACTGGAGCTGGACCGCAGCGTGCTGGAAAAAATGACCGCGCCCTTCGAACACCTGCTGCGCAATGCGCTGGTGCACGGGCTCGAAAGCGAAGCGCTGCGCGTGCAGGGCGGCAAGAACCCCATCGGCGAGATCCGCCTGGGCCTGCGCCACGAGGGCAACGAGGTGGTGTTCGAGTTCAGCGATGACGGCGCGGGACTGGATCTTGCCGCACTGCGCGACAAGGCCATCGCCAAAGGCCTGCTCAAGCCGGACGAAGCGGTTGGCGACGACCGGCTGGCACAACTGATCTTCACGTCAGGCATCTCCACCGCGGCCGAAGTGACGGAAATGGCGGGGCGCGGCATCGGCATGGACGTGGTGCACAGCGAGGTCGCCGCGCTGGGCGGACGCATCGAGGTGAGCTCGAAGAAGGGTCTGGGAACGCGCTTCACCATCCACCTGCCGCTCACGCTGGCGGTCACGCACGTGCTGATGGTGCGCGCCGGCAATGCGACCTATGCGATCCCGTCCAACATGGTGGAACAGGTGCGCCAGGTGAAGGTGGGGGAACTGGAGCAGAGCTACCGCGACCGCCACATCGATTGGCAGGGCCACCGCTACCCGTTCCACTACCTGCAGTATCTGCTGGGCGACAGCGGGCGCGCGCCGGAAGAGTTGCGGCACAACCCGCTATTGCTGCTGCGCAGCGGCGATCAGCGCATCGCCCTGCATGTCGACGGCTTGCTGGGAAACCAAGAAGCGATGGTGAAGAACATCGGTCCGCAACTGGCGCGGTTGCCGTTCATCTCCGGCGCGACCGTGCAGGGCAATGGGGTGGTGGCGCTGATCCTGAACCCGGTGCAACTGGCGCAGCGCGTTGTCGCAGAGACGCCCCGGGCCGCCGAGGCCGTGCCGGAAAAGTCGCGCACCCAACCGCTGGTGATGGTGGTGGACGACTCGCTGACCGTGCGCAAGGTCACCACCCGGCTGCTGACGCGCGCCGGCTACGAGGTCGCCACCGCCAAGGACGGCGTGGATGCACTGGAGCAGCTCGGCGAGACCCTGCCGGACGTGATGCTGCTGGACATCGAGATGCCGCGCATGGACGGCTTCGAGCTGACCAGGCACCTGCGCCGCGACGCCAGGATGCAACACCTGCCCATCATCATGATCACGTCGCGCGCGGCGGACAAGCACCGCGACCACGCGATGCAGTTGGGCGCGAACGCCTACCTCGGCAAACCCTACCAGGAAGACACGCTGCTGCAACAGATCGCCGGATTCATCTCCGCACCGTAGGCAGGCTAGATGATTTTCAGTTTCGCTTTATGTTTTTGCATTTCCTGTTTCCTGTTCGCCGGGATTTATGATGGTGCGGGTAGCTGGTTTCATGGGGGCACCCTAACCCGCACCTGTTGGATGGTCAATATGCCGAAATGCCTGGATATCCGTTTGGCCACCGGTTTTTGGCGCATTGCGCGCGGCCGGGCCGGACGCAATAACCATGCGTCCGTTCCGGTTGAACAAGCGGGTGGGAAATGCTAGTCTTCCCGCCATAGATTATGGCACTTTCCGATTACATCCTCACCTTCGGCCAACACCTGCTTGAGCAGCACGGCCAACGGATCCACAAGATAGCCCTCGACGCCGGTTTCACCTGCCCCAACCGGGACGGCGCAAAGGGTATCGGCGGCTGCACGTTCTGCAACAACAGCTCGTTCAGCCCCAACGGGCCCGAACAGAAGACACTGGAAACGCAGCTGGACAGCGGGCGGCGCGCCATCACGAAACGCACCGGGGCGAAGAAGTACCTCGCCTATTTCCAGGCCTACACCAACACCTATGCGGACGTGGCGGAGCTGGATGCCATGTATCGCGAGGCCATGACCCAGCACGACATCGTCGGCCTTTCGGTCGGCACGCGGCCGGATTGCGTGTCCGGCGAGGTGCTCGACCTGCTCGACGGTTACCGTGCGGAAGGCCGCATCGTGTGGCTGGAGCTCGGCCTGCAATCGGCCTTCGACGAGACGCTGCGGCGCGTCAACCGCGGCCACGGCCTGGCGGAATACCGGGAAGTGGCCGTGGAAGCGCGGCGGCGCGGCATCCCCCTGTGCACCCACCTGATCCTCGGCCTGCCCGGAGAGGACGAGTCGCACTACCACGCCAGCCTCGACACGGTGCTGGACATCGGCGTGGACGGGCTCAAGCTGCACCCGCTGCATGTGGTGAAGCACACCGTGCTGGCCAACCAGTGGCGGCGCGGCGAATACCAGCCGCTGACGCGCGAGGAATATATCCGCCACGCCTGCGACCTGATCGAGCGCACGCCGGAGCATATCGTGTACCACCGCGTGACCGGCACCGCCGCAAAGGACATCCTGCTGGCGCCGGAGTGGTGCTCGCAGAAATGGAACATACTCAACGGCATCGAGCTGGAACTGGCGCGGCGCGGCCATCGCCAGGGATGCCTGGCCGGGACGCCCCGGGCCCAAGGGGTTGCCGAAAGAACACCCGCAGCGGCACCGCAGCGTCCCGAATCCACCGTGTCCGCCTACCCCATGATCCCGGTGATCCGTGCGTCCTGTCCTGCATCCGCCGCGCCGGTTCTTGCAGAAGATATCAAGGAGAAGATACTCAATGCAGCCTGACAAGATCGAACTGGTGTGCCCGGCGGGCAGCCTGCCGGCGCTGAAGACGGCGATAGACAACGGCGCCGACTGCGTCTACATGGGTTTCCGCGACGACACCAACGCGCGCAACTTCACCGGCCTCAACTTCAGTTTCGACAACGCGAAGGAAGGCGTGCGTTACGCGCATGCGAAGGGCAGGAAGGTGCTGCTGGCGCTGAACACCTACCCGCAGGCTGACGGCTGGCAGCGCTGGACATCGGCCATCGACAACGCCGCCGAACTGGGCCTGGATGCGGTGATCCTCGCCGATCCCGGGCTGATGCAGTATGCCGCGAAGACCCATCCCGATCTGCGTCTGCATCTTTCGGTGCAAGGCTCGGCGACCAATCATGAGGCGATCAATTTCTACCACGAGATGTTCGGCATCCAGCGCGCCGTGGTGCCGCGCGTGCTGGCGCTGGCGCAGGTCGAGCAGTTGATGGCCGGCACCCAGGTGGAGATCGAGCTGTTCGGTTTCGGCGGCCTGTGCGTGATGGTGGAAGGGCGCTGCGCGCTGTCCTCCTATGCCACCGGCGACTCCCCGAACACGCGCGGCGTATGCTCGCCGCCCAAGGCGGTGCGCTGGCAGGACACGCCCAAGGGGCTGGAATCGCGCCTCAACGGCATCCTCATCGACCGCTACGATGCCGGCGAGAACGCAGGTTATCCGACCCTGTGCAAGGGACGCTTCGATGTGGAGGGCGAGACCTACTATGCCATCGAGGAGCCCACCAGCCTCAACACCATGGAGCTGTTGCCGGAACTGATACGCATGGGCATCGCCGCGATCAAGATCGAGGGGCGCCAGCGCAGTCCCGCCTATGTCGAGCAAGTCACCAAGGTATGGCGCCAGGCCATCGACAACTGCCTGCGCGATACCGGGAACTTTGCCGTCAAGCCGTCATGGACGGCGGAACTCGGCAAGGTCTCGGAAGGTCAGCAGCATACGCTTGGCGCCTACTATCGCCCCTGGAAATAAATCATGAAACTGGCTCTGGGCCCCGTCCTCTACTACTGGGATCGCGACACCATGCTCTGGTTCTACGAGGAGATGGCCGACGCGCCGGTGGACATCATCTACCTCGGCGAAACGGTCTGTTCGCGCCGCCATCTGCTGCGCCTGCAGGACTACCTGGACATAGCGGAACGCCTTGCCGCCGCCGGCAAGGAAGTGGTGATCTCGACGCAGACCCTGATCGAATCCGAAAGCGATGTCAAAACGTTGCACAGGATCGCCGACAACGAGAATTTCAAGGTGGAAGCCAACGACATGGGGGCGGTGCGGCTCTTGGCGAACAAGGTGCCGTTCGTGGCGGGTGCGTTCCTGAACGTCTACAACCCGCAGACCCTCGACCTGCTCGCCGGGCTGGGCGCGACACGCTGGGTGATGCCGGTGGAAATGTCGCGCGAGGCACTGGTCTCGATCAACGGCAATCGCCAGACAAGCCCGAAAACCGAGGTGTTCGCCTACGGTCGCCTGCCGCTGGCCTTTTCGGCGCGTTGCTTCACGGCGCGCCACCATAACCTGCAAAAAGACGACTGCCAGTTCAAATGCCTGGATTACGAGGATGGCCTTGCCCTGAAGACCCGCGAGGGACAGCCCTTCCTGAACCTGAACGGCATCCAGACCCAGTCGGCGCTGGTGCACAACCTGATCGGCGAGCTGGATACCCTGCAGGACGCAGGAGTCGACGTGGTGCGGGTCAGTCCCCAGGGACACCATACCGGCGAGATACTGCACCTGTTCCGGGAATGCATGGAGCAGCGCCTGGCGCCCGCGCAGGCCTTGGCGCAGATCGAAGGCCTGATGCCGGCAGCGTCCTGCAACGGCTATTGGTACGGCAAACCCGGCCTCGAATTCATCCGCAGCAACCCGTTAACATGAACTCGCGCAGCGATTCGTTTGCCCCCTCGCCTGTAGGCGGGAGAGGGTTGGGGAGAGGGAAACGGGCATGTCAGGTTTTATTATCAGGGGCGGCATATTTGCCATGCCCGTGAGCCGCCATCGAACGAGGTGAACAGCATGAGACTTTTTTTGATCCCGCAGCCTGTCGCCACCCTGGTTTCAATGCTGCCCCGCTATCCGCACTCGCTGATCTTCACGCGGGCCATCAATCTTGCGCTGGGCGACCAGTTGCGCGATGAAATCTGGCAACCGCTGCACGGCAAGCAGGTCTGTATCCGCGTCAAGGATGCCGGCCTGACCTTTCACTTCACCGTCGGCACGCATGGCCTGGTCGCCCAGCAGGCGGTCCGCCAGCCCGACCTGGCGATCAGCGCCAGCGCGCAGGATTTCTTCCTGCTGGCGCTGCGCAAGGAAGACCCGGACACGTTGTTCTTCAGCCGCCGCCTGTTAATGGAAGGCGATACCGAACTGGGTCTGCTGGTGAAAAACACGCTGGATGCGATGGAATTACCGCCGCTGGATCTGCGCGCCCTGCTGCCGGCACGGCTGCTCGGCAAGCTGCGCGCGCGCCTGCAGGCATAATTCAAAACAGCTTCAACTCTCTAAATAATCCACCAGGATACCGCTGGTCAGGCGCAGGCGCTGGCTGAGCAGCTGCGCTATCTTGAGCAGCAATTTTGCCGAAAGCGCGGGTTTGTCGCGCATGATCTGCATGAAGTTTTCCTGTGTCAGGACAGCCAGGGTGGACGGCGCAACGACCACTGCCGTGGCGGAGCGCGGCTCGCCGTCTACGATGGTCATCTCGCCCAGGCTGCGGCCGGGGAATATCGTGGTGACGATCTTGTCCACGCGCCGATTGTCTTCCTTGTGGATCTCGAGCTTGCCTTCCAGCACGACGCACATGAAATCCCCCCGGTCGCCTTCGCGGAACAGGACTGCGCCGGGAGCGGCGCGATAGACCTGGATGTAGTTCGACAAGGTCTCGATCTGCGACCATTCGAGATCCTTGAACATTTGCGCGTTCTCGAGCAGGGCCGCGATCCGGTCCGAAGACGCCGCGTCTGACTGGGGATGCTGGCGGCGTTCCGGGAATTGCTTGCCGGACTCCAGAAGCTCGAGTGACGCCAGGGATGATTTTCCAGTGTTCAGTGCCATGATGTCCGGGGCGGGTAGCGTAAAGGGCGGCCTGTGTACGGTTCACCGCCCGCGATCTGCCTGTCAGGTATTTTGCACCACCACCTTCGGGAATACCGCGCTGCGATCCTGCGCCATTTGCGCGACCTTGATGGCGATGCGGCGCGCGATCTGCTTGTACACCTTCGCGACCTGGCCGTCGGGATCGGCCACCACCGTCGGCTTGCCGGAATCGGTCTGTTCGCGGATGCGGATGTCCAGCGGCAGGCTGCCGAGGAGTTCGGTATTGTAATCGGCGCACATCTTTTCGCCGCCGCCCGATCCGAAAATGTGTTCCTCATGCCCGCACTTGGAGCAGATGTGGGTGCTCATGTTCTCCACGATGCCGACGATCTTGACACCGACCTTCTCGAACATCTTGAGTCCCTTGCGCGCATCCATCAGTGCGATGTCCTGCGGAGTGGTCACGATCACCGCACCGGTGACCGGCACTTGCTGCGCCAGGGAAAGCTGGATGTCGCCGGTACCGGGCGGCAGGTCGACGACCAGATAGTCCAGGTCATCCCAGCGCGTCTGGCGCAGCAATTGATTCAGTGCCTGCACGACCATCGGGCCGCGCCAGATCATCGGCGTATCGTCGCTGCCGATGAGGAAGCCGATGGACATCGCCTGCAAGCCATGATTGGTCATCGGCTCCATGAAATTTTCGACGTCTGTGTCAGGCTGGCCGGAAATACCCAGCATGGTCGGTTGCGAAGGCCCGTAGATATCGGCATCCAGCATGCCGACGCGCGCGCCTTCGGCGGCCAGAGCCAATGCGATATTCACCGCGGTGGTGGACTTGCCCACCCCGCCCTTGCCGCTCGCCACCGCGATGATGTTCTTCACGCCGTCCACCAGTTTCGCGCCGTGCTGCACCGCGTGCTGCACCACTTTGCTGGTCACGTTGACGCTGACGCTGCTGCCAGGCAATGCCGCCTTGAGGTGCGCCTCGACCATGGCGCGGATCTCGCCCCACACGCTCCTGGCGGGATAGCCGAGCACGATATCCAGCGACACGTCGTTGTCGCTGATCTTGATGTTCTTCACGGATTTGCCGCTGACGAAATCCTTCCTGGTGTTCGGGTCGATCAGATTCTTCAATGCGCCTTGTACGTCGGCTTCGCTAAAACTCATCATCCACTCCTGAAAATCGTTTGAAAACTAAAAACCGGTAATCTGCCCTGCTATTCTAACTCAATGGCTGCAGCCGCCGCCCCCGCAGCCGCCCTTCTTGGGTTCGGGCGCGCTGCCCGGCTCGCGGCTGCCCCCGGCAGCGGCCAGCTCCTCAAGGTATTCCTGCCACAATTCGGCCTGATGCCGGCCCAGGTTATAAAGATACTCCCAGGTATAAAGGCCGGAGTCGTGCCCATCATCGAATACGATCTTCATCGCATAACTGCCGACCGGAAGGACTTCGAGTACTCCCACGTTCTTCTTGCCCAATTGCAATACCCCCTGGCCATGGCCATGCCCCCTCACCTCGGCCGACGGCGAATACACCCGCAAGAACTCGTAGGGCAGTTGATGGCAGACACCATCATCAAACGTGATCTCGAGCAAGCGGGATTGCTGATGTAATTTAATTTCCGTAGGGTGTCCTGACATGATTCCAGATTTGCTCCTAATTTAATGCGGCACATTCGCCGCTGCTAATGAAAATGCGTCTTCTAACAGGTACCGATCAACCTGAAAGCGCAGTTTTTTGCGGCGGGGGAAAGATTTCAGTTGCGGTGTAACTGCGGCCGCTCAAACAGCCGGGCAAAAAACACAGATGGACACTATACGGAACTCACGCGGGTGCATCAAGACCGGGTTCCCGTACTCCGAAAAGTGTCATATCGGCAATTAATCCGGCAAATTCCGGCCAACAGTTCCTATGTCCGGATAACTGCACTCGCGTTTAAGTTCGGCGGATAGGGCGTGCGGTGTTAGAATCGCGCTCCAAAATTTCCCCCTGTCGGGTTTTACATGCTTTCCACCGCCAACATCACCATGCAATTCGGCGCCAAGCCATTGTTCGAAAACGTTTCCGTGAAATTCGGCGACGGCAACCGCTATGGGCTGATCGGCGCGAACGGCTGCGGCAAATCCACCTTCATGAAGATCCTCGGTGGCGACCTGGAGCCGTCTTCCGGCAACGTGATGCTGGATCGGGACGAGCGGCTCGGCAAGCTGCGCCAGGACCAGTTCGCCTACGAGGATATGCGCGTGCTGGACGTGGTGATGATGGGACATGCCGAAATGTGGGAGGCGATGTCGGAGCGCGATACGATCTACGCCAACCCGGACGCCTCGGAAGAAGATTATATGCGCGCCGCCGACCTGGAGGCGGAATTCGCCGAATACGACGGCTACACCGCCGAGCCGCGCGCCGGGGAATTGCTGCTCGGCGTGGGCATCCCGATCGAGCTGCACAACGGGAACATGAGTGCGGTTGCACCGGGATTCAAGCTGCGCGTGCTGCTGGCGCAGGCGCTGTTCTCCAACCCGGACATCCTGCTGCTCGATGAGCCGACCAACAACCTCGACATCAACACCATCCGCTGGCTCGAAGACATCCTGAATGCGCGCAACTCGACGATGGTCATCATCTCGCATGACCGCCACTTCCTGAACAGCGTGTGCACCCACATGGCCGACCTCGACTACGGCAAGATCACCACTTACCCCGGCACTTATGACGAGTACATGCTGGCTGCCACGCAGGCGCGCGAACAGCAGTCTGCGGACAATGCTAAAGCAAAAGAAAAGGTCGCCGAGCTGAAGGCCTTCGTGGCGCGCTTCTCGGCGAACGCTTCCAAGGCACGCCAAGCCACCTCTCGCGCGCGCCAGATCGACAAGATCAAGATCGAGGACATCAAGCCGTCCAGCCGCCAGTATCCGTTCATCCGCTTCGAATACGACGAGCGCGACAAGCTGCACCGCGTCGCGGTAGAGGTGCAGCATGTGGCGAAGGGCTTCGACCGGATGCTGTTCTCCAATGTGAACTTCCGCATCGATGCGGGCGAAAAGGTCGCCATCATCGGGCCGAACGGCATCGGCAAGACCACGCTGCTGCGCTGCCTGGCCGGAGACCTCGCACCGGACACCGGCACCATCAAGTGGACGGACAAGGCCAAACTCGGCTACTACGCGCAGGATCACGCGCACGAATTCGCCGAGGACAAGACCCTGACCGACTGGATGACCTATTGGCGCGGCCCGCATGACGACGACCAGGTGGTGCGCGGCACTTTGGGTCGTCTGCTGTTCTCCGGCGACGAAGTGAAGAAGAATGTGAAAGTGCTGTCCGGCGGCGAGAAGGGGCGCATGCTGTTCGGCAAACTGATGCTGCAAAAACCGAACGTGCTGCTGATGGACGAGCCGACCAACCACATGGACATGGAGTCCATCGAGTCGCTCAACACCGCGCTGCTGGAATACAAGGGCACGCTGCTATTCGTCAGCCACGACCGCGAATTCGTCTCGTCGCTGGCGACGCGCATCATCGAGATTTCCGCCAAGGGCGTGACCGACTATCATGGCACTTATGAAGAATACCTGCGCGACCAGGGGATGGCACTTTAAATACCCAACCGTTCACCCTGAGGTATCGAAGGGTGAAATAACCAGCAGTTCGATACCTCACCGCGAACGGTTTGTGAAGTTGAAATAACTCCAGCGAATCGACAAGGAGCCGAGATGACCGAGCACCGCTACACCCTGACGCTCTCCTGCCCCGACCGGGTCGGCATCGTCGCGGCGGTGAGCAGCTTTGTCGCGCAGCATGGCGGCTTCATCGTCGAGGCCAGCTACCATACCGACCAGGAAACGCAGCGCTTTTTCATGCGCCAGGAGATCCGCGCCGATTCGCTGCCGTTCGATGCGGCGGGATTGCGCACCCGCTTCGCCCCAGTGGCGGAACAATTCCGGATGAGCTGGCAGGTCAGCGATTCCGCCGTGAAGAAGCGCGTCGTGGTGCTGGTCAGCAAGCAGGATCACTGTCTCAACGACCTGCTGCACCGCTGGCGCAGCGGCGAGCTGGAAGTGGAGATCCCCTGCGTGATCTCCAACCACGAAGACCTGCGCGGCTTCGTCGAATGGCACGGCATCCCGTTTCACCACATCCCCATGCAAGACAAATCCGGGCAGGACAAGACTGCAGCCTTTGCGGAGATCGCGCGGCGGTTCGATGCATCGCGCGGCGACGTGATGGTGCTGGCGCGCTTCATGCAGATCGTGCCGCCGGAGCTATGCGCGCGTTATGCCGGGCGCATCATCAACATCCATCACAGCTTCCTGCCTTCCTTCGCGGGCGCCAAACCCTACCACCAGGCCTACCATCGCGGTGTGAAACTGATCGGCGCGACCTGCCATTACGCGACCGCCGAGCTGGACGCCGGCCCGATCATCGAGCAGGACACGGTGCGCGTGGATCACGGCGACACCGTGGACGATCTGGTGCGCTACGGGCGCGACATCGAGAAGACCGTGCTCGCACGCGGCCTGCGCTATCACGTGGAAGATCGCGTGCTGGTGTGCGGCAACAAGACGATCGTGTTTCGCTAGGCGACCAGCCGCGTTAGCCCGGCCTACCGGCTTGCGGGAGAAATGAGCCGCCTGCGCAGCACCACCATGTGCGAACGGTCGAAGCCCAGCTCGCGGTAGAAGCCCACGGCGGCCTTGTTGTCCCGGTCTGCCAGCAGGGTGACGCGTGCCATCCCCTCCATCCCTGCCCAGGCGAGAACCTGCTCGACCAGCCGCCGCCCCAGTCCCTTGCCCCGATATCCGTCACGGACTATCACGTCTTCCAGCACCGCCACGCGGCAACCTTCCGCCGTGCTGACGGTGATCAGCAGGTTCGCCATGCCCGCCACCCTGCCCTGGTCGCGCAACACGAAGAGCCTGCCCAGCGCCGGGTTATCCAGAATCAGGCGCAGGCCGCACAACTGTTTTTCGCGATCCGGACGGAAATCGCTTTCCAGCGTGAATAGTTCGGCGAGCAGCTCGGCCAGTTGCTCGAGGTCGCCAGGCTCCGCCGGCGTAATTTCAATTTCCATCGACACTCAGCTTTCCGCCTCAGCCAGCAACACTTCGCCCCTTGCGCCTGACGCGGACGGACCCGAAGCGAACCAGTAGGCGGCAGCCATGAACAGGGCGCCGCTGATCGTGTTGCCCAATGTCACCCACAACAGGTTGTGCCCCATGCCCGCCAGGCTGACGGAATCAGGATGTTCGGCCAGCAGCGCGATGCTGAAGATCGTCATGTTGGCAATACAGTGTTCATAGCCGCTGGCGATGAACGCGAACAGGCACCAGAAAATCAGGCCCAGCTTCGCCGCGTCGCTGGTCGTGCGGCTCGCCATCCAGAGCGCCAGGCATACCAGCCAGTTGCATAATATCCCGCGCGCGACCAGTTCGACGGCGGGCGCGTTCATCTTGGCGCCGGCTGCCTTGAACAGCAGCGGAGCGCCGTCGGAGAGCAGCACGCCGCCGCCGCCCGCAACGAAGATCAGCGCCAGCAGGACTGCCCCCGCCAGGTTGCCGATCCAGCCTGCCGCCCAGACCCTGCCGAGGTCCGCAAGCCCGGCTTTGCGGCACAGCCAGCCGAGCGGCATGATCATGGTATGCCCCGTGTAGAGCTCCGAGCCGGCGAAGACCACCAGCGTGAGGGCGATGCCGAAGGATGCGCCCATGATGAGTTTCTGCCAGGCCGGATCAACCTTGGCGCCTACGCTGAAGATCAGGATGATGCCCAAGCCGACATAGGCGCCCGCCATCATGGCGGCAACGAAAAATGCCGGCAGGGAAGCGCGTACGGCTGCGGCCTTGCCTTCCGCTGCCACGGCGAATTTCCGGATCGTATCGAGATACATGACCAACCTCCTTTGCAAACGATTTGCTCTTCGATTTCAAACATCAGGAAAGGTTGAGATATACCTCGCCCTTGTCCACGCGCGCCCGATAACGGTGCGTGCATCCATGGTCAGGCTCGACGGCCTCCCCGCTGTCGAGTTGCACCGTCCAGCCGTGCAGCGGACAGGTCACCTTGCGGTCGAACACGATGCCCTGCGATAACGGCCCGCCTTTGTGCGGGCATTGGTCGCGCAACGCAAAGACCTCGTCCGAGCCATTGCGGAACACCGCGATATCGCCCTTTCCGGTTTGCACCACCCGGGAACCCAGCCTGGGAATCTCTTCAAGCGGGCACACCCTTATCCATTCACTCATGCTCATCTCCTGTTGTTACGATTGCAGCCTGATCGGGATGAACTCGCGCGCTTCCACGCCGCGCACGCGCTCCTGCCAGGGGTCTTTCTCGTCGCGCAGCGCATCCCTGAGCCGCTCATAAAGAGCCTTGCGCCCCGCGGCATCTTCCACGATGCGCGCTTTCACGTAGTCCATGCCGACGCGCTGCACCCAGTGCACGGTGCGGTCGAGGTAACGCGCCTCCTCGCGGTAGAGCTGGATGAAGGCGCTGGCATATTCCATCACTTCCTCCGCGCTCTTCACCTTGACGAGGAACAGCGACACCTCCGCCTTGATGCCGCCATTGCCGGCGACGTAGATTTCCCAGCCCGAATCGACACCGACGATACCGACATCCTTGATGGTGGCCTCGGCACAGTTGCGCGGACAGCCGGACACGGCGAGCTTGACCTTGTGCGGCGCCCACATGCGGTCGAGCGCCTTCTCCAGGGCGATGCCCAGGCTGGTCGAATCCTGCACGCCGAAACGGCACCACTCCGAGCCGACACAGGTCTTGACCGTGCGGATCGACTTGCCGTAGGCGAAGCCGGAGGGCATGTCGAGATCGGCCCAGACCTTCGGCAAGTCTTCCTTCTTCACGCCGAGCAGATCGATGCGCTGGCCGCCGGTGACCTTCACCGCCGGCACGGCATACTTCTCCGCCACTTCGGCGATGCGCTTCAGTTGCGCGGGGGTCGTCACCCCGCCGTAGATGCGCGGCATGACCGAATAAGTGCCGTCCTTCTGGATATTGGCGTGGGCGCGCTCATTGATGAAGCGCGACTGCGGATCATCTTTGTAGTCATGCGGCCAGGCGCACAACAGATAGTAATTGAGCGCCGGGCGGCAGGAAGCGCAGCCGTTCACGTTGCGCCACTCGAAGAAACCCATAGCCTCGGGGATCGATTTCAGCTTGTGATCGATGATCGCCTTGCGTATTTCCTCGTGGGTATAGTCGGTGCAGCCGCACAGCGGTTTTCTGCTGACATCCGCGGGCTGGTAGGCGCCGCCTATGGTGGAGGCGAGGATCTGCTCCACGAGGCCGGTGCATGAACCGCAGGAAGCGGACGCCTTGGTGTGCTTGCGCACATCATTCAGCGTGAACAGGCCTTTCTCCTTGATCGCCTTGACGATGGTGCCCTTGCATACGCCGTTGCAGCCGCATACCTCCATGTCGTCCGGCATGGAGGCCGCATTGTTCTGGCCCTGGTGCCCGCTGCTGCCGAGTTGACTCTGCCCAAACAGCAGGCGGCCACGCAACTCGCGGATGTTCTGCCCGTCGCGCAACAACTGGAAATACCATGAGCCGTCTGCGGTATCGCCGTACAGCACGCTGCCGACTATCCTGTCGTCCCTGACCACCAGCTTCTTGTAGACTCCGCCGGCCGGATCGCTCAACACGATTTCCTCGGCGCCCGCGCCGCCCGTGAAATCGCCACAGGAGAACAGGTCGATGCCGGTGACCTTGAGCTTGGTCGAAGTCACCGAGCCGGTATAGCGGCTGATGCCGAACTGCGCCAGGTGGTTGGCGCACACCTTCGCCTGTTCGAACAGCGGCGCCACCAGCCCGTAGGCGATGCCGCGGTGCGACACGCATTCGCCCACCGCGTAGATGCGCGGATCATAGGTCTGCATGGTGTCGTTCACCGCCACGCCGCGGTCGCAATGCAGTCCTGCGGCTTCGGCCAGTCCGGTGTCGGGGCGGATGCCCACCGCCATCACCACCAGATCGGCGGGCAGCGTTTCGCCATCCCCTTCGACTCCGCCACGCGGAGCCTGTCCTGAGTTTGTCGAAGGACTCAGGGCAGGCTTTAACCTGATCGCGCAGACCCGCCCCGACTCACCGGCGATCAGTTCGGCAGTCTGTCTTTCCAGCAGGAACTTGAGCCCCCTGGCCTCCAGCGACTTTTGCAGCAGGCCGGCGGCGGTGCGGTCGAGCTGGCGTTCCATCAGCCACGGCATCAGGTGCACCACGGTCACGTCCATGCCGCGCAGCCTGAGGCCGTTCGCCGCCTCGAGCCCGAGCAGCCCGCCGCCGATCACCACCGCGTGGCGATAATGCGACGCGGCTTCTATCATCTCATCGGTGTCCCTGATGTCGCGGTAGGCAATCACGCCGGGCAGATCCCTGCCCGGCACCGGCAGCATGACCGGATTGGATCCGGTAGACAGCAGCAGCCGATCGTAGCTTGTTTCGGTGCCGTCGGCCGCGATCACCTTGCGCCGCACGCGGTCGATCTGCACCACCTTGCTGTTCAGATGCAGGGTGATGCCGTTTTGCGCGTACCAGTCGACATCGTTCAGCATGATGTCCCTGATCGTCATTTCACCGGCGAGTACCGGCGACAGCAGGATGCGGTTGTAATTGCCATACGGCTCGGCGCCGAACACGGAGATGTCGTACATATCCGGGGCGAGCTTGAGCAGTTCTTCCAGCGTGCGCATCCCGGCCATGCCATTGCCGATGACTACCAGTCTTGTCTTGTGTGTATCTTTCATGCCGTCCTTTCAGTAAAGAAGCGCCGTTCTGTTCTTGATCCGTCGCCGCTACTAACACAGCAATAGTCATGCCAAACAGCCCGGTGGCCATTCATGCTGCGTTCCAGGCAGTTGACAGCGGCTACCGCAATCCTTCGCCGATACAATTTCGTGCACAGGCGCTGCGCTGTGCATGCAATCAGTGCAACAGGCGTTGGCGCGCCCAGCCAGGCTCAAATAAAAAGGGCACCTTGCGGTGCCCTTGAAAAGGAGCCGGGAGGCTCCGGGAGGAGATTGAATCAGGAAAGACTACAGGTTGTAAGCGCGTTCGCCGTGGCTGGTGGTATCCAGCCCTTCGCGCTCCGCTTCTTCCGCCACACGCAGGCCGATGGTCAGGTCGACGATCTTGTAGCAGATGAATGCCACTACGCCGGACCAGATGACCGTAGTCAGCACGGCCTGTGCCTGTATCCAGACTTGCGCGCCGATCTCGGTATCGATGATCTTGTTGTTGACGTAGTCGACGATACCGGTGCCGCCCATGCTCCAGGTGTTGAACACGCCGGTGAGCAATGCCCCCAGGATGCCGCCGACACCATGCACGCCGAACACATCCAGCGCATCATCCATGCCCAGCAGTTTCTTCAGCCCGGTTACGCCCCAGAAGCAGGCCACGCCGGCCAGCGCGCCGATGGCGAGCCCGCCGCCCACGCCGACCCAGCCGCAGGCGGGCGTGATGGCAACCAGTCCGGCCACCGCGCCCGATACCGCACCCAGCACGGATGGCTTGCCCTTCAACAGCCATTCGGCCAGCGTCCAGGTCAGTGCGGCGGCGGCAGTGGCATCCAGCGTGTTGATGAAAGCCAGCGTGGCCGTGCCGCCGGCTTCCAGGGCCGAGCCTGCGTTGAAGCCGAACCAGCCCACCCACAACAGCGCGCCGCCGATCATGGTCATGACGAGGTTGTGCGGCGCCATGGCTTCCTTGCCGTAGCCGATACGTTTGCCAACCAGAAATGCCCCGACCAGACCCGCAACAGCCGCGTTGATATGCACCACGGTGCCGCCGGCAAAGTCCAGCGCACCTTTCTGGAACAGCCATCCCGCGGCAGCCGTTGCGGTGTCAGCCGCGGCCTGGTCGGTGTAGGCGTCCGGCCCCATCCAGAACCACACCATGTGCGCGATTGGCAGGTAGGCGAAGGTGAACCACAGCGCGGAGAACAGCAGCACGGCGGCGAACTTCATGCGCTCGGCGAAAGCGCCCACGATCAGCGCCACGGTGATGGCGGCGAAGGTCGCCTGAAAGGCGACGAAGGCGAACTCGGGGATCACCACGCCTTTGCTGAAGGTGGCCGCGTTGGCGACGCTGCCGGTGGCCGGGTCGAAGATCCCCTTCAGGAACAGCCGGTCGAATCCACCGATGAACGCATTGCCTTGCGTGAACGCTAGCGAGTAGCCGTAGATCGCCCAGAGCACGATGATCATGGCGAAGATGGCGAACACCTGCATCAGGATGGACAGCATGTTCTTGCTGCGCACCAGGCCGCCATAGAACAGCGCGAGGCCGGGGATGGACATCATGATGACCAGCAGGGTGGACGTCAGCATCCAGGACGTGTCGCCCTTGTCGGGGGCGGGCGCGGCAACAGGTGCGGCTGCCGCTTCGGCGGGTTTGGCTGCATCGGCAACGGCCGGAGCTGTGGCTGCGGCAGCCGTCGGCTTGGCTGCCTCTTCGGCAAATGCCGGTGCGGTCAGTCCGCACAACATCGCCAGCAGCATAAAAAGCGTCAAGAGTTTTTGCATGGCATGGCTCCTTATAAGGCATCCGCGCCGGACTCGCCGGTGCGGATACGGATCACCTGCTCGAGATCGGACACGAAAATCTTGCCGTCGCCGATCTTGCCGGTGCGCGCGGATTTCTCGATGGCCTCCAGCACCTGATCCAGCAAGCTGGCCTGCACGGCGGCCTCCAGCTTGATCTTCGGCAGGAAATCCACCACATATTCCGCACCGCGATACAGCTCGGTGTGGCCCTTTTGCCGTCCGAAGCCCTTGACCTCGGTGACGGTGATGCCCTGCACGCCGATCGCGGAAAGCGCCTCGCGCACCTCGTCCAGCTTGAACGGCTTGATGATAGCGACGACCATTTTCATAGCATTCTCCTAATTAGGGACGAGACTCATCCCGCCCTGGTTTTGATTAAAACGAATGGGCCACGGACAACACGGCGGTGCCCTTGCCCCAGTCGCCGCCAAATGCGGGATAGGTATAGAACGGAGTGGCATTGGTGTCGGTGTAGGCCAGGCCGACCACGTAACCGCCGAAGTCCCTGGACACGCTCAGTTTGTAATCGGTGTAGGTCGGCGTATTGGCAAAGGCCGCAGCCGCAGTACCCCGGTAGGTCTGCTTGCCGACATGCGCGCCGAAAGTGATGCCGGTGTCGGCCACGGGAACGCTGGCGTTGATTTCAAGGTAGTTGGTTCCAGATGCGCCAGGAACCGTCAGGAACTGGCCCAGGCCGTAGGAATACTTGGCGGTGAGCCACTTGTAGCCGATCGCGCCGTAGATCTCATCGGTGTCGGCCTTGGCGAAACCGGCGGCAGCGGTATAGCTGCCCAGGTAGTTGTAACGGATGAAGCCGATATCGTAGGTGAAGTCTTCGGCAAAGCTGTTGCGGAAACCGAAGTAAGTGTCCAGTTCCATGGTGACGCTGCCGGTCGCCACCGCGCCGCTGTCGGCGATCCAGCTCACATTGGAACCCCATACCCCCGCATACAGGCCGCTGGAATGCATGTAGTCGATGCCGCCCTGCACCGCCGGGTTGGTGGAGGTTTGCGAGATACCGCGGAAAATATAGTCGGTAGTGAGACCGACATTCGCGGTAAACATGTGCGGAGACGCCGGCGCATCAGCCGCCATCGCCGCGCCGGGTGCCGCCAATACGGCCAACATCAGAGAGCTCAACATTTTGTTCTTGGCCTTGCCGAAACTCACTTCATTCGTTTTAACGAAACTCATTCCATTCGTTTTCATCACGATTCCTTTCTTGAGTTAGACGGGATAACAATATCCGCACAGTTCTTCTCAGCAGGATGCGTGCCACAAATATTTACTTTTATAAAACAAAAGATTGAACAGTTGGCGCAACTGCCGCAAAAAATCCGCGCACCAATTTCAGGCGCGCCGATGGCCTTGCGCACCATTTGAATACAACATCCAGGCTGGGTGAATTTTGCTACACTGGCCGGCATCGCCAATCATCAGGAGTGACGCCATGCCGAACACAAAAATCTTTGACGATCTGTCCGCTAAAGTCAGCGAGCTGCTGAAAAACAGCCCGGCCAGGGACATCGAGAAAAACATCCGCGCGCTGCTCATGCAAGGCTTCGCCAAGCTCGACCTGGTGACGCGCGAAGAATTCGACGTGCAGGCGGAAGTGTTGGCGCGCGCGCGCCAGCAGCTCACCGCGCTGGAGGCACGCGTCGCGGAACTGGAAGCGCAGCGCAACAAGGCCGCTAAGTAATTTATGGGCCTCGCGGTTCTGTATAGCCGCGCGTTATCCGGCATGGAGGCGGCGCTGGTCACCGTCGAAGTGCACCTGGCCAACGGCCTGCCCAGCTTCACTATCGTCGGTTTGCCGGAAACCGAAGTCAAGGAAAGCAAGGACCGCGTGCGCGCCGCGCTGCAGAACTGCCAATTCGATTTTCCGGCGCGCCGCATCACCGTCAACCTCGCTCCCGCCGATCTGCCCAAGGAAAGCGGACGTTTCGATTTACCCATCGCACTCGGCATCCTCGCCGCGACCGGGCAGATTCCCTCCGACAGCCTGAATGATTATGAATTTGCCGGAGAACTCGCGCTGACCGGCGAACTGCGCCCGATACGCGGTGCATTGGCGATGACTTACCGCGCCTCAAACAGCGGGCGTGCTTTCATCCTGCCGCAGGCCAATGCTGCCGAAGCCGCGCTGGTGGAAGAGGCGACCGTGTATCCGGCGCAGTCGCTGCTGCAAGTCGCCGCGCATCTCGCCGGACGCGAAGCCCTCATGCCGTATGCCGGCCAGCCGCAGAGGATCGCGCCGCATTACCCGGACATGCGCGAGGTGAAAGGGCAGGCGCAAGCCAAGCGCGCGCTCGAGATCGCCGCCGCCGGCGGGCACAGCGTGCTGATGGTCGGCCCGCCGGGCACCGGCAAGTCCATGCTGGCGGCGCGTTTCCCCGGCATCCTGCCGCAGATGTCCGAAGAAGAAGCGTTGCAGAGCGCAGCGCTGCAATCGCTGGATGGCAGCTTCGATGTGGCGAAGTGGAAGACGCGCCCGTACCGCGCGCCGCACCACACCGCATCGGGCGTGGCACTGGTCGGAGGCGGCGGCAACCCGCGCCCCGGCGAAATCTCGATGGCATTGCACGGCGTGCTGTTTCTCGATGAGCTGCCGGAGTTCGAGCGCAGCGTGCTGGAAGTGTTGCGCGAACCGCTGGAATCCGGGCGCATCACCATCTCGCGCGCCGCACGGCGCGCCGATTTTCCCGCGCAGTTCCAGCTCATCGCGGCGATGAACCCCTGCCCGTGCGGCTATCTCGGCCACTACAACGGCAAATGCCGCTGCACGCCCGGTCAGGTTGCGCGCTACCGCAGCAAGATTTCCGGCCCGCTGCTGGACCGCATCGACATCCAGATCGAAGTACCTGCCGTGGCGCAGGAATATTTGCTCAACAAGGCGGACGGCGAGGCCAGTGCCGATTTGCAGGCGCGCGTGGAAATCGCGCGGCAACGCCAGCTCGCGCGCCAGGACAAGGCCAACGCGCAGCTTTCGGTGAGCGAGATCGACGCGCTATGCGCGCCGGATGCGCAAGGCGCCGCGTTGCTGCAACAGGCGATCAGCCGCCTCAACCTCTCCGCACGCGCCTATCACCGCGTGCTCAAGGTCGCACGCAGCATTGCCGATCTGGAAGGATTAGAAGGCATTGAAACAAAACATGTCGCCGAGGCGGTGCAATACCGGCGGCTGAATATCTAGCTAGAACGGCGGCTCGCTTGCCAGGCTCAGCAGTTCCGCATTGAGCGGATGGGCAAAGCTCAGCGCGCTGGCGTGCAACAGTAATCGTTCCACTCTGCCGCCCGCTTCTCCCCCGTACAACGCATCGCCCAGAATCGGATGCCCGATGGCCGCCATGTGTACCCGCAACTGGTGGGTGCGGCCAGTGACCGGCTCCAGCTCCACGCGGGTAGTGCACGCATCCCGCTCACCCTTCGATACCTCAGGGCGAACGGAGGATGGTGCAAAACTATGATGCCGTTCGTGCTGATAACCAGCGACTTGGCTGGCGTCTTTTGACAGCCTAGCCGAATGGCTAGAAGTTTCATCAGGTATCGAAGCATGAACGGCTTCACCATATCCTAGCACCCGATAGCGCGTGAGCGAGTGCTTGCCGCTTGCGACATCCACCTTCTGTTTCGGGCGGTTCGGCCAGTCGGCGACCAGCGGCAGGTCGATCTCGCCAGCCGACCGCTCCAGCCTGCCTGACACCACCGCCACGTAGCGTTTTTGCACTTCGCGCTCGCGGAACAGATGCGACAGGCGGCGCTGCATCTCCGCGCCGCGCGCGAACAGCAGCAGGCCGGAGGTCGCCATGTCCAGGCGGTGCACGACCAGCGCATCGGGAAATTCGGCCTGCACACGGCTCGCGAGGCAGTCCTGCTTGTCCGCACCGCGCCCCGGCACGGCAAGCAACCCGGCGGGCTTGTTCGCCACAAGCAGGGATTCGTCGCGGTAGATGAGGTCGAGTCCGGACAACGGGAAGTGAGGATGTTTCAATCTATGAAGGCAATCTAGCCACGGATGAACACGGATTGCCACGAATGAACAAAGCCAATGGAAAATTTCCAATCCATCAGATGGCTCCGCACAAAGAAATATAGCCCACAATAATCCGTGGCAATCCGTGTTCATCCGTGGCTAATGGAAGTTTTTTGATCAATCGGTCTCGGGTGTCCCAGAGCTGTTATCGTTTTTTTCCGGCGGCAACTCCGGCTCATTGCCGCTCCACCCTCCGGCTGGGCGGTTCTTGCTCTGGTCCGCCCAGACGAAACGGCCAAACAGCACGCAGCCTTTCATGCCCGGATTGCAGGGCAGATCGTTGACGTGCGCGCATTTGCCGTCGTGTTCGTGCGGACATCCCCAAGAGCTCATGGGCTTTTCATTTCCCGGTTAAATTCAATTCCGTTACCTTGTGCGCTCAACTTTAGCATACTCTATTTTCGCTTATGTTTCTTGCCCGATACGCGCCAAACACCGGTGATCGGCTTTTCCTGCGCGCTCTCGCCCAGATGGGGCAACCCATACATACCGGAGATGGTGCGCAGCAGCGTGTAATGGTTGATGCGCTGCGCCGACTTGCCGGGCTTGACCATCGCGCCGACGAGGATCGTGGCGATGCGATTACTCTCCGAACCGTTGTCCTCATCCCATGTCACGATCAGCAGGCTGTTGTGCGTCATCGCCCATTGCGCATAGGCCTCGATGTTCCGCGCCAGCCACGCATCGCCCTGCGCGATGCTGCCGTCATGCATGTCGTTGCGCTGGTCGGGCATCACCAATGCCACGATGGGCAACTGCGTAAAGTCCTGCGGGAACGCGCTGAACGGCTGGTTGAACGCTGCCAGCTCTTTCCAGTTCGCTGCCGGATTGTGTTTGCGCCGGTACGGGCCATAGACGCAGCCCTCATAGCCCGCCTCCGGCATGGACTCCGAGTAGCTGATGAAGTTCAGCCCTTTTGCGATCAGGGCACTGGCGAGATTCTCTCCGCTCAATTCCAGCGGGCATGCATTGCTGCCGATGCCGCGCGTGGCGCCGGAAAACAGCGCGAGATAGTTCGGCTGGCTGGGATGCGTGACACCGCGGGAGTCGGTGAACAACACGCCGCGCCGGGCGAGAGCATTGAGGTAGGGCGCGTCGCGGTTGCCGATGATCTGCGAGAACGACTTGTTCTCTTCCACCACGATGACGATATGATCGGGGCGCGGCAATGCATCGGCGGCCAGCGCGTTCTGCGCCAGCAACATCAAGGCGACAAGGATGAAACGCATCAGGCTTTCTTCACGAACTCGGTCTTCAGCTGCATCGCGCCGATGCCGTCGATCTTGCAGTCGATGTCATGGTCGCCATCCACCAGACGGATGTTCTTCACCTTGGTACCCACCTTGACCACCGAGGACGAACCCTTGACCTTGAGGTCCTTGATCACCGTGACCGAGTCGCCATCGACCAGCACGTTGCCGAACGCATCCTTGTACACACGCTGCTGCTCGCCGCTCTCGGCGGGCGCCTCCTTGGGCCACTCGTATCCGCACTCGGGGCAGACATAGTTGTTCCCGTCCTCGTAGGTGAATACCGAATCGCATTTCGGACATTTTGGTAAAGCGCTCATGGTGTCTCCGATGATTGAAGGTATTTTAAATCGGGAAGTAAATAATAGCCTGGCTAATGGTAGTCGTCTTCGCGTTGATGACGCACCGCTGTGATCGTCACGGTCTTATTGCTTTCGATCTCGAACAGAACGACATAGCCTGCCGAACCGAAAGGGATCAGCAACTCCCGCAGAAAAGAGTTGTGCCCCTCATCATCCGCTTTGCGGCAGGAGAAGGGGAAAACTTCGAGAAGCTCGATGGCTTTGTAAATGGCGATTTCAGCGCGTGCAGCTACGGCGATGTCCTGCTCCAGCAGAAAATCAAACAAGCGCAACAAATCATCTTCGGCTTCCAGAGTGAAGCGGATGCGATAACTCATTTTGCGGATTGTTTGTTACTTGCCTTCTTTAATTTGGCACTGAGCTTACTCAGCACCTTTTTGGCCGAGACATATTTCCCGCTCTCTTTAGCCGCATCGCGCGAAGCCAATCCGCGCGCGATGAATTCCTGCTGCGCCCGGCGCAACACCACGTTGCGGCGCACCGATTCCTCGACAAACGCGGAAAGTGTCTCGCCCGGGCGCAAAATCTCCTCGGCGGCCTGCCGAAGTTCGGGTTCGACGCGCAGCGCGGGCATGGTGGCGGTTTTCATGGGATACCTCATGCATTACAAATGTGATGCACATCATCGCCGATGTGTGCGGGAGATGCAAGGGCGGGGTTTGTAGGGCGGAATAGCGCAGCGTATTCCGCCGGATGTTTGCATGCGGCGCACTGCCCGTTGGTTAGTGCGCCCTACGCGGGCTAATTTGCCGCATAAGCTGGATCATCACGCAGCAATCCGTTCCAACGGGTGAATGTTTTTCAACACGTCGGCCATAGCATCCTTCGCCATCTCGGTATCGTATTTGGCTTGAAGTCGCAGCCACCAGCCGTCCGATAGGCCGAAGAAGCGGCACAACCTAAGGTCTGTGTCGGCGGTGATGCCGCGCTTGCCTGAGACGATGTCGCCGATGCGCTGCGGCGGCACGCCGATTTCCTTGGCGAGACGATATTTGGTTATCCCCAGGGGTTTGAGGAATTCTTCCTCCAGCATTTCGCCGGGCGATACAGGTGCAATTTCACGCATGATGTCTTCCTTTTCAATGGTAGTCCACGATCTCCACGTCAAGCGCGTCACCGTTCTTGAAACGAAAACACACCCGCCATTGATCGTTGATGCGAACGCTCCACTGTCCGGCACGGTCGCCTTTCAAGGCCTCCAGCCGATTCCCCGGCGGGATGCGCATGTCTTCGAGGGTCAGCGCCAGGTCGAGCTGTTCCAGTTTGCGCAACGCGGCCCGCTCAAAATTCACGAAGCGGGCGACGCGCTTGCCGTTGAACAGCGCCTCGGTGTCGAGGCATTGGAACGTTTTGATCATGCGCACATATTAACGCGCTTCGTTAATATGTCAAGCCCGCGCGGGAATGGGCTTAACAGGGTGTTGAAAACGTAGCGAGCGATGGCAGAACAAGGCGCGAAGGGGCGAAAAAGCGGAATTTACACACAGTAAATGAGCATTTTGAGTTCCTGAGCAACGCAGTTATGACGAGCGCAGTAGTTTTGAATACACTGTTAGAGCTTATACCCCCGATGCACCGCCACCACGCCGCCAGTCAGGTTGAAGTATTCGACACGCTCCAGTCCGGCCTCTTCCATCATCTTCTTCAGCTCTTCCTGTCCGGGATGCATGCGGATGGATTCGGCGAGGTAGCGGTAGCTGTCGGCGTCGTTGGCGACGAGCTCGCCGATCTTCGGCAGCAGTTTGAAGGAATAGGCGTCGTAGGCCGGCTCCAGCGGCTTCCATATCTTGGAGAATTCCAGCACGATGACGCGCCCACCCGGCTTGATCACGCGGCGCATCTCGCGCAGCGCGGCATCCTTGTGCGTGACGTTGCGCAGGCCGAAGGCGATGTTGGCGCAGTCGAAGTAATCGTCGGGGAACGGCAGATGCTCGGCGTCGCATTGTGCGGTCGGCGTGGCGATGCCCTCGTCGAGCAGGCGGTCGCGGCCGACGCGCAGCATGGCGTTGTTGATGTCGGTGAGCACCACCTGGCCGCTCGCGCCGACCTTCTTCAGGAACAGCCGCGACAGGTCCGCCGACCCGCCCGCCACGTCGAGCACGCGCTGCCCCTCTCGCACGCCGCTCACGCCGACCGCGAAGCGCTTCCAGATACGGTGCAGCCCGACCGACATCAGGTCGTTCATCATGTCGTATTTGCTGGCGACCGAGTCGAACACGCCCGCGACGCGCTTGGCCTTCTCTTCCTCGGCGACTGTTTCAAAACCAAAGTGGGTATCGGCCATGTCTATGCTCCTTGATGATTCTGAAAAAACCAGTCAGCCACGGATAGACACGGATTAACACCGATGAAACCCATGGTTGCTGAAATATAACTTTCCTTCCGGATTGCTCGTCTCACTGGCACCCCTGCCGATCATGCGTGAATATCCGTATTAATCCGTGGCTGAATTGCGTTTTGGCTATTGAGTCCTGATAAGCCGATTGCTGCTCACAGCGAACGAATCTTGTTCAGCAGCGCGGTGGTGGAGCGCTCGTGCAGGAACGGGATGCTGTGCACCTTGCCGCCCCAGCCCTGCACCTCGCGCGCGCCGACGATATCTTCGATCCGCCAGTCGCCGCCCTTCACCAGCACGCCGGGGCGGCAGGCGAGGATCAGGTTCAGCGGCGTGTCTTCGTCGAACTCCGCCACCAGACTGACCGATTCCAGCGCCGCCAGCACCGCCATGCGGTCAGGCAACGGGTTGACCGGCCTGTCGCCACTCTTGCCGAGGCGTTTCACCGAGGCGTCGCTGTTCACGCCGACGATCAACGCTGCGCCCAGCGCGCGCGCCTGCGCGAGATAGGTCACATGGCCGCGGTGCAGCACGTCGAAACAGCCGTTGGTGAACACCACCGGATGCGGCAGCAACGCAGCGCGTTCGGCAAAGTGCTCCGGTTTGCACAGCTTGTGTTCGAAGATGGGTGCTGTGAACATCTATGGCACCTCGAAGAACCGTAGCGAGCAGATTGAGTGCAAGGCGCACGGAACGGAGCAACGAGACATATCGAATAGATAGGCGAGGAAGCGAGTACCGCGCAACGCCGCAATCAAACTGCGCAGTAGGTTTTTCGAGGTGCCCATCTAGTCGAGGTACTCGAACAGCTTCACCACACGCTGCACGCCGCCGGTGGTGCTGGCAACTTCGGTGGCGGCATCAGCTTCAGCGCGCTTGACGATGCCCATCAGGAATACCGCGCCGTTTTCCGTGACCACTTTGACGTGTTCGGCATTGAAGCGCTTGTCCTGCATGAAGCGCAGCTTCACATCCGAGGTGATCAGACTGTCGCTGCTGCGCGAGGTCAGCGAACTGGGGCTGGAAATGACCAGCTCGTTGCTCACGTTGCGCACGTTCTCGATGCCGGAAACGAGCCTGCCGATTTCCGTTTTCATCGCATCGCTCTGCACCTCACCGGTAACCAGCACAATGCGGTTGAAGCTGGTGACATTGACATGCACGTCCTTTTTGAACTGCTTGCCGATGCGGTCGGACGCCTTGGTCTCGATCGCCTCGTCTTCGACATACGCACCCGTAGTGCGGCGATCCTGCACCATCATCACGCCGGTTCCCACGCCGACGGCGGCCACCGGGAAACAGCCTTGCAGCGATCCGGACACGAGCACGAGCAACAGCAGGGAAACAATACGCATCGTCATTCTCCTAGTAATAAGTAATCGATCACATCGCACAGGCAGTGCAAAGCGAGCAGATGGACTTCCTGGATACGCGCGGTGCTTTTGGCCTCCACGCAGATCAAAATATCGCCGTCACGCAGCGCGCCGGCCATCTCGCCGCCGTCTCGCCCGGTCAGCGCGACCACGCGCATGCTGCGCTCATGCGCGGCATGGATCGCCGCGACCACATTCGGCGAATTGCCGCTGGTGGAAATCGCCAGCAGGCTGTCGCCGGGCAGGCCGAGCGCGCGCACCTGCTTGGAAAACACCTGGTTGAAATCGTAATCGTTGGCGATGGAAGTGAGCACCGAACTGTCGGTGGTCAGAGCAACCGCCGCCAGGCCGGGGCGCTCCTTCTCGAAGCGGTTCATCAATTCCGCCGCGAAGTGTTGCGCATCGGCCGCCGAGCCGCCGTTGCCGCAGCACAGGATCTTGCCGTCATTGGCGACGCAATCGAAAAAGAGCTGCGCACCCTCGGCGATGGGTTTTGCCAGCGCGTCCTTGACCTTCAGCTTGAGCTCCGCGCTGTCCTTGAAATGTTTGATGATGCGTTTGCCGATATCCATAAAATCCATTTTTAAGGGGCTCGCATATATGCTGCTGCCTGTTCGATGAGCGTGAATATTAACCGAATCAGGTCTCGAACGCATTCCTGAGCCACTGCACGCCGCTATCATCAATCAGCACGGCGTCGAAGCGGCACGGCGGGACATGCGCGAGACCGGCGAGGTATTGCTGCGCGGTGCGGATGATGCGTTGCTGTTTGCGCGCATCGATGCTGGCCGCCGCACCGCCGAAATCGGCGCTGCGGCGCAGGCGCACCTCGACGAATACCAGCGTCGCGCCGTCCTGCATGATCAGATCGATCTCGCCGAAGCGGCCGCGATAGTTGTGTGCAACCGGCTTTAAACCCTGCTGCTGCAAGAATTGCGCCGCCCGCTGTTCGGCCTGAGCGCCCGGTGAAGCGGCGCTCATGGTTTTACGGCGGACTGGTCGGGAGGCACCTGTGGCGCGTGAGCACGTGCGCTGCGGGTCTGCGCCTGCCCCTGCGTAAACATTGCCGGAACCGCCATGCGCTGGAAATTGCGGCCATCGAGTTCTATATGCCCGCTCACCCCGTCCAGCGGCAAAGCGGTGTCTACTTTTCCGGCAAGCAGCAATTGGATCAGGCGGAACGCATCTATGCCCAGCGCGTATAGCCGTTCATGGTCGGCGGAAAGCGGCGCAACGGGGCGCGGATAGACCATCACCGCCGGATGGTCGGCTTGCAGCAGCCATGGCATATCCACGAAGCGGATGCCGTTCAGGTCGTAATTGGTCAGATTATCGCTGTTGCCGACAAAGATCTGCGAAGTGGCAAAGATCGGCAATTTGTTCGGCAGATAAGGGCGGATCAGGCGCGCCTTTTCCGCATCGGTGGCGAGGAACACCGCCGTGTCGGGCATTTCGGCGATATCCGCGAACACCGCCGGATCGTTGTCGAATTCGATTTCGCGCAATATCGTGCCGCCTGAGCGGTTCCATTCTTCTTCAAAGGCGAATTGCAAGCGTTTGGCCAGTTGCGCACGGGTGGCGATGACGATGGCCTGATGCAAGCCCTGCCGCACGGCCAGTTGCGCGACTTGCCGCGCCTCCGCTTCCACCGCCATGCCGAACGAATACAACTGCCCGGCAGGCACCCCCTCCACCACGTTCAATGCGAGGGTCGGCACCGGAATATCCTTCTCTGCCGCCAGCACGCCCGCGCCGCTGCGCGTCAGCGGCCCTACCACGGCACGCGCGCCGCCGGCGATGGCCTGGTGATACAGCACGGCAATGTCCTTGCCCTCATCGAAGCAGCTATACACGCGCACCGGCAACCCTCCCGGCAGTCTCATCTCCATTTCGGCCGCCGCCTGAAAACCCTGCCGCACCGCTTCGGCAGCGGAACCGAAAACTGCCGACTTCAACGGCAGCAACAGCGCGATATGCGGCACGGGCTTGTCGTCGCCGGGCGGCAGCGGTTCGCTGGTGGCGCTGGCAAAACCGCTCACGTATAGTGCGAGCAGCGCCGACAGCCAAAGGAACATACGTTGCATAGCGAACATCCACAAAAATTGGAGCCAGCATTATATGTAGTTGCCACCCCGATTGGTAATCTGCGTGACATTACCCTGCGCGCGCTGGATGTGCTGGCGGCGGCGGACGTGGTCGCGGCGGAGGACACGCGCGACACCTCACACCTGCTGACGCATCACGGTATCGGCGCGAACCGGCTGATGGCGGTGCATCAGCACAACGAACGCGCTGCCGCGGAAAAGATCGTCGCGCTGCTCCAGGCCGGGCAAAGCGTAGCCTTCGCCAGCGACGCGGGAACCCCCGCCGTCAGCGACCCGGGGGCGCTGCTGGTGCAGGCGGTGCGCGCAGCGGGCCTGCGCGTCATCCCGGTGCCCGGCGCGAACGCTGCGATAGCTGCCTTGTCTGCGGCAGGCATGGCGGAGCCGCATTTCCTGTTCTACGGCTTCTTGCCCAACAAATCCGCCGCGCGCCGCGTCGCGCTCGAATCCTTGCGCGACCAGGCCTGCACGCTGGTGTTTTACGAAGCCCCGCACCGCATCGTCGAATGCGTCGCCGACCTATGCACGGTATTGGGCGGGGAGCGTCGGATCGTGCTGGCGCGCGAGATCACCAAACTGTTCGAGACGATACATGCCTGCCCGTTGCGCGACGCCGGGGCATGGCTGGCTTCCGACAGCAACCAGCAGCGCGGCGAGTTCGTCGTACTGGTCTCGGGCGCAGAACCGCAACAGGGCTTGCCTGCCGAAACAAGGCATATCCTCGAGATCCTGCTCAACGAGCTGCCGCTCAAACAGGCGGTGCAGCTCGCCACCCGGATCAGCGGAGCAGGCCGCAATGAACTGTATCAACTGGCGCTGCAGATCAAGCAGCCTGAATAACCTGAGCGCCCGTTCCGACAGGCCGTTGCTTTACATTCAAACAAGCGTTTGATACCCTGCCCGTTCGGTTACGGTTCGATCTGCTTCACAACCCGGGAGGTCAGCATGACTAAAGTCGTCGTCGTTTATCACAGCGGTTACGGGCATACCAAGAAGCAGGCCGAGGCCGTCGCGCAGGGCGCGGGAGCGGCGCTGATCCCCATCGATGCGGAGGGCAACCTCGGCGAGGGCGACTGGGCGACGCTGGAAGCGGCCGACGCCATCATCATGGGTTCGCCGACCTACATGGGCAGCGTGAGCTGGCAGTTCAAGAAATTCGCCGATGCCTCATCCAAGCCATGGTTCACGCAAAAATGGAAGAACAAGATCGCCGCCGGGTTCACCAATTCCGCCACGATGAACGGCGACAAGCTGTCCACGCTGCATTACCTGTTCACGCTGGCGATGCAGCACGGCATGGTCTGGGTCGGCA
Source organism: Candidatus Ferrigenium bremense (assembly GCA_019449635.1). Lineage (GTDB taxonomy): Bacteria > Pseudomonadota > Gammaproteobacteria > Burkholderiales > Gallionellaceae > Gallionella > Gallionella bremense. The sequence goes on from JAGRPI010000023.1 coordinate 190,219, forward strand.
CCGGCATGATGCCCGCCAACAGCAAGGCCGCGCAACGCAATGACCTCAACTACGTCGGCTCGTTCTGCGGCGCGATGTCCACTTCGCCTTCCGATGCATCGCCCGAAGAGATGCTGCCCGGCGACCTCGAAACCGCACGGCAGTTCGGCAAGCGCGTGGCGGAAGCGGCACGGCAGTTCGTTGCTGGTGCCCAAGCCTAGAGCCTGCTGAAATAGGCACTTAAATCACGGAAAAATAAAATGGCTCATATCACCAAACTGCGCGTCATCGTCCTTACCCTGACAATCTTGCTGGCCGCCTGCGGCGGGGGCAACAAAGCTGCCGCGCCGGGCGCGCCCGGCGCGGGAATGCCGCCGCCCGAGGTGGACGTGATCACGGTCGCCGCGGGCAGCGCGACGCTCACGCAGGACCTGCCGGGACGCTTGCAGGCTTACCGCACGGCACAGGTGCGCGCGCGCGTCGAGGGCGTGGTCGAGAAGCGATTGTTCCAGGAAGGCAGCGATGTCAAGGCGGGTGCGCCCCTGTTCCAGATCGACGCGCGCACCTATCGCGCGGCGGCCGAGGCGGCGAAAGCCGACCTGATGATCGCGCGCCAGACCGTCGAACGCTACAAGCCGCTGCTGGAAATCAAGGCGGTCAGCCGACAGGAATACGATCTGGCCGCGGCCCAGGCCAAGCAGGCCGAAGCCGCGCTGATCCGCGCCGAGGAAGACCTGGAAAACGCCAGCGTACCCGCCGCCATTTCCGGGCGCATCGGCCGCGCGCTGGTGACGGAAGGCGCGCTGGTCGGAAAGGGCGAGGCCACGCTGCTGGCGACCATCGAGCAGCTCGACCCGATCTACGTCAACTTCACCCAGCCGGGCGCGGATGTGTTGCGCCTGAGACAGGCCGTCAAGGCGGGCCAACTCAAGCAGGCCGAATCCGCCAGCGTGGAAATGCTGCAAGAAGACGGCAGCGTCTATCCGCAGGCCGGCAAAATATTCTTCACCGACATGGCGGTCGACCCGGCCACCGGCGCGGTCAGCCTGCGCGCCGAATTCCCCAATCCGCAACGCGAACTGCTGCCCGGCATGTTCGTGCGCCTGCGCTTCCCGCAGGCGCTCGCGGACCATGCCATCCGCGTGCCGCAGCGCGCCGTGCAGGCCAATCCGCAGGGACAGTTCGTGATGATCGTGGTTCCCGATGGCAAGGTAGCGCCCGGAGCCGCTGGGCGAGGGGCCCCGCCTGCGGGGATCGACCCGGCGCAGGGATGCTTGCCACAGTCTTCAGGAACCGGATCAACCGCTGTTCCGAATTGTGTGGCAATGCCCCTGCCGGTGAAGACCGGCGGCATGGCAGGCAGCGATTTCATCATCGCCGAAGGCCTGAAGGGCGGCGAGCAGGTCATCGTGAACGGCCTGCAGAAGGCGCGTCCCGGCGTGCCGGTGAAAGCGGTGCCGGTGAACGGCGCACCGAAGGCGGAAGCACCCGCAATGGGTACGCCGCCGGACGCTCGCCCTGCGGGCGGTCCTGGCGCAGACAAAACCGCAGCGCCTGCGGCGAACGGGAAGCCATAGGAGTTCCTATGGGAGCCTCTAGAAATTCATTTTGCGGGACGAAGCGCAAGGAGACGCGCAGCGAATGACGAGGCATATCGGATTGATAGACGAGGAATGAGCGAGCACGCGACGCCGCGATTCGCCCGCAAAATGAATTTATAGAGGTTCACACATGTTCGCCAGATTCTTCATCGACCGCCCGATCTTCGCCTGGGTCATCGCCATCCTCATCACGTTCGCCGGGATCCTGGCGCTGCGCGCGTTGCCGGTTTCACAATATCCGTCGGTGGCACCGCCCACGCTGAACATTTCCGTCACCTATCCCGGCGCATCGGCGCAGGTGGTCGAACAGAGCGCAGTGCAACTGGTCGAGCAGGAGATGAACGGCATCGAAAACCTGCTCTACATGGAATCCAGTTCGCAGGTGGGCTCCGGGCAGGTGTCGCTGACTTTCCGCCCCGGCACCGACATCCAGTTCGCCTCGGTCGAGGCGCAGAACCGCATCAAGCGCGTGGAAGCGCGCCTGCCGGACGATGTGCGGCGGCTCGGCGTGACGGTGACCCGCGCCGGGCGCAACTTCATCATGGTAGTCGCGCTGGCTTCGCAGGATGGCCGCTTGGACGCCGTCGACCTCGGCAGCTACGCCACCGCCAGCGTGCTGGAGCCGCTGCTGCGCGTGCCCGGCGTCGGCGAGGTGCTGCTGTTCGGCACCGAATATTCGATGCGCATCTGGCTCAAGCCGGACCGGCTGGAAGCCTACACGCTCTCCCCCGCCGATGTCGGCCGCGCGGTGCGCGCGCAGAACGCGCTGCTGCCGCTCGGCGAAGTGGGACAGTTGCCCTCCGCACCGGGACAGGAGGTCAACGCCGTGCTCGGCAGCCGCGGACGCCTCGCCACTCCGGAAGAATTCGGCGAGATTCTAGTTCGCGCCAACCCGGACGGCTCATCCGTGCGGCTCAAGGACATTGCGCGCGTCGAACTGGGCGCGCAGGACTACAGCCGCACCGCGCGCCTCAACGGTCAGCCGATCGCCGGCATGGCGATACGCATCACGCCGGGAGCGAACGCGCTGGCGACCGCGCAAGGCGTGCGCGCCAGGATGCAGGAACTGTCGCGCTACTTCCCGCAGGGCGTGGACTGGGTGGTGCCCTACGACACCACGCGCTTCATCGAGCTGTCCATCCGCGAAGTGGTGATCACCCTGGTGGAAGCGGCGGCGCTGGTGGTGCTGGTGATGTTTATCTTCCTCGGCAGCTGGCGTACCACGCTGGTTCCCGCCGTCGTCGTGCCGGTGTCGCTGATGGGCGGGCTGCTGGGGCTGTATGCCTTCGGTTTTTCGATCAACGTGCTGACGCTGTTCGCGATGGTGCTGGCGATCGGCATCGTGGTGGACGATGCCATCGTGGTGGTGGAAAACGTCGAGCGCAACATGCGCACCAAGCATCTCGATGCGCGCGCGGCGACGCGCGTGGCGATGAAGGAGATCACCGGCGCGATCATCGCCATTTCGCTGGTGCTCTCGGCGGTGTTCGTGCCGATGGCGTTCTTCGGCGGCTCCACCGGCGCGATCTACCGCCAGTTCGCCGTCACGCTGGTGGTGACCATGGCGTTCTCCGCGTTCCTCGCGCTGTCGCTCACGCCGGCGCTGTGCGCGAGCCTGTTCAAGCACGATCCGGCAGAGCTGGAGCGCGGTTTCCACGGCCGCTTCAACCGTTTCTTCGAACGCGTCACGGCAGGCTACGTCGGCGGGGTCAATTACACCGTGCGCCGGCTGCTGCGCTCCCTCGCGATCTACGCGGTGATCGTCGCGATCGCCGTCTGGACCTACATCAAACTGCCCGGCAGCTTCCTGCCGGAGGAAGACCAGGGCTACATCGTCACCGCCATCCAGTTGCCGCCCGCGGCGACGCGCGAAAGATCGCAGGCCGTGCTGGAAGCGGTCGAGCAGTTCTACCTGAAACAGCCGCAGGTGGACAAGGTGATCGGCGTGCTGGGCTTTTCCTTCTTCGGCAACGGCCAGAACATGGCGCTCGCCTTCATCAGGCTCAAGGACTGGGACGACCGGCCGGGCAACGAAAACTCGGCGCAGGTCTTGATCAAGCGCGCCAACATGGAGTTCTTCCGCATGAAGCAGGCCATGCTGTTCGCCATCAATCCGCCGGCGATCCCGGAGCTCGCCTCGGCCGGCGGCTTCGACTTCCGCCTGCAGGACCGCGGCGGGGTCGGGCGCGAAAAACTGCTCGAGGCGCGCAACCAGGTGCTCGGCATGGCCATGGGCGACAAGCGCCTGACCGCCGTGCGCCCCGAAGGCCAGGAACCCGCGCCGCAGCTGTTCCTCGACATCGACCGCGACAAGGCGGAAACGCTGGGCATCAATGCCACCGACCTCAACGACACCCTGCAATCGCTGCTCGGCACATCCTATATCAACGACTTCGTGCGCCAGGGGCGGGTGCTGCGCGTGCAGATGCAGGCCGAGGAAACGACGCGCCGCAGCGAAGCCGACCTGTTGCGCACCGCGGTGCGCAACAATGCCGGGCGCATGGTGCGCCTCTCCGAGTTCGTCCGCACCAAGTGGGTCGCAGGCTCGGCCAAACTCGACCGTTACAACGGCGTCGCGGCGATGAAGATCTCCGGGGCGACCGCGCCGGGCGTATCCAGCGGCGAGGCGCTCGCCGCGATGGAAACCATCGCGCAGAAACTGCCGCCGGGAATCGGCTTCGAGTGGTCTGGCATCTCGTCCGAGGAAAAAGTCTCCGGCCAGCAGGCGCCGCTGCTGTTCGGCGTATCGCTGCTGGTGGTGTTCCTGGTGCTCTCCGCGCTGTATGAAAGCTGGTCGATCCCGCTCGCGGTGATGCTGGCCGTGCCGCTCGGCGTGTTCGGCGCGCTGGTCGCGGTGGAGCTGCGCGGCCTGCCCAACGATGTGTATTTCAAGGTCGGGCTGATCGCCATCATCGGGCTGGCCGCGAAGAACGCCATTCTGATCGTCGAGTTCGCACGCCGCCTCGAAGACGAGGGGCGCGAACGTCTCGATGCGGTGCTGGAGGCCTGCCGCCTGCGCCTGCGTCCGATCCTGATGACTTCCATCGCCTTCATCGCCGGCGTATTCCCGCTGGCCATCTCTGCCGGCGCAGGCGCCGAGAGCCGCCACGCCATCGGCACCGGCGTCATCGGAGGCATGGTCGCCGCCACCGTGTTCGCCATCTTCCTGGTGCCGGTGTTCTTCATGGCGGTGCGGCGCATCTTTCCGGGGCATGCGCGCAAGCACGAGGAGGAACAACATGACTGATGTTCTGGAAAAAACCTTGCACCACGAAGTGCACGAAGCGCACAAAGAAAGACGAAGCGTGACATGGAAAGACTTTCATGCCCTTCGTGGTTCAAGCAAATGTCTTGCAGGAACTTTTTTGTTGAGTGTGCTGGCAGGCTGTTCGCTGACGCCCGACTACCAGCGCCCCGCCGCGCCGGTTCCCGCCGCGTGGCCGGATAGCGTGAAGCTGAAGATCACCAGGGAAATCGTGCTGGTCGATTGGCCGGATTACTTCACCGACCCGCGTCTGCAAGCCATGATAAACGCCGCGCTGGAAAACAACCGCGACCTGCGCATCGCCACCGCGCGCATCGCCGAGGCGCGCGCGCAATACGGCATCCAGCAGGCCGACCGGCTGCCCAACTTCAACGTGATTGCCGGACGCAACGCCTCGCTGACGCCGGCGGGTGCATCGGCATTCAGCCCCAATGCACTGCACTCGCAGCGCTATGACGTGGGCATCAGCCTGGTGTCGTTCGAACTGGATTTCTGGGGACGGGTCGCCAGCCTGAGCGAGGCCGCCAAGGCCAGCTACCTCTCCACCGAAGCCGCGCAGCGCGCCTTCCGCCTGTCGCTGATCGCCGACGTGGCGAATGCCTACCTGTCGCTGCTGGAAATGCGTGAACGCGCGCAACTCGCCGCGGAAACAGCCAGAGCGCGCGGCGAAACCCGCGAGCTGACCTCGCGCCGCCGCGACCTGGGCGTTTCCAGCGACCTGGATTTCCTGCAGGCGGATGGCGCATATCAGGCCGCGTTAGCCGAGCGCGCCAATCTGGAACAGCAACAAGCCGCCGCCGAAAACCTGCTCGACTTGCTGATCGGGCAGCCGGTGGCGCAGATGAAAGACTTGCCTGCTGCGCGCAGCCTGGCCGGGCAGGACATCAACCCCGGCCTGCTCGCCGGATTGCCTGCCGAGGTGTTGCTGAAACGCCCCGACGTATTGTCCGCCGAACAGAAGCTGATCGCTGCGAATGCGAACATCGGTGCGGCACGCGCGGCTTTCCTGCCGCGCATCACGCTGACCGGCAGCGTCGGCACAGCCAGCCGCACCCTGGCCGGGCTGTTCGATGCAGGCAGCGGGGCATGGAGTTTCCAGCCTGCGCTCACGTTGCCGCTGTTCGACGCAGGACGCACCTCCGCCAATGTGGATGTCGCCGAAGCGCGCAAGGTCATCGCGGTCGCCGAATATGAAAGAACCATCCAGCAAGCGTTCCGTGAAGTGGCGGATTTGCTGAATGCGCGCGAGAAACTCGCCGAACAGCTTGCCGCGCAGCAGGCCAATGCCGACGCGCAGAACCAGCGCCTGCGCCTGGTGGAAGCGCGCTACGGGGTGGGCATCGCCAGCCATCTGGAAGTGCTGGATGCGCAGCGCGAATCGTTCGCCGCACAACAAAGTGCGTTGCAGGTGCGCCGCATCCAGCTGTCGGCCGCCGCACAGCTCTACAAGGCGCTTGCCGGGCAGGGCAGCGCAACGAAGGGGACCGGCAAATGATGCAGCAAGCCAGAACCGCCAGCGAGCAAACCCGCACGCGGCTGCTGGACGCGGCACGCGAGGCATTTTCGCAGCATGGCTTCCAGGGGACGACGGTGCGCGATATCTGCCGCCGCGCCGAGGCGAACGTCGCGGCAGTGAATTACCACTTCGGCAGCAAGGACGGCCTGCTCGCCGAAACTCTGAATTTCGCGTCGCTCAAGGCCTTGCAACTCGCCAATATCAAAGCCGACGGCGATCCGGAGGTGCGGCTGCGCCTGTTTATCCGCGACTTCTTGCTGATGCTGCTGGACGAAACGAACGGTTCGCTGTCATGCCGGATCATGGCGCGCGAACTGGCCGATCCCACGCCCGCGCTGGACAAGATCGTCCGCGAAGCCATCGCCCCGCTGCATGAATTCCTGTACAAGCTGTTGCGCGAAATCGCCGGAGAAAAGACTGAAGAAGCCGAGTTGCGCCGTTGCATGCACAGCATCCTCGGCCAATGCCTGTATTACCGCCATTCCCACCCGGTGCTGCAACGCCTGCACCCCAGGTTGCGTTACGGCCGCAAGGAAATTGAAGCCTTGGCCGGGCACATCGCGGATTTTTCCCTGGCGGGCATCCGGCATATCTCCGAAAAAGCCGGCGCATAGTCTGAGTTTTTGATACGGGCACTCTGATCTGGAATGTGCTGTGTAACTCTCATGGATACAATCGCCCGATTATCAACTGTTAGCTTAAATCAGTAGTGTCCGGTTAAAAATCGAACAAATTTAGTTGGTTAACAAATTCTGTCTGATCTTGAAATAGCCCACCTCCCGCAAGAGCTTGAGATAGTTGGGTTTTCTCAAAAACAGACACCGATAAAATCTGCAGCAAAG